>NZ_JBFTPP010000005.1:0-561438 GCF_056398545.1 Terrabacter sp. 01T434
CGTGGGTGCGTTGCTGCGCGATCCGGACCGAGTACACCCCGCCGACGCGGTTGCGGGCCAGCTCCCGGGTCACGCTGGATCGGTGCACGCCCAGCTCCGCGGCGATCCGGGCCGGGCGGTGGCCCTCGCCCAGCCGCAGCGCGATCACGCCCCGGCCGGCGTCGGTCAGACGCCCCCGCGCGTCGGTCCAGTCACCCTCGCTCACCGGTGCGGCAGGGCGCGCGAGGCCACCGACGGGCCCCATCCGAAAGGTCATACCCACCACCTTGGCCCATCGACCCACCGCGCGACGGTCCACCGCGATCCGCCGCGCTACCTCCAACGCCGGTAGGCCCTGCTCCAGCAGCCCCAACGCCTGCTGCCGCTGAGCCCAGGAATACGTCCCCGGGATTCCACCCATCGCCTGCCTCCACGCAATCCGTGTTGCGCAGACGATCTGAAGCCAAGCCGTCGGGAAGTGGGCACTCGACTTCGGGGGTGTCAGGGCTCCTTGGTGGCGGCGGCGAGGGCCGCCAGGGCCTGGGTGAAGCACTGCTCCGGGGGCGTCACGAGGCCGGCGCCGACCTGGCCCGTGCCCGCGACGCGGCCGGCCATGCCGGTGTTGATCTGGGGCAGGATGCCGGTCCGCGCGACCGCGGCGACGTCGATGCCGGTCGGCGTCCCCCGGAACTCGAGGATCGGCACCTGGTAGGCCGTGTGCTCCCCCACCGTGATCTCGTACATCGTCTGCGTGGCCCGCAGCGCGAAGGGCACGTCACCGCCGACGAACTTCACGATCGCCGGCGCCGCGGCCATGGCGAAGCCGCCGATGCCGGCCGTCTCGGTGATGGCCGAGTCGCCGATGTCGGGGTTCGCGTCGTCCGGGCCGTAGGCGCCGAGGAAGAGCCCTTCGGGCGTGTTGGCGGGACCGGTGAACCACTGGTCGCCCGTGCCCGACACGCGGATGCCGAAGTCGGTGCCGTTGCGCGCCATCGTCGTGACGACACTCGATCCCGGGATGCCATGGGCGGCAAGGGTGCTCAGCTTGCACGCCGGCATGCCGAGGTTGAGGAAGAAGTGCTCGTTGGCGCCCGAGAAGCGCACCGCCTCGGCGATGTCGGCCGACGGCGCGTCGGCCGTGATCATCGTCGGCAGGAGCTCGCGCAGGAGCATGAGGGACCCGGCGCGGTTGCGGTTGTGGCCCTCGTCGCCCATCTGGAGCATCTGGGCGATGATCGCCTTGATGTCGATGGGGCCCTGCTGCTCGACGCGGGCGCGCACGGCCTGCTGGAGGATCGGCCCGAGCACGGTGTTCATCCACCGCAGCCGGTCGATGACCTCGGGCCCGTATGCGCCGTAGCGCAGCACCTTGCCGAGACCCTCGTTGAGCGAGCACCACGACGTGTTGTCGTGCACCTCGTCGCGCAGCTCGTAGACCCACATCGACGGGCTGATGACGCCGGCCATGGGGCCGACGGCGTCGCGGTGGTGGCACGGCTCGAGGGTGACGCCGTCACCCTTCTCGAGCTTGGCCTCGGCCTCCTCCGCGGTGTCGGCGAGGCCCTCGAAGAGCATGGCGCCGATCAGCGCACCCTTGAGCGGCCCTGAGGCACGGGCGAACTCGATCGGCGGCCCGGCGTGCAGGAACGTGCCGCGCTCGAGCCCCAGCACCTCGTGCGCGGGCCGCACGTCGACGAGGTCGGCGCCGGCGGCGGTCATCCGGCGCAGCGCCTCGGCGTTGGCCGCGTCGCGTCGTGAGTCGGCAAGGACACGGGCCAGGTCACCAGCGGTGCCCGCCATCGGCGGCTGCCACGCCGCCTCGGTGACCGAGACGGCCTGCGCTCGAAGGGCGTCCGAGAAGAGCGACACCCCCGCAGACGCCACGGAGACGTCGTTGCTGAGCAGTCCGTGGAGCTGCTCATCACCCGCATTTCGTTGGGCCGCAGGCTCGGTCGCGTATGCCGTGTCGCTCGTCGCGCGGTCCGGCTTCGTCACGTCGTGGCCGAGCAGCCGCAGGGCCTCGCGGGTGGCGGCCGCATTCGACAGCATGACGACCGCACCGGCCTGGACGAGCCGGCTGGCGCTCCGCTCGAGTCCCTGGGGGTCACCCTCGGATCCGGTCAGGGAGACGACGACGTCGAGGTGCCGGCCGTCAGCGGCGGCGGTCGCGCGCGCCGCCCGGATGGCATCGGCGAGCTCGGGCGCGGGATCTGGATGGGCGCCGTGACCGAGGACGAGGTCGAGGAGCAGCACGCCACACGTCGGGTCGGCGGCCTCGACGGCGATCCGCTCGAGCCGCAGCGAGGGGTCGATCATCGGGTGCGCGCGGCCGACGGTCATCGTGTCGTCGCCGAAGTCGATGACGACGTGCCCGGGGTCGCGCAGGTCGGCACCGAGCCCGAGCTCGGGCCGGAGGGGGATGTTGGACTTGATGTCCCCGAGCACCTCGCCGGCCACGAGCATCGCCTCGTCGGCGAGCGTGCCGCCGCAGAAGAGCCCACGCAGCGAGCTCCCCTGAACTGCTGCCGATCGGGCTTCCGGCGTGAGCTTCGCCCAGTCGTCGTCTGAGACGCCGGGCCGCCACGTGCGCCACGTCTCCGGCACGACGTGACCGGTGGCGGCCAGCGCCGCCTCGACCGCGGTGGTGAGGTCGGGTCGCCCGGCCCCGAGCGTCGCCCAGAGGACCGGCTTGCCGAGGGCGGCGGCATACGCCTCCAGGTCTGCGAGCACCTCGGGCGCGGGGGGCTTGGACACGACGACGATCGACGTGGTCTCCGGGTCGGCCGCGAGCGCGGCGAGCGCCTGCTTCGTCGAGCGCGCAGCGACGGCGGAGGACAGGTCACGGCCGCCGACCCCGAGGCAGTGGCTGATGCCGACCCCGGCCGCGTCGAGCAGGCACATGACCTGCTGCGCCCCGGTGCCCGAGGCCGCGACGAGGCCGACGGAGCCCGAGCGCACGACGTTGGCGAAGCCGAGCGCCACGCCGCCGACGACGGCGGTGCCGCAGTCCGGACCCATGACGAGCACGTCGGCGGCAGCCGCGGCGTCCTTGAGGCGGACCTCGTCCTCGACGGGAACGTTGTCGGAGAAGACCATGACGGAGATCCCGGCCCGGACGGCGTCGAACGCCTCGGCGGCGGCGTGCTCGCCGGGGACCGAGACGAGGGCCAGGTCGGCGCCGGACCGGCGGATCGCGCCACCGAGCGTCCGGGCCGCAGGCGCCTCACCGAATCCACCGGAACCGCTTGCAGCAGAACGGCTCTGGGTGAGCGCGGACTCGAGCGCGGCCTGACCGGCGGCGATACCGGCCTCGTCGCCCCGGATCGCCACGACGAGGTCGTTCGGCGCCGAGTCCGGCACCTCGAACCCCATGCCGCGGATGACCTCGAGGTTGAGCTCGGTCGCCATGGCGACCTGGGCGGCCTCCACCCCGGGGGCGGCGGCGACGGTGCGCGAGACCTGCATCAGGGTCACGGAGTCGAAGTAGGCGCCGGTTCTCAGCTCGACGTGGTCAGCCACGGTGGGCTCCTTCGTGGGGGTGTTGGCGGGAGACGGACGGGAGGGCGTCGACGGCACGGAGCGCACCGCTGACGCCGGAGAGCAGGTCCCGGCCGGAGGAGTGCCCGATGGCGAGCACCCGGCCGACGAGGTCGGTGAGGTTGGTGAGGCTGGTGGGGCCGGTGAGATCGGTGGACGGTCCGAGCGGCCGGACCGAACCACGGGAACCTCCGCCAGGGACGGGTTCGGGGCGGTCGTTCCGGCCGATCGACCCGGCCCCGGCGACGAGGGTGACGAGGCGCGCGACGTCCGGGACGGCATACCCCTCCCCGGCGGCGACGAGGAGCGCGGCGGACAGGCTCGTCGTCCGCGACAGCGCGCTGCGCACGGCAACGGCGACGGCGGCCCCGGCGTGTCGGGCGCCCGGCACATCGACCGCCGCGAGGGTGAGCAGCACCCCGCAGAGGGCGTCGTCTCCGCTCGGGGTCAGCCCACGACCAACGCCGACGAGGCCGCGGACGCCGGCCTCGGGCGAGCGACCGGCCAGGGCCGCAGCCGTCAGGTCGTGGGCGAGGTCACCGAGGACACCGGGCTCGGGCAGCGCGGCCGCCCCGGCCCCTGTCCCGCGGGCCGCCGGCCGCACCAGACCCGGCCGCAGGGGTCGCACGGCGACGACGTCAGCCCGCGGAAGGCATACGCGCCCCTCACCCACGACCACGTGCGCACCGGGCTCGACGCCCCAGCGGACCTCGGTCGACGGCAGGGCGAGCCGGATGCCGATGGGCAGGGCGACGGCGTCGGAGGCGAGCACGGCGAGGACCCGCTCGTGCGCGCCGAGGTCGAGATAGAGGCACATCGGGAACGCCGCGAGCACCCGGCAGCGCCGGGGCGCACCGGCCACCTCGGCGGCGACGAGCGGCGACACCGCGGCGGGCAGCAGCGTCACCTCGAGACCGTCGCCCATCCGCACCTCCCGCGCCGTGTGATGGACCGCAGACGCGGACCGCTGACGCGACGCTATCGACGCTGGGTAGGGTGCGCTCATGGTGAAAGTTGCCAACGATCCGGCCGCACCCGAGGGTGACTTGCCAGCACCGGCGCGCCCCCGGGACGCCGAGCCCGAGGTGTCCGGCATCTCCCTGCGGCTCATCGCCGGGCTCGCCGCCGCCGCCCACGGCGCCGTCCGCGCCGGCCATCGTCGCCTCGACGTCAGCGTCGACAGCACGACGCCGCTCAGGTCGGCGTTGCGCGACGCGGGTGCCGACGCGGACACCGGCTCGGACCCCGACTCGGACCCCAGGACGCGACTCGCCCACCGGCTCGTCCTCACCGACGCCGCGGGCCTGGCCGAGCTGGACGGCGACCTCCGTGACCTCGGCGACGTCGTGACGGCCCTGGACTCGGCCGGCGCCGCCGCGCTCGTCGTCTCGGGGCTCAGCGGCAAGCCCCTCGCCGCGCTCGTGTCCGCGGCCGAGCTGACCGGGCTGCCGGTCATCGACGTCCCGCTCGAGCACATCGCGACGTTCACCACCGAGGTGCTCAGCGCGATCCTCGAGCACCAGACCGCGATCCTGCGCCGGCTCGAGGACGCCGACCGGGCGCTCGTGCAGATCGTCCTCGCCGGCGGCTCGCTCGACGACCTCTGCGAGCAGGTCGTCGGTTTCCTCGACGGCGCCGTGATGGTGACGACGACGGACGGCCGCGTCATCGCCCGCGCCGGGTCGCCGCAGGAGCTGGAGCGCACGCTGTCGCTCGAGTGCTTCGACCGCACCGGCCGGCTGCTCACGGAGGCCGAGCCGATGGGCCCGCGCCCCGACGGACCGACGGCGAACCGCTCCGCCGTGCGCATCGTCGCCGGACACCTCGACCACGGCGTCCTCATCGCCTTCTGCAGCCACCGCCACCTCACGGTCGACGACGTGCGCCTGCTCGAGCGGGCCGCGACGGTCGCCGCCCTCGCCATCACCAAGGACGAGGCCGTCTCGGCGGTGGAGAGCAAGTACCGCGCCGAGTTCCTCCGCGACGCGCTGGCCGGTCGCGCCGGCTCCCCCGTCGAGGCCGTGGCCCACGCGAGCTCGCTCGGCTGGGACATCGACCGCCCGATGGTCGTCGTCGTCGCCGAGACCGACGAGGACGACGACCGCTCGACCCGCGACGCCGACGAGGTGCGCTTCCTCCAGCAGCGCTTCGCCCGGGCCTGGACGCACGCCGTGGCTGTGCGCGACTCCCGTTCTCCCGTCATGGGATTCAGCCGCGAGGTCGTCGCCCTCATCGGCGTCCCGGCCGAGGCGGAGACCGAGACCGTGATGCGGATCGTCGGCGAGTACGTTCGGGTCGTGCGCGGCGACGGCGGCGGCGGTCGGCGCAGCTTCTCCGCCGGGGTGTCGCGGCCGATCACGTCCCCGGCCGGCCTGCCCCACGCGTACGACGAGGCGCTCTCGGCGGTCACGGTCGGACGCCAGATGCACGGCGACGGCGCCCTGACGCACGTCGACGGCCTCGGCATCTACCGCCTGCTCGCGCTCATCCCTGACGGCGCCGACCTGCGCCGCTTCGTCACCGAGTCGCTGCGCGAGCTCGCCACCGACGACTCGCCGGAGTATGCCGGCCTGCGCCAGACCCTGAGCATCCTGCTCGACACCAACATGAACGTCGCCGAGACCGCCCGTCTGCTCTTCTTCCACTACAACACGCTGCGCTACCGCATCGGCAAGCTCGAGAAGATCCTCGGCCCCTTCACGACCGACCCCGACCTGCGCCTGACGCTCGCCCTCGCKCTGAAGATCCACCAGATGCGCGGCATCTGACTCGTTCCGGCACCCCCACGACAATCGAAAGAGCAATCCGTCCCCCTCCCAGCGCGAGCGCGCGGTCCCACGCGCGTGAGGGGCGGATTGCTCTTTCGATTACAGAAGGAGGACGCGCGGACCTCGCTCTGAAGATCCACCAGATGCGCGGCATCTGACCCCACGCGATGGCGTATGCCGTCGGACGGCAATCGAAAGAGCAATCCGTCGCCTGGTCCCGAGGCGGGCGGATTGCTCTTTCGATTGCCGAAGGGGGGTGCGAACCTCCACGCACCCGGCGGGACCCGACAAGTCGGGCACCCGGCATACGTCATCTCCTGCCAGAGGGTCTCCGTCGGCGTGTATCAACGTTTGACGAACGCAGTCCCCTGTCGTGGGAGTAGTTTTCGGCCATCCCGGAGTGGGACGTGACCCCCATCACCTCATGGGGCAACCATAGGAGTCGGAATGGCTTTGGGCTTGGGCTGGAAACTGCACGGGGACGGCAAGACGATGGGCCCCGACGACGTCGTGGCCCCGGACGAACGACTGGCGTGGGGCAGGACGGTCGGTCTGGGTGCGCAGCACGTCGTCGCGATGTTCGGGGCGACCTTCGTCTTCCCGCTGGTCATGGGCCTCAACGCCCAGCTCGCGATCATGATGAGCGGGATCGCGACGATCTGCTTCCTGCTCATCGTCAAGGGCAAGGTGCCCAGCTACCTCGGCACGTCGGCGAGCTTCGTCGGCGCGGTGGCGGCCATCCGTGCGCAGGGCGGCACGTCCGCCGACGTGACGGGCGCGATCCTCGTCGCCGGCGCCGTGCTCGCGCTCATCGGTGTGGCAATCCACTTCGCCGGGTCCGCGGTGCTGCACAAGGTGCTGCCGCCGGTCGTGACGGGCGCCGTCGTGATGCTCATCGGCTTCAACCTCGCGCCGGTCGTCGCCAGCATCTATTGGCCCCAGGACCAGTGGGTGGCGCTGCTCGTCATGGCGTTCACGATCATCTGCGCGGTCGCCTTCAAGGGCTTCGCGTCGCGCATCGCGGTCTTCCTCGCGCTCATCTTCGGCTACGTCATCTCGTGGCTCTTCGACAAGGTGTTCGGGCAGATCACGTCCTACGACGCCGGCGCCGGCAAGGTCACGACGCACTTCCGGACGAACTTCGACAACCTCGCCGCTCAGCCGTGGTTCGGCCTCCCGCCGACGTCGACGACCGGCGCCGACGGCAAGGAGATCGTCGGCATCCACGCACCGTCGTTCTCGATCGCCGCGATCCTGCTCGTGCTCCCGGCCGTCATCGCCCTCGTCGCCGAGAACACCGGCCACGTCAAGGCCGTCGCCGAGATGACGAAGACGAACCTCGACCCCTACATGGGCCGGGCCATCGCCGCCGACGGCATCGGTACGGTCATCGCGAGCTCCGTCGGTGGTTCGCCGACGACGACGTACGCCGAGAACATCGGGGTCATGGCGGCCACCCGCGTCTACTCGACGGCCGCCTACTACGTCGCCGCGATCGTCGCGATCATCTTCGGCCTCTCGCCGAAGTTCGGCGCCCTCGTCGCCTCCGTGCCGGGTGGCGTGCTCGGCGGCATCACCGTCGTGCTCTACGGCATGATCGGCCTGCTCGGCGCGAAGATCTGGAAGGAGAACGGGGTCGACTTCGGCAACCCGATCAACCTCGTGCCCATCGCGGCCGGCATCATCATCGGCATCGGCGGCGTCTCGCTCGTCTTCACGTCGGACTTCACGCTCGGTGGCATCGCGCTCGGCACGATCGTGACCATCGTGGCCTACCACGCGGCCCGCGCCCTCGCCCCGGCGGACCTGCGTGAGCGGGCCGACGCCGCGAGCGGCACGATGATCTCGCTCGGCGAACGGGAAGGGGACTACGGCGACGCCGACGGCATCGACGACCTCTACCAGGACCGCCCGGGCGGACCGGACCTGCGCCGCCGCTGAGACAGCACGCACCACGCGCCCGTGGGCCTCCGATCTCGCATCGGGGGCCCACGGCCGTTCACGGCAGAAGTTGCCAAAAGCCCACGTGCAGCGATGCACAACGATCACTAGTCCCCACCGGGGGTCGGAAGGCAGGATCGGTTCGGTGAAGCCCGCCCCCTTCGAGCACCACGCACCGCTCACCGTCGAGCAGGCCGTCTCCGTCCTCACCGAGGTCGGTCACGACGGCAAGGTCCTCGCGGGCGGCCAGAGCCTCATCCCCATCCTCAACATGCGCCTGGCCTCGCCGGCGCACCTCGTCGACATCAACCGCGTCGCCGGCCTCGACACGATCGAGGTGACGCCGTCGGCCGTCCGGGTGGGCGCGCTCGTGCGCCACGCCGGCCTCGAGCGCTCCGAGAGTGCGTATGCCGTCCTCCCCCTCCTGCGCCAGGCGCTCGTCAACGTCGCCCACCCCGCCATCCGGAACCGGGGCACGACGGTCGGCTCCATCGCGCACGCCGACGCGGCCGGTGAGATGCCGGCGATCCTCGCGCTGACCGACGGCGTCGTCGAGGTGGCGGGGCCCGCCGGGGCGCGCGAGATCGGCTGGTCCGACTTCTTCCTCGGCGCGCTCGAGACGTCGCTCGCGGCCGAGGAGCTCGCGGTGGCAGTGCGTTTCGGCCGGTTCCCGTCCGGGACCGGCACCGCCTTCACCGAGGCCGCACGGCGTCACGGCGACTATGCGATGGCCGGCGTCGGGGTGGCGGTCACGGTGACCGACGGCGTCGTGTCGGCCGCTCGCGCCTCGTTCGTCTCCGTCACCGACGTCCCGTCCGTGCTCGACCTCGGGCCGGCGCTCGGTGGCGTCGAGCCGGGCACGGGCGCGTGGGACGCGGCGCTCGACGCGGCCGCCGAGGCGGTGCGCGAGCACGTCGAGCCCGAGGGCGACATCCACGCGAGTGCCGACTACCGCCGCATGCTCGTCGCGGAGCTCACCCGCCGCACCCTCCCCCAGGCCGCCGACCGCGCAGGAGCCAGCCATGACTGACACGACCAGCGAGACGCTCCACGAGGTGACGGTCACGGTCAACGGGGTGCGCCGCTCGGCCACCGTCCCGGCCCGCCGCCTCCTCTCGGACTTCCTGCGCCACGACCTCGAGCTCACCGGCACCCACGTCGGCTGCGAGCACGGCGTGTGCGGCGCCTGCACCGTCCTCGTCGACGACCAGCCGATGCGCTCGTGCCTGATGTTCGCCGTCACGGCCCAGGACCACGCGATCACGACGGTCGAGGGCCTCTGCTCGGCGCCCGACGCCCGGGTCGCGCCGACCGGCGAGTCGATGAACCCGGTCCAGCAGGCCTTCGCCGAGTGCCACGGGCTCCAGTGCGGCTTCTGCACCCCGGGCTTCCTCACGACTGTGACGGCATACCTCGAGGAGAACCCCTCTCCGACGAGCGAGGAGGCGCGAGAGGCGATCTCGGGCAACCTGTGCCGCTGCACCGGCTACCAGAACATCGTCAAGAGCGTCCTGCGCGCCGCCGAGATCAGGGCCGAGCGCGCAGGCGCCACCGAGGAGCAGTCATGACGACGCAGATGTTCGGCGCGCCGATCAAGCGCAAGGAGGACCCGCGCCTCGTCACCGGCGGTGGCCGCTACCTCGACGACCTCGGCCACGACGCCCTGGCGGCAGCCTTCGTCCGCAGCCCGCACGCCCACGCGCGCATCGTCGACATCGACGCCTCGGACGCCATCGACGTCGAGGGCGTCGTCGGCATCTACGTCCACGAGGACCTCCCCGGCCGGGTCGGCGAGCCGCTGCCGCTGCTCATCCCGCACCCGACGCTGACCCACGGGCGCACCGGCTACGCCCTGGCCAAGGACGAGGTCAACCACGTCGGCGAGCCGATCGTGATGGTCGTCGCGACCGACCGATACGTCGCCGAGGACGCCTGCCAGCGCATCCGCGTCACCTACGACCAGCTGCCCGTCGTCGTCGGCATCGAGCACGCCCGGGACGGCGACCTGCTCGTCCACGACGACGTGCCCGGCAACGTCGCGGCCCACATGCTCCAGGAGGTCGGTGACGTCGACGCCGCCATGGCCGCCGCGCCGCACACCCTGACGCTCGACCTCGACATCGAGCGCAGCGCCTGCATGCCGATGGAGGGCCGGGGCGTCTACGCGCGCTGGGACCGGGACCGCGGCGAGCTGCGGATGTACTCCTCGACGCAGACCTCGACCGGCGTCCGCGCCGCCGTCGCGGCCAAGCTCGACCTGCCCCTCGCGAAGGTCGAGTGCATCGCCCCCGACGTGGGCGGCGGCTTCGGCGTCAAGATCGTGCACCCGTGGCCCGAGGAGGTCCTCGTGCCGTGGGCCGCCATGCTCGTCGGACGCCCGGTCAAGTGGGCCGAGGACCGGCGCGAGCACTTCATCAGCGCCGCGCACGAGCGCGGCCAGCTCCAGCGGGTCACTGTCGGCTTCGACGACGAGGGCCACCTGCTCGCGCTCGACGTCAAGTTCTGGCACGACAACGGCGCCTACACCCCCTACGGGATCATCGTCCCGATCATCACCTCGACCCAGCTGCTCGGCCCCTACAAGCCCGGGACCTACCGCTGCGAGTTCTGGTCGCTCTACACGAACACCGTTCTCGTGACGCCCTATCGGGGCGCCGGCCGTCCGCAGGGCGTCTTCGCGATGGAGCGCACCATGGACGCCATCGCCGACGAGCTCGGCCTCGACCGCGCCGAGGTGCGCTCGCGCAACTTCATCCTGCCGAGCGAGATGCCCTACGACCACGGCCTGCTCTTCCAGGACGGCCGCCCGCTGAAGTACGACTCCGGTGACTTCCCGGCCAGCCTCGCCAAGCTCAAGGAGCTCGTCGGCTGGGACGACTTCGCCGACTACCGCCGCCAGGCCGAGGCCGAGGGACGCAAGGTCGGCCTCGGGATCGGTTGCTACGTCGAGGGAACCGGCGTCGGGCCCTACGAGGGCGGCCACATCCAGATCGAGACGAGCGGCCGGGTCAACGTGGCGACGGGCCTGACGTCGCAGGGTCAGGGCCACGAGACCGTCTTCGCGCAGATCGTCGCCCAGGAGCTCGGCGTCCGCATGCAGGACGTCCACGTCACGACGGGCGACACCCGCAAGATGGCGTATGCCGTGGGCACCTTCGCGTCGCGCGCCGCGGTCATGAGCGGCAGCGCCATCGCCCTCGGCGCCCGCAAGGTGCGCGAGAAGGCGCTGCGCATCGCCGCCGACGCCCTCGAGGTGTCGCCCGACGACCTCGAGATCGTCGAGGGCACGGTGCGCGTCAAGGGCGCCCCGACGACGTCGATGAGCCTCGGCACGGTGTCGGTGCTTTCCAACCCGCTGCGCTACGCGTTCGACGAAGCCGCCAAGGCCGCAACGCAGTTCGCCGGCACGTTCGACCCCGACAAGCCGCCCGTCGCCGAGGGCGAGGAGCCGGGCCTCGAGGGCAAGGGCTTCTACTCCCCCACCCAAGCGACCTTCGCCAACGGCATGCACGCAGCCATCGTCGAGACCGACCCGGTCACGGCCGAGATCAAGATCCTGCGCTACTGCGTCATCCACGACTGCGGCACGATGATCAACCCGATGATCGTCGAGGGCCAGGTCCACGGCGGCGTCGCCCAAGGTGTGGGTGGCGCCCTCTACGAGCGGATGGCCTACGACGAGTCCGGGCAGCTGCTCAACGCGAGCTTCATGGACTTCCTCATGCCCTACGCGTCCGAGGTGCCGACCATCGAGGCCGACCACCTCGAGACCCCCAGCCCGCTGAATCCCTTGGGCATCAAGGGTGCCGGCGAGGCGGGGTGTATCCCCGTGTCGGCCGTCATCGCCTCGGCCATCGAGGACGCCGAGGGCTTCCCGATCACCCGGATGCCGATCTCGCCCAACGAGCTCTGGGAGCTGCGCCGCCGCCACGCGGACGGCGAGATCCCGTCGCTGCACCGCCTGTCACACACGTCATCGAAGGAGCCGTCCGCATGAAGATCACCGGATCCGCCACTCTCGCGGCCGACCCGCAGCAGGTGTGGGACGCCTTCCACGACCCGGCCGTGCTCGCGCGCTGCCTCCCCGGCTGCGAGCGCCTCACCGAGCTCGGTCCCGACCACTACGCGATGACGGTCACGGCCGGGGTCGCGGCGATCAAGGGCACCTACGACGGCGAGGTCTCGCTCCGCGACCCTAAGCACCCCGACTCCTTCACCATGAAGGCCTCCGGCGCGGGCGCGCCCGGCACCGTCGACGCCGACGTCGTCGTGCGCCTGGCGCCGTCCCTCGCCGGCGGCACCGAGCTCACCTACGACGCCGACGCCTCCGTCGGCGGGGTCATCGGCGGCGTCGGCCAGCGCATGCTCGCCGGTATCACGAAGAAGATGGCAGGACAGTTCTTCTCCGCCGTCGACGCCGACATCTCCGGCGTCCGTGTCCCCGCCCCGAGCGCTCCCGAGGCCGTCACGCCGACGGGAGCACCCGGCATACCCAGTGGGGCGCCTGCGCCCGTGACGTATGCCGGCCGGCCGGCCCCCGCGGCGCCGTTCGCCGGGCGCGACTTCGCCCTCGGCGTCGTCACCGGCGGAGCCGTCGCCCTCGTCGGCGTCGTCGTCGGCTGGGCCATCGGGAGGCGGTGACAGTGCGCGCGTTCACCGCCGCGGCTGTCCAGGTCGCCCCCGTCGCGGCTCCCCTCACCCCCGAGACGATCCGCGCCAACGTCGACACGTGCGTCGAGATGACCCGCGCGTGCGTCGCCGCCACCGGCGCCGAGCTCGTCGTCCTGCCCGAGACGGCGAGCACCGGCTTCACCCCGGGCTGCTCCAAGGAGGAGCTCTGGGACCTCGTCACCGAGCTGCCGGGCGCGATGATCGAGTCGATCCAGGCCGTCGCACGCGAACTGGGCGTGCACATCTGCTTCGGCACCTACGAGCGCGGCCCGGAGCGGGGCGTCGTCTACAACTCGTCGGCGCTCATCGGCCCGGCGGGCGACCTGCTCGGCACCTACCGCAAGACGCACCCGTTCTGCTCCGAGATCGTCTCCGGCGGCGGCTGGGTGACGCCTGGCGACACCGTCACGGTGTGCGACACCGAGCTCGGCCGGATCGGCATGATCATCTGCTTCGACGGCGACTACCCCGAGCTGTCGCGGATCCAGGCCGTGCAGGGCGCCGAGGTCATCTGCCGCCCGTCGGCGCTGCTGCGCTCGGCCGACATCTGGGACCTCACGTCGAGGGCGCGTGCCTACGACAACCACGTCTACGTCATCGGCGCCAACGCCGTCGGCGCCGACCCGGCCGGCGTGCTCTACTTCGGCAACTCGCACATCGTGACGCCGATCGGGCACATCGTGGCCAAGGCCGCGACGCACCCCGGCTGGGTGACAGCGCGGCTCGACCCGGCCGAGGCGCTCTCGTCGCTGACACCCGGGTCCAACGTCGGCCAGGCCTTCGACCACCTGCGCGACCGCAACCTCGACCTCATCCGCAACCACCGGGCCGAGCTGGAAGGCGTCGCCGAGACGTCGTTCCCGCACGCCCCGATCCACCGGGGCGACGCCGGCTGACCCGGACCCCGCCGACCGACGACCGTTGGTAGACGTGGCGCGTCGATCACGGCGTGTCGGCCGGCGTGTCGCTCCTGACGCGCACCAACGGTCGTCCGACGGCTGGCGGTGCGCGCGGTCCGGTGTCCTCAGCCCGCCGGGAGGCCGGCTTCGACCTTCCGGTGCGCCATCCCCCAGACGGCGGCGAGCAGCAGAGCCACGACGATCGCGATGAGCAGCACGACGATGCCGGTGGGGTTGTTCCAGAGCACGAGGACCAACATGCCGACCCCGACGACCACGCCGGCCGCGACGCGGGCGTGCTCGCGGACCGCGATCCCGACGGGCCCCTGGTTCAGCGAGTGCCACGCGTTGCCGGAGATCCGGCTCACCCAACGGCCGGCGCGGGCCAGCGCGGCCCGATGGCCGAGCAGCGCGGCGATCCCGGCGACGAGCAGAGCGATGATGAACATCAGCCGTATGCCGTCGATGAGGAACCGCGTCACGGTGTCGAAGAGGTAGGCCGAGGCCTGCGGCGTGATGACGTCGGTCGGCATCTGGCCGAGGTAGACCTCGCGCAGGATGACGAGCGCGAGGCGCAACAGCAGCAGCCCGATCGCCGTCGAGAGCGCCGCCCAGAGCAGGGCGCGGCGTCGGCGCCCCCGGGCGAGCGCGACCGCGCCCGCCAGAAGGACCAGCCCGACCCACGGCAGCCAGTTCGCTGCGGTGTTGAGCCACCGCACGACCTGCTGCGCGCGGTCGACGCCCTGGATCTGGGCGATCTCGATCGTCGCGCCGACCGTCGGGATGTTCTGCGCGATCCCGAGACCAGCGGCCACCAGCCGGGTCTTGACCTGCGCGATGATCGGGCCGAGGTTGAGCACGACGGCCCCGGTGCTCGACACCGTGACGGCGGTGCCCTGGTTCTCTCCGGTCAGGAGGCTGACGAGCGCGGCGTGCCCGGCTCGGTTGGCGGCCGTCCAGAGCGTCACGAAGGCGTCGCTCGTCACGGCCTTGTGGACCGCGGTGCTGATGAGCCCGGAGACCCCGCTCTCGATCGGGGCCTTGAGCCGCGCGGCCTGCGGCGGGAGCGCCGCGAGCGCCTGATCGACGAAGGCGTTGATGTCGAGGCGGGCGGCGATCTCCCGGTTCACCGCCGCCTCGACGGAGACCTGGACGTCCGGGTTCGACGCGAGCGGCTCCATGGTCGTGACGTAGCGGTCGGTGTCGAGGACCTGGTTGCGCGCCCAGATGGCGGGCACCGCGAGCGTCAGGCACAGCGCACCGATGATGGTGAGGATGACCACGAGGGTGGTTCGCGCGGCGTGTCGCGCCCGCACCGCCGTCGGCGACTCCAGCTCGGCGTTGCGACGGCGGAGCCGCTCGATCTCGGCCTCGAGCGCGGCCACGTCCCGTACGGGCACCGGTTGCGTCGGTGACGAAACGGTTCCGCCGCCGTCCACTGCTCTGTGATCGTCCATGGTCATGACTTCGCCTCCCCGTGCCCCGGTCGCTGGGTCGACCGAGTCGGTGTCTGCCGGTCCGACCGACTGGCCGGTCCACTCGCCCACCATCGCGCCGTCGCGGCGGCGGGTCATCATGCTCTGAGGGTGACCCGGACGCGTTGGCGCGCCGACCCGGGAGCTGGCCCGGGAGCAGGCCGGGGAGCAGGCCCGGAGGCTGGCGACGACGGACGGCTCCCAGCTCACCCCGCGGGCATGACGTCGAGCCCCGGAGGCAGGCGGAGCATGGGAGCCATGCCACCGGATGCCGACCGTCCGCGCTCCGTGCCGGCCCGGACCAGCCAGCTCCTCGGCCGAGGCCGGGACCTGCAGGCGCAGGCGGGCCAGCGCCTGCGCACCGCCGGCGACGAGCACGTCACGGTCAAGCTCGTCATCGACGCGCTCCGGGAGGACCGCGACACCGGGGGCCACTGCTCGCCTTCGCGCCGCTCCTGGGGCTCGCCGTGGGCGTCGGCTGCCGGTGCCCTGGGCGGGTCGCTGCGCGACGCGGGCATCGGCGACGCGTTCATCCAGGAGGTCCGCGACGAGGTCACCCCGGGGACGTCCGCCCTGTTCGTCACGACGTCAGACGGCGACGTGGAGCGGGTCCGGGACGCGTTCCTGGCCCACCACCCGACCCTGCTCCACACCAACCTCACGCCGGAGCAGGACGCCGCGCTGCGGGAGTACTTCGGCGCCTGACGGCGTCACGGACCGGGTGTCGCCGGACCGGGTGTCGCCGGACCGGGTGTCGCCGGACCGGGTGTCGCCGGACCAGGGGTCGCCGGACCGCCGTTCCCCTCATCGCCGTCGTCAGCCTCGGGGGCGGCGTCCCGCTCCGAGGCGGACACCCAGTCGTACACGACGGACGAGCGCAGCAGGATGTCGGCACCGGACCGGTTCTCGGGACTGACGACCACCCAGAGGAGCACGACGGGGATGAAGACGCACAGCAGGGCGCGGGCCAACGCGACCCAGGGCCGCAGACGCCCGCCGCGCGAGTTGACGACCCGCAGCCCGAGCAGGCGCGCCCCGTAGCTGCGGCCGGTGGTCGCCCACGCCAGCGCCAGGTAGCAGACCAGGAACCCGAGGAAGGCCACGAGCAGCAGTCCGAACCCGGGGTCCGGGAAGCGGAACGTGCGCGGGCCCAGCACGAAGTACGCGGCGGTCGCCCCGGCATACGCCAGGGCGMCCGCGACCACGCCGACGAAGGCGTCGACGCCCGCAGCCAGCGCTCGGGTGACGATGCCGGCCCGGTGTCCCTGCACCGACCGCGCCCCCAGGGGGATCGCGATGCGCGCGATCGGGCCCCGCGGTGGCCCCACCGGCGGTTGCACGGTCGTCCTCAGTGCGCGAGCCCGGGATCACCCGGACCGGACCCGGGCCGGGCCGTGTGGCGGACGGCCGGCCCGGGCGCCCCCTCCTCGTACGTCGACCCGGGAGCCCGCTCGGGTCGGTGCAGGAGCCGGTCCACGACGTGCGCCACCCGCTCGTCGGCCCCGATCCCCTGCCGACGGACCTCCCGAAGGCCCTCGGACGCCATCGAACCGGTCGAGCTGCGGATGATCCCGGGCAGGTCGATCCCTTCGACGACGTACTCGGCGAGCGCGATGAGGTCGAGCTTGGCGACCACCGCGTCGAGGTCGGCCCGCGCCACGACCGCGTCGACGTCGATCCGGTCGATGATCCGCTCCAGGTCCACCCGTGCGACCACGTCGTCCACGTCGACCCGGCCCAGCACCGCCTGCAGGTCGGCCCGCGCCACGACCGCGTCCACATCGATCCGGTCGATGATCCGCTCCAGGTCCACCCGCGCCACCACGTCGTCCACGTCGACCCGGCCCAGCACCGCCTGCAGGTCGGCCCGCGCCACGACCGCGTCCACATCGATCCGGTCGATGATCCGCTCCAGGTCCACCCGCGCCACCACGGCGTCGACGTCGACCCCAGCGACGATCGCATCGAGGTCGACGTGCTCAGGCACCATCTCGGTGAGGTCGACGAGCCCCAGCAGCCCGTCGACGAGCCGGGGAGCCAGACGCTGGCCCACGACGTATGCCTGTTGCGCGGCGAGCCGCCGCTGCCGCTCGCCCCGTTCGACGACGTCCACGACCCGCGGGTGCCAACGCAGCCGCCGACCGGCGGCGACCGACCCCGACGCGAGCGCCGACAGCGGTCGGACAACGAAGCCTGCTCTCGCGGCGACCCGGCGCGACCCCGCCAGCGCGACGACGGCGAGGCCCAGCGCGACGTCGGCAACGTCGACCGCCGTCCATTCCGGCCCGCGCTCCCCCGCCACGGCCAGGGGCGGGACCCGGCCGGAGTCCGGCTCCTTCGGGAGGCCGATGAGCACGATGGCTCCTCCTGACGACGAACGACGGGGACATCTCGATCGTGGGACTCCCCGGGGTGGCCGCGCCTCATCCTCCGCGGGTGACTCGCGGAGACCGGAGGCGTGCAGCAAGGGCCGCGAGGTGGCGCCGCTCGGCCTCGTTCGTCGCGGTCGCCGCGGCCCGGTCGAGCGTGGCCGCCGCGGCGACGGTCTCACCCGCCATCTCGAGGAGCTGGCCGCGCACGGCGAGCCATCGGTGCGTCGTGCCGAGCCGGTCCTCGACCGCGTCGACGACCTCGAGAGCGGCCCGCGGACCGCAGGCCATCGCCACGGCCACCGCGCGGCCCAGCGTCACGACCGGGTTGCCGGTGATCTCCTCGAGGATCCCGTAGAGGGTGAGGATCTCGGCCCAGTCCGTGTCGGCTGCGGAGGCTGCCCGGTCGTGCACCGCCGCGATGGCGGCCTGCAGCTGGTACTCCCCCACCGCGTCGAGCGCCAGGGCCTGACGGAGCAGATCGAGCCCCTCCGTCACGAGGGAGCGATCCCACCGCGAGCGGTCCTGCTCGGGGAGCGGCACCAGCGCTCCCGAGCCGTCGCTGCGGGCCGGGGCACGCGCCTCGAGCAGGAGCATCAGGGCGAGGAGACCGAGAACCTCCGGATGCTGGGGCAGGCTGGCCACGAGCAGCCTCGTCAGGCGAATCGCCTCGCGGGACAGCTCGATCCGCTGCACCGCATCACCGTGCGTGCTCGCATAGCCCTCGTTGAAGAAGAGGTAGAGGACGTGCAGCGCGGAGCGGAGGCGGGCGTCACGGTCGGCGGCGGACGGCATACGAAAGCCTTCTCCGGACGCACGGATCGTCCCCTTGGCGCGGCTGATCCGCTGCGCCATGGTCGGCTCGGGCACGAAGAAGGCGTGCGCGATCTCGGCCGTCGTCAGTCCGCCCACGGCGCGCAGCGTCAGCGCGATCGCCGACGTGGGGGTGAGCGAGGGGTGGCAGCACAGGAGGAGCACCGTGAGGCTGTCGTCGTGGTCGACGGGGTCGTATGCCGGCACCTCCCACGCGATGACGCGCGCCTCCCGCTCCCGCCGGGCCGCGTCCCTGCGCCACAGGTCGACGAGACGCCGGGAGGCGGCGGTGACGAGCCAGGCGCGGGGCTCGTCGGGCACCCCGTCGACGGGCCAGTGCCGCGCGGCGGCGAGCAGCGCCTCCTGGACGGCGTCCTCGGCGGAGTCGAAGTCGCCGAAGCGGCGACTGACGATGCCGACGACCTGCGGCGCGAGCGTGCGCAGCAGGTCGTCGAGCGCGGGTGCAGGGCTCAGTGCGAGGCACCCGTCGTGCGCAGGAAGGCGTCCATCTCGTCGGTGTTCGAGGGCGCCTGCTCCATCACCTGCCGGACGTGGATCGGCTGGCGCGTCGGGCGACCCCCGCGGCCCGGGACGGCCGACATCCGCGACGCGATCTCGAGGGCGCGCTCCTCGGAGTCGACCTCGACGACCTGGAAGCCGGCCATCCACTCCTTGAACTCCTGGAACGGCCCGTCGGTGACGACCGGCGCCACCCCGTCGGACCGGACGATCTTGGCGAGGTCGGGGCCGGTCAGGATCGTCGACGAGACGAGCTCGCCGTTGGCCTCGAGCTCACCGATGAGCACGCCGTAGTAGTCGAGGTGTGCCTGGACCTCCTCCGGGGTCCAGTCGGACATCGGGGCCGTGTCGTCGCCGGACTGGAAGTCCACGCCGATGAGGTACTGCGCCATGTCGCTCTCCTTCGTCACGTCGTGCCAGCGTGGCACGCTCACCCGGGGGACGGAGCCGACGACGCGCCCTCGACATCGTGGCGCAGCCGAGGTGGTGCGGCGCCCGCTCAACGGGTCGAGCCGAGCACGAGACGTCGGCGCGTGACTGCGGCGACCGCCGCAGCGGCGAGCCAGCTGAGCACGACCGCGGCCCAGAACGGGCGGTGGTCGGTCCCGACGACGCCGAACCAGCTGTAGGCCGCGTCGAAGGCAGCGTGGAACACCGCGGCGACGACGACGCTCCCCCGCGCCGTGGTGACGAGGGCCGTGACGAGCACGCTCGTCGGCACGATGAGGAGCAGGAACCCGAGAAGGGGCAGCCCGTGGTCATGCTGGCCCGGGACCAGGAGGAGCGGCAGGTGCCACAGACCCCACACCAGCCCGACGACGACCGCCGCGGCCAACGGCGCCATCCGCTCCTGGAGACGGGGCAGCAGCACCCCACGCCACGCGAGCTCCTCGGTGAGCAGGAAGAGCCCGGTTCCGTAGGCGAGGTAGGTCAGCGCGCCGGGGAGTGACATCAGCTGCCCGACGGGGCTCGGTGCGCCGAGGGCCACGGCCACGCCAGCAGAGGCGCCACCCAGCAGGACCGGGACGCCGAGGGCCGCGGCATACGCCCAAGGCGACACCCGCCACCGCGTCAGGCGACCCCACAGGTCGACGAGGGCCGGACGGCCACCGCGCACTGCGATGACGACGACGAGCGGCAGCGTCATCGACCAGAGCGCCGCGCCCTGCGGCAGCCGCCAGCCCCACCAACCCGCGGACTGCCCGAGCGCCGAGAGCCAGAAGAGCCACGGCGGCACGAACACGGCGAGGACGGCGAGGACAAGACCTCCCCGGCCGAGTGGCGGGGTCAGGCCGGACCGGACGTTGCTGGGGCCAGCGCCCGGGAGGGCGGGTGCGGTGGTCGTGTGGCTGGTCCTGGGGGCGCGCGCGAGCACGTTGGTGATCTCCTCGGGAGGGGTCGACTTCGTCAGGTGGGCCACGGCCCCGGAGGCCCTGGCGGACCGGTCGTCTGCGGTGTCGAAGCCGAGCGAGACGACGGTGAACGGGCCGGCAGGGTGCTCGGCGAGGTCGTGGATGAGGGCGTGGCCGGCGGCCCGGGTCGGGAGGGCGATGTCGACGAGGACGAGGTCGACCGAGGCCGGGGCGATCGTCAACGTGCGCCGGGCCTCCTCCCCCGTCCGGGCCGTGCCGGCCAGTGCGAGCCGGTCGTCGGCGGTGATCAGGGACGCGAGGCTCGACCGCACCCGGACGTCGTGTGCGACGACGAAGATGCGGATGGGACGGGCGCCGGATGGGTCCTGCTGGTGCTCAGGCTGGTGCTCGGGCTGGTGCTCGGGCTGGTGCTCGGGCTGGTGCTCGGGCTGGTGGGGCGGCCGATCCTGCACCCGGCCGGCCGAGAGCGTGGCGGCGCTCACGACCGCACCTGTGCGAGGGCGGCCGGGCCGGCGACTCGGGCGAGCTGGATCGCCAGCGTCGCGAGGCGTCCCGCGACCATCGCGAGCGCCATGAGGACGAACGCAGCGGTCCAGGCGGCCGCGCCGGTGATGAGGTGGTCGCGCGAGAACCCTCCGATCGTGGCCGCGCCCGGGCCCTGCGCCCAGGCGGCGAAGAGCATCCGTCCGCCGATGACCGCGACCCACAGGGCCGCGAAGCCCACGCCCGCCGAGACGGTGACCCGGCCGCGCCGGGTCTCAACGCGGCACAGGAACGCCGCGAGGACGCCGAGCGCGAGACCGGCGCCGGCCCCGACGGCTTCGAGGAGCCAGTCGTTGCCCACCGTCGGGACGTCCCGGAGGAGGCCGCCGGCCGCCGCGACGACGATGAGCAGGGGCATGACGAACATCGACCGGGTGACCTCACGCACCCCGAGGTTGCGGGAGAGGACCCAGACGAGCAAGAGGACGTTCAGAGCCCACTGAGCGTTTGACATGGTGTTGACGACCTTCCGTGGAGGCTGTTGCTGACACGGAATACGTTGCTGCACAGCCACCCCCGGCCACATCGGCCGATTCGCTCGGTCGGCCCGTGATCTCCGGCCGAGGCCGCCTCGGCGCAATGACGTAGACGAGACTCGGCGCCAGGGGCGCGCGCGGCTGCGGCGACGTGGGCTACGGCGTCGGCTACGGCGTGGGCTGGGGGAAGGTCAGCGTCACGGTGGTGCCGGCCCCGGGTTCGGACGCGATCTCGAGGCGCGCCCCGACGGCCTCGGCGCGCTCGGCCATGGTCCGCAGGCCCAGGTGCCCCGGCCACGAGGCACGGGCGTCGAAGCCCCGGCCGTCGTCGACGACGCTGATGCGGACGACCTCGGGCTCGTCCGGGGTGGCCCGGACGACCTGCACCTCGACGTCGAGGCGTGACGCGTCGGCGTGCTTGACGGCATTGTTCAGCGCCTCGAGGGCGGCCCGGTAGAGGTGCTCCTCGACGTCCGGGTCGAGGCCCGTCGGGACCGTGGCAGCAGTGACGGTGATCGGGATCTGCTCACGGGCCGACAGGGCGGCCGCCTGCCGCGTCAGGGCCGAGACGAGACCCTCCTCCGCCAGCGCACCCGGGCGCAGCTCGAAGATCAGGGCCCGCATCTCGGCCAACGCCCCTAGGGTCAACGCCTGCAGCTGGCCGACCTGGGTCTGCGCCGGATGATCTGCGTGCAGACCCGCCGCCTCGAGGTGACGGGCCACGGCGGAGGCGTGCAGGGTCATCGAGAAGAGGGCCTGGCTGACCGAGTCGTGCAGGTCGCGGGCCAGCCGGTGGCGAGCCTCGAGCGACGCGGCCTGCGCGGCCGTGCTGAACAGCTCGGCGTTCTGGGCCGCGACGGCGGCCTGGTCGGCGAGGGCGGTCAGGTAGGCCTCGTCGTCGTCGTCGAGTCGCTGACCGGGCTCGAGGTAGACGTGCAGCTCGCCGTACGAGGAGCCCGAGGAGATCAGCGGCACGATGGCCACGTCGTCCCAGACCGCGTCGTGCGCGTAGGGGTGCAGCGCCGCGAACCGCGGGTTGGCCAGGACCCGTTCCCGCATGCCCTCCTGCAGGATCAGTCGCCGCTCCCCCACCTCGCGAACGGGCATGTCCGGGTGCGAGTACGTGGCAGCAAGTGCTTCGGCGAGTCCTGGGCCGAGCAGCGGATCAGCATGACCGACAGCCGAACCCGTGCCGGACGAGCCCCACGACACGATCGAGGAGGCATACGCGTCCGTCGTCTCGCGGACCGCGTCCACGATGCTGGCCAGCGTCGTGGAGAGCGGCTGGTCGACGCTCATGCCGGCGGCCACGCGGGTGAAGGTCGCGATCCTGGCCTGCAGCCGCCTCGTCGCCCGCACCCGGTCGGTGGCGTCCGTCACGATGTCGACGATCCCGACGATCCGGTCGCCCTCGAACAGCGGTGCGAAGACGACGTCCCAGAACGTCTCCAGCCCGGGGATCGCGACCCGGTGGGCGGCCTGGCGAATCACCTGTCCGGAGAGGACCGCGTCGACGAGGGGCTGGATGCTCTCCTCGTTGCCGGGGATGAGGTCGTGGAGCGACGCCCCCGGCGTGGTGTACTCCGGCCCGACGCCCAGATAGTGCTCGTAGAAGTGGGTCCAGGTCCGGTTGCACCGCTGGAGCAGCAGGTTCGTGTCGAAGACGGCCACTCCCATCGGTGCGCGGTCGAAGACGAGGTCGAGCAGCTGCTCGTCGAGGCTCGTGCGGCTCGCGCGCGCCGGCTCGAGGACAGGCACCGTCGGCATCGAGGTCGACCGCAGGCTCCGGCTGAGCGCCAGGGGGTCGATGCCCGGCGCCACCGCATCGTCCTGCATGCCGTCCTGCATGCCGTCCTGCATGCCGTCCTGCATGCCGTCACGCATCCGGCGCCGGGGCCAGCCCCTCGCGGACCGCCCAGAGGGCCGCCTGGGTCCGCGAGCGCAGGTCGAGCTTGGCCAGGATGTTGGACACGTGGGTTCGCGCCGTCCGCTCGGTGACGCCCAGCCGGCGCCCCACCTCGCGGTTGCTCGCCCCGGACGCGACCAGCACCAGGACCTCCCGCTCCCTGGGAGTGAGCGCGTCGGCAGCGCTGCGCGGCGCCCGCAACGAGTCCGACAGCGTGCGCGCCGCGGCGGGATCGAGATGCATGTGGCCCGCTGCGGCCTGCCGGATAGCGCGGGCCACGCCGTCGGCATCGGTGTCCTTGAGCACGTAGCCGTTGGCACCGGCCTCGAGGGCTGCCCGCACCGAGTCGCCGTCGGCGAACGAGGTGACCACGACGATCTCGACCGAGGGCCAGCGCTCGCGGGCGTGACGACACGCCTCGACACCCCCCATCCGCGGCATCTCGAGGTCCATCAGCACGACATCCGGCAGCGTGCCCGCTCGCTCGAGCACGGCGAGCTCGTCGAGGGCCGCCTGCCCGTCCGCGGCCTCCCCGACGACCTCGATCCCGTCCTCGGTGGCCAGGAAGGCCGTCAACCCGGCCCGGACGACGCGGTGGTCGTCGACGACGAGGACCCGAATGTCCGGGTCGGCAGGCACTGGGTCGGCGACCATGGCGACATTGTGGGGCACGGGCCGACCGGAGTCGAAGGGTTGACCGAGATCCGCGCGCTCTTTGGCAGATTACGCCAACGCGACCGGCCGTCGTCCCCCAGTTGAATCTGTGCAGCGAAACAGCCCTACTTCCCGACCCAGGAGAGCGCATGCCCGACGCGACCACCACCCGCCGGATCCGCATCGGCATCGACACGGGTGGCACGTTCACCGACGTCGTCGCGCTCGACGAGGAGTCGGGCGAGCTCGTCACGACGAAGACCCCCTCGACGCCGAGCAACCCCGCCGACGGCTTCCTCGCCGGGGTCCGCAAGGTGCTCGACCTCATGGGCGCGAGCGGCGACGACATCAGCGCCGTCTCGCACGGCACGACCGTCGCGACGAACAAGCTGCTCGAGGGCAAGGTCGAGGCCCTCGGCTTCATCACGACCGAGGGCTACGAGTTCATCCTCGAGATCGCCCGCCAGGCCGTCCCCGACGGCTACGGCAACTCCTACTTCTGGGTCAAGCCCGCACGGATCGTCCCGGCCGACCACGTCAAGACCGTCGGTGGCCGGTTCGACTTCGAGGGCAACGAGATCCGCCCGTTCGACGAGGAGCGCGCCGTCGCCGTGGCCCGGTGGTTCAAGGAGCGCGGCATCACGACGATCGGGGTCTGCTTCCTGCACTCCTACGCCGACGACAGCCACGAGCTCGCGATGCGCGAGGTGCTCCGCCGCGAGCACCCCGACGCCATCGTCTCGATCAGCTCGGAGGTGCTGCGCGAGTACCGCGAGTACGAGCGCTCCATGACGACCCTCGTCGACGCCGCGGTGAAGCCCAACGTCTCCCGCTACGTCCGCAACATCCACGACCGGCTGGCCGACTTCCTGGCCCAGCCACACGCGTCTTCCGGGGGGGACACGGGGGGCGAAGCCCCCCGTGGGTTCCCCTTCTACGTCATGAAGTCCAACGGCGGCGTGCTCTCGGCCGACGAGGTCGTGCACCAGCCGATCACGACGGTCCTCTCCGGCCCGGCCGCCGGGGCGCTCGGCGCCGGTCTCATCGCCAGCCGCGCCGGCTTCGACAAGGTCCTGACCTGCGACGGCGGCGGCACCTCGACCGACGTCTCGGTCGTCCTCGCGGGCGAGCCGACCCTGACGACGGAGGGCACGGTCGGTGCCTACCCGAGCAAGATCCCGATGATCGACGTCGTCACCGTCGGCGCCGGCGGCGGCTCGATCGCGTGGATCTCCCCCGAGGGCTCGCTCAAGGTCGGCCCGCAGTCCGCCGGCGCCGACCCGGGACCGCTCTGCTACGCCAAGGGCGGCACCGAGCCGACCATCACCGACGCCCACGTGACCCTGGGCCGCATCCCCCCGCACCTGCTCGGCGGCGAGATCCCCCTCGACGTCGACGCGGCGCGGGCCGGCATCACCGAGCTCGCCGGCAGGCTCGACCTCGACTTCGAGCGCTGCGCGACCGGCATCCTCGAGATCTCGGCGTGGAACCAGGCCAACGCCCTGCGCCAGGTCTCGGTCAAGCGCGGTCTCGACGTGCGCGACTTCATGCTCGCCACCTTCGGCGGCTCGGGCTCCCTGCTCGCCTGCCGTCTCGTCGACATCCTCGGCCTCGCCGGGGTCGTCGTCCCGCAGAACCCAGGCAACGTCTCCGCCTTCGGCCTGCTCACCGTCGACGTCAAGAACGACTACGTCCAGACGGCCGTCGCCCGGCACCACTCGCTCGACCACGCCGCAGTGCAGAAGACGTTCGACGACCTCACCGCCAAGGCAGCGAGCGCCCTTGACGCCGAAGGCTTCCCGCGCGACAGCCACCGCTACACGCGGACGGCCGACCTGCGCTACTTCGGGCAGGCCTACGAGGTCCGCGTCGCCGCCCCCGAGGGTGACGTCGACGAGGCGTATGCCGCGGGCGTCGCCTCACGCTTCCACGACGAGCACCGTGCCCTCTACGGCTACGACTTCCGGAACGACCCGACGCAGCAGGTCGAGTGGGTCAACCTCCGGGTCACCGGCGTCGGGCCGATCACGCGCCCCGAGCTGCGGGACCTCGCCGGCGCCGAGGGCGCCGCCGACGTGCGCGAGCGAGCCCACCGGAGCGTCCGGCCGGTCTGCTTCGACGCCGACGCCGGCTACGTCGACACCGACGTCTGGTGGCGCGCCGACCTCCTCGCCGGCGACACCGTCGAGGGCCCGGCGATCATCGAGGAGTTCGGCTCGACGGTCCCGGTCCACCCCGGCTTCGTCGTCCGCGTCGACACCCTCGGCAACCTCGTCATCACCAAGACCACCGCCGCCCAGACCACCCCGGAGGCCTGACATGTGCTTCTCCTGCCAGACCGCCAGCACCCGACTCGCCCCCGTCGACGCCGCCGGCGCCGGAGCGGGGCTGGGAGCCGGCGCGGCCCACGCGAGCGCGCCGGACGGCATACGCAATCCCGCGGGACTGCCCACGGCCTACGAGCACGGCAACCGGCTGACGCCCGAGGGCACGACGGTCGACCCGATCCTCGTCGAGATCGTCGAGGGCACCCTCGCGAGCGTCGAGATGGAGGTCGAGACGGCCATCGCCCGCACGTCGCGCTCGCCCATGATCCGTGACGCGCACGACTTCCGCGCCGGCATCCACGACCGGCAGCTGCGCAAGCTGACCGGCCGGTCCTACAGCGCCCTCGTGCACCCCATCGCCCGCGACTTCCCGCTCGCCGAGATGAGCGAGGGCGACGTCTTCTTCCACAACGACGTCTACGAGTCCGAGGGCGGCATCGGCCACCTGCCCGACCTCTGCGTCACGGTGCCGGTCTTCTCCGGCGGTGAGGTCGTCGCCTTCGTCCAGGCCTTCGGGCATCACGACGACATCGGCGGGGCCGTGCCCGGCTCGATGCCGAGCAACGCGCAGACGGTCTTCGAAGAGGGGCTCTCGGTCCCCCCGATCAAGCTGTGGGACAAGGGAGTTCCCAACCAGGCGGCGCTGCGCATCATGACGCGCAACAGCCGCATGCCCGACAGCCTCGCCGCCGACCTCGACGCCGAGTGCTCCGCCTGCCTCATGGGCGCGCGTCGCCTGTCCGAGCTCTTCGAGCGCTACGGCCGCGACACCATCGAGGCGGCCTTCGACGCGATCCTCGACAAGACGACGGAGACCTACCGCCGCGAGATCCTCAGCAAGATCCCCGACGGCACGTACGTCTGGGAGGACTACGCCGAGCACGACGGCGTCGACGAGCCGATGCTCCACACGCAGCGGATCACGCTGACGAAGCAGTCGACCGGCGGCCCCGGCCCCGGCGACGGCGGCCCCAAGCTGATCATCGACTTCACCGGCACCGCCAAGCAGGCCAAGGGCCCGATCAACCACTGCGGCGACTACGTCGGCGGCAACTTCCTCAAGAAGTGGCTCGCGCCGATCCTCCGCAACCTCGCCGACACCCCCGAGCGGATGGCCGAGCTCGACGTCAACGAGGGCATCGTGCCGCTCATCGAGATGAGGTTCCCCGAGAAGGGCACGCTGCTCACCCCGATCTACCCGGCGCCGACGAACGCCCGCACCTTCGTCATCCTGCGCCTGCTCGGCGTCCTCGCCGGCGTCGTCGCCAAGGCCGTCGACGGCAAGATGCCCGCCGACCAGGAGACGATCCGCTACACCGGCGTCTACGGCAAGGACCGCGACGGCAACGACTACCTCATGCGAGAGGTGCTCGGCGGCGGCTCGGGCGGGCGCTACTACGCCGACGGCGAGGACACGATCCACGTCGTGCCCGACAGCCGCAACCTGCCGACGGAGTTCACCGAGAGCCGGTTCCCGTTCATCGTCGAGCGGCTCGGTCTCGCCGTCGACTCCGGTGGCGCAGGCCGCTACCGCGGCGGCCTCGGCTACGAGAAGCACATCCGGATGCTCAAGGACGCCCATTTCATGTCCATCGCCGACCGTTCCATCCTCGCCTGCTGGGGCGTCAAGGGCGGCAAGGCCGGTCGTCCCTTCGAGGTGACGGTCGACGTGGGCGGACCCGAGGAGCGCACCGTCGACGCCCTCGCCGACGCCGAGGTCGCCAAGGCCGGGCAGGTCATCCGCATCCGCACCACCGGAGGCGGCGGCTGGGGCGACCCGCTCGACCGGCCATACGACGAGGTCGAGCGCGACCTGCGCTGGGGCAAGGTCTCCTTCGACGGAGCACGCCGCGACTACGGCGTCGTCGCCACCGGCGACCTCGACGGCCCCGTCATCGACACCGACGCGTCGGACGCGTTGCGCGAGCAGCTGCGTGCGGATCGGGCCGCCGAGCAGCCCTTCTTCGACCGTGGGCCCGGCTACGCAACGCTGGCCGCGGGACGGACTGCGGCAGATGTCGACTGGGTCTGACCGTGACGACAGTCCTCGTGATCGGCGCGACCGGCAAGACCGGTCGCGCCGTCACGCGCGCGCTTGCCGCGCAGGAGGTCGACGTGCGCGCTGCGGTGCGCTCCACCGAGGCCGGGAAGAGAGCGTATGCCGCTGGGGCCCGGTCGATCTCGGTCGTTGACCTCGAGTCCGGGGTCGGGCTCGACGAGGCCCTCGCCGGTGTCGACGCCGTCTACCACCTCGCGCCCAACGTGCACCCTGACGAGGTCGGGTTCGCCGAGCGCGTCGCCGCCGCGGCCGAGCGAGCAGGCTTGTCCCGCTTCGTCTTCCACTCGGTGCTGCACCCGGACGAGGCTTCGATGCCGCATCATCTCCGCAAGGCGGAGGCCGAGAAGGTCATCCGCGCCCACCTGCCCGGGGTCACGGTGCTGCGCCCCGCGGCATACCACCAGAACCTCGTCGACGCAGCGGCCAGCGGGCAGCTCACCGTGCCGTACTCGCTCGACGCGCCCTTCACGAACGTCGACCTCGCCGACGTGGCGGAGGTCGCCGCGACAGTGCTGACCCGCGTCGGGCACGAGGGCCTGACCTACGACCTGGCCGGCCCCGAGGTGCTCTCGGTCCGCGACCTGGCGCGCGTCGCCACGGACGTGCTCGGCCGCCCCGTGCAGGCCATCCGCGTGGACGTCGCCGAGTGGGTGGCCGGACCCGGCGCGGCCCTGTCGGGCCAGGCCCGCGACGACCTCCTGGCGATGTTCGCGTCCTACGACCGGGGCGGCCTCGTCGGCGACCCGTCGACGCTGCGCCGCCTGCTCGGGCGCGAACCGGGGACGTGGGCGCAGGTGCTGGCTCACCCCTGACGTCCAGCCGAGGCGGTGGGCGCCTCAGTCGACGTCGAACTCCTCGATGGTCTGACGCACCGTGTTGGTCGGCGAGTCCGAGCCGTTGGGGCGCTCCTCGCGCGTGATGACGCGCTTGTGCTGCGTGCCCTTCGCCCCGTGCCAGATGAGCAGGCCGCCGGCCACCATGAGGATGACCCCGACGGTGGGCAGGCTGATGGCGGGCGTGTTGGCGCGGACCGCAAAGGCCAGGATGGCCCCGACGACGGCGAGCAGGACTCCGACTCCCACGTGTGCCCACCTCTCGGCTCGACCGAAGCGCGCCGGACGGCGCCTGAAGACATTATCTCCCCGCGCCCCGCGGACCGAAACGGTCCAGGCGAGATCGACGGCCCCGCCCCCGGACGGCGGTGCAGCAGCCCACGGACCCCGGCCCGACGGCATACATCTGCCAATGTCGGTGGCTGCCTTGGGCAGGAGGTGACAACGCGCCCGCTCGGCCGCGCTCCCTAGGCTCACGCCATGACGACCGAGGACGCGCCGTGAGGGTGCTCGTGGCGCTGGGCGGCAACGCCATGACCGGGCCCGACGGCAGCGCGACGCCCCAGGCCCAGCTCGACGCCATCGCCGTCGCGAGCCACCACCTCGCCGAGCTCGTCGCCGCCGGCCACGAGGTCGTCATCACGCACGGCAACGGGCCCCAGGTCGGCAACCTCCTCGTCAAGAACGAGCTCGCCGCGCACGTCGTGCCGCCGGTCCCGCTCGACTGGTGCGGCGCCCAGACGCAGGGGACGATCGGCTTCACGCTGCTCGACACCCTCGAGGCCGCCCTCGCCGCCCGTCAGGTCGAGCGACCGGTCGCCGCGATCATCACGCGCACCCTCGTCGACGCCGCCGACCCCGGCTTCACCCACCCGACGAAACCGATCGGGCGCTTCCTGCCCCGCGAGCAGGCCCAGACGCTCATCGACCACGGCGAGCGCTGGGAGGACCGCGGCGAGAAGGGATGGCGTCGCGTCGTCGCATCCCCCGAGCCGGTCGAGGTCCTCGAGACGCACACACTCCACACGCTCCTCGCCGCCGGTTACGTCGTCGTCACGGCCGGCGGCGGGGGCATCCCCGTCGTCCGCGGCAGTGACGGCGCCATGCACGGCGTCGAGGCCGTCATCGACAAGGACCTCACGGCCGCCCTGCTCGCCCGGGCCGTCCACGCCGACGCGCTCGTCATCGCGACCGACGTCGCCCACGCCGTCGCCGGCTGGGGCACGCCGGAGGCCCACGACATCGGCCGGGTCACGCTCCCCGAGATGGAGGCGTATGCCGCCGCCGGCCACTTCGCGTCGGGCTCGATGGGCCCGAAGGTCGAGGCCGCCCTGCGCTTCGTCCGCTCCGGCGGTTCGCGCTCGATCATCACAGCACTCGACCAGCTTGCCCCGGCCATCGACGGCCACGTCGGGACCGTCATCGAAAACCCTGAAAGAGAAAGGTGATTCACGTGCCCGAAGCCATTGAGGTGCGCAAGGTCCCCATCCACTCGGTCGCGGACGCGTCGGAGCTCGCGAAGCTCATCGACGACGGCGTCATGGAGGCCAGCCGCGTCATCGCCATCATCGGCAAGACCGAGGGCAACGGTGGGGTCAACGACTACACGCGCATCATCGCCGACCGCGCCTTCCGCGAGGTCCTCGTCGAGAAGGGCGCTCCGGCCGACCAGGTCAAGCAGGTCCCGATCGTGTGGTCCGGCGGCACCGACGGCATCATCAGCCCGCACGCGACGATCTTCGCGACCGTCCCGGCCGACAAGGCCGAGCAGTCCGACGAGCCCCGGCTGACGGTCGGGTTCGCGATGAGCGAGCCGATCAAGCCCGAGGAGATCGGCTACGTCGCGATGGTCCAGAAGGTCGCCGACGCCGTGAAGGTCGCCATGGAGCGCGCCGGCATCACCGACCCGGCCGACGTCCACTACGTCCAGACCAAGACGCCGCTGCTGACGATCCACACGATCCGCGACGCGAAGTCCCGAGGCCACGAGGTCTGGACCGAGCACACCCACGAGTCGATGGACCTCTCCAACGGCACGACCGGCCTCGGCATCGCCGTCGCCCTGGGCGAGATCGAGATGCCGACCGACGCCGACATCATGCACAACCGGTCACTCTTCTCGTCGGTCGCCTCGTGCAGCTCGGGCGTCGAGCTCGACCAGGCGCAGGTGGTCGTCGTCGGCAACACCAAGGGCATCGGCGGCCGCTACCGCATCGGCCACTCGGTCATGCAGGACGCGCTCGACGCCGACGGCGTGTGGGCTGCGATCAAGGACGCCGGGCTCGACCTGCCGGAGCGCCCGCACACCAGCGACATCCAGGGCAGGCTCGTCAACGTGTTCCTCAAGTGCGAGGTGAGCCAGGACGGCACCGTGCACGGCCGGCGCAACGCGATGCTCGACGACTCGGACGTGCACTGGCACCGCCAGATCAAGTCGGCCGTCGGTGGCGTCACGGCATCGGTCACGGGCGACCCCGCCGTCTTCGTGTCGGTGTCGGCCGCGCACCAGGGCCCCGACGGCGGTGGCCCGGTCGCCGCGATCGTCGACCTCGGCGAGGGCGAGCCCACCGGCTACCGCTGGACCCGCTGAACGGCATACGCCCAATCGAAAGAGCGATCCGTCCGGCCTCACAAGATCGAAAGAGCAATCCGTCCGGCTCAGCGGGACCTCAGGGTCCTACTGAGAGCGGACGGATTGCTCTTTCGATTGTCGTCAGTGGGCGAAGTGGCGGGTGCCGGTGAAGTACATCGTCACGCCGGCTGCCTTGGCCGCCTCGACGACCTCGTCGTCGCGGATCGAGCCGCCGGGCGCGACGACAGCGCGCACGCCGGCGTCGAGCAGGATCTGCAGTCCGTCGGCGAAGGGGAAGAACGCGTCGGACGCGGCGACCGAGTCGAGGGCCCGCTCCTCCCCCGCACGCCGCACCGCGAGGTAGCAGGAGTCGACGCGGTTCACCTGTCCCATGCCGACGCCGACCGCGGCGCCGTCCTTGGCCAGCAGGATCGCGTTGGACTTCACGGCGCGGATCGCGCGCCAGGCGAACTGCAGGTCGGCCAGGGTCGCGTCGTCCGCCGACTCGCCGGCGACGAGGCGCCAGTTCGCGGCGTCGTCGCCACCCGTGACGTCGCCGCCCTCGCCGCGCACGACGGCGTCCACCTTGTCGACCGTCTGCACGAGCAGGCCACCGCTGACGGCACGCGTCTCGATCGGGTCGGCCGCCTCGGCCATGCCGGCGGGCAGGCGCAGGATGCGGAGGTTCTTCTTGGCCGTGAGGATCTCGAGGGCCTCAGGCTCGTAGTCGGGCGCGATGATGACCTCGGTGAAGACCGGCTTGGCCGCCGCCGCCATCGCTGCCGTGACGGTCCGGTTCGCGGCGATGATGCCGCCGTAGGCGCTCACCGGGTCGGTCGCGTGGGCCCGCTCGTAGGCCTCCTCGATCGTGCCGCCGATGGCGATGCCGCACGGGTTGGCGTGCTTGATGATCGCGACGGTCGGCTGGTCGCCGTGGTCATGCGCGGCGCGCACCGCGGCGTCGGTGTCGACGTAGTTGTTGTAGGACATCTCCTTGCCGTGCAGCTGCTCGGCGCTCGCGACGCCCGGACGCCAGTGGCGGTAGAGCGCAGCGCCCTGGTGCGGGTTCTCGCCGTAGCGCAGCACCGCCGCACGGTCGAAGGTCGCGCCGGTCCACGCCGGGAAGCCGGTGCCGTCCGTCGTGTCGGCGACGACGGTGCCCATCCAGCTAGCGACAGCGTTGTCGTAGCTCGCCGTGTGCACGAACGCCTCGGCAGCGAGGCGGCGGCGCTCGGTCAGCGTGAAGCCCCCGGCCGTCACGGCCTCCGTGACGTGGGCGTATGCCGTGGGGCTCGTCACGATGGCGACGCTCGCGTGGTTCTTCGCTGCGGCGCGCACCATCGACGGCCCGCCGATGTCGATCTGCTCGACGCACTCGTCCTCGCTCGCACCCGACGCAACGGTCTCGCGGAAGGGGTAGAGGTTGACGACGACGAGGTCGAACGGCTCGACACCGAGGTCGGCGAGCTGCTGCACGTGGTCCGGGTTGCGGGTGTCGGCGAGGATGCCGGCGTGGACCTTGGGGTGCAGCGTCTTGACCCTGCCGTCGAGGCACTCGGGAAAGCCGGTCAGCTCCTCGACCTGAGTCACGGGCACGCCCGCGGCGGCGATCGTCTTGGCCGTGGAGCCCGTGGAGACGATGGCGACGCCGGCAGCGTCGAGCGCGCGGGCCAGCTCGTCGAGGCCGGACTTGTCGTAGACGGAGACGAGGGCCCGCTTGATGGGGCGGCGGCCGTCGGTCGCAGCGGACGGGGGGGCGGTCATAGGTGCACTCCTGGTTCGGTGACGTCGGTCGCGGCATGCCCCGGGTCGGACCCGGTGGCTTCCGTTCTCGCGAGGCACCCAGGCGGTCGATGCTCCCGACGTCACTCCCCGGTGGTGTCCCACCCGCGCCAGTCGTGTTTGCCCAGCCTACCGTCGATCGAGAGAGCAGTTCGTCCGTCGTGCGGACGGATCGCTCTTTCGATCAGCGAGGGGGGCGGCGCGGGTCGGGGACGGATCGCTCTTTCGATCAGCGAGGGGGGCGGCGCGGGTCGGGGACGGATCGCTCTTTCGATCAGCGAGGGGGGCGGCGCGCGTCGGGGACGGATCGCTCTTTCGATCAGCGAGTGGGGCGGCGCGCGTCGGGGACGGATCGCTCTTTCGATCAGCGAGGGGGGCGGATCAGCCGATGCGGACTCGGCGGCCCTCGACGGCGAAGCCTTCGCGGGCCAGGCGGCTCACGACGTCGACGAGCAGCTCGCGCTCGTGGACCTTGATGCGCTCGTGCAGGCTCTCCTCGGTGTCGTCGTCCTCGACGGCGACGACGCGTTGCTCGATGATCGGCCCGGTGTCGACGCCGGCGTCGACGAGGTGGCACGTCGTGCCGGTCACCTTGACGCCGTAGGCGAGGGCGTCGCGCACCCCGTGGGCGCCGGGGAAGCTCGGCAGCAGGGCCGGGTGGGTGTTGACGACCGGGGCCACCCCGAGCGTCGCCGGGCCGAGGATCCGCATGAAGCCGGCCGTCACGACGAAGCGCGGCGAGGCGGCAGCCACCTGCTCGGCCAGTGCGGCATCCCACGCACGCCGGTCGGAATGCTCTTTCGGTGCCACGGTGAACGTCGGTATGCCGGCCCGCTCGGCGCGCTCGAGGCCGACGCACGGGCGGTCGGCGCCGACTGCCGCGATCCGCACCCCGTAGGCCGGGTCGGCCGAGGCGTCGATGAGGGCCTGGAGCAGGGTGCCCGAGCCGGAGACGAGGACCACGACGTCGACGGGGGCGGGAGCACTGGTGGGCGCGCTGGCAGGGGCATCGCTCGTCACGCCGCGGAGTGTATCGGTCGGGGTGATGCGGGGTCGGTCGGCGCCATGGGCGAGGATGGGCGCGTGACCGACCCCGACCTGCAGGACCAGATCGTCTTCGCCCGCGAGAAGGCCAAGCGCACCCTCCCCGTCGCGCTGCTCGTGCTCCTCGGCCTCACCGCGATGTACCTCCCGCTGCCCAAGCGCTTCGTGGCCTTCGTGCCGCTCGTCCTCGCCGTGGTGCTCACGGTGCGCCTGCTCCGCTTCCTGTCGCCGCGCACGGGCAGGGAGAAGATCTGGCCGGTCGTCACGCTCGTCATCGCCGGGATGCTGCTGTCGACGCTGGCGGTGCAGGTCGCGTTCTACGACTCGGTGAGCGCCTACGAGGAGTGCCTCGCCGGTGCCCAGACGAGCATCGCCGCGGGCAGCTGCGCACCGCTGCGGGACGCCGGGCTGCTCGGTCTCGTCATGCGCTGAGGTCGGACGCGGAGAGCGAACGGGGAGCCCACGGGCCCCGCACCCCGGTCAGTCCTCGTCGCCCGATCCGGCGGCCTTCTCGTCCTTGGCTGCAGGCTCGGCAGCCTCCTCCTGCTGGCGTTCGCGCCGGCGTTCACGCAGCACGAGCGCGGCCGCGTAGAGGAGCGCGCCACCGACGACCTCGATCGTGAGGGCGGCGGCCAACGGCCCGAGGGGCGCGCCGACGGCCGAGAGCCGGTCGACCCCCACGGCCCCGTTGCCGAGGGCCGTCACGCCGAGGACGACGGCGACCGCCAGGAGGGCCGTGACCGCGGTGGCGGTCAAGCGGGCGCGCACGTTGCCGAAGAACTCGAGCTCGGCGTCGACGCGACGCCCGAGCCAGGCGCCGAGGAGCACGGGGGCCAGCACCACGGCATACATGATCGCCGGGTAGTCGGCCGCCTGCGGCAGGGCGCCGAGCACCGGCACGAGTGGCAGCATCCCCGGCTGGGCCGCGGCGGGAGTGATCGTCGACCCCAGTGCGACCTGGAAGCCGGGACCGGCGAGGAACGACAGGGCCCACGTCGCCGCGTTGCCGAGGAGGGCGAGCTGGGCGAGGGAGATGATGGCGAGGGCCCCGACGTTGGCGGCGTACTGGTCCTGGACGTCGGCCACCGTCGTCCACGACACGGCGACGCGGAGGACGACCACGACGAGCCCGAGCGCGAGCAGCTGGCCCGCTCCGCGCCACCCCGCACGCCACACCGACGGCAGCCAGGTCGGCCCCCTCCGGAACCACGAGCGGACGAAGGCCGGCGCCGTGTCGTCGTCGGGGCGGAGCAGGACGAAACCGAGCGCCGCGACCGGGACGAGGAGCGAGCCCAGGACGGCCGCGACGCCGGGCGTGGCGGGACCGCCGAGCGTGAAGAGCGCCAGGACCGCCGAGACGAGTCCGTAGCCGAGGACGAAGCCCGGCACGACGCCCCACTGCGCGACACGGCTCCAGGCGCCCGCGCCGACACGCAGACGCTCGGTCGCCGCGAGACGTCGGGCCCACCGGACGGCGATGTAGACGAAGGCGAGCAGGAGCAGCAGCGGGGTCACGGAGAGCGACACGGTGCCGGCGCCGACCGACTGGCCGTGCCCGAGGAACCAGATCGCGCTCGCGACCGACACGGCCGAGAACCATCCGACCGAGGTCTCCGGCGCCGCGACCCAGCCGATGAGGGCGGGCAGCACGACGACCGACCACGTCCCGATCGCAGCGAGGGCGCCGGCCCGCAGCGAGGCCGGCATGGCCGTCGCGGGGCTTACCGACGAGGTCGTCGCCGCAGCGGTCGTGGTGGTCGTGCTCGGCGGGGCCAGTGGTCTCACTCCTGCAATGCGGATCCGGTGGTTCCTCCCCATGGTCACAAGATCCGTGCCTCGGAGCGAGCGCCCACGCCGGTGTCCCCCGAGCGGACCCCGGACACGTGGACCTCGGGGCGCGTGGCCGCACCGTCGTGCCCGCGGCGCCACACGGCATACGCCCTCGGTGGGAACGACGAGCGGGCGGCCACCCGAAGGTGACCGCCCGCTCGAAACGCTTGTCGCGCAGACTACTTGGCGATGCCCTGCATGATCTCGCGCATGAGGTCAGCGGTCTCGGACGGCGTCTTGCCGACCTTGACGCCGGCGGCCTCGAGGGCCTCCTTCTTGGCCTGCGCCGTGCCCGAGCTGCCCGACACGATGGCGCCGGCGTGGCCCATCGTCTTGCCCTCGGGGGCGGTGAAGCCGGCGACGTAGCCGACGACCGGCTTCGTCACGTGCTCCTTGATGTAGGCCGCCGCGCGCTCCTCGGCGTCGCCGCCGATCTCGCCGATCATGACGATCGCGTCGGTGTCGGGGTCGTTCTGGAACGCCTCGAGGCAGTCGATGTGCGTCGTTCCGATGATCGGGTCGCCGCCGATGCCCACGGCCGAGCTGAAGCCGAAGTCCCGCAGCTCGTACATCATCTGGTAGGTCAGCGTGCCCGACTTGGAGACGAGGCCGATGCGGCCGGTGCCCGAGATGTCGGCCGGGATGATGCCCGCGTTGCTGACGCCCGGGGTGATGAGACCGGGGCAGTTCGGGCCGACGATGCGCGTCGTGCCCTGCTCCTTGGCGTAGTTGTAGAACTCCGCGGTGTCCTTGACCGCGACGCCCTCGGTGATGACGACCGCGAGCGGGATGGCGGCGTCGATCGCCTCGACCGCGGCGGCCTTGGTGAACTGGGCGGGCACGAAGATCACCGACACGTTGGCGCCGGTGGCCTCGATGGCCTCCTTGACGGTGCCGTAGACGGGGACGGAGACGCCGCCCTCGAAGTCGACCGTGGTGCCGGCCTTGCGCGGGTTGACGCCGCCGACGATGGTCGTGCCGGACTTCAGCATGCGCTGGGTGTGCTTCATGCCCTCGGACCCGGTCATGCCCTGGACGATGACCTTCGAGTCGGCGTTGAGGAAGATAGCCATGGTTTCGTTCTCGCTTCTCTTGGCTCGGTGGTCAGTTGGCGGGCCGGGCGGCGAGCTCGGCGGCGCGGCGGGCGGCGCCATCCATCGTCGGCTCGATCGTCACGAGCGGGTGGTTGCGCTCCTGCAGGATGCGACGGCCCTCCTCGACGTTGTTGCCGTCGAGGCGCACGACGAGCGGGCGGTCCTCCTCGTCACCGAGCGCGTCGAGCGCGCCGACGATGCCGTTGGCGACGGCGTCGCAGGAGGTGATGCCGCCGAAGACGTTGACGAAGACGCTCCTGACCTGCGGGTCCGACAGGATGATGTGCAGGCCGTTGGCCATGACCTCGGCGCTCGCACCGCCACCGATGTCGAGGAAGTTGGCCGGCTTCTGGCCGCCGAACTGCTCACCGGCGTACGCGACGACGTCGAGCGTGCTCATGACGAGGCCCGCGCCGTTGCCGATGATGCCGACGGAGCCGTCGAGCTTGACGTAGTTGAGGTTCTTCTCCTTGGCGGCCGCCTCGAGCGGGTCCGCGTGGGCCGAGTCCTCGAGGGCCTCGTGGTCGGCGTGGCGGAAGCCGGCGTTCTCGTCGAGCGTCACCTTGCCGTCGAGGGCGACGATGTCGCCGTCCTCGGTCTTGACGAGCGGGTTGACCTCGACGAGCGTCGCGTCCTCGTCGCGGTAGACGGCCCACAGCTTCTGCAGGACGTCGGCGATCGCGGGCTTGTCGGCGTCGTCGAAGCCGGCGGCGTCGACGATCTCCTTCGCCTTCGCCTCGTCGATGCCCCTGTTGGGGTCGACCGCGATGCGCGCGAGCGCCTCGGGACGCTCGACGGCGAGCTCCTCGATCTCCATGCCGCCCTCCTTGGAGCACATGGCGAGGTAGGTGCGGTTGGCCCGGTCGAGCAGGACCGAGAAGTAGTACTCCTCGGCGATGCGGGCGCCCTGCGCGACCATCACGGTGCCGACGGTGTGGCCCTTGATGTCCATCCCGAGGATGGCCTCGGCCGCGGCCTGCGCCTCGTCGGGGCTCTTCGTGACCTTGACGCCACCGGCCTTGCCGCGGCCGCCGGTCTTCACCTGCGCCTTGACGACGGTGACACCGCCCGACTTCGGTCCGATCTGCTCAGCGGCCGCTCGGGCCTGCTCAGGGGTGGTGGCGATGGCGCCGGCCAGCACGGGCACCCCGTGCTTCTCGAACATGTCGCGGGCTTGGTACTCGAAGAGATCCACGGGTGGGGTCCGTCCTCGTCGTCGATTCGAATCGTCGTCGATCGCGTCGCTGCGGCGTCCCGGGGCCCACGTGCTCACGCTCTCGCGCTCGGACGGGCCCTGCGCCGTGGCGCAACCGAATCAGGCTGTCGCTCGGACTCTAGTGGCTCCGGCCTGCGGCGACGGCATCGGGTCTGCCTGACCGGACAAAGATCACACCGCCGTCTCACCCACGGTCCGGTCGGCCGATCCGGCCGGAGGCGTACATCTGCCGTGTGGGCGTATGCCGTGTGGCGTATGCCGTATGCCGTGGGGTGCGGGCTGGCGCGCGGGCCGCCTCAGGCGGGGTGGACGTGCTCGCGGACCCAGCCGACGATCTCCATCGTCGTCGCGCCGGGCGTGAAGACCTTGGCGACGCCGAGCTTCTCGAGCGCAGCGATGTCGTCGTCGGGGATGATGCCGCCGCCGAAGACGACGATGTCGCTCGCGTCCCGCTCGGCGAGCAGCTCGACGACCCGCGCGAAGAGGGTCAGGTGCGCCCCGGAGAGGACCGAGAGCCCGACGACGTCGGCGTCCTCCTGGATGGCCGCCTCGACGATCTGCTCGGGCGTCTGGTGCAGGCCGGTGTAGATGACCTCCATGCCGGCGTCGCGCAGCGCCCGCGCGACGACCTTCGCGCCGCGGTCGTGGCCGTCGAGGCCGGGCTTGGCCACGACGACACGGATGACGTCGGTCGAGACCGGCCCTGTGCCGGTCGCGCTCTCGTCGACAGTCGCGGCAACGGCGTCGGCACCCAGGGACTCGCTCATGCCGGGCACTCTAGCCAGCCTGGGGAGACGCGGCGCGCGAGAGTGACGGAAGACCCACCCGTCGGGGTACGTTCGACAGGTGGCAATGGCAGCACGAGCGGCGACGACGCCGCGGCAGGCACGCACCTCGACCGGTGCCGCGAAGCGGGGCCCCCGGGGCTTCGTCGCGGCCGTCGGGGAGGTCGCCGGCGCGCTCCTCACGCCGACCGGGCTCGCCGGGGCCGCACTCGAGGCGTCCTGGATGGGCCTGCACCTCGGGCTCTATCCCCTCGGTCTGCTCGGTTCACGCGCGAGCGACCGGCGCCAGGGCTACCGGCTCGGCCACCTGCCCCCCAGCCAGCGCGGGCTCGCGATCCAGAACGTCGAGGCGGCCGAGACCCCGATCCTGCTCGTGCACGGCATGGTCGACAACCGCTCGATCTTCACGGTCCTGCGCCGTGGCCTCGTGCGACGCGGCTTCGGGCGCATCGAGACGATCAACTACTCCATCTTCACCGGCGACGTGCGGGCGGCCGCCGCCGCCCTCGGCGCCGAGGTCGAGCGGATCGTCGAGGAGACCGGCTACGAGCGCATCCACGTCATCGGCCACTCCATGGGCGGCCTCATCGCGCGCTACTACGTGACACGTCTCGGCGGCGACCAGCACGTGCACACCCTCGTCACGCTCGGCACCCCGCACCGGGGCAGCTACCTCGCGTACACGTGGAACAACGGCCTGACCCGCCAGCTCCGCCCAGGGAGCGCCCTCATGGACGAGCTCGCCGCCCCGGTCAAGGAGTGCCAGACGCGCTTCCTCGTCTACTGGTCCGACCTCGACCAGGTCGTCGTTCCCCAGCACAACGCGGCGCTGCACCATGCCGACCTCAACGTGCACAACGTCGCCCTCCACGGCGTCGGACACATGAGCCTGCCGATCACGAGCAGCGTCGTGCACGGCATCTCCACCGCGCTGGCCCACCTCGACACCTCGGGCGCGACGGTCACCCCCGGAGTCAGCTCCCTGGGCAGTCGGCGCTCCGGTCCGGCGGCGAAGAAGCCGCTCCGCGACGGCGCCCCGAGCCGCGCCGGCTCTTCGCGCTGACGGCCGGCTCCCCCGGACCCGAGGCTCTCGGCCGTCTGACGCCTGCCCGCTTGTGGACCACCGTGGGGGCGGATCTCACGGATGCCCTAGCGTCGTGCCCAGTCGCGTCCCCCGCGACGCCGGACGACCATGGACGTGGCGTGATTTTGGATCACGAAATGGTCACGTTACGCTGACGGCTCTCGCCTCTGTGACCGATAGGTAAGTCCTTCGTGCCCACAACCCGATACACCGGCCGGCACCGGCCGACAGCCAAGCCTTCTCGGGGCCGACAGTTCGTCGTCCCCGTTGCGCTGCTCTCCACGACCGTCGCCGGCGGCCTGGTCGCCCGTGCCGCGGGTGCGAGCGAGCTGCCCCAGGCGGCTGCCATGAAGAACGTGTCGAACTCGACCGCCCTCGGTGCCACCGCAGACTCCGGCGCCGTCGCCGCCGCGGCGAACCGCACCGGCGCCCGCTCCTCGCGCGACATGACCCGGGACGCCAAGACCCTCATCGTCGGCGCGAGCCAGAGTGCGACCCAGACAGCCGCCCAGGCCCAGGCCGCGGCTGCTGACCAGGCGAAGCGCGACGCGGCCGCCCGCGCGATCGCCCAGGCCCATCGCTGGGTCTCCCCCGTCGCCGGCTACACCCTCACCTCCGGCTTCGGCCTCCGCTGGGGCAAGATGCACCCGGCACAGGACCTCGCCTGCCCGGTCGGCAGCCCCGTCCACGCGCTCTCGAGCGGCACCGTGGTCTTCGCCGGGTGGTCCACCGAGGGTTACGGCAACCTCGTCAAGGTCCGCTACTGGGACGGCACCGTCTCGTGGATGGCCCACAACAGCCGCCTGCTCGTGGCCGTCGGCGACGCGGTCTCCCCCGGTCAGCCCATCGCCTTCAGCGGCAGCACCGGCCACTCGACCGGCCCGCACGTGCACCTCGAGATCCACCCCGGCGACGGCAGCGCCGTCGTCCCCACCACGTGGCTCGCCGCGCGGGGCGTCACCCTCTGACCGACGCCGCATCGCGGCACGAGGCCCGTCCCCCTCGGGGACGGGCCTCGTCGCGTCCGTGCCCGTCTGAGCTCGCGCATCCGGCGGTGGACCTGACGATGTCGCGTTCCGCGCGCGCGAATTCGTCGGGAATGTCACCATTGTCCCCGTCCCCGCACCGCGCCCGTCATCGTCGCAGTGCTTCCGTCGTGACGAGACGAGCTCCAGATGCCAGCTTCCACCCAGACCCGTCGCGCCCGGTCCCGCACGTTCGCGTCGGCGATGCTCGCGCTGTGCGTGGCCACCACCGTCACCGTCGCCGCCGCCGCGACGCCGGCGGCCGCCGCCGACACGTCGCCGACCACCGGGACGGCCGAGTCGACGGCTCCGGCACCGGTCGTTCCCCCCGGGCCCGCCGGGATGCCTGCCGGCATCGAACGGCCTGCCGCGTACGTCCCGTCCAACGACTGCGACCCGGTCGCCAAGCCGGGCACCGTCCGGCTCGGCGACCTGCTCAAGGCGACGTACGGCTCGTACTACAACACGGTCTCGACCTGCACGCCGGGACCTGCATCGACCAGCGAACACTTCGACGGGCGCGCCATCGACTACTTCCTCAACGTGCGCGACGCGACCCAGAGCGCACAGGCGTCCGCGTTCCTGTCCTGGCTGACGGCTCCGGATGCGGCCGGCAACGCATTCGCGAACGCGCGCCGCCTCGGGGTCATGTACGTCATCTGGAACAACCAGATCTGGGCGACGTACCGCGCCTCGGAGGGGTGGCGCCCCTACCTGAACTGTGCGTCGACGCCGGCGACCAGCTCGGACACGAACTGCCACCGCAACCACATCCACATCAGCATGTCGTGGGAGGGGGCGATGGGGCGCACCTCCTACTGGACCAAGACGGTCGCAGCCCAGGACTTCGGCCCGTGCCGATTCCCGGACCTGAACTGGGCGCCGCGGTACACCGGCTTCAACCCGAACCAGTGCCCGAGCTACCCGACCGTGGCGGCCCCCTCCGGCTCGAGCTCGCTGCTGACGACCCTGGTCACGAACTCGGGGATGGACCTTCGGTACGGCTCGACCGGTCCGGTCGTGACCGCCGTCCAGACCGTGCTCAACGTGAGCGCCACGGGCGGCTTCTACAGCCAGACCCAGGCCGCGCTGACCGCCTGGCAGAGCGCACACCAGGTCGCCGCGACCGGCGTCATGGACCCGCCCACCTGGCGGGCCATGCTCAAGGCGTTCGGGAAAGCGACACCGCCGAGCTCGGACGTCGTCCACGGCTTCGACGCGGACGGGACCGCGGACGTCCTCGCGGTCACCTCGACCGGCAGCCTGCGGCTCTACAGCGGGGACGGTGCCGGCTACGTCACCGGCGGGACACAGATCGGCCTCTCCTGGAACATGTTCGACACGGTGTTCTCCCCCGGCGACTTCACCGGCGACGGAAAGGCCGACCTGATCGGCCGCACCCCGTCCGGCGCGCTCGTGCTCTACCGCGGCAACGGCGCCGGCGGCTTCACCGGCGGCGGCGTGCAGATCGGCCTCTCCTGGAACATGTTCGACACGGTGTTCTCCCCCGGCGACTTCACCGGCGACGGGAAACCCGACCTGATCGGCCGCACCCCGTCCGGGGCGCTCGTGCTCTACCGGGGCAACGGCGCCGGCGGCTTCACCGGCGGCGGCGTGCAGATCGGGCTGTCGTGGAACATGTTCGACATGGTGCTCGGCGCGGGCGACTTCACCGGCGACGGGAAACCCGACCTTTTCGGGCGCACCCCGTCCGGGGCTCTTCTCCTCTACCGGGGCAACGGCGCCGGCGGGTTCACCGGCGGCGGCGTGCAGGTCGGCGCCGGCTGGGGCATCTACCGGACGGTCTTCTCCGGCGGCGACCTCAACGGGGACGGGCACGGCGACATCGTGGGGATCAAGGGCGACGGCAGGTTCTACGTGTATGCCGGGGACAGCAGCGGCCGCTTCGCGCTGGCAGCTCGCCAGGCCGGGACCGGCTGGACGTTTCCCACGGTCTTCGCGGTGAGCTGACCTGCCAGTCCTCCACACGCCGCTCGGCGGCATACGGCATCGCCTGAGGGTCCCGCTCGCGGGCCCGCGGGTCAGAGCTTGACGAGCGGGGCGTAGCGGAGCAGGAGGCGCTTGGTCCCGGTGTCGGCGCCGAAGTCGACGTGGGCCATCGACTTGTCGCCGTCGCCCTCGACCCGGACCACGGTGCCGAGGCCGAACGAGTCGTGGGTGACGCGGTCGCCCGACTGGAGCGCGATGACGGGTCGCTTGCCGGCGCTGCGCACCCCGGGACGGGCCGCCAGCGTCGCGACGGCGGGACGGTCGGAGCCGCGGGCCCCGCTGAACGACGGGCCCAGTCGCTGCCAGTCGAGCAGGTCGCCGGGGATCTCGTCGAGGAAGCGCGACGGTGGGTTGTACTGCGGTGCGCCCCACGCGGATCGGACGGCCGCGCGCGAGAGGTAGAGCCGCTCGCGGGCCCGGGTGATGCCGACGTAGGCGAGGCGGCGCTCCTCCTCGAGCTCCTTGGGGTCACCGAGCGCGCGCATGTGCGGAAAGGTGCCGTCCTCGAGGCCGGTGAGGAAGACGACGGGGAACTCGAGGCCCTTGGCCGTGTGCAGCGTCATGAGGGTCACGACCCCCTGCGCCTTGGCCTCGGGCTCGTCGGGGATCTCGTCGGCGTCGGCGACCAGGGAGACCTGCTCGAGGAACTCCTCGAGCGCACCTGCGGGCCCGACGTCCTCGGGCTCGACGCCGGGTGCCAGCTCGCCGCCGGACTCCTCGAGCTCGGTGGCGCGGCGGTCGTCGTACTCCTGCGCGACGGCCACGAGCTCGGCGAGGTTCTCGACCCGGGTCTCGTCCTGCGGGTCGTGGCTCGCCCGCAGCTCGGCGAGGTAGCCGCTCTCCTCGAGCGTCATCTCGAGCAGGGCGGCGACGCTGTCGTCGGCCTCGTAGGAGGTGCGGAGCTTCTCGAGCAGCGCCGTGAAGCCCTGGATGGCCGCGACGGAGCGCGTGGCGATGCCCGGCGCGTCCTCGGCGCGGCCGAGCGCCGCGACGAAGGGGATGCGCTCGCGCTCGGCGAGGGCCGCCACGCACGCCTCGGCGCGGTCACCGATGCCACGCTTCGGGGTGTTGAGGATGCGGCGCAGGTTGACCGTGTCGGTGGGGTTGGAGACGACCCGGAGGTAGGCCAGGGCGTCCTTGACCTCGCGCCGCTCGTAGAAGCGCGTGCCGCCGACCACCTTGTAGGGCAGGCCGACCCGCACGAGAACCTCCTCTATGGCACGGCTCTGCGCGTTGGTGCGATAGAAGACCGCGACGTCGCCGGGCTTGACGCCCTTGTCGGCGAGGTCGTCGATCTCCTTGGCGATGAAGGCCGCCTCGTCGTGCTCGTTGTCGCCGACGTAGCCGGTGATCATCGGCCCGTCGCCGGAGTCGGTCCAGAGGTTCTTGGCGCGGCGCCCCTCGTTGCGGGCGATGACGGAGTTGGCGGCGCGCAGGATGCGCTGGGTCGAGCGGTAGTTCTGCTCGAGCAGGATGGTGCGCGCGTCGGGGTAGTCCTGCTCGAACTCGAGGATGTTGCGGATGGTCGCGCCGCGGAAGGCGTAGATCGACTGGTCGGAGTCGCCGACGACGCAGAGCTCGGCCGGCGGCACGGCATAGGCCCCCTCGGGTCCCTTGACCTCGCCGACGAGCTCCTTGATGAGCTGGTACTGCGCCTGGTTGGTGTCCTGGTACTCGTCGACGAGCACGTGCCGGAAGCGGCGGCGGTAGTACTCCGCGACGTCGGGGAAGGCCTGCAGGACGTTGACCGTCATCATGATGATGTCGTCGAAGTCGAGGGCGTTGGCCTGGCGCAGGCGGCGCTGGTACTGCGTGTAGGCGTCGGAGACGGTGCGCTCGTAGTGGTTGCCCTCGGTGACCTGAGAGGCGTAGGTCTCCTCGTCGATGAGGTCGTTCTTGAGGTTGCTGACCTGCGCCGAGAAGCCGCGCGGCGGGTAGCGCTTCGGGTCGAGGTCGAGGTCGCGCAGGACGAGGCTCATGAGGCGCTGGCTGTCGGCGGCGTCGTAGATCGAGAAGGTCGACTTCATCCCGACCTTGGCCGCCTCACGCCGCAGGATGCGCACGCACGCGGAGTGGAAGGTCATGACCCACATGGCCCGGGCGCGCGGGCCGACGAGCGCCGCGACGCGCTCGCGCATCTCGGCCGCGGCCTTGTTGGTGAAGGTGATGGCGAGGATCTGGCCCGGCTGCGCGCCACGCTCGCCGAGCAACCAGGCGATGCGGTGGGTCAGCACGCGGGTCTTGCCCGACCCCGCGCCGGCGACGATGAGCAGCGGCGTGCCCTCGTGGACGACCGCCTCGCGCTGCTCCGGGTTGAGCCCCTCGAGCAGCACGGCCGGGTCGAGATCGGGGCGGCCCTGCGGCGCCGCCTCGACACCGCCACGCGCTGCAGCCTCGGCCCACGTCGGGACGCCCTGCTCGGTGACGTCAGCGCCGCGCCCGGTGCGTCCGGACCCGCCGGCGGACGCGCCCTGACCGTGCTCGAAACCGGGGATGGGAAGGTCGTCGAAGAGCGTGCTCATGATCGGTCCAGCCTACGTCGAACCACCCACAGCCCCGGACCACGACGCACAGCCGGTCGCACCGGGAGAGGATGGGCGCGTGAGCGACTTCGAGATCCGCGCGGCCTCGGTCGCCGACGTGCCCGACCTCATCCACCTCGTCCAGGCGCTGGCCGCCTACGAGAAGGAGCCGGACGCAGCCACCGCGACGCCCGACCAGTTCCGGGACGCGCTGTTCCCGGCCCAGGGCGACCCCACGGCATACGCCCTCGTGGGGGTGCGGGAGGGCGCGGTCGTCGCGATGGCCATCTGGTTCCGGAGCTTCTCGACGTGGACCGGGCAGGCGGGCATCTGGCTCGAGGACCTCTTCGTCGAGCCCGACCAGCGCGGCCACGGCCTCGGCAAGGCCCTGCTCGCCCACCTCGCACAGCTGTGCGTCGAGCGCGGCTGGACCCGGCTCGAGTGGACGGTGCTCGACTGGAACACCCCGTCGATCGAGTTCTACCGGGCCCACGGCGCCCGTTCCCTCGACGACTGGAGCACCTTCCGGGTCGACGGGGACGCCCTGCCGCAGCTGGCGGCGATGACGTGAGGCGCCCGCCCCGCCGGATGGGCTCGGCCGACGTCCTCTGGCTCAACATGGACCGCCCGACCAACCTCATGGTCATCGTGTCGGTCGTGCTGCTCGAGTCGGTGCCCGACTGGGACCGTGTCCTCGACCTGATGCGCACCCGGATCCTCGAGCCCTACCCCGTCTTCAGCCAGCGGCCCGTCCGGCCACGACGGACCCTTGGCCGCTACCACTGGGAGGACGACCCGGACTTCGACCTCGCGCGGCATGTGCACCGAGCGACGCTCTCCGGCAAGGGAACTGCCGCCGAGGCCGATGCCGAGCTGCAGGCCTACATCGAGGAGCACCTGCCGCACCCCTTCGACCGGTCGCGTCCTCTCTGGGAGGTCCACCTCGTCGACGGGCACGGGTCCGGGGCAGCGCTCGTCTTCCGCATCCACCATGCGCTCGCGGACGGGATCGCGCTGACCCGAGTGCTGCTCGGCCTGACCGAGGACGCGGCCGGAGTGCCGGGAGACCTCGTCGGACCGCCCGCGAAGACCGACCTGCCGACCATGCCCCTCGGTGCCGACGCATCGTCGGGCGCCATCGGCTCCGGCGTGCGCCTCGTGCTGGCCTCCGCCCGCTCGGGGTGGGATCACCTGCGCGCCAAGGGCGCCCGGGCCACGGTGACCGACGCGGCGGGTCTCACCCTCCGCACCGGTCAGGTCGTCTCCGACCTGCTGCTCACGACGAACCCGGCCAGCGCCGTCGGTGGCGTGCCCGGGCAGCGCAAGCGCCTCGTGTGGACCCAGCCGCTGCCGCTCCCGGGTCTCAAGCAGGTGGGCGGGCTCGTCGGCGCCACCCTCAACGACGTGCTCATGAGCGCCGTCGCGGGCGCGCTGCACGCCTACCAGGACGAGCACCGTCGCGCCCCCGTCGACCTCGTGACGATGGTGCCGGTCAACGTCCGCCCCCTCGACGAACCTTTGCCGCCCGAGCTCGGCAACCGCTTCGCCCTCGTCTTCCTCCGCTTCCCGAGCCGCGACGCCACGCCGCTCGGGCGCCTCGCGCTGTCCAAGGCGCGGATGGACTGGCTCAAGGCCTCGCCGGAGGCCGCGCTCACCTTCGCCCTCATCTCCACCATCGGACGCTTCCCCGCCGCGATGGAGCGCCGCGTCGTGGACTTCTTCGCCAACAAGGCGATCGGCGTCACGACGAACGTCGCCGGGCCAAGGGACGTCCGCCATCTCGCGGGGGTGCCGGTGACTGGGGTGCTGGGCTGGGTCCCCGGTTCGGGCCGGCACACGGTGGGCTTCTGCATCATCACGTACGACGACGCAGTCCGCATCGGGATCATGGCCGACGAGTCCGTCCTGCCGGATCCCGAGGCCCTGCTCGCGGCCCTCGAGGCCGAGGTGGCCCTCCTGGTGCGCATCGGTGCAGCTGGGCCCACCTCGCGGAAGCGGAAGCGTCGTCGGTCGTAGGGTGGCGAGCATGAACCGAGCGACCAGCGTCTTCGTCTCCGAGCCCGGTGACGGCACCGTCCTGCAGGTCCGCGACCACGACCTCCCCGATCCCGGCGAGGGCGAGGTGCAGGTCGAGGTGGCCGCCGCCGGCGTCAACTTCATCGACGTCTACAAGCGCCAGGGCGTCTACCCCGTCCCGACGCCGTTCGTCCTCGGCGAGGAGGGCGCGGGTACCGTCACCGCCGTGGGTCCGGGGGTCGCCGACGTGGCCGTCGGGGACCGGGTCGCGTGGTGCCAGGCGTCGGGCAGCGAGTCCACGCTCGTCAACAAGCCGGCCCGCCTCGTCGTGCCGGTGCCCTCCTCCGTCGACCTCGAGGTCGCCGCTGCCGCCATGCTCCAGGGCCTCACCGCGCACTACCTCGTGACGAGCACGTATGCCGTGGGCCCGGGTGACGTCGCCCTCGTGCACGCCGCGGCCGGCGGGGTCGGCCAGCTCCTCGTGCAGATGATCACGGCCCGCGGCGGCGTCGTCGTCGCGACGGCGGGATCCGACGAGAAGCTCGAGATCGCAAGGGCGCTCGGCGCCCAGCACCTGATCAACTACTCCACGGTCGACGACCTGGCTGCCGCCGTGCGTGAGGCTGCCGGACGCGGCGTCGACGTGGCCTACGACGGCGTCGGCCGGTCGACGTTCGACGCCTCGCTCGCGTCGCTGCGGCCGCGCGGCATGATGGTCCTCTTCGGCGGGGCGAGCGGCCAGGTGCCGCCCTTCGACATCCAGCGCCTCAACAGCAGCGGGTCACTCTTCCTGACGCGCCCGACGCTCGCGCACTACGTCGCCGATCGCCAGGAGTACGAGTGGCGGGCTCGCGAGGTGCTCGGCGCGGTCGCCGACGGGTCGCTCAAGATCGCCATCGGCGGTCGCTACCCGCTCGCCGAGGCGGCGGCGGCCTACGAGGCGCTCGAAGGGCGCCGGACGACGGGCAAGCTCATCCTGGTGCCCACCGCATGAGCCGCACCCTCTTCCGGCACGACCGCATCTGGACCGGCGACACCGAGAACCCCTGGACCAACGCGCTGCTCGTCGAGGACGGGCGTGTCGTCGCTGTCGGTGCCGAGGCCGTGTCGGCGACCGGAGGCGTGGACACCGTCGACCTGCCCGGCGCCGTCGTCCTGCCCGGCCTGCACGACGCCCACATCCACACCGAGTGGCTCTCGCGCGACCTGTCGTCCGTCGACCTGCGCGAGGCACGCTCGCTGGAGGAGACGCTCGAGCTCGTCCGCGCCCACGCGGAGGGACTGCCCGAGGGCGAGTGGCTGCACAGCGGACGCTGGAACCACAACCGCTGGTCGGTCCCGGAGCAGCCCGACCGCCATGCCCTCGACTCCGTGTCCGGCGGCCGGGTCGCGGCGCTGTCGAGCGTCGACGGCCACACGATCTGGGCCAACTCGCTCGCCCTGCGCCTCGCCGGCATCACCCGAGAGACCCCCGATCCGGTGGGCGGCGAGATCGCGCGCGATGCGTCGGGAGAGCCGACCGGCATCCTGCGGGAGTCGGCCCAGGAGCTGCTCGACGCGATCCCCCGCGAGGAGTCACCGCTGCGGCCGTGGCTCGAGCGCTGCCAGGACTGGCTGCTGTCGGTCGGCCTGACGAGCATCACCGACATCGACGGAGAGGACGCGCGGGCGGCCTACGCCGAGATGCACGCCGACGGCGCCCTGCGGCTGCGCGTCACCAAGTGCACGCGCGACCCCGACCTGGAGCTCGCGGTCGCCGAGGGCCGCCGGTCAGGGCAGGGCGACGACGTCTTCCGCGTCGGTCCGGTCAAGTTCTTCAGCGACGGCGCGCTCGGCTCGCACACCGCCCACATGACCGAGCCGTTTCTCGGCCACGAGGGCTGCGGCATCGCCGCGATGCCCTACGACGTGCTCCTCGAACGCACCCTGCTGGCCGCCCGGTCCGGCCTGGACGTCGTCACGCACGCCATCGGCGACGAGGCGAACCGGCTCGTGCTCGACGTCTTCGAGGCGGTCCGCGGCGAGGGACTCGACACGCTGCTCCGCATCGAGCACGCGCAGCACGTGCGACCCATCGACATCCCTCGCTTCCGGGCCCTCGACGTCGTCGCGTCGATGCAGCCGACCCACTGCACGGCCGACCTCGAGCTCGCCGACGAGATCATCGGCCCGCGCCGCCTCGCGTCGTATGCCTGGCGCAGCTTCCTCGACGCCCGCGTGCGCGTGGCGTTCGGCTCGGACGCACCGGTCGAGGACCCCAACCCGTTCTACGGGTTGCACGCCGCCGTGACGAGGCAGCGCAGCGACGGCCAGCCGATCGGCGGGTGGCGGCCCGAGGAGCGGGTCACCCTCGACGAGGCGGTCCACGCCTTCACGGTCGCTGCGCACGAGTCGGTGGGGCGCACCGACGTCGGCCGCCTCGTACCCGGCCAGCTCGCCGACCTCGTGGCGGTCGACCGCGACCTGTGGTCGCTCGAGCAGTCATCGCCGGCCGACATCCGTGACACCGTGGTGCTCCAGACCTGGGTCGGCGGCGACCTCGCCTTCGAGCGGGTCTGAGCGACCCGGCATACGCCCTCGGCTGCACACCGACGACCGTTGGTCGCCAACGCCCGGCGACACGCCGGCACGACACGCGGCGCGCGGGGTCAGGCGCGACCAACGGTCGTCGGTCGGCGGAGGGCGCCCCGCCGCCGCAGCAGATCGCCGCCCCGCCTGAGATCCTGACGCTCGGCCGCGCGACGCAGGACCGATGCGACCCACTCCTGCTGGAACATGGCCTGCACCCACGACACCCTGATGACGACCCAGTCGTCCAGGACTGGGTCGTCATAGCGCCAGCAGTCGGCATCGATGGCCCGCTCACTCGTGTGGAACTCGTGGCTGTCCCCCTCGACGACGAGTCGCAGCTCGGTGTCGACCAGGTCCGGACGGATGCGCCGGCCGCCGACGCGCAGGCGCACCTCCGGCACGAGCCGCAGTCCGGGCACGTCGAGCGAGATGGCGCGGATCACCGACTCAGACGCGTTCGCCGGGCGGTCGCGGGCGAACCACGCCACCTCGAGCGCCGCGTCACGGCCCCGGCCGGGCAGTCGGTCGGCTGCCCGCATCAGGTCCGCCTGGGTGACCATCCGCGACCGCAGCGCGGAGTCGGCGACGGCGAGGGCCTCAGGGCGTAGCGACCGCGCGCCACCCGACGTATCGCACCGCAGCGGAGGACCTCGTCAAGGGCTGGGCGACCGACTGCACTCCTCAGCTGGGCGTGCGTCGCCACTCCGCCGAGCCGGGGCATCGCCGTGATGATGTCCATCGCGGCAGCGTTGCCGACGCCAGGGCGTCTGCGCTGCGGTCATCCACAGCCGACCGACGACCGTTCGTCGGCTCGAGCCGCGACTCGCCGGCGCGACACGCGGCCACCGCGGCCAAGCGCGAGCAATGGTTGTCGGTACGCGGCGACGGGCGGCCGGAGCGCGACGACAGGTCAGCCGGGGACGACGGCCAGCAGGAGCGTCGCGAACCACGTGAGGCCGCCGACGACCAGCAGGAAGACGCCGATGATGGCCATGTTGCCGGCACCGTCAGCGCGTGACGCCCGGCGCCTGCGGCGGCCCACGACCACCAGTGACAGTCCCGCGACGAGCCAGACGAGACCGATGAGCAGACCGGCGAGAACTCCTGCGTTCCAGCGCATCTCAGCCGCCCACCCCGAACAGTGGCGACGTCACCAGATCGCGGCGACGAGCACGTTGACGACCGCGCCACCACCCGCGGCGTCGAGCAGGTTGCCGGTGTCCTTGCCCTTGCGGCCACGGGCCGCACCGATCTCGGCGGCGGCCAGCACGCCGAGCGCGACCACGAGCTTGACCGCGATCTTGGCGTTGTTCACCGTGTGCTCGTCGTCCTTGATCGCCGAGGCGATGCCGACGAGGGCCAGACCGGTGAGGAGCTGCGCCCGCGCACCCCACACGATCGGCGCGATCACCGTGCGCCCGCTGCGGACAGCGATCCAGCCGCCGACGATCGCGGCCATGCCGAGCAGGTGGAGCGCGACGATGAGGTTGTAGACGAAGTCCATGGCCGACATCCTACGAAGCGTCGTAGGTGCCGCCCGCGCGGCCCTCTCCGGCTGCGAGGTCGAGCAGGGCATCGAGACGGCGCCAGGACGAGGCGAGCGGGTAGTCGCCCAGCTCGGTCACCGGCACCCAGCGGGCATCGGACGTCGTGCCGCCGACGTCGTGGATCACGACGTCTCGAGGATCGGGACACGTCGCGGCATAGACGATGCGCACTGCGTGGAAGTCCTCGAGCGTGCCCGAGGGCGAACGCCCGACCCACTGGTGCGACTGGACCGTGAGCAGCCCGCCGAGCTCGACGCGCTGCCCCGTCTCCTCCCACACCTCTCGGTGCACGCCGTCGACGGGTGTCTCGCCGTCGTCCAGGCCGCCACCGGGCAGGCCCCAGTCGCCGGCCACATGGGTCTGGGTGTTGAACTGCGTCAGCAACAGCCCCCGAGCGCTCGTCACGACTGCGTATGCCGCGACGCGCTGGTAGGGCTCGCCGACCTCCCCGTCCCCGACGCCCGCGTCACGGGCAACGCCTTCCCGCCGAGGACGTATGCCGTCCAGCTCGCTCACGCGGTAGCCCAGCTCGAGCGCGCCGTCGTCACGCATCGTCGCGAAGAACGGCGACTCGATGCCCCACCCCGCGGCTCCGAGGACGACCTCCGGATGCTCGCCGTGGCCCAGTCGCGCCTCGACGACACGCCGCTCGCTCGCGTCGATCGCGACGACGACCAGGCCGCCGGGCACGTTCGTCCTCATCGGCGGACCAGACAGAGCGCGCGTTCGTACTCCGCCACGGCGAGGGCCGCGACGTGTGACCACTCCTGCTCGGGTGGGTGGCTGGTGTTCCAGGCCCTCATCCGAGCGACCTCTCCGGGATCCTTGGCCAGACGCGCGATCGCCGCTGACATCTGCGAGTCGCTCGACACGACAAGGCCGTTCACGCCATCCGTCACGAACTCACCGACGCCAGATCCGGATCGGCCGATGACCGGCAGCCCGACGGTCCGCGCCTCGAGGGATGCGATCCCGAACGACTCGAGACGAGCCGGTGACAGGTAGACGTCGGCGGCGGCATACAACTGGCCCAGCTCATCGCGCGGGACCCGCCCCGGCAGCGACACCCAGTCGAGGCGGCGCTCACGCACGAGCGCCTCCACCTTGCGGCGGTCGGGCCCCTCCCCCAACACCGTCAGCGACACGGAGCCCGGCCCGGCCAGCCGCGCGGCCTCGGCCACGAGCTCCACGAGGGCGGCCGGTCGCTTGCGGGGCGCGAGCCGCATGGCCGTGACGAGGCGCAGCGGTCCCGGCTCGCGGACCTCAGGACCCACCGTCCATCGTGCGACGTCGATGCCGTTGGGCAGCACACCGACCGAGACGCCGGGCCCGACGAGCCGGCGCAGCGGCTCCGCGGCGACGTCCGACACGGCCGACATGGCCACGCCGCGCGACGCCCACCGGCGCACGAACCGGGCAGCCCGGAAGACCGGCGCCACCCCGGCGAGCATGCAGTGCCACGTCATGGCCGTCGGCAGCCCCAGACCGACCGTGACCCGCGTGCTGTCCCAGGCGAACGGCGAGACGACCCCCGTCTGCACGTGCGCGACGTCGAAGCCCCCCTCGACGAGCCGACGACGCAGCTCGGCGGGCGCGAACGGGTTGATCGGCAGCTCCCACGGCATCCGGGCGGCCAACCGGTGCACGGGCACGCCGTCGACGACCGTCACGGTCCCGTGCATCTCGCCGTCGGCGCCGCGGGTCGCGGTGAACACCTCGACGTCGTGGCCGGCTGCCTGGAGATGCTGGGCCAGGTCGTGCGTCTGGACCTCGATCCCGCCCAGTCGGGGCAGGTAACAGTCGGACAGGAGCGCCACCTTCACGGAAGACACTGTGCCATGGGCCAAGATGGGTGACTGTGCCGCACACGCTCCTGGCCTTCCATGCACACCCCGACGACGAGGCGCTGCTGACCTCGGGGACGATGGCGCGCGCCGCCGCCGAGGGCCACCGGGTCATCGTCGTCGTCGCGACGGACGGCGAGCTCGGTCTGGCCTCCAGCGATTTCGCCGGCGGGGGCGCGCTCGCCGCGACCCGGATGGACGAGCTGCGGGCGAGCGCCGAGGCCCTCGGCGTCGCCCGCGTCGAGCACCTCGGTTATGCCGACAGCGGTCTCGGACCCGAGGTGGCCCCCGACCCGCCCGGCACCACCCGCTTCGTCCGCGCGGACGTCGAGGAGGCCGCCGAGCGGCTCGCCGCGATCCTGCGCGAGGAGCAGGTGGACGTGCTGCTCCACTACGAGCCCAACGGCGGCTACGGCCACCCCGACCACAAACAGGTGCACCGGGTCGGCCGCCGCGCGGCCGAGCTCGCCGGCACGCCGAAGGTCCTCGAGGCCACGGTGCCTCGCGACACGATCTGCCGCGCCATCGACCTCGCCGCGAAGGTCTACCGCTTCCCGCCCGAGTTCGACCGGTCGAGCTTCGACCGCGCCTTCTCGGCCCGCAGCGAGATCACCCACCACATCAGCGTGCGCCGCCACATCAAGGCCAAGCGCGCCTCGATGCGCGCCCACGCGTCGCAGGCGACCGCCGACGGCGGCGCCGACCGCACCCTGGCCGCCTTCCTGCGCATCCCGCGACCGGTCTACGACCTCGTCTTCGGGCGCGAGTGGTTCGTCGACCGCGCGGCCCGACCCGGTGACCCCATCCGCCGGGACGTCTTCGACGGTCTCCCCTGACGCGGAGTCTGGCCTTTCGACGGTTGGGGGGCGGCCATACGTGGCCTTTCGACGGTTGGGAGGCGGCCATACGTGGCCCTTCGACGGTTGGGAGGCGGCCATACGTGGCCTTTCGACGGTTGAGGGGTGGGGGTATGCCGTGTGGGGGTCGGTTGTGACGCGGATCCCGAACGGCGGTCGCCGGGTTCGCCGGGGCGGAAGATGGATGTGTGACCTGGTGGCGCGGCCGCTCACCCGCGGTCTTCTTCGTCGCGTCGGCCGCCCTGCTGGCCGGCGGCGGGGTCGCCGCCGTCGCGGGCGCCGATGCCGTGGCGCGAGCCCTCTGGGTCACCGCGACGGTGCTCGGGCTCGCGCTATCACTCCTCTGGACCGTCCGGTCCTTCGCCGAGCACCGGGCCACGGTGGACGTCATCGCCGTCCTGGCCCTGGCGGGTGCGCTGTGGGTCGGCGAGGACTTCGCCGGCGCGATGGTGACCGTGATGCTCGCGAGCGGCCGCCTGCTCGAGGCCCGGGCCGCAGCCCGCGCCGACCGGGAGCTGCGCCTGCTCGTCGAGCGCACCCCGCGCTCGGCGCGGCGACGCGCTGGGGACCGGATCGACGGCATACCCGTCGAGCAGGTGTCCCCCGGCGACGTGCTCGTCGTCGGCACCGGCGAGGTCGTCCCGGTCGACGGCCGGGTGCTCGCGACAGGCACCTTCGACGAGTCCGCCCTGACCGGGGAGCCGATGCCGGTCGAGCGCCCGAAGGGTGACGACGTCCGCAGCGGAGTCGTCAACGCCGGCCCACCGGTCGACGTCGTCGCCACCTCGTCGGCGTCCGAGTCGACCTACGCGAACGTCGTCCGGCTCGTCGAGCAGGCCCGGGCGACGTCGGCCCCCTTCGTCCGCACGGCGGACCGCTTCGCCGCATACTTCGTGCCGCTGACCCTCGCGCTCGCCGGCATCGCCTGGGCCGTGGCCGGATCCCCGGTGCGGGCCGTCGCCGTCCTCGTCGTCGCGACCCCGTGCCCGTTGCTCCTGGCCGCCCCGGTCGCGATCATGTCCGGCCTGTCACGAGCGTCGCGCATCGGTGTCGTCGTCAAGGGCGGAGCCGCACTGGAGGCGCTCGCGGCGGGCGAGGTCGTGCTCTTCGACAAGACCGGGACGCTCACGCACGGGCGACCGGAGCTCGCCTCGGTCGTAACCGCTCCGGACGCCCCGGCGGCCCCCGACGTCCTGCGTCTGGCCGCCTCCCTCGACCAGGTGTCGCCACACCCCCTGGCGAGCGCCCTCGTCGGCGCAGCCCGTAGTCGCGGCCTCGACCTCGAACTGCCGACCGACGTCCACGAGGTCCACGGCTATGGCCTCGAGGGGCTGGTCGGCAGCACCGCCGTCCGGCTCGGCAAGGCGCACTGGATCGTCGGCGACGACGACCCGGCGTGGCTGCGGCAGGTGCGCCGCCGGGCCGCGCTCGACGGGTGCCTCACGGTCTTCGTCGCCGTGGACGGCCGGCCGGCCGGCGCCTTCCTCCTCGAGGACCCGGTGCGGCCAGACGCGCCCCGGATGCTCGCCGCCCTACGCGAGGTCGGCATCCGGCGCACGGTCCTCGTCACCGGCGACCGGGCGGACATCGCCGAGACGGTCGGTCGCATCGTCGGTGTCGACGCCGTGCTCGCCGACCGCGACCCGGCCGACAAGCTCGACGCGATCCGCGCGGAGTCGGCCGCCGCCCGCACCATCATGGTCGGCGACGGCGTCAACGACGCCCCCGCCCTCGCTGCCGCCGGAGTGGGGGTGGCACTCGCCGCGCGCGGCGCGACCGCCTCGTCGGAGGCGGCGGACGTCGTGCTCACCGTCGACCGCGTCGACGCCATCGCTGACGCCATCCTCATCGCCCGCCGATCGCGACGGATCGCGCTCGAGGCCGTGCTCGTCGGGATGGGACTGTCCCTCGTGGCCATGCTCGCCGCGGCCGTCGGTCTGCTCCCTCCCGCGGCCGGCGCCGTGCTCCAGGAGGGCATCGACGTCCTCGCTATCGCGATCGCGCTGCGCGCCCTGCTGCCCAGCCGCCTGCACACCGTCCCGATGTCGGACGAGGACGTCGCCACGGCTCGCCGCCTCCGGACCGGCCACGAGCGCGCCGTCGCCGCCGTCGAGCAGATCCGCACGGTCGCCGACGGGCTGCACACGCGCAACTGCCGCCTCGACCCGGTGCGTGCGCTCCTCGACCGGCTCGAGAACGAGCTGGTCCCCCACGAGCGCGCCGACGAGGACGAGCTGATGCCGCTCGTGGCCCGGGCGCTGGGAGGCCCCGCGACGGCGACCATGCGCCGGACGCACGCCGAGATCGAGCACCAGGTCTCACGGCTGCGCCGGCTGCTCGACGGGATCGACCCGGACCACGTCGAGCCCGAGGACGTCACCGAGCTGCGCCGACTGCTCTACGGGCTCTACGCCGTGTGCCGCCTGCACAACAGCCAGGAGGAGGAGGGCGCCTTCGCGCTCGTGCCCGCGAAGCCCACGCCCTCGCACCGCGACGGCCGGCACCACCTGCCCCGCTGACCCGAGGCGCCGGCGACATACTGGACGTGTCGTGTGGCGCGGCAGCTCACCGGAAAGGGACTCGTATGACGGCGGGACTGGAGCACACGTGGGTGGCCCACTACGCCGAGGGGGTGCCCGCCGAGATCGACCCGCCGGTCACCTCGCTCGTCGACCTGCTGACCGAGGCCGTCGCGGCATACGGGCCACGGCCGGCCCTGGAGTTCTTCGGTGCCGAGCTGACGTACGCCGAGCTCGGACGTCGGGTCGAGCTCGCGGCCGAGGGTCTGCGCCGCCTGGGCGTCCGCGCCGGTGACCGGGTGGCCCTCGTGCTGCCGAACTGCCCCGAGCACATCGCCGCGTTCTACGCGGTGCTGCGGATCGGAGCGGTCGTCGTCGAGCACAACCCGCTCTACACGCCGACGGAGATGGCCCACCAGTTCGGCGACCACGGGGCAACCGTCGCCGTGGCCTGGGACAAGGTCGCCGCCACGGTGGCCGGGCTGCCCGGTGTCGAGCACGTCGTCGCCGTCGACCTGACGGCCTCGATGCCGTGGACGAAGCGGGTGGCCCTGAGGCTCCCCCTGCGCCGCGCGCGGGAGCTGCGAGCCCAGCTGACGGGCCCCGCGCCCGGCACGACGCCGTGGCCCGAGCTGCTCGGTCACGGTCCCCTCGACCCGTCGACGCCCCGTCCGGCCGTCGACGACCTCGCCGCGATCCAGTACACGAGCGGCACGACCGGCGTCCCGAAGGGCGCCATGCTGAGCCACCGCAACCTCGTCGCCAACGCCGCACAGGGCCGCGCCTGGGTGCCCGGCCTACGGCCCGGGCACGAGGTCGTCTACGCGGTGCTGCCGATGTTCCACGCCTACGGCCTGACCCTCTGCCTGACCTTCGCCATGAGCACCGGGGCGCGGCTCGTGCTCTTCCCGAGGTTCGACGTCGACCTCGTGCTCGCTGCCGCGAAGAAGCACCCGCCGACCTTCCTGCCGGCTGTCCCACCGATCTACCAGCGACTTGCCACGGCTGCTCGCGAGCGTGGGATCGACCTGACAGCAGCGAGATTCGCGATCTCCGGCGCCATGGCGCTGCCACGCGAGACCCTCGAGCTCTGGGAGGACGTGAACGGTGGCGTGCTCGTCGAAGGCTACGGTCTCACCGAGACGTCACCCGTGGCGCTCGGCAACCCGATCGGTCTCGACCGGCGCCCCGGCGCTGTGGGCGTCCCGTTCCCGAGCACCGACATCCGGGTCGTCGACCCCGACGACCCGACCCGGGACCGAGACCCCGGCGAGCGCGGCGAGCTGCTCATCCGCGGGCCGCAGGTCTTCGGCGGCTACTGGGGCAAGCCCGAGGAGACCGCCGCAGCCCTGCTCGACGGTGGCTGGTTCCGCACCGGCGACATCGTCGTCGTCGACGCCGACGGCTTCGTCTCGGTGGTCGACCGCATCAAGGAGCTCATCATCACCGGTGGTTTCAACGTCATGCCGTCGGAGGTCGAGGCCGTGGTGCGCACCACCCCGGGCGTCACCGACGTCGCCGTGGTCGGCCTGCCCAAGGCCGACGGCAGCGAGGAGGTCGTGGCCGCCGTGACGACCGAGCCGGGAGTCGAGCTCGACGTCGAGGACGTGCGCACCCGCTGCCGGTCGAGCCTCGCCGCCTACAAGGTGCCCCAGCGGGTCGTCGTCGTCGACGAGCTGCCACGGTCGCAGATCGGCAAGGTCCTGCGCAGGCAGGTGCGTGACTCGCTCATCGACAGCTGACGCGCGGACACGTCACCCGGCCCGCCGGCATACCCCGCCACAACCCCGCCCGGGCGGAGTCGGCGCACCCAGAACCGGCCGGATCACCACCACAACTCCGCCCGGGCGGAGTCGGCGCGCCCAGAACCGGCCGGATCACCACCACAACCCCGCCCGGGCGGAGTCGGCGCACCCAGAACCGGCCGGATCACCACCACAACTCCGCCCGGGCGGAAAAGCTTCAGGCAGAAGGCATCTCGAAGACGACGGCCATGGGCGTCTGCTCGGACCCCTGGCCCAGCGGGTTGTCGGCGAACATCGCCTCGTAGCGCTCCTTGGGACCGGGCGCGTCCATGCCGAGGACGTTGCGGCCGATGTCGTTGGCATCCATGACGATCGTGCCGCCGAACGTGCTTCGGTATGCCTCGGGCACCCGAGCCCGGATCGCCGCGGACAGGCGCGCGGCCACCTCGTCGGGATCCTTGGGCGCGAGCTTCGCCGACACGTTGGCCGGGTAGACGGAGTACTCGGTGGGCCCGTCGATGGCCCGGATGTCGTTGCCGACGAGCTCGTAGAAGAGGCCCTTGCGGCCGAGGACCTTGCCGACCGCGCCGCCGGCCGAGGCGTAGAGCACGCGCGGGAGGCCGACCTCCTCGATGGCCAGCTGCATCGTGAACGGCGAGCCGAGCCCGATGCCGGCCGGCGTGCGCGTGACGTAGCGGGAGAGGACGCGCGCCGGGCGGGAGACCTTGATGTCCCAGATGAAGTACGAGCGGCCCTGCGTGATGGCCACGATCTTCTCGGAGATGAAGAAGTACCACGTGCCAGTGGTCGCGGCGGCGTGCTCGGGGCCTGCCTCCGGCAGCCCGGCGAAGAAGCGCTCGACGTAGCTGAGGGCCTTGGCGTCGAGGTCGTCCTCGCGGGCGAAGAGATCGGTGCGCAGCGGATAGCGTCGCACGGCCGTGCCGTCGCTCGTCGCGAGGTCCAGCTGCTTGCGGGCGTTCGGCTCGTAGTCGGTCTTGACGCGGGGGGCCGGAGCCTCCTCCGGCTTGTCGTCGAAGTACTCCTGGAGCCACAGCTCGAGGTTGAGCAGGCGCCAGAACGTCATGGAGTCGACGTCGTTGGTGCCCTTGATCCAGCCCTCGAACGCGTGCAGCACCGCGGTCTGGTCGAAGTACGGACGGGTCGCGAACGACTCGGACAGGAAGATGCCGTAGAGGTGGTTCTTCAGGCGCATGAACCACTCGCCCTGCGGGGTGGTGAAGCCGATCTTGTTGCGGCGCCGGTTGATCGACTCGGGCAGCAGGTCGCGCGTGGCGTCGCGCAGAACGCGCTTGTTCCAGCCGTCCTTGATGATCGCCTCGTCCGAGAGGCTGAAGATGAACTTCACGACCTCCTTGTCGAGGAACGGGACACGCCCCTCGAGGGAGAAGCGCATCGTGTTCTTGTCCTCGTAGCGCAGCAGCGAGGGCAGCGAGCCGACGAAGAGGTCCTCGATGAGGCGCTTCTTGAGGTTGCTCCCCTCGGTGGCGTATCGCTCGCCCGCGTGCGCCGAGACGAACTCGCGCCCGAGCAGCGACGTCGTGGGCACGCCCTTGAGCCCGCGCAGCTTGGCCTTGAGCTTGAACCTGCCGAGCCGGTAGAGCACGTCGAGCGACTTGCTCAGCTCGGCAGCGGCCTTGAGGGCTCCCTGCTCGCGCAGCTGGCGGAGGTAGACGAAGTAGTAGGGGATGTAGCCGGCCATCATCTCGTCGGCGCCCTGGCCGTCGAGCAGGACCGTGACGTGCTTGGTCGCCTCGCGCATCACCTGGTACTGCGCGTAGGGGCCGCTGCTGATGAGCGGCTCCTCCTGCGTGCGCACGAAGTCGACGAGGTCCTCCTTGAACTCGGAGGGCGTCGGCTTGATCTTGTGTCCCGCGACGTGACCGCGGCAGATGTCGAGGACGTCGTCGACGTAGCGCTCCTCGTCGTTGACCGAGTTGGGGAAGACCGCCGAGAAGGTGTTCTGACGCGTGCCCACCGACTCGGTGGTCGCGTCGCCGTCGTTGATCAGGCGGTTGATGATGACCGCCACGGCGGAGCTGTCGAGACCACCGGAGAGCGAGGTGCCGACGGGGACCTCGGACTGCAGCCGCAGGCGTACGGCCTCGATGAGGCGCGACTTGTACTCGGCCGCGGCGGCGTCGTCGTAGGGGCGCTGCTCCTTCACGAGCTCGGCGAGCTCCTCCTTCAGGCGCGTGAAGGGGCGTCGCTCGACCCCCGCGGCCGAGATCGTCATCATCTCGCCCGCCTCGAGACGCTCGATGCCGTCGAAGAAGGTCTCCCGGCCGTCCTCGTGGATGCGGAAGCGGAGGTAGCGGTAGATGGTGCGGTCGTTGGGGCGCTTCTCGTAGTGGCCGCTGGCCAGGATCGGCTTGATCTCGCTGGCGTAGAGCCAGGCGTCGGCGCCGTCCGGGCCGGCACCGGGAACCCGGCAGACGTAGACCGGCTTGATGCCGAAGTGGTCGCGGGCCAGGGTCAGGGCCTGCTTCTCGGAGTCCCAGATGGCGAGCCCGAACATGCCGTTGAACCGGTCGAAGGCGTCGGCGCCCCACGCGGCGAAGGCCTCGAGGACGACCTCGGTGTCGCTGTCGGTCTCGAAGCTGTGGCCGAGGGCCTCGAGCTCGGTCCGCAGGTCGAGGTAGTTGTAGACCTCACCGTTGTAGGCGATGGTGAAGCGCCCGTCCTTGGTCTGCATCGGTTGCTGGCCGTGCGCGACGTCGATGATCGACAGGCGACGGTGGGCGAGGCCCACGAGTCCCTCGACGAAGATGCCGTCGCCGTCCGGACCCCGGTGCACCTGGCAGTCGTTCATCCGCCGCAGGAGCGCCTCGTCCGTCTCGAACCCGTGGTAGCCAGCGATTCCACACATGTCGCCAACCCTAACGGGCTGACGACCCGTCGCCGTGCCGCCTCCGCGGCGCGACACGCTCGCCGAGCTGCAGCGGCCACCGCAGCAGCAGCCACAGCACGAGCGCGCCGAGGAACATCGAGCCGACGACGTCACTGAGCCAGTGGAAGTGCTCCCACAGGAGTGCGGCGGCGACGAGCAAGGTCCACGCTCCCGCGGCCAGCCACGCCCGCGCGCGGCGCGCGGGATGCAGCCGCGAGACGATTTCGGCCAGGACCCCGGCGCAGATGAGCGCGGTGGCGGTGTGGCCGGACGGGTAGGAGCCGCCGTCGCTGAGGACCTGCTGGCCGTACCCGGGGGCGCCTCTCGGGATCACCGCCTTGCCGAGGAGAACGGTGACCGTGAGCACGGCGAGGGCAGGACCCGTCACGACGAGCGGCCCACGTCCGCCGACGCGTCCGGAGAGCACCGTGGCGACCGCGATGAGGGCCGCGACCCCGAGCGCCGGGGTCGCGAGGTGGACGATGCCGAGAGCGAGCAGGTCCGGTACCGCTGGGCCGTTGTCCCGACCCGGCGTGAGGGCATAGACCAGGTCGTCGAGGCGCGCGCTCGGGCCGCCCTGCACCACACTCGCGGTGACGACCACGAGACCGGCGGCCAGCAGCAGGGCGACGAGGGGCCCGGTCAGGCGGCGCCGCGCATCCTCGGGTGCGGACCGACGCGTCGGCGCCGGGCTGCGGACCGTGGGGGTGCTCGGACGGGTCGTCATGAGGAGCACGCTAACGAGGTCGTCTGTGATGCGGCTCCACTTCCGCTGTTCCCGCGCCGCACGCCGCGCCGTCCGACGCGACGTCCGACGGCCGGGCTCAGCCCGCTGCCGGGTGCGTCACTCCCACTCGATGGTGCCCGGCGGCTTGCTCGTCACGTCCAGAACGACGCGGTTGACCTCTTCGACCTCGTTGGTGATGCGGGTCGAGATCGTCGCGAGCACGTCGTAGGGCACGCGGGCCCAGTCGGCCGTCATCGCGTCCTCCGAGGCAACGGGGCGCAGCACGACGGGATGGCCGTAGGTGCGCCCGTCGCCCTGGACGCCGACCGAACGGACATCGGCCAGCAGCACGACGGGGCACTGCCAGATGTCGCGGTCGAGGCCTGCCTTCGTCAGCTCCTCGCGGGCGATGGCGTCGGCGCGCCGCAGGATCGCGAGTCGCTCCGCGTCGACGGCGCCGATGATGCGGATGCCGAGGCCGGGCCCGGGGAACGGCTGGCGCCACACGATGACCTCGGGCACGCCCAGCTGGAGCCCGACCTGGCGCACCTCGTCCTTGAAGAGCGTGCGGAGCGGCTCGATGAGCGCGAACTGGAGGTCGTCAGGCAGGCCGCCGACGTTGTGGTGGCTCTTGATGTTGGCGGCGCCCTCGCCGCCGCCGGACTCGACGACGTCGGGGTAGAGCGTGCCCTGGACGAGCCACTTGACGGGGTGCTCCTCGTCGCCGCGGTCGTGGACGACATCGCGCGCCGCCTGCTCGAACACTCGGATGAACTGCTCGCCGATGATCTTCCGCTTGGTCTCGGGGTCCGTGACGCCGGCGAGCGCCTCGAGGAAGCGCTCGCGGGCGTCGACGATCACGAGGTCGACACCGGTCGCCTCGACGAAGTCCTGCTCGACCTGCTCGGCCTCGCCCTCACGGAGCAGACCGTGGTCGACGAACACGCACGTCAGCTGGTCCCCGATCGCCTTCTGCACCAACGCTGCCGCGACGGAGGAGTCGACACCGCCGGAGAGCGCGCAGAGGACGCGGTCCTCGCCGACCTGCTCGCGGATCGTGGCGACGAGCTCGTCGACGACGTGTCCCGGCGTCCACTCCGGCGCGATGCCCGCGCCCTTCCAGAGGAAGTTCTCGAGGACGCGCTGGCCCTGCTCCGAGTGGAGCACCTCGGGGTGCCACTGCACGCCGTAGAGGCGGCGGTCGTCGTCCTCGAAGGCCGCGACGGGCGTGCCGGCGGTCGTCGCGGTGACGGCGAAGCCCTCGGGAGCCGCGCTGACCGAGTCACCGTGCGACATCCACACCGTCTGGCTCGGCGGCTGCCCGGCGAAGAGCGTCGACTCGACGTCGCTGATCGCAGCATCGGTCTTGCCGTACTCGCGAGCGCCGGTGCGGGCGACCGTGCCACCGAGCGCCTGGGCCATCGACTGGAAGCCGTAGCACATGCCGAAGACGGGGACCCCGGCCTCGAGCAGCGCCGGGTCGAGGCGCGGGGCACCGTCCTCGTAGACGGAGCTGGGACCGCCGGACAGGATGATCGCGGCCGGCTCCTTGGCGAGGATGTCGGCCGCGGTCATCGAGTGGGGCACGACCTCGCTGTAGACCTGTGCCTCACGCACCCGTCGGGCGATGAGCTGGGCGTACTGGGCGCCGAAGTCGACGACGAGGACGGGGTGGCTCTGCAGGTCGGTCGGGTGCGCGTCGCTCACGGGCGCCAGCCTAACGGCTGACCCGCTGCGGGCCCGCAGCGGTCACTCGGGCAGGTGCGCCCGGCCGGTCGCCCCGTAGTCCTTGGAGACGTGGTAGGCCCGCTGGTCGAGCCGGAGCGCGTCCGCGCGCGCAGCACGCATCTCCGCGGGACCGAGCTTCCGGAGGGACTTCAGCACCATGACCTCCTGGGCGTCGCCACCCTGGGCTGCGATGCGCACCAGCCCGACGTTCGGTGCGTAGTACTTGAGCTGGTAGCCGTCCTCCGGCGCGTCCGGAGCCCACTCCTTGATCTTGACGACGTCGGAGTAGCACCCGGTCGGGACGCAGGTGCGCAGGTCCTTGCCCACGACCTGCCCGACGTCGTAGAAGCCGATGGCCGGCGCCCGTCCCTGGACGAACGGCGGCGTCCCGAGCATTGGCCGGCCCGGCACGAGGATCCCGGCGTGGGCACCCCGCACCCCGTCGATCCACGTGCTGGGTGCGCCCTGGAACGTGCCGTTGTCGTACTCCTCGGGGTACTCCCCGCGGGTCCACACGTTGCCCGCGTCGTCCTGGGAGAAGAAGGCGAGCTCCGCCTCGCTGAGGACGCCGTCGTTGTAGTCCCGGTCGAGGATGACGCGGGCGTTGACTCCGTGCACCTTCTTGACGAGGTCGGTGACGATGAACACGATCTCGTGGAGGTGGCTGCCGTCGGCGTCCGTGACGGTGCCCTGGTAGGAGAAGCGCATCCCGGGGACGAGTGGGAAGTACCTCGAGTCGGTGTCGAGCGGGTGGGTGAACGCCGGGGTGGCGGGGCTCGGCACCGCCGCCGCCCCGGGCGCGAGGAACACCGTCATCGCCAGCACCGCGGCGGTGGCGAGCAGAGCGGGTGCCGTGACGACACGGCGCAGGTCAGGTCGCATGTGCTTCTCCTTCGGTGCCGGTCACGGTCGCCGGCTTGTCGAGCGGGCGGTGGAAACGCAGGTAGATCGAGGGGACGACGAAGAGGCTGAGGAGGGTGGAGGTGACGAGGCCACCGAGGATGACGACAGCCAGCGGGTGCTCGATCTCATGGCCCGGGCGGGACCCGAGGACGACGAGTGGCACGAGGGCCAGACCGGTGGCGAGCGTGGTCATGAGGATCGGGGCGAGGCGCTCCTTGGCACCCCGGATGACCAGCGGGAGCCCGAACTCCATCCCCTCCTCCTGCTCGAGGTGCTGGTAGTGGTTGATGAGCAGGATCCCGTTGCGGGCGGCGATCCCGAAGACGGTGAAGAAGCCCACGAGCGACCCGAGCGACAGGATCCCGCCGGCGAGCCAGGCCGCCAGGACGCCGCCGACGAGCGCCATGGGCAGCGTCAGGAACACGAGCACGGCGAGCCGCCAGCTCCGGAACGACGTCTGGAGGAGCAGGAGGATGAGGAGCCCGGCCACGACGGCCGAGGTGAGCAGCCGGCTCTGGGCGGTCTGGCGCTCCTGGTACTCCCCGAGGACCTCGGCGTGGTAACCGCGGGGGAAGCTGACACCCGCGAGCTTGGCATTGAGCTCGGTGACGACCGAGCCGAGGTCACGACCCTCGACGCCGGCACCGACGTCGAGACGGCGTGAGTCGCCCTGGCGCTCGATGGCGTTGGGGTTGGGTTCCACCGTCACGGTGGCCACGTCCTTGAGCTTCACCCGGGCACCGGAGGGCGTGTCGATGGGGAGCTGCTCCAGGGCGGTCACGTTCGAGCGAGTCTCCGGAGTGCTCCACACCACGACGTCGTAGGCGCGGCCGGCACGGAAGATGTCGCCGACCTCCTCGCCGGCCACCAGGGTCGCGGCGGCGCGTCTCACGTCGCCGGGCTTGAGACCGACCTTCTCGGCCGCGTCCAGCTTGACCCGCACCTGGATCTGGGGGACGTCTTGGGAGATGTCGGTGTGCGCGCCCTTGACCCCGGGGATCGACGCGAGCAGCTTGAGGATCTCTGCGGACTTCGAGCGCAGCACCTTGAGGTCCTCGCCGTACACGCGGACGATGATCGGCTCCTTGCCGCCGGTGAGCACCTCCTCGACGCGCTCGTCGAGGTAGGTCTGGACCTCGGCGAACAGGCCCGGGTAGGTGGCGGCGATGGCGTCGATCTCGTCTCGGGCCTTGGTGTAGTCGGCGGAGGGGTCGAGGCTGATCCAGTTCTCGCCGAAGTTCACCCCGTAGACCTCTTCACCGAGCAGCGCCTGCCCGATGTGTGCCCCGAAGCTGCGCACTCCCGGAACCGCGCGGATCTGCTTGCTGACAGCGGTCGTCGTGCGAGCCGTCTCCGCGTCGGAGTTTCCCGGCACCCCCACCCAGTGCATGAGGAAGTCGCGCTCCTGGAAGGCCGGGAACAGGCTCTGGCCGAGACCAGCCCCCACGAAGGCCCCGAGGACGGTGACCACGGCGGCTGCGGCATACACCCCTCGTGGCCGGATCGCGATGCGTCCCAGCGCGGCGACGTAGCCGCGCTGGAGCCAGCGGACCACCGGGGACGTGCGTCGCTCGATCGGTGCCGAGCGCAGCAGGATGAGGCACAACGCGGGCGTCAGCGTGAGGGCCACCACCATCGAGGCCACGATCGCCAGGGTGTACGACACGGCCAGGGGCCGGAAGAACGCGCCGGTGAGTCCCTGGAGCAGGAAGACGGGGATCGCGGCCGCGACGATGATCAGGGTGGCGTAGACGATCGGACTGCGCACCTCGAGCGACGCGTGCAGGATCACCGAGGCCGTCGACTCGGAGCTGCCCGACAAGCGGCGTTCACGCAGCCGACGGACGATGTTCTCCGCGTCGATGATCGCGTCGTCGACCACGGCGCCCAGGGCGATGACGAGCCCGGCCAGGGTCATCGTGTTGATCGTCGCTCCCGCCAGATGGAGCACCAGCAGGGTGGCCACGAGCGACAGCGGGATGGTGAGCAGGCTGATCAGCGCCACGCGCCACTCGAAGAGGAACAGCATGAGGATGGCGACGACGAGCAGGAACCCCAGGAGCAGCGACTGGGAGAGGTTCGAGATGGCGAGCTTGACGAAGTCGGCCTGCTGGAAGACGTGGGTGTCGAACTTGACGTCGGGCAGGCCGGGCTGCAGCTCCGCGATGGCCGCCTCCACCCCGGAGGTCAGCTCGAGCGTGTTCGCCCACGGCAGCTTCTCGACGACGAGGAGGATCCCCGGCTCCGAGTTGACGACCGCGTCCCCGATGAGGGGCTGGTGGGTCTGCGCTACGACCGCCACGTCGCCCAGCGTGGGCGGACGACCGCCACCGGCGGGCTTGTCGGCTCCCTTGACCGGCACCTTGGCGAGGTCGGCCGGCGTGACGATGGGCAGCACGTTCCTGACGGGCAACCGCTGGTTCGCCGACTCGATCGTCCCGCCCGTACCGATGACGCTGCCGGTCGAGAACCTCAGCAGTCCGGAGTCGACCGCGTCCGCGGTGGTCTCCATGACCTGGTCGAGGGTGACCCCCTTGCCGGCCATCCGGGCCGGCTCGACCTGCACGTTCATCAGCTGGAGGCGCTCGTTCCAGATGGCGACGTTGGCGACTCCCGGCACCTGGAGCAGGCGGGTCCGGATGTTCCAGTACGCCGTCAGTGACATCTCGATGAGTGAGTTCTTCTTCGAGGTCATGCCGATCTGCATGGCGCGCCCGGTGGCCGACACGGGCGCGAGCATGACCGGTGGCGCCGCCCAGGTGGGCAGGGTCGGCGACACGATGGCGAGACGTTCCTGGACGAGCTGCCTCGCCCGCAGCAGGTCGGTGTCGGGCGAGAAGAGCAGCTCGATCGACGACAGCTGAGGGACGGACTTGGAGCGCATGTCGTCGAGTCCCTGCAGACCGTTCAGCCCTTGCTCGAGGGGCACGGTCACGAGCTCCTCCACGTCGGAGGTCGACAGCCCCACGCAGGCGGTCTGGATGACCACGCGCGGTGGCGCGAACTCGGGGAAGACGTCGACCCGCATCTGGGAGAGCGAGGTGAAGCCGAGGACCATCAGCACGACGGACGCGGCGACGACGATGAAGCGCAGGTTCAGGCTGGACTGCACGATCCACCGGATGAGGCCGCGCCGCCCGGTCATTGTTCGCCGCTGATCTCGAGCTCGGAGCCGAGCACCTCAGGGGCGCCGACGACGACGACCTGCGAGCCCACTGCGGGGCCGGCGGTCAGCGTGGCGACCTGACCCGAGATGGACAGCACCCGGATCGGCACCCGTCGGAAGACGTTCTTCGACTCGACGCGATACGCCCAGGTCGTGCCGTCGAGGTAGTAGATCACCGCCGCGTAGGGCATCGTCAGCTGGCCCGGAGCGGGAGCCCGGGTGACCGGCGCGGTCGCGATGCCAGCGGCGGCCGCCGCCTCGTCGGTGAGCGTGACCATCTTGACGTCCGACCCCGGGATCGCCTCGACGACGGCAGGCGGGTGCGACTCGGGTGCGGCTGCAGAGGCCTCGCAGGCCGCGACTCCGGGGAGGACGAGCAGGCAGAGGCCGATGAGTCCGGCTTGCTTGGCGTGGGCCAGCGTTCGGGTCATGATTGGGCTCCCTTCGGGACGCCACACAGGGCAGGGACCAGGCACAGCACGACGAAGGAGCTCGACACCAGACCCGCGAGGAGCGAGACGGCGAAGGGCTGCAGGATCTCCGAGCCGGCGCGGTCCCCGAGGAAGGCGGCCGGCGCCACCGCGAGCGCCACGAGGACAGCTGCGCGGAGCACGGGAACGATGCGTTCCGTGGCCATGGCGGCCACCGAGCCCGCCCGCGGCACCGGCCCTGCGCCGGCCGATGCCAGCACGGGGACCCGTGCACCGACGCCACGAGCGGACACGAGGCCGCCCACCAGGGTGAGGGCGATGGCTGCGAACAGGCCGAGCAGCGGGCCCGGCGTCCCGAGGCCGCCGACCGCCGGGGCGACGAGCACCGCCCCGACACCGCCCAGGGGAGCGAGGAGCACCACCGCGAGGGCGGCGCGCCAGCTTCCGGTGGTGGCCTGAACCACCAGCAGGAGCGCGAGGAGGACCCCGAGCGACACGATGGCGACCCGCCTCGCGTCCGAGGCGCGGTCGGCGGCGTCGCTCAGCACCTGCAGGTGGGTCTCGCTCGGCATCGGTACGTGGCCCACGGCCGTGGTGACGTCGGCGACGACGTCGGCGGCCCCGCCTCCGGTCAGATCGGCGACGACGTCGACACTGCGCATTGCCTGGTCGTGGACGATCGAGGCGGGCTCGGGTCCGACCGTGACCTTGGCGACGTCACCGAGCCGCACCTGCGACCCGCTGGGCGTGTCGATCTTCACGTCGTCGAGACCCGAGAGATTCGCCCGGATCGTGGGGGTGCCGAGGACGACGACGTCGAAGACCTTGGCCTGCTCGTAGAGGTTCCCCACGACGAGTCCGCTCGCCAGTGTCGTGGCCTCGCGACGCACGTCGCCCGGTCGCAGGCCGGCCTTGTCGGCGGCCGCGAGGTCGACCTCGACGTGGACGGTCGGCTGGCGCGGGATGGCCAGCACGTGGGCGCCCTGCAGGCCCTGCACGGTGGACATGGCCCCGGCGACCTTGGCCGCCGTCGCCTGCATGGCGGCGAGGTCCTGGCCGAACAGCCGCACCACGATGTCGTGGTCTCCGGGGGCCGTGGCCACGCTCAGCCGGTCCGACGTGTAGGTCATGAGGGCGGTGCGCACGCCCGGGTAGCGCTGCGCGACCCGATCGATGGAGTCGCTCACCGACCGGTAGTCCGCCGAACCGTCCAGGGTCAGCCAGAGCTCGCCGCTGTTGACGTCTCCGAGCTGGTCGGAGGTCACGGCCCGGCCGGCGTGCCCACCGACGGACGCCACCCCGGGCAGGGCCCGGAGCTCGGACGACATCCGCCCGGACACCCGGGTCATCTCGGTCAGGGAGGTCCCCACGGGCATGTCGACGCGCAGCAGGAGGGCGAGGTCGCGTGCCGTCGGCACCAGCGCACGGCTGCCGAGCGTCACGGCCGCGGCGGACGCTCCCACCCCGACCACGGCGAGCACCGCGACGAGCGACCACACGAGCCCCCGTCTCGTCGCGAAACGGGAGACGGCCCCCGAGAGCGCCCGGGCGACCGCCCTCACGGGCTTGGTCTCACGGCGCGCCGAGGCGTGGTCGCGCACGAACAGGAGCATGAGAGCCGGGGTCACGGTGAGCCCGACGACCAGTGCCGCAGCCAGGGCCAGGACGTAGGTCACCACGAGTGGCCGCGTGAAGGCCGTGGCCAACGAACCGAGGGCGAGCAGCGGGACCATGGCCAGCGCGCACGCCAGCAGCCCGACGAATGCCGTCCGCCGGGTTGCGCCCAGCGCCTCCGACACGACCTCTTGCGCCGATCGGCGTCCGGCCCCGGTCCCCTCGGTCCCCTCGGGCCCCTGGGTCCCCACGGTCCCCTCGGTCCCCTCGGCACCCACGGCACCTTCAGGCCCCTCGGCTCTCCCGGAGCGCTCTGACCTCTCGGCCCACGACCGCGCCCGGACGGACTCGACGTCACTCGCCGCCTCGTTGACGATGAGCACCACCGCGACGAGCAGGCCGGCGAGCGTCATGCTCGTCAGGGTCGTACCGCGCAGGAAGAGGACGTAGAGGGTCGCGGTCACCGAGACGAGCACCGAGCCGGCGATGACGAGTGCCGCCCGGAACGACCAGAAGAGGAGAAGCGCACCGAGCGTCAGCGCCACGAGGCCGGCAGCTCCGGCGATGCCGATCGTGTGGACGGCGCTCTCGATGAAGCTGGCGGGCCGGTAGACCGACGTGTCGACGTCGATGCCGCCCAGCCCCGGGCGCAGCCCTGCGAGCGCCGCCTCGACTGCCTTCGTCACGGTCAGGGTGTCCGCCTCGGGGAACTTCTGGATCACGAGGAAGAGTGCCGGTTCGGCCGTGACCGCGTCACCGATGAGCGGCTGGTGGTCCTCGATCACCTGGGCGACGTCGCCGAGCTTCATCGGGGAGTCGGTGCCCTCGACGGAGACCTGGGCCAGGTTCTGGGCCGTGGTGATCGGGAGCACGTGCTGGACGGCGAGACGCTGGTTCGGTCCCTCGACGAAGCCTCCGGTGCCCGGCGTCGAGGCCTCCACGAAGGTCAGGGGCGAGACCCAGAGCGCGTTGCCGGCCGTCTCGATGACCTGGGTGAGGTCGACCCCTTTGGCGTGCAGGGTCGCCGGGTCCACCTGCACCTGCAGCTGCCGGTCGCGTTGTCCGTAGATCGACACGTTGGCGACGCCGGGGATGCCCATGAGCCGAGGACGGATCTTCCACCGGGCCAGGACCGACATGTCGATGAGCGGCACGGTCTTGGAGTGCAGACCGATCATCGCGACCCGACTCGCCGAGGCGAGCGGCTCGACCATGACCGGCGAGCTCCCGACGTTGGGCAGGGCATGCGCCTGCGTCAGTCGTTCCTGCACCATCTGCCGGGCTGCGAAGAGGTCGGTCCCCGGCTCGAAGACGACGTCGATGGCCGACAGCCCCGGCTGCGAACGCGAGTGGATCCGGTCGAGCCACGGCACCCCGTTGAGCAGGTCCTGCTCGAGGGGGACGGTGACCAGCTGCTCCACCTCAGCGGCGGACAGGCCGAGGGCCTCGGTCTGCACCTGCACCGACGGGGGCATGAACTCAGGAAGGAAGTCGATCTTGGCCGAGCCCAGCGCGGAGGCCCCGAGCACCAGGACACCGGCGGCGATGGCGAGCACCAGCCGGCCGAACCGGGGGCTCGCGCCGACGAGGGCCCCCGAGCTCATGGCCGGCTCCCTGTCGCAACGAAGTGGATCGGACGCCTCGAGGGCGCATGTCGGGACGGGCCGGAGAACAACATTCCGCCACCCTTCGCTCGGAGTCCGCCGTACGGTGTACATCGAGGCTATTAAGGGGTGAGAGTCTTGGTCTTCCGCCGCTGGCACCCAGTTCGCCTCATCCGCTCGTGGGACTCAGGGGTTCTCAGGGGGGACCGAGCCTCCACCCGCGAGGGGACGGGCATCCTCCGAAGTGACCATGGCACTGACCAGTCATCAGGTCCGGTCTCGGCCGCCGACGTCGCTCTCGTCCTCGTCGTGACCCTGGCCTCGCTCTTCGGTTTCGTCGAGCGGGCCAGACAGATCGTGCTCGAGGCCGACAACGGGACGCTGCACTACATGGGTCTCGACCTGCCGGGCGCAGGCCTGACCCTCGTCGGGTGCGTGGCCCTGTTGTGGCGGCGGTCTTTCCCCGGGTGGGTGCTCGCGGTCGCCACGCTCGCCACGGTCGCCGCGAACGCCACGGGATACCCGCCCGCGCCGTTGCCGTATGCCGTGGTCGTCGCCGCGTTCACCGTCGCCCAGCGGTGGCCACTGCCCGGCGCCGCGGTCGCCCTGGTCCCGGTGCTTCTGGGCATGGCGGGGAGCGCCTTCGCCCGGTTCGGCACCGAGGTCGACGACGAGGTCCTGACCGAGGTCCTCGCGGTCCTGGCGGCCTGGGCGCTGGGCCGGGGCTACCGGCTCGGCCGGATCCGCACCCGGCTGCTCGAGGACCGGACCCGCCTGCTCGAGCAGCAGGCCCGGCACCTGACCCAGGAGCAGACGACCGTCGCGGCGCTGGCCGCCGCCCACGAGCGCGCCCACATCGCGCGGGAGCTGCACGACGTGGTGGCCAACGACGTCGGGATCATCGTCGCGCGGGCCGGAGCCGCCCGACGCTGCGAACAGCTCGGCAACAGCGGCTCGGTCGAGGTGCTCGCGTCCATCGAGTCGCTCGGCAGGGAGGCCCTGACGGACATGAGGCGGCTGGTCGGGGTGCTCCAGTCGATCGACGACGACGTGGCACAGGTCACCCGACCCGGGTTGGACCAGCTGGAGGACCTTGTCGCCAAGGTGGCCGCGACGGGCACCGACGTCCGGCTCGTGGTGACCGGTGACCGGCGCAAGCTCGCTCCCACCGTGGAGCTCAATGCCTATCGCATCGTTCAGGAGTCCCTGACCAACGCGATGAAGCACGCCAGCGGCTCACCCGTGACGGTCCGGGTCGACTTCGGGCCGGAACAGCTTCGTCTGCACGTCCGGGATCTCGGTGGGGGCGGGAGCCCCGCCCGGACGCCGGGCAACGGGCTGGTGGGCATGCGGCAGCGCGTGGACCTCCTCGGGGGTGGCCTGCACACCGGACCGGCGCCCGATGGCGGCTTCGTCGTCGACTGCGTTCTCCCGGCGCCGGCCGAGGAGGTGGCGCGTGACACTGCGGGTGCTGATCGCTGACGACCAGCCCCTGATGCGCCGGGCGCTCGCGGACTGCCTGAGGGTCGAGCCCGACATCGAGGTCGTCGCCGAGGCAGGGAACGGCCAGCAGGCGGTCGACCTGGCCACCCGGCTCCGGCCCGACGTGGCGATCCTCGACATCCGCATGCCGGTGCTCGACGGGGTGGAGGCCACCCGCCGGATCGTCCACGCGCGTCCGGCCCTGCCGACGCGGGTCGTCGTGGTCACCACCTTCGACCTGGACGAGTACATCGTCACCGCCCTGCGGGCGGGTGCGAGCGGCTTTCTGCTCAAGGACGCGACGCCGGAGGAGCTGGTCCGCGCCGTCCGGGTCGTCGCGGGCGGAGACGCGCTGCTCGCCCCGGCGGTCACGAAGCGCTTGCTGGAGCGCTACTCGCGCTACCTGCCGGTGACGCCGCTCGGCGGGGACTCGCTCTCCGAGCTGACGCCGCGCGAGATCGCGGTCCTGCGCCTCGTGGCCACTGGGCACACCAACGCCGAGGTGGCCGCCGAGCTCCACGTCGCCCCGAGCAGCGTCAAGACTCACATCGCGCACCTGCTCGCCAAGCTCCGGGCACCGGACCGGGTGCACCTCGTCATCCATGCCTACGAGACCGGGCTCGTCCTGCCGAACCAGCCCTCGGGGGGCTCCGGCACGTCGACGCCGGGGATCCCCGGCGCCGTCGTGTGACGAGGGCTCAGCCCCGCTCGGGCTCGCCCGCCAGATAGGCCCGCGAGAGGAGCGCCTCGGTCTCGGCGGTGTTGCGTCGCTCGGCGATCCACGGGACGACGGGGACGAAGCCGGCCAGGAGGTTCTTGACGATGCGAACGGGGCCCCACGCGGCCTTGAGGCCAAGGTTGGCGACGGACGCGGCATACCCCATGTAGATGATCCCGTGCACCGGGCTCCAGTACTCCGTCAGCACGTTGGTCTGCTTGAAGACGTACTTCATGACCATCTCGAGGAGGAGGACGAAGAGCGCGATGCCGGCGATGATCGCGAGCACGCGGTAGATCGACAGGGCCGACCGGATCTGCTGCGGCTTGGCCAGGGTCTGGGGGTACGTGCTCACGTCGTCGCGCCTTCTCTCGGTGCAGCGGCGGGCTCGTCCGCCGCCTGGTCTGCTCGGAACATCTTCCACCACATCCAGATCGCGAAGATCCCGAAGACCCACCACTGCACCGCGTAGGCCGCGTTGCGCAGGTTGAGGGGGGCGTCGAGTCCGGGCGCCGGGACGCGGGTCAGGCCGGCGGCGGCCAACGGGGTGCCCCCCGCGCCCTCGGCGGGACCGGCGGACTCGGCCGAGGCCAGCACGACGACGTTGTAGAGGTCGCCCGGCCACTCGTTGACGAGCGAGGCGAGGTCGACCGAGCGCACCTGCGGCGGCGGCAGCGGGGCCCCGTCGCGGGGCGACTCCCCCGGGCCGAGCGTGCCCGTCACGGTGACGACGCCCTTCGGCGGCGCGGGCACGACGGTCGGGGTCCCGTCGACGAACCCGCGCAGCACCGGCACGGTGCCGCCCTGCGTCTCGAGCGGCGTCACGACCCACGACCCGACCCGGCCACCCAACCGACGGTCGACGACGAGCAGCGTGCGCGTGGCGGCATACGTCCCCGTGACGGTGACGGCACGGTTGGAGTACTCGGCCCGGAAGTCGCTGTGCGGCGCGGTCACCTGCTGGAGCGGGGCGCGCGGGAGGCTCGAGGCGGCGGCCACGGAGTCCTGGCGACCGGAGTCACGCGCCACGCCGAGCTGCCACAGGCCGAGCAGGACACACGCGGCGACGACCACGGCAAGGCCGGCGAGAGCGCCGACCCAGCGAGGGGTGAGCAGGCGCCGGAACACGACTCAAGGGTAGGTCACCCCCGACTGGTCGACGTGACCCGGCCCCAGCCACCCGTGCGAGAATCCTTCGCCATGTCACCGCCTCGCCCATCGCCTCGACGCGGATCAGGTATGCCGTGCCGCGCCGTCGTCGTCCTGGCCGCCGTCGCCGTGTCGTGCCTTCTTGCCTCGTGCGGAAGCACCGACATCCCCTCCCCGCGACGCACGGTCACGGTCACCGTCGACGCCCCCTCCGCGGGCTCGCCCGGCACGTCGGCGTCCACGCCGACCCCGGTGCCCACGGCCAGCGCCGCGTCCGTCACGATCCCGACGAACCTCGCTGCGGGCGCGCAGCGCGGGGCCCCGAAGTCCTTCGACGAGGCCAAGGGCCGCATCGATGCGGCCAAACCGGCGGCCGGGGTCGGCGACCGTTTCCAGAGCCCCAGCGGCAACATCGTGTGCCGGCGCAGCACCGATTCCAGCGCTGCCGCGTGCGAGGTCGCGCAGGGACGGATTCCCCCGCCCCTGCCCACGATCTGCCGGGCAGGAGGACCGAAGGACATCGGCCGCATCGAGCTGGGGGCGAGCGGCGCAGTGCCAGTGTGCAACTCCGACACCATCCGTCTGGGCAGCGAGCCGAAGCTCGCCTACGGCGCGCGCACCGCACCGTCGGGCACGACCGCCTGCCTCAGCGAGGAGTTCGGCGTCACCTGCATCGACACGGCCGGCCGGCACGGTTTCTTCCTCGCGAGGGACACCTTCGTCACGTTCTGACGCGCCCGGTCCCGGCCCCGGGGCTCCCGCGACGGTCATCGGCGTGCTCGACTGCACCTAGGATTGGTGCCACGACCTGACTGGACCGAGCTCGACACACCCGACGACCGAGGGGCCGCCGTGGCGCAACTGTTGCTCCTGCACCTGCTTGCCGCCGCCCTCGCGCCGTGGCTGTCCAGGGTCCTGCGCACCAAGGCCTTCCCGGTGCTGGCGCTCGCGCCCACGATCTCCTTCGGCTGGCTCGTGTCCGTGTCAGGCGACGTCCGTGCGGGCAACCTTCCGACACAACGGATCTCGTGGGTCCCCGGACTCGGCCTCGACCTCGACTTCCGCGTCACGACCCTGTCGTGGGTGCTCGGGCTGCTCGTCACCGGGGTCGGGGCCCTCGTCCTGCTCTACTGCACCTGGTACTTCACCGACCGCGACCCGACGCTGTGGCGCTTCACGTCGGTCTTCACGGCGTTCGCCGGCGCGATGCTCGGGCTCGTCCTGACCGACAACTTCCTCGTGCTCTACGTCTTCTGGGAGCTGACGACGGTCTTCTCCTACCTGCTCATCGGCCACAACCCGGTGAGCTCGACCAACCGCCGCGCGGCGATGCAGGCGCTCATCGTCACGACCTTCGGCGGCCTCGCGATGCTCATCGGCATCATCGCCCTGGGCGTCCACCACACGTACTCGATCTCTGCCCTGCTCGCCGACCCGCCACCGCTCGACGCCGTGACGGTGGCTGCGGTGGTCCTGCTCCTCGTCGGGGCCCTGTCGAAGTCGGCGCTCGTGCCGTTCCACTTCTGGCTCCCCGGCGCGATGGCCGCGCCGACCCCGGTCAGCGCCTACCTCCACGCCGCGGCCATGGTCAAGGCCGGCATCTACCTCGTCGCCCTCCTCGCCCCCGCCTTCTCGGGCGCGCCCGCGTGGCACGCGCTGACCGTCGGCCTCGGCCTCTTCACCATGCTCGTGGGCGGCTGGAGGGCCTTGCGGCAGCACGACATCAAGCTGCTCCTCGCCTACGGCACGGTCAGCCAGCTCGGCTTCATCGTCGCCATCGCCGGCCTCGGCACCAAGGCGTCTGCCCTGTCGGCGCTCGCCCTCGTCATCGCCCACGCGCTCTTCAAGTCGACCCTCTTCCTCACCGTCGGCGTCGTCGACAAGTGCACCGGCACCCGCGACCTGCGTCTGCTCTCCGGGGTCGGCCGCAGGCTCCTCCCCGTGTCGGTGCCGGCGACGCTCGCCGCACTGTCGATGGCCGGCATCGTGCCGCTCGCCGGCTTCGTGTCCAAGGAGAGCGCCCTCGAGTCGCTGTGGGAGGACGTCCAGACCTCCGCCCCGCTGCCGGCACCGTGGAGCTGGCTCGCGATCACGGGTGTCGTCGCCGGCTCGGCGCTCACGGTCGCCTACACGGCGCGCTTCCTCTGGGGCGCCTTCGCGACGAAGCCGGGCATCCCGCCGACGCCGGTCAAGGCCGCCCACCCCGGCTTCGTCCTGGCGCCGGTGCTGCTCGGCGTGGCCAGCCTGCTGCTCGGCCTGCTCGCCCCTCTCGAGTCGCCGTGGCTGCTGCCGTATGCCGTGTCGTTCCCCCAGGGTGCCGAGCCGCAGTCGCTCGCGCTGTGGCACGGCGTCACCGTGCCGCTGCTGCTCTCGCTCGTGTCCGTCGGCGTGGGCCTCGCCCTCTTCGCCGGGCGCGACCTCGTCGCTCGCGTCCAGTCGGGCGTGCCGCCACTCGTCGACGGCGAGCGCGGCTTCGCGCGCACCCTGCGATGGGTCGACCGCGGGGCCGTCGAGACGACCGCCGTCACGCAGCGCGGCTCGCTCCCCATCTACCTCGCGGGCATCCTCATCGTCTTCGTCGCCCTGCCCGGCGTGGCCGCGGTGACGCAGGGGACGCTCCCGCAGGTCCGGCTCTGGGACAACCCCGGTCAGGCCGTCGTCGGGGTCGTCGTCGTCGCGGCAGCCGTCCTCGTGCTCGTCACGCGTCGTCGGCTCACCGCGGTCATGCTCGTCGGCGCCACCGGCTACGGCGTCTCCCTCCTCTTCATCCTCCACGGGGCGCCGGACCTCGCGATCACCCAGATGCTCGTCGAGACGGTCTCGCTCGTCGTCTTCGTCCTCGCGCTGCGCCGTCTGCCGACGAAGTTCACGCGCCACCCGCACTCGCCCTCACGCACGTGGCGCATCGCGCTCGGAGCGGCTGTCGGTGCGTCCGTCGGCGCGATCGCGCTCGTCGCGTCGGGGGGCCGCAGCGCCGAGCCCGTGTCGGCCGGGTTCCCCACGGAGGCCTACGCGTTCGGCCACGGGAAGAACATCGTCAACGTCACGCTCGTCGACATCCGCGCGTGGGACACCCTCGGCGAGGTGTCGGTGCTCGTGGCCGCCGCAACCGGCATCGCCAGCCTGATCTTCGTGCGCACCCGCAACACGCGGCTGTCTCGCGCGACGTCCAAGGCCCTGCCGCCGAGCGACCCCGCCCGCGGCACGTGGCTGCACGGCGGGCGGACGATGCGCACCGAGAAGCGGTCGGTGATCTTCGAGGTCGTGACCCGGCTCGTCTTCCACGTCATGCTCGCCGCCTCCCTCTTCCTCCTCTTCGCCGGGCACAACCAGCCCGGTGGCGGTTTCGCGGGCGGCCTCGTCGCCGGCCTCGCGCTCGTCGTGCGCTACCTCGCGGGCGGCCGCTACGAGCTCGACGAGGCAGCGCCCTTCGACGCCGGGCTGCTCGTCGGCGTCGGCCTCCTCGTCGCGGTCGGCTCGGCCGTCGCACCGCTCGCGTTCGGCGGCACGATCCTCGAGACGACGACCGTCGACTTCACCCTGCCACCCTGGGGCGAGGTGCACATCGTGACCTCCCTCGTCTTCGACATCGGCGTCTACCTCATCGTCGTCGGCATGATGCTCGACATCGTCCGCAGCCTCGGCACCGGCATCGACCGACAGATCGCCGAGGAAGCCGCTGACGCCGAGGAGTCCGACGCCTCCGGCGACCAGGAGGAGGTGGTGCCGTCGTGACCACCCTCGCCCCCGCCCTCATCGAGTCGACCCTCGAGCCCAACATCACCCTCGTGCTCGTCACCGTCGGGCTCGTCACTGCGGGCACCGCGCTCGCCCTCGACCGCAGCCTCGTGCGCGTCCTGCTCGGCATGGTCCTCATCGGCAACGGCATCGCCGTGCTCTACCTCGTCATCAGCGGACGCGCCGGACGCGCGCCGTTCGTCGGCGAGGACCCCGCCGCGATCAGCGACCCGCTGCCCCAGGCCATGGTCCTGACGGCCATCGTCATCTCGCTCGCGACGATCGGCTTCCTGCTCGCCCTGTCCTACCGGCTCTGGCAGATCTCGGGCACCGACGACGTCCCCGACGATGCCGAGGACGCCCGCATCCAGCGCCTCGCGCTCGAGGACCAGACCTCGTCGACCTACGACCCCTCCGACGCCCCGACGACGACGTCCGACGAGCTCGCCGACGGGGACGGGAGCCCGTGACCCCGTGACCCCGACCCACCTGACCGTGCCCGACCTCGTGCCGCTGCCCGTGCTCCTGCCGCTGCTCGGGGCCGCGCTCACGCTCGCCTTCCGCCGGTCGCCGCGCCTGCAGCGCGGCATCAGCATCGCCGTGCTCGCCGCGGTCGTCGTCGTGGCCGGCGTCCTCGTCTGGCAGACCGACGCGAACGGCCCGCAGGTGCTGTGGCTCGGCGCGTGGCAGGAGCCCCTCGGCATCTCGCTCGTCGCCGACCGCCTCAGCGCCCTCATGCTGCTCGTCTCGGCCATCGTCACCCTCCTCGTGCTCGTCTTCGCCATCGGCCAGGGCCAGGCCGACAGCGACGACGAGACCGAGAGCGAGACGCCGCTGACGATCTTCCACCCGACCTACCTCGTGCTCGCGGCGGGCGTCTCCAACGCGTTCCTCGCGGGTGACCTCTTCAACCTCTTCGTCGGCTTCGAGATCCTGCTCTTCAGCTCCTACGTCCTCATCACACTCGGCGGGGCCGCGGCGCGCATCCACGCCGGCACGACCTACGTCGTCGTCAGCCTCCTCAGCTCCGCGCTCTTCCTCGTCGGCATCGCCGCCGTGTATGCCGCCACAGGCACCGTCAACCTCGCCCAGCTCGCGATCCGTGTCGGCGACCTCGCCCCCGGCGTGGCGCTGGTGCTCCAGCTCTCGCTGCTCACGGCATTCGCCATCAAGGCCGCCATCTTCCCGATGTCGGCGTGGCTGCCCGACAGCTACCCGACGGCCCCGGCCCCGGTCACGGCGGTCTTCGCGGGGCTGCTGACGAAGGTCGGCGTCTATGCGATCATCCGCACCCAGACCCTCCTCTTCCCCGACTCACCGCTGCAGGGCCTGCTCATGTGGGCGGCCCTGCTGACGATGGTGATCGGCATCCTCGGGGCGGTGTCGCAGTCGGGCCTCAAGAGGATCCTGTCGTTCACCCTCGTCAGCCACATCGGCTACATGATCTTCGGCATCGCCCTCGCCACGCCGCAGGGCACGGCCGGCGCCATCTTCTACGTCGCGCACCACATCACGATCCAGACCGCGCTCTTCCTCATCACCGGCCTCGTCGAGCGACTGGCCGGCACGACGTCGCTCGACCGGCTGGGCGGCCTGGCCGTCGCCTCCCCCGTGCTCGCGACGCTCTTCTTCGTCTCGGCCATGAACCTCTCGGGCATCCCGCCGCTGTCGGGCTTCCTCGCCAAGATCGGTCTGCTCGACGCGGGCATCGAGCTCGGCACGCCGCTCGCGTGGCTGCTCGTCGTCGGCGGCATCGCTACGAGCCTCCTGACGCTCTACGCCCTGACCAAGGTGTGGAGCCAGGCGTTCTGGCGCCCGCGGGCCGACGCCCCGCGATCCACCGCGACGGCCGCGGCCCGTGCGGACGGCGCTCTCGGCCTCGCGCCGGAGACGGACCCCGCGGGCGACGTCCTCGTCGACACGGCCCCCCGGCCCCTCCCCCGCACGATGCTCGGGGCCACGGCCGCCATGACGCTGGTCGGGCTGCTCATCACCGTCGTCGCCGGCCCGCTCTTCGCCTACACCCAGCGCGCCGCCGCCGACCTCACGAGCCGCGACCCCTACATCACGAGCGTCCTGCCCGTGGAGGTCCGCCGATGACCGACACCCGGACGTCCACCGCCGCCCGCGGGCCCGAGGCCCCGCACCGACGACGTCGCGTGCTCCAGCCGCGGGCCGTCGCGGCGGTCGCCCTCGCCTGGGTGCTGCTCTGGGACCGCCTCACGTGGGGCAACGTCGTCAACGGCGTCCTCGTCGGGCTCCTCGTGACGTATGCGTTCCCGCTGCCCTCCATCGAGTTCACCGGGCGGCTGCGCCCGCACCGGGTGCTGCTCCTCATCGGGCACTTCCTCGTCGACCTCGTCGGCGCCTCGTGGCAGGTCATGCGACTGGCCTTCGGCCGTCGTCGCCCGCGCAACGCCGTCATCGAGGTGCAGCTGCGGTCACGCTCCGACTTCTACCTCACGATCACCGCCGAGCTCGTCGCCCTCGTGCCGGGTTCGGTCGTCATCGACGCGCGGCGCTCCACGTCGGTGCTCTACCTGCACCTGCTCGACGTCGAGCGCGAGGGCCGGATCGAGGCCCAGCGCGCCCACGTCCTCGCGGTCGAGCGACGGGTCGTGCGGGCCCTCGGCTCGCGCGCTGAGATCGCCGCGCTCGAGAACGCCGCGCTCGAGAACGCCGCGCTCGAGAACGCCCCGCTCGCGCGGGACGGCAACGACACCGACGACCCCACCGGGGAGGCCCGCCCATGACCGTCGTCCTCGGCATCTCGCTCGCCGTGCTCGGCGTCGCAGCGGCGCTCGTCCTCGTCCGCCTCTTCATCGGACCGAGCAACCTCGACCGCATCGTCGCCGCCGAGATCCTGCTCGTCATCGTCATCGCCGGCGTCGCGCTCGAGTCGGCGCGGCAGCGCACGACGACCTACCTCCCGCTGCTCATGATCCTGGGGCTCGTCGGCTTCGTCGGCGGCGTCGCGGTCACCCGGTTCCTGTCCCGCGACTCCGACGAGCCCGAGGGCGTCGTCCGCGAGCAGCCCGAGCCGCGCGAGCCGCGGGGCGAGAGGGAGCAGTCATGACGTGGACCTCGCTGCTCGACGTCGCCGGAGCCGTGTCGCTCCTGCTCGGGTCGTTCCTCTGCCTGGCGGGTGCCGTCGGCCTCATCCGCTTCCCCGACACGCTGTCGCGGCTGCACGCCGCGACCAAGCCGCAGACCCTCGGCCTCATCCTCATCCTCACCGGCCTCGCCCTGACGCTGCGCACGTGGGCGGCCGTCACGACCCTCGTCCTGCTCGCCGCGACCCAGTTCTTCACCTCGCCCGTGTCGGCGCACCTCGTCGGTCGAGCGGCCTACCGCAACCGGCGCGTCGACACCGCGACGCTCGAGGTCGACGAGCTGTCCGACGCCCTCGACCGCGCGGGCGAGGACCGAGCGCACTGACGCCAACGCGGCCACACGGCATACCCCCCAACGGGTTTGACCTCGAGTCGGCTTGAGCTCCTACGGTCGGGCCGTGACCCGGACCGAAAATGGAATGAGGCGCGTCCTCGCCGAACGTACGATGAACCAAGTGATCTCGCTGCCCCACGCCGACCCCGGCACGCCCGACCTGACGAGCCCGACGGCATACCTTCGGTGGGTCGGCAACGGTCAGCGGCGCACCCTCGCCATCGCCATCGCCTTCGGCATCGTGTGGCTCGTCAGCCAGGCGCTCTTCCCCGCCGCGATGGGCAAGGCGATCGACCAGGGCATCATCGGCGGCGACGCAGGTGCCCTGGTGCTGTGGTGCGGCATCCTCATCGGACTCGTCGTCCTCAGCGCCCTGTCCGGCGCGATGCGTCACAAGTACGCCGTCGCCAACTGGATGCAGGGGGCGTTCCGCTCGGCACAGCTCATCGGCCACAAGGCCGCCGACACCGGCGAGGCCCTGACCCGGGCCGTCCCGACCGGTGACGTCGTCGCCACGGTCAGCTCCGACGCGATGCGGATCGGCGGACTCTACGACGTCGCAGCGCGATTCGCCGGTGCGGTCGTGTCCTACGTCGTCGTCGCGCTCATCCTGCTGAACGCCTCGACACCGCTCGGGCTCGTCGTCCTCATCGGCGTACCGGTGCTCGTCGCCTGCCTCACCTTCATCGTCCGCCCGCTCCAGGCCCGCCAGCTCGCCCAGCGCGAGGAGTCCGGCACCCTCATCGGGCTCGGTGCCGACACCGTCGCCGGCCTGCGCGTGCTGCGGGGCATCGGCGGCGAGCAGACCTTCCTGCGCCGGTATGCCGTCCAGTCGCAGTCCGTGCGCCAGGTGGGCAACCGGGTCGCCGGCTACCAGGCGGCGCTCGACGCCGCCCAGGTCCTCCTCCCCGGCATCTTCGTCCTCGTCGTCGTGTGGCTCGGCGCGCGGTTCGCCATCGACGGCCAGATCACCGCCGGGCAGCTCGTCGCGTTCTACGGCTACACGGCCTTCCTCGTCATCCCGCTGCGCACGGCGACGGAGATGGTCGACCGGGCGACGCGCGCACACATCGGCGCTCGCAAGCTGACGACGATCCTGCGCGTCGAGCCGGACGACGCGGAGACGCCGGACCCGCAGCCGCTGCCGCCCGGCCCGGCCCCGCTCCACGACCCGCGCAGCGGCGTCACGATCGAGCCGGGTCGCCTCACCGTCGTGGTGTCGGCGCGTCCCGAGGAGACCGCGGCGCTGGCCGACCGGCTCGGCCGCTTCGGAGCCGGGGAGACCGACGTGCGGCTCGACGGGACGCGCCTCGCCGACGCCTCCCTGGCGGAGGTCCGTCGCCGGATCGTCGTCTCCGAGACCGACCCCCGGCTCTTCACCGGCACCCTGCGCGCCGAGCTCGACCCGTGGGGCGACCACGACGACGCCTCGATCCTCGAGGCTCTCTCGGTCGCGAGCGGCGACGACGTGCTCGAGGCGCTGCCCGGCGGGCTCGACAACGAGGTCGAGGAGCGCGGCCGGGCCTTCTCCGGCGGCCAGCGCCAGCGCCTCGCCCTGACCCGGGCGCTCCTCACCGGGGCCGACACGCTCGTGCTCGTCGAGCCGACGAGCGCCGTCGACGCGCACACCGAGGCCCGCATCGCCCAACGACTCACCACGGCTCGGGCCGGTCGCACCACGGTCGTCATGTCCGCGAGCCCGCTCCTGCTCGACCAGGCCGACCACGTCGTCTTCCTGCGCGACGGCTCGGTCGCCGCGAGCGGCACCCACAGTCGGCTCATGGCCGACGACCCCGACTACCGACGCACCGTCGTCCGAGGAGAGGAGGACTGATGTCGCAGACCACCCAGACGCCCCCGTCGCCGGCCCGGTCGCTGCCCGTGGCCGACATGGCCTCGGTCAAGGACCACACCCGCGGCCTCGTCCGACGCCACCGCCGGAGCATCCTCGTCGTCATCGCGCTGCACGCGGTCGCCGCCGTGGCTGCCCTCGTCGCGCCACGCGTCATCGGCCTGCTCGTCGACGAGATCAGCCACGGCCGCTCGCTCGCCGTCGTCAACCGCCTCGCGCTCTGGATCGCCGGAGCCGTCGTCGTGCAGACCGTCGTCACGTGGTTCGCGCGTCGGGCCTCGTTCGTCATGGGCGAGACGATCTTCGCCGAGCTGCGCGAGGAGTTCATGGAGCGCGTCGTCGAGCTGCCGCTCTCGACCGTCGAGCGCGCCGGCACGGGCGATCTCGTCGCCCGCACGACGAACGACGTCGAAGCGCTCTCGCGCGTCATCCGGTTCGGCATCCCCTCGATCTTCCTCGGGGCGGTCACGACGACGATCACCGTCGTCGCGGCCTTCCTCACCGAGTGGCAGGTCGCCCTGGCGATCGTCGTGGGCGTGCCCATCCTCGTGCTGTCGACGCGCCGCTACCTGCGCCACGCGCCCGAGGGCTACCTCCGCGAACGAGCCACGTATGCCGTGCTCAACGGTGTCGTCACCGAGTCGGCCGACGGCGGCCGCACCATCGACGCGCTGGGCCTCGGCAGCCGTCGCCGGCGCCGCATGGACGACGCCCTGCGCGACTGCTACGACGCCGAGCTCTACACGCTGGGACTGCGGCTGCGGTGGTTCCCGTCCGTCGAGTTCGCCTTCTTCGCGCCCGTTGCCGTCACCCTGCTCTGGGGCGGATTCCTCATCTCGCGCGACGTCGCGACAGCCGGCACCGTCACCGCCGTGGCGCTCTACGTGCAGCAGATGGCCGGCCCGCTCGACGAGCTCATCTCCTGGCTCGACGAGATCCAGATCGGCGCGACCAGCCTGGCCCGGGTCATCGGCATCGCCGACGTCCCGGCCGACCGCACCGCGAGCGGGGCGGAGCCTGAGGACGACCACCTCGAGGTCATGGACGTCCACTACTCCTACCGCGCGGGCCGCGACGTGCTGCGCGGTGTCTCGCTCGACCTGCAGCCCGGTGAGCGCCTCGCCATCGTCGGGCCGTCGGGTGCCGGCAAGTCGACACTGGGCCGGCTCATGGCCGGCATCGACGGTCCGCGCGAGGGACGCGTCGAGGTCGGCGGGGTGCGACTCGTCGACCTCGAGCTCGCCCAGCTGCGCGGCCAGGTCGCGCTCGTGACGCAGGAGCACCACGTCTTCGTCGGGACGCTCGAGGACAACCTGCGCCTGGCCCGGCCCGAGGCCTCGCGCGAGCAGCTGCTCGACGCGCTGGCCGCCGTGGACGCGCGAGGCTGGGCCCTGGAGCTGCCCGACGGGCTCGACACCCTCGTCGGGTCCGGCGGCCACCGACTCACCGAGCCGCAGGCGCAGCAGCTCGCGCTCGCGCGGCTCGTCCTCGCCGACCCGCACACACTGGTCCTCGACGAGGCGACCTCGCTGCTCGACCCGCGCGCCGCCCGACACCTCGAGCGGTCACTCGCCGCCGTCGTCGAGGGACGCACCGTCGTCGCCATCGCGCACCGGCTCATGACGGCGCACGACGCCGACCGGGTCTGCGTCGTCGAGGACGGCCGGATCAGCGAGATCGGTTCGCACGAGGAGCTGCTCGAGGCCGACGGCGCCTATGCCGCCCTCTGGCGCTCGTGGCGCGACGAGCCCCAGCCGGCTCGCTGAGCCGACCTCCGGCACCAGCCCTGGCTTCGGCAAAGAATCGACAGGACCCGTAACCCGCCTCCTGCTACCTCGTTGTCAGCGCGGTGCCGGGCGGTTTCTCGACCGGTTGCTCGCCCGCACCGCCGGGTGGGGCCGTCTCTGAGGGGTGACGGCCTCACCCTCTTCCCTCCTCGCGCCGGCAGGCGGGCGGTGCAGGGCACGGGCTGCCGCCCCGACGGCTCCCCGCCCCGTCACAGGCTCCGTGCCTACCGTCGGGACATGCACGGGCTTACCCGTCTCCTGACCGTTGCCGCGGCGTGCGCCGCGCTCGCGAGCTGCACGTCCTCGCCGACCGCAGCTCCGACCGGCACCAGCGCCTCCACCGCGCCGGCGGCGAGCTCGGCCGCGAGCTCCACGAGGACGACACCGTCTGCCCCGGCCCGACCCGCCCCGGCGCCTCGGCCACCGGCCACCCCGCGACAGACCCTGCCGACCCGGGATGCCGGTCCGGCGCCGTCCTCGTACCGCACCACCGTGGTGCACCGCGGCAGCGACCACCCCGACGACCTCGTCCTCGACGCGTCGGGGGCCCTGCTCTACAGCGACTACACGAACGGGACGATCAGCAGGTTGCGCGCGGACGGCACGGGCGCCGTCATCCACCGGGGCCTCGACGGGCCGGAGGGCCTGGTGCTCCTCGCGGACGGGTCGCTCGTCGTCGCCGAGGAGAACACGAACCGGGTGCTCGCCTACGCCCCGGGGGCCGCGGCCCCGCACGTCCTGACGACACTGCCCGGCCAGCCGGTGAAGGCCACCTGCCACGGGGGCGTCGACGGGATCGCCTGGGACGCAACCACGCACACCCTCGTCGTGCCCGACCCCGTCACCGGCACCATCTACCGGATGGGCCCGGACGGCTCGAAGCGCACTGCGCTGTCGAGCGGTTTCGTGCATCCCGTGGGCGCAGCGGTCGGGCCCGACGGCGCCGTCTACGTCGCCGACGAGTGCGGCGGCGACGTGTGGCGCCTCGGCGCGGGAGGCAGCCACACCCGGGTCGCGCGCGCCAGCATGCCCGATGACCTCGCGCTCGACGGCCACGGCAACCTGCTCGTGACGGACGTCCGGCACACCAACCACGACGTGCGCCGGTGGCCGCTCGCCGGAGGCAGCTCCACCGTTCTGGCCCGCGCCGGACTCGTCGAGCCGCAGGGCCTGCTCGTCGACGCGGCGGGACGCATCTACGTCTCGGACGACCAGACCGACGTCATCCTGCTCCTGACGCCCTCATCCTGAAGATCTCCCGGCCCGGTACCGGTCGCCTGTCGTGTGCAACGGGCGGGGTCATGACCCCACCGCCTGCACACGGCGCGCTGCCGCGGAGGCGGCAGCAACGGGTCAGGCGTCGACGAGCCGGTAGGCCTCCCCCTGGGCCGGCCGCCGATCCGCCTCACCGCGGGCCGGCCACAGCGAGACCGCCCGCTCGGCCTGCGCCGTGATGGTCAGGCTCGGGTTGACGCCGAGGTTGGCCGAGACGGCGGATCCGTCCAGCACGTGCAGGCCGGGATAGCCCCACACGCGCTGGTAGGGGTCGATGACGCCGTGGTCGGGCGAGTCGGAGATGACCGCGCCGCCGAGGAAGTGAGCCGTCATCGGGATGTCGAAGACCTCGCCGATCGACGACCCGGGCCAGGCGCGCTCGCCGGTCGTGCGCTCGAGACGCTGCGCCATCGCCCGCACCGCCACGTTGCCCTCGGGGATGTACGTCGGGTTCGGCTCGCCGTGGCCCTGCGTCGACGTCAGGTGCCACCCGAGCAGGCCGCGCCGGCGCCGCACCCTGATCGAGTTGTCGCTCGTCTGCATGACGAGGGCGATGACGGTGCGCTCGCTCCAGCGCCGGGTCGACAGCGACCGGGCGAAGACGAGCGGGTGGCGGGCAGCCGTGCCGGCGAAACGCACCCACCGGGGTATGCCGCCGCCGCCGTCGACCTGCATGACGGCGAGCGCCCCCATGAGGTTGGAGCCCTTGCCGTAGCGGCAGTTCTCGACGTGTGTCGTGTCCGAGACGTGGAAGCTCGACGTGATGGCGACCCCCTTCGTCAGGTCGACGCCCTCGGGCACCCGGGCCGTCATGGCCCCACCCAGAGCCTCGGAGTTGGTCCTCGTCAGCTCACCGAGCGAGTCCGACAGGCGCGGGAGCCCCTGCCCCTCGGGCTCGGCCTTCATCGCCTGCAGCAGCTGGGCCGTGCCCCAGGCCCCCGCCGCGACGACCACCTGCGCGGCGGTCACGGTGCGCTCCCCCGCCCGGCGCCGACCCCACGAGCCGCTGCGGACGGTCGTGACGGCATACCCCTGCTCCGGCGCCGCCGGATCGAGCGGCCGCACGCGCGTCACCGTGCGGAGCGGCTCGATGACGACGCCCCGGCGCTCGGCGAGCGCGAGGTAGTTCTTGACCAGCGTGTTCTTGGCACCGACCCGGCAGCCGACCATGCAGTTGCCGCACTCGGTGCAGCCCGTGCGCGCAGGCCCCTGACCGCCGAAGTAGGGGTCGGGCACCCGCTTGCCCGGCTCACCGAAGAAGACGCCGACCGGCGTCTTGCGGAAGCTCGCGCCCACACCCAGGTCCGCCGCGGTGTCACGCATCAGCTGCTCGACCGGTCCCTCGCACGGGTTGACGGTGACGCCGAGCATCCGCTGGGCCGTCGCGTAGTGCGGGGCGAGCTCGGCCTGCCAGTCGGTGATGTGGGCCCACTGGCCGTCGCGGAAGAAGGGGGTCGGGGGGACGTAGAGGGTGTTGGCGTAGTTGAGCGACCCGCCACCGACGCCCGCGCCGGCGAGGACGAGGCAGTCCGGCAGCCGGTGGATGCGCTGGACGCCGAAGAGCCCGAGCTTGGGCGCCCAGAGGTAGCGCCGCACGTTCCAGCTGGTCCGCGCGAAGTCCTCGTCCTCGAAGCGGCGCCCCGCCTCGTAGACGTGGACGCGGTAGCCCTTCTCGGCAAGGCGCAGCGCGGCGACGGACCCGCCGAAGCCGGACCCGATGACGACGACGTCGTGGTCGAACTCCATGGGCTCACCCTAGGGAGCGGCGGGACCGCAGGCTACCGTCAGTAACCTTCGCCACACCCGGGCGCGGCGTCAGTTGCCCAGGTAGGGCGAGACGACGACCTCGACCCGCTGGAACTCCTTGACGTCGGAGTAGCCGGTCGTGGCCATCGCCCGCTTGAGCGCGCCGATGACGTTGGTCGTGCCGTCGGCCTGCCGGCCCGGGCCGAAGAGGATCTCCTCGAGCGAGGCCTGCGCGCCGAGCGCGATGCGCTCACCGCGGGGCAGCTGCGGGTGGTGCGCCTCGGGACCCCAGTGGTAGCCGCCGCCGGGGGCGTCGGCTGCCCGCGCCAGGGCCGCCCCGAGCATGACCGCGTCGGCGCCGCACGCGACGGCCTTGACGATGTCGCCCGAGGTGCCGACGCCGCCGTCGGCGATGACGTGGACGTAGCGGCCACCGGACTCGTCGAGGTAGTCGCGGCGGGCCGCGGCGACGTCGGCGACGGCCGAGGCCATCGGCGCGTGGATGCCGAGCGCGGTCCGCGTCGTGTGCGCAGCGCCCCCGCCGAAACCGACGAGGACGCCGGCGGCACCGGTGCGCATGAGGTGCAGCGCCGCCGTGTACGACGCGGCGCCACCGACGATGACGGGCACGTCGAGCTCGTAGATGAACCGCTTGAGGTTGAGCGGCTCGGCGCGGCCCGACACGTGCTCAGCCGAGACCGTCGTGCCGCGGATGACGAAGAGGTCGACGCCGGCGTCGACGACGGTCTTCCAGTGCTGCTGGGTGCGCTGCGGGGACAGGGCGCCCGCGACCGTGACCCCGGCCTCACGCAGCTGGCGCAGGCGCTCGGTGATGAGCTCGGGCTTGATCGGCTCGGCGTAGATCTGCTGCATCCGGGCCGTCGCGGCGTCGGGGTCGATCTCGGCGATCTCCTGCAGCTGCGCGGTCGGGTCCTCGTAGCGGGTCCACAGCCCCTCGAGGTCGAGGACGGGCAGGGCGCCGAGCTTGCCGAGGACGATCGCGCTCTCGGGCGAGACGACGGAGTCCATCGGCGCGGCCATGACCGGGATGTCGAAGTGGTAGGCGTCGATCTGCCACGAGACCGAGACCTCCTCCGGGTCGCGCGTGCGCCGCGAGGGCACGACGGCGATGTCGTCGAAGGAGTAGGCGCGCCGTCCGCGCTTGCCTCGGCCAATCTCGATCTCGGTCACCGGCCGATCCTAACCGTCGGGGGCTCACGGCCGCTGACGGCCTGCGCCCCCGACCACCCCCGACAACCCGCGCCACCGTCGGGGGCTCACGGCCGCTGACGGCCTGCGCCCCCGACCACCCCCGAGAACCCGCGGCCTCCCGAGGACGTTGCCGTCCCGCGGGGCCCGCGGGACGGCATACGTGGTGGTCGGGCTGAGTCAGCCGACGGTGTAGTTGGGGGCCTCCACGATGCCCTGCACGTCGTGCGGGTGGCTCTCCTTGAGCGAGGCCGACGTGATGCGGACGAACTGGCCCTTGTCCTGCAGCTCCGGGATGGAGCGGGCGCCGACGTAGAACATCGACTGGCGCAGACCACCCAGCATCTGGTGGGCGACGGCCGACAGCGGGCCACGGTAGGCGACCCGGCCCTCGATGCCCTCGGGGACGATCATGTCGTCGGACTCGACCTCGGCCTGGAAGTAGCGGTCCTTGGAGTAGGACTTCTTGCCGCGCGAGCTCATCGCCCCCAGCGAGCCCATCCCGCGGTAGCTCTTGAACTGCTTGCCCGCGACGAAGATGAGGTCGCCGGGGCTCTCCTCGCACCCGGCGAGCAGGGAGCCCACCATGACCGAGTCGGCGCCGGCGACGATGGCCTTGGCGATGTCGCCGGAGTACTGCAGGCCGCCGTCGGCGATGACCGGCACGCCGGCCGGCTTGCAGGCCTGCGCGGCCGCATGGACGGCCGTGATCTGTGGCGCGCCCACGCCGGTGACGATGCGTGTCGTGCAGATGGAGCCGGGACCCACACCGACCTTGACGGCGTCGGCGCCGGCGTCGACGAACGCCTGAGCGCCCTCACGCGTCGCGACGTTGCCGCCGATGACCTGGACGTGGCGCGTCGCGGGGTCGCTCTTGAGCCGCTGGACCATCTCGATGAGCAGGCGCACGTGCCCGTGGGCGGTGTCGGCGACGAGCACGTCGACCCCGGCCTCGATGAGGGTCGTCGCCCGCTCCCACGAGTCGCCGAAGTAGCCGATCGCTGCGCCGACCATGAGGCGGCCGTCGGCGTCGTTGCTCGCGTCGGGGAACTGCTCGCCCTTGACGAAGTCCTTGACGGTGATGAGGCCGGCGAGGTGGCCCTCGGCGTCGACGATGGGCAGGCGCTCACGCTTGTGCTGGCGAAGCAGGGCCGTCGCCTGGTCGCGGCTGATGCCGACGTGACCGGTGATGAGCGGCATCGGCGTCATGACGTCGCGCACGAGCGTCGTGGCCCACTCCGCGACCGGCGTGAAGCGCAGGTCACGGTTGGTCACCATGCCGATGAGCTTCTTGTCGTCGCCGATGACCGGCAGGCCCGAGACGCGGTACTCGCCGCAGATGGCGTCGAGCTCCTCCAGGGTGCGGTCCGGGCCGATGGTGATCGGGTTGGAGATCATCCCGGTCTGGGTCCGCTTCACGAGGTCGACCTGGTAGGCCTGGTCCTGGATCGAGAGGTTGCGGTGGAGCACCCCGAGGCCGCCCTGGCGGGCCATCGCGATCGCCATCCGGGCCTCCGTGACGGTGTCCATGGCCGCGGAGACCAGGGGCGAGCGGATCGACAGCTCGCGCGTGAGGCGCGTGGTGGTGTCGATGTCGTTGGGGGCGAGGTCGCTGTAGCCCGGCAGGAGGAGCACGTCGTCGTAGGTCAGGCCCATCGGGGCGAAAGCAGCGGGCACATCAGACGATCCGAGGCTCATTGCCCGATTCTACGGGTTGGCACAGCGACGTCCGAACGCGCGTCAGGGGGTGGGCGGCGTCTGTGGGCCGACGCCCTGGTTCGTCGCGGGCGTCGTGGTCGCGGCGGGCTTCTTGACGTCCTTGCCGTCCCGGTGGCCGTTCTTGGTTCCCTTGCTCGCCCTGGTGGTGGCGGGTGCGGGCTTCTTGCCGTGAGTGGGCGTCTGGGCCGCCCCAGCCTGCTTGCCGCCGCCCTGGTGGCCGGAGCTGCCCGCCTGTCCGTTGCCCGTCTCACCGTTGCCGGTCTCCCCGGTCCCGGGTGTTCCACCGCCGGGTCGCGCCGGCGCCGCGACGAACCCGGCCGGCACCAGCACGATGGCGCCGTCGCCGCGGCGAGCGAGGACGAGTGCCGGTGCGTGGGTGCTTCGTGACGTCTGCGGGAGCCCCAGCCGTGGCAGCGGCGTGGTCGGGACGTGACTGCGGGCGCTGTCGTCGGTCAGCGTCACGGAAAGGGCACGGTCGGCCTGGCTCGATCCGTGGGCCGGCACCGTGACGGCGGCCGCGACACCGGCACCGGAGGCAGCCACCGCGAGGGCGGCGAACGCCCCGAGGTAGCGGTGCTTGTTGCCGATCCGGCGGCGCCCGGTGCGCAGCGGCAGCGGCATGTCGGCCTGGGCTGCGAGGGCTCCGAGCAGGCCGGCGAGCGGGTCGGAGCCGGCGTCGACCCGGGCCGCGAGGCGGTCGAGGAGGAGGTCGTCGGCGATGAGGTCGCTCAGGGGGGACGGGTCGTTCACGCCACGTCACCCGCCTCGGCCCGGGCGACCATCGCACGGAGCCTGGTGAGCGCGCGGTGCTGGGCGACGCGGACCGCCCCGGTCGACATCCCGAGGGCGGCGGCCGTCTCGTCGGTGCTCATCCCGACGGCGACGCGCAACGTCAGGATCTCGCGCTGCTGTCCGGACAGTTGCTGCATGAGCGTCATCACGGTCGCCGCGTCGTCGCGCATGACGGCCACGGACTCGGGCGACGGCCCGTCGTCGGGGCCGTCGGGCACGTCGGCCACGGGTGCCGGTCCGCGCATCGCGGCGCGCTGCGCGTCGGCGAGCTTGCGGGAGGTGATGGTGTAGACGAAGGCCTCGAACGGCACTCCGCGCTCCTCGTAGGTCGGGAGAGCGGTCACGACGGCCATGCACACCTCCTGAGCGACGTCCTGGGCAGTGTCCTCGGCACCGAAGCGGCCGAGCCGGACGCGTGCGTAGCGCAGTGCCATGTCCCTGACGCGGGTCAGCAGCACGTCGCGCGCGTCGGTGTCCCGCACGGCGAGCGCCGCCAGCTCACGTAGCGACAGAGCGTCCAAGCGCTCCATCGCGCCGGCGCCGCCCGGCGTTACGCCGGCGTGCGTGGACCAACCAGGACCCATGAGAGTCGTCGTCCCCCGAACTGTCGTCTGTGCTCGCGACGGCGATGCCCGCCAGGCACCCGTCGCCGGAGCCGACCATGCTAGTGCCGCCGCGCATCCCGGACGACCACTGAAGAGCCGAACCCTCGCCGAACCGACGCCCAACCCCCCGCCACACCCCTCGCGTGGACCACCATGCCATCTGGAGGGCAATTCTTGAACAAGTCCTTAAGATTCCGCTCTTTATCCGTGATCGCGTGCCCGGTTAGCGTCGGATCCGCGGTCCCAGCACCCCTTCGGTGCACCGAGCGGGCCAGTACGACACGGCGGGCACCCCGCCCCACGGAGAGACGAGTTCATGGCCGAGATCACGCGCTTGCCCGGACCGGTTGCCGACCTCTGGGACTGGCAGCTGGACGGGGCCTGCCGAGGCGTCAGCCCCGAGGTCTTCTTCCACCCCGAGGGCGAGCGGGGCCCTCGCCGGCGCAACCGTGACGCGCAGGCCAAGGCCGTCTGCGCCGCGTGCCCCGTGCTGGCCCAGTGCCGTTCGCACGCCCTCGAGGTCCGGGAGCCCTACGGCGTCTGGGGCGGACTCACCGAGGGCGAGCGCGAGGTCATCCAGGACGGCATCCAGCAGGCGTCGTGACCCCCTGACGCCCGCCGGCACACGTCGCCGGCGGCACAGCAACTCGACCCGCCCGCGAGTCACGACGGGGTCGCGGCGGTCGAGCAGCAGCAAGGGCCGCTCCCCATCGGGGAGCGGCCCTTGCTGTGCTGTCAGGCGCTGACGTGGTCCGCCTCAGGCGTCCATGTCGTATGACGTGTGGCGTCGTTCGTCAGTGGCCGTGGCCGTGGCCGTGGCCGCCGGCAGCGGCGTCCTCGTTCTCCGGCTTGTCGACGACGAGCGTGTCGGTCGTGAGGATCATCGACGCGATGGACTCGGCGTTGCGCAGCGCGGAGCGGGTGACCTTGACCGGGTCGATGACGCCGGCCGCGATGAGGTCGCCGTACTCGCCGGTGGCCGCGTTGAGGCCCTGGCCGAGGGGCAGCTCGGCCACCTTGGAGGTGACGACGTAGCCCTGCAGGCCGGCGTTCTCGGCGATCCAGCGCAGCGGCTCGGCAACGGCCTTGCGCACGATGGACGCGCCCGTGGCCTCGTCACCGGTCAGCTCGAGGGCGTCGATGGCGGAAGCGGCGTGGATGAGGGCGGTGCCGCCACCGGCGACGATGCCCTCCTCGATCGCGGCCCGCGTCGCGGAGATCGCGTCCTCGATGCGGTGCTTCTTCTCCTTGAGCTCGACCTCGGTGTGCGCGCCGACCTTGATGACGCAGACGCCACCGGCGAGCTTGGCGAGACGCTCCTGGAGCTTCTCCTTGTCCCAGTCGGAGTCGGTGCGCTCGATCTCGGCCTTGATCTGGTGGACGCGGCCGGAGACCTCGCCCTCCTCGCCGTTGCCGTCGATGATCGTCGTGTTGTCCTTGGTGAGGACGACGCGGCGGGCCTGGCCGAGGACGGTCAGGTCGGCCTGGTCGAGGCTGAGCCCGACCTCCGGCGCGATGACCTGGCCACCGGTGAGGATGGCGATGTCCTGGAGCATGGCCTTGCGGCGGTCGCCGAAGCCGGGGGCCTTGACGGCCGCGACGTTGAACGTGCCACGGATCTTGTTGACCACGAGGGTCGAGAGGGCCTCGCCGTCGACGTCCTCGGCGATGATGAGCAGCGGCTTGCCCGACTGCACGACCTTCTCGAGGACCGGGAGGATCTCGGCGACCGAGGAGATCTTGCCCTGGTTGATGAGGATGTAGGCGTCCTCGAGGACGGTCTCCATGCGCTCGGTGTCGGTGACGAAGTAGGCCGAGAGGTAGCCCTTGTCGAACTGCATGCCCTCGGTGAACTCCAGCTCGGTCGCCGTCGTCGAGGACTCCTCGACGGTGATGACGCCGTCCTTGCCGACCTTGTCGAACGCCTCGCCGATGAGGCCGCCGAGGGTGGAGTCCTGGGCTGAGAGCGTGGCGACGGAGGCGATCTCGTCCTTGCCGTCGACCTCGCGGGCGTTCTCGAGGAGGCGGTCGTTGACCGCGGTGACGGCCTTGTCCATGCCGCGCTTGAGCGCGGCGGGAGCGGCGCCCGCCGCGACGTTGCGCAGGCCCTCCTTGACCATGGCCTGGGCGAGGACGGTCGCGGTCGTCGTGCCGTCACCGGCGACGTCGTTGGTCTTGGTCGCGACCTCCTTGGCGAGCTGGGCGCCGAGGTTCTCGTAGGCGTCCTCGAGCTCGATCTCGCGGGCGATGGTCACGCCGTCGTTCGTGATCGTGGGGGCGCCCCACTTCTTGTCGATGACGACGTTGCGGCCCTTCGGGCCGAGCGTCACCTTGACGGCGTTGGCGAGCGCGTCAACACCGCGCTCGAGCGACTTGCGGGCGGAGTCGTCGAACTCCAGCATTTTGGCCATGGTGTTCCTTCAGGCTCGGATTGCGTTGCGTCTGAGTGGATCTGGGGTGAAACGGAACGCACCCCGGGGAGACCCCAGCGGGGCTCACCGGGGTGCGGTCACGGCATACGGCTGGGTCAGCCGACGATGGCGAGGACGTCGCGCGCGGAGAGGATGAGGTACTCCTCGCCGCCGTACTTGACCTCGGTGCCGCCGTACTTGCTGTAGATGACCTTGTCGCCGACCTTGACGTCGAGCGGGACGCGCTCGGTGCCGTTGTCGTTGAAGCGGCCGGGGCCGACAGCGAGGACCTCGCCCTCCTGCGGCTTCTCCTTGGCCGTGTCCGGGATGACGAGGCCGGATGCAGTGGTCTGCTCGGCCTCGAGGGACTTGACGACAATGCGGTCTTCGAGCGGCTTGATGGCAACCGACACGGTGGTGACCTTCCCTTCGGGACAGTCGAAAGAACTGACTACGGACTGTGGGCTCTTCGAGGCTGGCCGCCGTCGCGGGGGTCGACCTCCCTCGAGGAGGGAGCTGGCACTTTCGGGTCGAGAGTGCCAACAGGAAGAAATCTAGGTTTGCGGTTAGCACTCGGTCAAGTCGAGTGCCAACCCTCGGGGCTCACGGGCCTGGCGGCCCTGCGCCCCGAGTACCCCGAAAACCTCCTTCGGCCGGCCCCCAGCACTCCCGGCCTGCACCACTGCGCCTGCGAGGATGTGGACATGGACGCCGCCATGGTCGATCGCCTCTCCGCGGGTGAGGGCTGGGCGCTGCTCCAGTCGCTTCCTCCCTACGACGAGGCCGGGTCGCTGCACCTGCAGGACCGCCTGCGCGACGCGGGCTTCGCGGCGGACCTCGTCGCGGCCGCGATGACCCAGTCGCGGCTGCGCGCTCGAGGCACCGACAAGTTCGGCGACTTCGCGGCGGGGATGCTCTTCACGGCCGACGGGCTCGAGCAGGCGACCCGGCTCGCGATCGCCGCCCGCCACGCGCACCGGTATGCCGCCGCGGGCGTTCGCGACGTCTATGACCTCGGGTGCGGGCTGGGGGCCGACGCCATGGCGTTCGCCGGCCTCGACCTGACGGTTCACGCCGTCGACGCGGACGACGCGACCGCCCGGATCGCCGCCGTCAACCTGCGTCACTGGCCGTCGGCGCGGGTGACGCACGGGCTCGCCGAGGACGTACGCCTGCCGCAGGGTGAGGGCGCACGCCGCCTCGGCCTGTGGCTCGACCCCGCCCGCCGCGTCGCCGGCGTGGCCGACGTCAACGGCCGCACCAAGCGCCTCTTCTCGCTCGATGCCATCTCGCCGACGTGGTCGCGGGTGCTGGCCTTCGCCGACGCGGTGCCCGCGACGGGCGCGAAGCTCTCCCCCGCCTTCCCGCACGGCGCGGTCCCGCGTGGCGCCGAGGCACAGTGGACGTCCTGGCACGGCGAGGTGCTCGAGTGCGCGGTCTGGTGGGGCCCGCTCGTCGCCACCAGGGGCCGCACGGCTGCGGTGTGCACCGAGACCTCGACGTCGGTCGTCACCGAGGCCGACGCGCAGGACGGCGGCCAGCGTCCGCCCCTCGCGTCGGTGGGCGACATCGGCGAGTGGCTCCACGAACCAGACCGAGCCGTCATCCGCGCCGGGCTCACCGGCGCACTGGTCGCCGCGGTCGACGGCGCCGAGCTGGCCCCCGGCGTCGGCTACGTGACGAGCGGCCAGCCGAGGGAGCTGCCCTGGGCCCGGCGCTACCGGGTCGTCGAGGCGATGCCGCTGTCGACGAAGCGCCTCGCGCGGTGGCTGCGCGACCACGGCCACGACCGCGTGACGATCAAGAAGCGTGGCGTGACCCTCGACGCCGACCTGCTGCGCCGGCAGCTGAAGATGACCGGGCGCGGCAGGGGCGGCTCCGAGGCGACGCTCGTCCTGACCCGGGTCGGGGGCAGTCAGGTCGCCCTCGTCGTGACGCCGACCTGACCCGTCGCCCGTCCGCACCGTCTGCGCCGCGCCCCCGGGCGTCAGCCGACGATGTGCCGGATGGCCTGCTCGATGGTGTTGCGCTTGGTGGGGTTATCACCCCACCGATCGCAGCACCATCGGCAAGTTCATCGTCAGGCGGCCACGCGCCGCTCAGGCGTCCTCGGCATACAGCTCGTGCAGGGCGCTCCACGTGGCATCCCACTCGGGTCCGGGCGCGCCTGCGACGTGGGCGTCGAGCGCGCGCACGTAGGTGTCCCAGCCGGCGGCATAGCCTGCGACCTGTCCCGCGGCCAGTCGCTCGTGGCGCAGCACGAGTCGCGAGCCCTGGCCGTCCTCGGAGATCTCCACCGTCACGAGGGACGGGACGTCTCGCACCGGCCACTCCCAGACCAGACGGGCCGGCGCCTCGCACGTCACGACTCGACACGACGGGGTGTCGGCGTCGTCGAAGTGGATGGTGAAGCGGCCCCCGGGCCGCAGGTCGCCGCTGACGGGGGCGAACCAGCGCGCCAGGCGCTCGGGGTCGGTGCAGGCCTGCCACAGGTCGTCGGGCGTCGTCGGGTAGTGCCGGTCGAAGACCACCGCCACCGTGTCACCGTCGCGATCGATCCGGCCCAGCACCTGCGTCAGCTCACCCATCACGGCTCCTCTCGTCGGCCCGCGGCCGTCCCGATCAACGTAACCCAGTGGTTACGTAACCCGCAAGGTACAAAGAAGGTTCAGAGCGCAGCGTCCGGCTGGGCCCCGACCCAGCGCACCGCCGCCGCGCCTGCGGCGTTGGCCGTCTCGAGCGCGGCCCGTCGGTCCGCGCCACCCGCGAGCGCCGCGGCGAGCGCACCGCAGAACGCGTCCCCGGCCCCGACCGTGTCACCCACCTCCGCGGCTGGGACGGGTATGCCGTCGACACCGTCCATCCCCCACCGCGCTCCCGCCGCGCCGAAGGTCACGAGGAGCGACTGGGGCACGAGGGCGGAGTCCGCGAGGGCGCGCATCTCCGCCTCGTTGACGACGACGGGGTCAGCGAGCTCGATGACGTCGGGCGGCAGGGCGGCATACGGAGCGAGGTTGACCACGACGCGCGCACCGGCGGCGTGGGCCGCCCTGGCCGCCGCGGCCACCGTCCCGAGGTCGACCTCGAGCGAGCAGAGCAGCACGTCGCCGGGAGCCAGGCGTCCCGTCTCGTGGGCGAGCGACGGGTCCGGCTCCCCGTTGGCGCCCGCGATGACGATGATCGAGTTCTCGCCCTGCTCGTCGACGGTGATGAGCGCGGTCCCGGTCGGGGCCGTGGGGCTCGTCGAGACGGACGACGGGTCGATGCCCAGGGCCCCGAGGCGCTCGACGTAGGCGGCGCCCGCCTCGTCGGAACCAACCCGAGCGAGCATCTGCACGTGGCTCGTCCCGGCGCGCGCCGCGGCCGCGGCCTGGTTGCCGCCCTTGCCCCCGGCGAACCGGCCACCGGCCTCGCCGAGCACGGTCTCGCCGGGGACGGGGTGCCGCTCGACGAGGGTGACGACGTCGACGTTGAGCGAGCCGAGCACGGCGACGCGACCCATCAGCGCTCCCCCGTCCGGCCGAGGAGCGTGTCGGCCCACAGGGCGGCGTAGCGGCCTCCGTCGACGCCGAGGGCCACCTCGATGCGGACGGGGGCCTCGCCGTGCGGGTCGTGCGCCATGTCCCCGCTCCAGTCGCGGCGGTCGACGATGGTGCGGCCGCGCGACCACGTGCCCGCGAGCTCGATCCGCAGCGGGAGCGTCTCCGTCGTCAGTCCGGCTCGGTCGATGACCGCACAGACGGCGCCGGCGTCCCCGATCGTGGAGGCGTCCCGGCCGAACCGCTGGTTCTGGAAGGCGATCAGCCGGCCACCGAGCTCGGCCGGCCCTCGGCCCCCGACGGCGATGAGCTCGTCCACCACGTCGGCAGTGACGACCGGCTCGTAGAAGACGTCGAGACCGTACATCGTCACCGGGATGCCGAGGTCGGCTGCGGCATCGAGGGTGACGGCCGCCGCCTCCGGGTCGTGGAAGACGTTGAACTCGGCCGAGGCCGTCGCGTTCCCGACGTGCGCCGCGCCGCCCATGAAGATGATCTCCGAGATGCCTTGCGCTGCATCGGGATACGTCCGCAGCAGCAGCGCGATGTTGGTCAGCGGCGCGAGCGGAACGAGCGTCACGGGCCGGTCGGTCTCGGCAGCCTCGCGGCAGGTGTCACGGAGCAGCTCGACCGCGTGGCGCCGGTCGGTCCTGGCCGCGGGCGGGCCCCACCCGAGGTCACCCATGCCGTCGTCGCCGTGGACGTGGCGGGCATCGACGGGAACCTCGAGCAGCGGCCGCTCGGCGCCGCGGGCGACGGGCACGTCGGTGCGACCCGCCGTCTCGAGGACGAGCAGCGTGTTGCGCACGACGTCGTCGACGGGCGCGTTGCCACCGACGCAGGAGACGGCCCGCAGGTCGAGGGCCGGGTGGAGGGCGGCGAGGAGCAACGCGCACGCGTCGTCGACTCCGGTGTCGACGTCGAGCACGACGGGGATGGGATCGGTCGTCACAGCGGCAACGTACCGGTTCGGGCCGGTGACCAGCCCTGCCCACCGCCGTCCACCGCCGGCCACCGCAGGGGACCGCGCCTGACCGCTGCACGTGACCCGCGAGGACGCCCGCCGAGGATAGGCTCGAACGATGCGCCAGAGCCCCCGCGGACGCGGTCACCACCGCACCCTCCCGACGGCCGTCCTGGTGGCCGCCGCGACGTTCGCGGCCGCCTGCTCCTCGCCGCCGACGCCCACCAGCCCCGCCTCCGTCGGCACGTCGTCGGCCCCGGTCTCGACCACGGCGCCCCCGACGACGACTGCCCCGAAGCCTCCCGCGACGACGAGCAAGCCAGCGCCACCCGCGCCACCGACGTCGTGCGCACCTCGCATCGTCGCCGGCATGGACGCCGGCGAGCGAGCCGGCCAGCTGCTCATGGTCGGCCTCGACCACGCCGCGAGCCGCGCGAGCCTCGACGCCCTCGTCAGCAGCCGTCACCTCGGCGGCGTCATCCTCCTCGGCGGCTGGACCGGTGGCGTCGACAGCGTCCGTGCGACGACGCGGCACCTCGCGGCCCTCGCGTCGAAGAACACCACCGCGGGGCTCGGGCTGCTCCTCGCCGCCGACCAGGAGGGCGGCGCCGTGCAGCAGCTGCGCGGCACCGGTTTCAGTCGTATGCCGTCAGCCCGCGTCCAGGACCAGGGCTCGCCGGGCGCCCTGACCGCCGACGCCACCCGGTGGGCGGCCGAGCTGCGCCAGGCCGGGATCAACGTCAACCTGGCGCCGGTCGCCGACACCGTGCCGACCTCCATCGGCCGAGCCAACGGCCCCATCGGCCAGTACGACCGCCAGTTCTCGAGCGATCCCGAGCAGGTCTCGCGCATGGTCGGTGCCTTCCTGGCCGGCATGCGCGCCGGTGGGGTGGCCGCCACCGTCAAGCACTTCCCGGGCATCGGGCGGATCACCGGCAACACCGACGTCACGGCCAGCGGCATCACCGACCGCACGACGACCGTCGACGACCCCTACCTCGAGCCGTTCCGGACGGGCGTCCAGGACGGCGTCGAGCTCGTCATGGTGGGCTCGGCGATCTACAGCCGCATCGACCCGGGCACCAACGCCGTCTTCTCGAAGGCGATCGTCACGGACCTGCTCCGTGACCGGCTCTCCTACGACGGCGTCGTCATCACCGACGACGTCGGCGCCGCCAGGGCCGTGGCCGCGGTGCCGGTCGGCGAGCGCGCCACCCGCTTCATCGAGGCCGGCGGCGACATCACCCTGACCGCCCGACCGGCCACCGTCCCTGCCATGCACGACGCCATCACCAGCAAGGCCAGGGCCAATCCGGCCTTCGCACGCGCCGTCCAGGCCGCCGCCACCAGGGTCGTCGACCTCAAGCTGAGAATGGGCCTCGCCCACTGCCCCTGACCGACCGAGCGGGAACGACCGTCACCAGCCCCGGATCAGCCACCTGCCCCACCAACCCCCAACCTCCCGTGGCACAAGCCGACGGCCGAGGAGGTGGCGACCTCACGTCGTTGCCAGGTCGCACCCAGCCAGGACGAGGGCGCGCGCTGGTCGAGAAGGAGGGCGCGCGGGCGCCCGAGCGGCATCGGCAGCCGGCAACCGGCATACGCAAGTAGACGTGGGCTGGGACGGCCGGCTGACGCTCCACGCCGCGAGGGCGTGCGCGCACCCGACGACCCCAGCAACGCGAGCCTGGAAGCGACCTAAGCCTGAACGAGAGTGACCGGCATCGACGAGTCCGTGGGAAGCCCGAGGTCGCTCGGCTCGCGCCCCTTCGCCACCATCTGCGCCCCGAGCGCCGCGACCATGGCCCCGTTGTCGGTGCACAGCCCGGGCCGGGGCACGCGCAGGGTGACGCCGGCCTTGGCGCACCGCTCCTCGGCGAGGGCGCGCAGCCGCGAGTTCGCGGCGACGCCGCCGCCGATGAGCAGGTGGTCGACGTCGTGCTCCTTGCAGGCGAGCAGGGCCTTGCGGGTGAGGACGTCGACGACGGCCTCCTGGAAGCTCGCGGCGACGTCGGCGACCGGCACGCTCTCGCCGGCACGCTGACGGGTCTCGACCCAACGCGCCACGGCCGTCTTGAGGCCCGAGAAGGAGAAGTCGAAGCGGTGTCGCTCCATGTCACGGCCGGTCGTGAGTCCGCGCGGGAAGTCGATGGCGATCCGGTTGCCTTCTCGCGCAGCACGATCCACGTGCGGGCCGCCGGGGAACGGCAGCCCTAGGACGCGGGCGACCTTGTCGAACGCCTCGCCGGCAGCGTCGTCCATCGTCGAGCCGAGGGACCGCACGTCGTTGGTCACGTCGGGCACGAGCAGGAGCGAGGAGTGGCCCCCGGAGACGAGCATCGCCATCGTCGGCTCGGGCAGCGGGCCGTGCTCGACGATGTCGACGGCGACGTGCGACGCGAGGTGGTTGACGCCGTAGATCGGCTTGCCCAGGGCGAGCGCGAGCGCCTTGGCCGAGGCGACCCCGACGAGGAGGGCGCCCGCCAGGCCCGGACCGGACGTCACCGAGACGGCGTCGAGGTCGCGCAGCTGCACACCGGCCTCGCGGCAGGCGCGCTCGATCGTGGGGACCATCGCCTCGAGGTGGGCGCGGCTCGCGACCTCGGGCACGACGCCGCCGAACCGCGCGTGCTCCTCGACGCTGCTCGCGACGGTGTCGACGAGCAGGGTCTGCCCGCGGACGATGCCGACGCCGGTCTCGTCGCAGGACGTCTCGATGCCGAGGACGAGGGGCTCGTCGGTCATGCGTCTCCCTTCGTGACGAGCAGGCGCATCACGAGCGCGTCCACGTCGCCGGGTTGGTAGTAGCGACGGCGCACCGAGATGACCTCGAAGCCGGCTCGGTCGTAGAGGCGGCGTGCCGCGTCGTTGTCGGCCCGCACCTCGAGGAGCACCGCCTCGGCGCCGTGCGCCGTCGCGCGGCGGACGAGCTCGGCCAGGAGCACTCGCCCCGTGCCGCGGCGCCGGTGACCGGGGGCCGTGGCGATCGTCATGACGTCGGCCACGTCTCCCGCGACGTCGAGCCCGGCATACCCGGCGATGGTGCCGTCGGGCGCCGTCGCGACGACGTAGTCACGGCGGGGTCGGCCGGCGAGCTCGCTCCACCACGTCGCCTCGGACCAGGCGTCGTCGACGAAGAGCTGCTGCTCGAGGTCGGCAAGGTGGGCGAGATCGGTCCACTCGAGGTCGCGCAGGACGATGCCGGTCGGCTGGGCGTGCGTCTCGGCGAGCGTCATCCGAGCGTCGACTTCTTCGAGGGCGGGGCGGACGAGACGTCGGGACGGCGCAGGTAGAGCGGCTCGAGCCCGTCGAAGCCGTGCCCGGGGTCGACGTGCTGCAGCTCACCGTCGCCCGACGACGTCTCCCGCAGCCGGCGTACGGCGAGGTCGGCGAGCGCTCCCCCGCTGGCGTCGAGAGGATCCACCGCCTCGGACAGGGCCTCGGCGTAGAGCGACGGCCCACGCCCTGCGGCGGGAAGGGCGCGCACCTCGGCGGGCAGGTCGGCGGCGCGCGACACGATGGGCTCGCTCACGCGGCAGGCGCCGGCGTCCCCGAGGACGTACGTGGCGGCATACACCTCCTTGCGGCGGGCGTCCGTCGCGACGAGCAGGTCACCGCGTCGACCGCCCAGCCACGCCTCGTGGGCGATGGCGTCGAGGCTCGTCAGGCCGCGCACCGGGAGGCCGAGCGCAAAGGCGAAGGTGCGACCGGTGACGATGCCGACGCGAAGGCCGGTGAAGGGCCCCGGGCCGATGCCGACGACGACGTCGGTGACGTCGCCAGGCTCGACGTCGGCAGCGGTCAGTACCGCGCGGATGTTCGGCGCGAGGTGCTCTGCGTGCGCGCGGGCGTCGAGGGTCGTGGACTCCGCGACGACCGAGCCGCCGTCGTGCAGGCCGACGGTGATGGCGGTCGTGGAGGTGTCGATCGAGAGCAGGAGCACGTCGGTCAGGCTATCCGAGCACGCACGGGGTCCCCGAACCCGAGGTCGTATGCCGGGTGCCCGGCTCCGTGGCCATCCCCCGGGTCCGCGCGGCTGCGTGCCGTCAGTCCGCGGGCGCGACGGCGTCGAGCACGTCGTCCCAGCGGTCGCCGACCCCGACCAGGTGCGCGGTGCGGACGTCGTCACCGGTGATGGTCAGCTCGAGCCGGGTCTCGCTCAGCTGCTCGGCCAGACCCGCGCCCCACTCCACGATGGTCACGCTGGCGTCGAGGTCGGCGTCGAGGTCGAGGTCGTCGAGCTCGATCGCGCTGCCGAGGCGGTAGGCGTCGACGTGGACGAGCGCCGGTCCGCCGACGAGCGACGGGTGCACCCGCGCGATGACGAAGGTCGGCGACGTGATCGGCCCGCGCACCCCCAACCCCTCGGCGATGCCCTGGGTCAGCGTCGTCTTGCCCGCGCCGAGGTCACCGGTCAGGACCAGCACGTCGCCGCCGCACAGCAGCGCACCGAGGCGGCGGCCGAAGGCCTGCGTGTCGTCGGTCGTCGCCCACCGCACCTCGCGCTCCATGCCCGTCACGCCCCCTTGGTGCGCGTCCGCTTGCCGCGACGGGAGCGGGCGAGCTCGGCAGCCTCCTGCTCGAGCCGGCGCTGACGGCGGTTCTTCGCGACGTCGGTGACGATGCGGCGCACGCGCGGCTGCCGGTCGACCGCGATCTGCTCGGCCCGCGCCCGAGCCGACTGGTCGACGAGCTGGACGAGGTGGGCGTTGAGCAGGTCGGGGTGCTCGAGCATGATGACGTGCCCGGCGTCGTTGACGACGATGTGCTCGGCGCCGGGGATGCCCTCGACGATGAGCTCGCTGTGCGACGGCGGCGTGAGGATGTCCTCGCGGCCGTTGAAGACGAGGACGACGGCGTGCCGGAACTCGAGCAGCGCGGGGCGCTTGTCGAAGCCGTCGAACGTCCGGAGGTAGTCGTTGATGACGTCGAGCGGCGTGCTGAGCAGGATGTCGGCGGTGTAGCGCACCACCGAGCGCGGGACCGGCGAGGCGAACGAGTTCTGCTCGACCATGAAGTGCTCGAGGTCCCGGGCGACGCGCCTGACCCGGCTGACGACGGCGGGACGCTCGGCGAGCGAGCCGAGCACCCCCGGTCCGAGGCGTTCGAGCAGGAGACGGCCGAAGGCGGCGACGCGGCCGCCGTTGGCCAGCATGAGCCCTCCGGCGCTCGTCGCGATGAAGCCGGCCCCGACGACCCGCTCGAGGACGAACTGCGGCTGGTGCTCGCCGAGGGCGAGCATCGTCATGCCGCCCATCGAGTGCCCGACGAGCACGACGTCCCCGTCCGGCACGAGCTCGGTGATGACGGCGTGGAGGTCCTGTCCCAGGCGGTCGATCGTGTAGCTGTCCCTCTCGCCGCGGCCCGAGCGTCCGTGCCCGCGCTGGTCCCAGCTGACGACCCGGTAGCCGGCCTCCTTGAGGGCGCGCCGCTGGTAGACCCAGCAGCGCAGACTGAGGCAGTAGCCGTGCGTCAGCACGACGGTGGGCAGCTCCTCCGGACGGCCGTGTCGGGTGGTGCCGTCCGCAGCCTCGCGTGCGGCCGCCTCGGCCGGTAGGTCGATCTCGGCGTGCAGCGGGACCCCGTCGTCGGTGAGCACGACGTGCTCCTCGTCGGGCGTGATGTCGAGCAGCTCGGGCGTCTCGAGCGCCTCCATGGCGGCGCGATGCCGGCCCGCCCGGTCGGCGGCGATGCCGGCGGCCACTCCGGCCGCCACCCCGAGGGTGGCAGCAGCGATGCCGATGACCGGGTTGCGATGCGGGCTCATGCGCCGTCCCCCGGCGCGCCGACGTAGAGCCGCGGCACCCGCGCGCCGAGCCGGGTGACGATCTCGTAGCTGATGGTGTCGGTCGCGTCGGCCCAGTCCTGCGCGGTCGGCTCGCCGGGCGCCCCGCCGAAGAGGGTGACGACGTCACCGGCACTCGCCTGCGAGTCGGGGCCGAGGTCGACGACGAACTGGTCCATGCAGACGCGTCCGGCGATCGTCGTGCGGCGGTCCTCGACGAGGAGCGGTCCGACGTTGGTCGCGTTGCGGGGCACCCCGTCCGCGTAGCCGGCCGGCACGAGCCCGACGACCGTGTCGACGTCGGGGACGTAGGCGTGCCCGTAGCTGATGCCCTGCCCCGCCGGCAGCTCCTTGACGAGGGCCAGCCGCGCGCGCAACGTCATGACGGGGCGCAGGCCGAAGTCGTCGTCGACCTGCGGCACCGGCGTCAGGCCGTACATCGCGATCCCGGGGCGAACGAGGTCGGCGTGGGCCGAGGGGTGCACCAGGGTCGCGGCGGAGTTGGCGAGGTGGCGCACCTCGGGCGTGAGGCCCTCCCGCTCGGCCTCGGCCACGGCCTCGAAGAAGCGTTCCTGCTGGGCCAGCACGGTGGGGTGCTCGGGCGAGTCGGCGTGCGCGAAGTGGGTCCAGATGCCGACGACACTGAGGGTGCCCTCGGCCTCGTGCCGGCGCGCGCACTGCACGAGCGTGGTCCAGTCGGCGCCGAAGGCGCCCCCGCGGCCCAGGCCGGTGTCGACCTTGAGGTGGACCCGCGCGGTGCGGCCGAGCGCCGACGCCGCCGCCGCGATCTCGTCGAGCACCCAGGGCGCCGACGCGGAGAGGTCGATGTCGCGCTCGACGGCGCCGGCGAAGTCGGCGCCGGGCACGCTGAGCCAGGTCAGCAGTCGCGTCGTGATGCCGGCGTCGCGCAGCGCGAAGGCCTCGGCGAACTGGGCGACGCCGAGCCACGTGGCCCCGCCGCGCACCGCGGCCCGAGCGACCGGCAGCAGCCCGTGGCCGTAGGCGTCGGCCTTGACGACCGCCATGAACTCGGACGTCGGGGCGAGCGCGCGCAGCGTGCGCACGTTGGCCTCGAGCGCAGCGAGGTCGATCTCGGCCCACACGGTCAGGCCGTGGGTCTCCGGCGGGGACGCCGGAGAGCCGGAGGGGACGCCGGTGGGCGTCGCGGTCCGCTCGGCGTCGGAGGCGTCGGTCTGGCTCATCGGTGCAGTCTCGCAGGTCGTCTTGGGGTTTCCGGATGCTGGTCTTCGCGTGCGGGAAGCGGACGGGGTCTCGCCGGCGTCAGCCGGGCGCGGACCGTCCCCGGGCCAGCAGGTCGCGCACCGTGGGTCGTATGCCGTGGGCCACCGCGAGCGCCCGCAGCGGGCCGCCGCCGGACACCCGGTCAGCAGTGACGCCGTGCACGAGGGCGCCGAGGGAGGCCGCGTCGTGCGGTGAGAGGCCGGCCGCGAGCAGGGCGCCGATGACGCCGGAGAGCACGTCGCCGGCCCCGGCGGTGGCGAGCCACGGCGGCGCGTCCGCCTGGGAGCGCACCGGCTCGTCCTCGGTGACGACGAGGGTCGTCGCGCCCTTGAGCAGCACGGTGGCGCCGGTCAGGGCGACGAGGCGCCGGGCGTGGCCGAGCGGGTCGCCCTTGACGTCGTCGGCGGTCACCCCATCGGGACCGTCGGCGCGCTCGAGGCGGGTCAGCAGGCGCGCGAGCTCACCGGCGTGCGGCGTCAGGACGGTCGGTGCGTGCCGGCGACCCTCGACGAGCGCCAGTCCTCCGGCGTCGACGACGACGGGCAGGTCGCTCGCGAGGGCTGCACGCGCCGCGTCGAGCTGGGTGCGGGTGGCGGCGTCGTCGGCGTCGGTGTCGAGACCGGGCCCCACGACCCAGGCCTGGACCCGTCCCTGCGCGACCACGGCCTCGGGCACGGCCTGGTGGACGAGCCCGACCGGGGTCGGCGTGCCGACGTAGCGGAGCATCCCGACGCCGGACTCGGCGGCGGCGGTCGTGCACAGCACGGCCGCGCCGGGGTAGGCCTCGCTGCCGGCGACGACGCCGAGCACGCCGCGCGAGTACTTGTCGTCGCCGCTGCCGGGCACCGGCCAGAGACCGGCGACGTCGTCCCACGTCAGCCGCTCGACGGCGGCCGGCACGTCGTCGAGGTCGATCCCGATGTCGACCACGGTCAGACGACCGGTCGCGGCCTCACCTGCAGGGAGCAGGTGGACGGGCTTCGGGGTGCCGAAGGTGACGGTCTCGTCGGCCCACACGGCGTCGTCCTCGCCCTGCTCACCGGCAGGATCGAGCCCGCTCGCGAGGTCGACGGCGATCACCCAGGCGTCGTCGTCGACGGCGTCGACGAGTCGCGCGGCATCGGGCCGCAGCCCCGGACGACCACCGATGCCGACGATGCCGTCGAGCACGAGGTCGGCCTCGGCCACCACGTGGGCCGCGGCCTCTGGGTCGTCGGTGGCCGCGTGGACCATGACCCCGGCGGCCTCCGCGGCCGCGAGTCCCGCCGCGTGCACGCTCGAGCGGCCTCCTGCCGGAACCAGCACCACGGCGCAGGCGAAGCCCGACTCGGCGAGGTGGGCGACGGCATACAACGTGTCGCCGCCGTTGTCGCCCGCACCGACGAGCCCGACGACGGTGGTGCCGTCGGTGTCGTCGAGGCGCGCCGCGGCGACCTCGGCGAGGCCGAGCGCTGCGCGCGACATGAGCTCACCCTCGGGCAGCTGCGCCATGGCGGCGGCTTCGGCCGCCCGAACGGCCTCGACGGAGTGTGCGCGGATCATCAGCCCTCCGCGATGACGACGGCCGACGCGACGCCCGCGTCGTGGGACAGGGACACGTGGAAGGAGTCGACGCCGAGGTCGTTGGCCCGTGCGAGGACCGTGCCGCCGATCTCGAGCGAGGGACGCCCGTCGTCGTTGGACACGACCCGGGCATCGGTCCAGTGCAGGCCGACCGGCGCGCCGAGCGACTTGGCCAGCGCCTCCTTGGCGGCGAACCGCGCAGCGAGGGAGGCGATGCCGAGGTGGCGCTCCTCGACGGTGAAGAGTCGCTCGCGCAGCGCCGGGGTGCGCTCGAGGGTCGCCTCGAAACGCTCGATGTCCACGACGTCGATGCCGACCCCGACGATCACGTCACTCGACCGTGACCGACTTGGCGAGGTTGCGCGGCTGGTCGACGTCGAGGCCCTTGGCGGTGGACAGCCACAGGGCGAAGACCTGCAGCGGCACGACCGTGAGCAGCGGCGCGAGCAGCGGCGACGTCGCAGGCACCCGGATCACCTCGTCGGCGAACGGCTCGACCGAGTCGTCGCCCTCCTCGGCGATGACGAGGGTGCGGGCGCCGCGGGCGCGGATCTCCTGGATGTTGCTCACGACCTTGCCGTGCAGGCCGTGCTCGCTCGTCGGCGACGGCACGACGACGAAGACCGGTTGACCGGGCTCGATGAGCGCGATCGGCCCGTGCTTGAGCTCGCCGGCGGCGAAGCCCTCGGCGTGGATGTAGGCGAGCTCCTTGAGCTTGAGCGCGCCCTCCATGGCGATCGGGTAGCCGACGTGGCGGCCGAGGAAGAGCACCGAGCGGGTGTCGGCCATGAACCGGGCGATCTCCTTGACGCGGCCCATCTGGCCGAGCAGCGTCTCGATCTTGGCCGGGACGCCGCCGAGCTCCTTCATGACCGACTGCGCGTCGTCCGCGTAGGAGCCCCCGCGCAGCTGGGCGAGGTAGAGGCCGAGGACGTAGCAGGCGGTGATCTGCGCGAGGAACGCCTTCGTCGAGGCGACCGCGATCTCGGGGCCGGCGTGCGTGTAGAGCACGGCGTCGGACTCGCGCGGGATCGTCGAGCCGTGGGTGTTGCACACCGACACGGTGACGGCGCCGAGCTCGCGGGCGTGCTTCACGGCCATCAGGGTGTCCATCGTCTCGCCGGACTGGCTGATGGAGACGACGAGCGTGCGGTCGTTGACGATGGGGTCGCAGTAGCGGAACTCGTGCGCGAGCGCGACCTCGACGGGGATGCGCGTCCAGTGCTCGATGGCGTACTTCGCGACCATGCCGGCGTAGGCCGCGGTGCCGCAGGCCACGATGGTGATGCGGTCGACCGCCCGCAGCTGCTCCTCGGAGACGCTCATCTCGTCGAGGACGAGGCGGCCGTCCGCGTCGGTGCGGCCCAGCAGTGTGTCGGCCACGGCGTGCGGCTGGTCGTGGATCTCCTTCTCCATGAAGGTCGCGTAACCGCCCTTCTCGGCGGCCGCGGCATCCCAGGTGACCTCGTAGGCCTTGCCCTCCGCCGGCGTGCCGTCGAAGTTGATGACCGAGGCGCCGTCGGGCGTGATCGTCACGATCTGGTCCTGGGCCAGCTCGAGCGCGTGGCGGGTGTGACCGATGAACGCCGCGACGTCGGAGCCGAGGTAGTTCGCATCGTCACCGAGGCCGACGACGAGCGGGCTGTTGCGGCGGGCGCCGACGACGACACCGGGCTGGTCGGCGTGGATCGCAAGGAGGGTGAAGGCGCCCTCGAGGTCGGCGACGACGGCACGCATCGCGTCCGTCAGGTCGTGCTCGCGCTCGTAGGCGGCGGCGAGCAGGTGGGCGACGACCTCGGTGTCGGTCTCACTCGTGAACTCGACGCCGTCGGCGAGCAGGCCCTGCTTCAGGGCGTGGAAGTTCTCGATGATGCCGTTGTGGATGAGGGCGAGCTTGCCGTCCTGGCCGCCGCGGTGCGGGTGGGCGTTCTGGTCGGTCGGACCGCCGTGCGTGGCCCACCGGGTGTGGCCGATGCCGGTCGTCGACGCGGGGAGCGGGTCGGCCTCGAGCTCGGCGACGAGGTTGGCGAGCTTGCCCGACTTCTTGCGGGTCTCGACGTGGCCGCCGTCGAGCAGAGCCACCCCGGCCGAGTCGTAGCCGCGGTACTCCAGACGGGCTAGGCCCTCCATGACGACGTCGAGAGCCGTCCCGTCGTTCGAACGCCCGACGTATCCCACGATTCCACACATGCCAACAAGCCTAGGGGACCGCGCGAGGGGCCGACGCCACCCACGGCCGTCGCGTCCGCAAGAATGTCGAGCGTGTCGGAGCCATCCAACGGTACCGGCGGGAACGCGAGCAACGGGAGCAACGGCTCCAACGGCACCGTCATCCCGTCGCCCTACGTCGAGTTCGACCGGGCCGCATGGTCCCGGTTGCGCGAGAACCACCCGCTCAACCTCGATGACACCGACCTCGCGCGCCTGCGCGGCCTCGGTGACCGCGTCGACCTCAACGAGGTCGAGGAGGTCTACCTCCCCCTGTCGCGCCTGCTCAACTTCTATGTCGGCGCGACCCGCCAACTCCACCAGGTGACGAGCGACTTCCTCGGCGAGCGCCCGGCCAGGACGCCCTTCGTCATCGGCGTGGCAGGATCCGTGGCCGTCGGCAAGTCGACGACCGCCCGCATCCTGCGCGAGATGCTCGCGCGCTGGCCCGACACGCCGCAGGTCGCGCTCGTGACGACCGACGGCTTCCTCTTCCCCAACGCCGAGCTCGAGCGCCGGGGGCTCCTGCAGCGCAAGGGCTTTCCCGAGTCCTACGACCGACGGGCCCTGCTGCGTTTCGTCGCCGAGATCAAGTCCGGTCGGGCCGAGGTCTCCGCGCCGGTCTACTCGCACCTGACGTACGACATCGTCCCGGGCGAGCGCATCGTCGTCCGTCAGCCCGACGTGCTCATCGTCGAGGGCCTCAACGTCCTGCAGGCGCCGGAGATGCACCCGGTCCGCGGGACGGGCCTGGCCGTCAGCGACTTCTTCGACTTCTCGGTCTACGTCGACGCCTGGGTCGACGACGTGCGCACGTGGTACGTCGAGCGCTTCCTGCGCCTGCGCGAGACCGCCTTCTCCGACCCCGACTCGTACTTCCACCGGTATGCCGTGCTCTCCGACGAGGAGGCCGTCGCGACGGCCAACCGCATCTGGCGCGAGATCAACGGCCCCAACCTCGTCGAGAACATCCTGCCGACCCGCTCGCGCGCCAACCTCGTGCTGTCCAAGGGCGACAACCACGAGGTCCGCCGGGTGCGCCTGCGCAAGATCTGACCCGTCGGGTCACCGAGCACGAGCACGTATGCCGGGTGGCGGGCTCCTCGTGGGAGCCCGCCACCCGGCATACGGCATCGGTCAGGTCAGTACCAGTGGGGTGACCGGGCCTGCCACGTGGACCACGCGTTGCACGGGTTGCCGTAGGACATCTCGATGTACCAGAGGCCCCACTTGATCTGGGTCAGCGGGTTGGTCCGGTAGTCGGCACCGAACTGCGACATCTTGCTCGCCGGCAGGGACTGCGGGATCCCGTACGCGCCGGAGCTGGCGTTGGTGGCCGACCAGCGCCAGTCGCTCTCGCCGGTCCAGAGGTTCACGAGGCAGTTGTACTGCGCGTCGCTGCCCCAGCCGTGGTCGGCCATGAGCAGGCGGGCAGCCGACTTCGGGTCGTTCTGGGCGTTGGCGATGACGCTCTGGCGCTCCTTGTCGCGTGCGGCCCGGGCGGCCGCCTCGCGGGCGAGCACGGCCTGCTTCGCGGCCTCCTGCTTCTGCTTGGCCTCGAGCTCCGTGGCCGTGCGCAGGCCCGTCGCGGAGATGGCGGTGCGGCGCTCGTTGCGCGAGACCGATGCCGCCGCGCGATAGCTCATGTCGACGGTGGCGGCGCGCGCCATCTCGTCGGTCTGGGCGACGACGCCGTTGCCGACAACGAACGCGGCGTTGTCGGCGCCGATGATGTTGTTGGCCTTGGCGTAGGCGAAGCCGGAGGCGCCGAGCCCGACGGCGAGGACGCCGGCCAGGATCGGCCTCGCGACGTGACGCTTGCGGGCTGGGGACTTCACGTGGCGTCGACCGGCGTGGGACTGCGTCGACGCAGCAAGCCGGGCGACGGCGTCCTCGGCGGCACCGGCACGTCCGGAGTCGCGCGGGGCGCGGGCGCCGTCCTTCGCGACTCCGGCAGCCTGGGCCACCGGGCGGGGGCTGCGTGGGACCGCAGCTGCCTCGGAGAGTTCGGGGGCCGCCTCGTGCCGAGTCGCGCCGGACCGCGCCGAGGAGGTGGCGGGGTTCGGGCGCGGAGCGGTCGAGGGGGCCAGTGCGTTGCGGTGCCGGCCTTCATACCGTGCCATGAACAGACGTCACGCCTTCCTGGGTGTTGGGTGCGCCCGGCGCGAGCGTCTCCGGGCGCAGGCCCGTCGACGGCTGCGCCCGACGTGAGTACACGACCTCGTTCCCCTGTCGCCCACACCCCGAGGTGAGCGTTATCGTTCCGAGATCTTTCAACTGGACACGGTGCCATCCCCGCCGACGAGGATCAAATCGAGCTTGTCCGTATTGGACGCATTCGGCGGCGAGAAACGAGTGGCCCAGCGCACAGCGTCCCCGAGCTTCGTGCTCGGGGACGCTGTTTGCGATGTGACTCAGGTCACACCTCGAGTCCTTCCAGCATGTCGGTGACCAGGGCTGCGATCGGGCTGCGCTCGCTGCGGGTGAGGGTGACATGGGCGAAGAGGGGGTGGCCCTTGAGCTTCTCGATGACGGCCGCGACGCCGTCGTGCCGGCCCACGCGGAGGTTGTCGCGCTGCGCCACGTCGTGGGTGAGCACGACCTTGCTGTTCTGGCCGATCCGGCTCAGCACGGTCAGGAGGACGTTCCGCTCGAGGGACTGGGCCTCGTCGACGATGACGAACGCGTCGTGGAGGGAGCGGCCACGGATGTGGGTCAGCGGCAGCACCTCGAGCAGCCCGCGGTCCATGATCTCCTCGACGACCTCGGTCGAGACGAGCGCACCCAGGGTGTCGAAGACCGCCTGGCCCCACGGGTTCATCTTCTCCTGCTCGGTGCCGGGCAGGTAGCCGAGCTCCTGGCCGCCGACGGCGAAGAGGGGACGGAAGACGAGCACCTTGCGCTGGGCCCGGCGCTCCATGACCGACTCGAGCCCGGCGCACAGGGCCAGGGCCGACTTGCCCGTGCCGGCACGGCCGCCGAGGCTGACGATGCCCACGTCGGGGTCGAGGAGCAGGTCGAGGGCGATGCGCTGCTCGGCGCTGCGCCCGTGGAGGCCGAACGCGTCGCGGTCGCCCCGGACGAGCCGGATCTGCTTGTCGGCGCCGACCCGCCCCAGACCGCTTCCCCGCGGCGAGAGCAGGACGAGACCGGTGTGGCACGGCAGCTCGGCGGCGCCGGCGTGCTCGACGCGACCGCGGTCGTAGAGCTGGTCGAGGTCCTCCGAGGAGATCTCGAGCTCCTGCAGGCCGGTCCAGCCGGAGTCGATGCCCTGCTCGTGGCGGTACTCCTCCGCCTCGAGGCCGCACGCCGACGCCTTGACCCGCATCGGGAGGTCCTTGGACACGATCGTCACGTCCGCGCCCTCGTTGGCGAGGTTGCGGGCCACGGCGAGGATGCGCGTGTCGTTGTCGCCGAGCCGGAAGCCGGCGGGCAGCGACGACGGGTCGGTGTGGTTGAGCTCGACCCGCAGCGTGCCTCCGTCGGGGCCCACGGCCACCGGCTTGTCGAGGCGACCCTCGCTGACCCGCAGGTCGTCGAGCATCCGCAGGGCCTGCCGGGCGAAGTAGCCGAGCTCAGGGTGGTGGCGCTTGCCCTCGAGCTCCGTGACGACGACGACCGGCAGCACGACCTCATGCTCGGCGAACCTCAGCATCGCCCTCGGGTCGGACAGGAGCACGGAGGTGTCGAGGACGTACGTCTTGTGCTCCGGCTCGCGGTCGCGGGCCGTCGTGCGCGTGGCGACGCGGGTGGAGGCCGCAGCCGGCTCGGTCGTGCTGGCGGGGTCCGACGTGACCTGACGGGTCGTACGTGCCATGTGCCACTCCCTTTGGCGGCGCGCGTCGCGCGCCTACTCGCTCCCGAGGTGCCGGGCGGTGACCACCAGAGGGTGGCGCAGGGCCCGACCCTCCGTCCTGAGCGATCGCTCCATCGGTGGGCCTCCTGGCAACGTCCGACGGGTGTCGGCCGTTGGGTCGACGGTACGACTCCGGACCGACACCGATGGGGATTGACAGGCATCGAGTCGTCGTGTCGCGCAGAGTTCATGTGCCGCTAACCACGCGGCCGGCCGGCGCCAAGGCGTGGGGCGGCGGATCGCCCGTCAGGCCCAGGGCGAGCGACCCATGACCCGCACGTACTCGCGCTTCCACCGCCACCGGACGGCGGCGATGGCCATGCCGATGACGCCCAGGCCGCCGAAGATCGCGAGGATGAGGTAGGCGACGGGCATCGCGCCCGGGTCGCCCTGGTCAGCGCCCTTCTTGACCATGAGGAAGAAGATGACGCCGACGACGGTGAGGGCGAGGAAGAACAGGCCCATCAGCAGCGGCTCGCGGATCTTCAGCGTGAGCAGTCCTCGCTCCTGGCTGACGTAGGAGAACGGCTCCTTGGGCGCGGTGCTGCCGGTCGCGCTGCCCGGGCCGGACGGGCGGGGACTCGCGGCGCTCATGCGGTGACCGCTTCCGAGTAGAGGGCGGACACGGCGTCGTGCAGGCCGGCTGCGTCGACGGTGCCCCCGCTGCCCGTGCCGGGACCGGCGACGTCGGTGAGGGCCTCGAAGCCGGAGCCGGAGCGCCGGATCGCGAGGTTGCTGCTGCCCTCGAGGGTCTGCACCTCCAGGAAGACACCGGACTGCGGGTCGGCGTCGAAGCGCTCACGGACCAGGCCAGTGACGAGCGCTCCCACGTCGCCGGTGCGCTCACCGAGGCGGATGAACCACGAGGCGAGCTGCCGGGGCTGCATGAGCGCGACGACGGTGTCGGACTCGACGAGCACCGCGAAGTCCAGCTGGCTGACGTTCTCCCCCACGAGGCCGACGCGGGTCCAGCGGGTGGCCGCACCGACGGCATACTCCACGAGGGCGGCGTTGGATCGGGTCTCGGCGGTGCCGTCGTCCTCGAGGGTCAGCCAGCCGCGAGACGCGAGGCTGGAGGCCCCCGCGAGCAGGGCAGCATCGTCCGCGGACCGCGGGTCGAGCATGAGCAGGCGCCGCGAGCGCTCCCCGGCAGGGGTCTCGTGGCGCGACATGAGGTAGGCCAGCTCGGCGGCCCCCAGTCCGAAGACGTCGTCGGGCAGCTCGAAGCCTTCGAGCGGGGTGCCCTTCATCAGGTCAGCCATGGTTCTCCTCGGTCGTTCCCGGTCGTGTCCGGGTGGGTCGTTCTGCGAGTCGTTCTGCGAGTCGTTCGGGATGGGTGGTTCGTCGTCTCGTCAACGATGCCGGGTGCCCCGGGGTTTCGCCTCCCGGGACCCACGCCACCGGTCAGAAGGGCCACACCTTGTCGGCGACGTCGCTGATGGCGTGACCGGCGTCGGAGGCGACGTCACCCACCGCGTCGACGGCATCGGACGTGAAGTCCCCCACGGCGTGCGTCGCGTCGGAGGTGAAGTCGGAGATCGCACCCCAGTTGTCGTGGACGAGCTGGCCCACCGCCATGCCGCCGGCGGCGATGCCGCACACGACGTCGACCGGCGGCGGGGTCATCAGCGCCGCGGCACCGAGGCCGGTCATGACGGAGTCGTAGCCGGCCCGACCGTAGTGGTGCTCGGAGATGTCGTTGGCGACCGTGAACCCGCCGAACACGACACCGAGGGGACCGAGTGCCTTGCCGACGCTGCCCAGCGTGCGGGTGAGTGCCCCGCCCTCGGCCAGCGACGGCATGAAACGCGACAGCGTGCCCCAGTTCTTCGGGTTGAGGGCATCCCCGAACTCCGCGAGGTGTCCCGTCTTCCACGCCTGCGAGAGGTTCTTGAAGAGCCCGAGGTCCTTGTCCCAGCCGGAGAGGTTGGACAGGAAGTTGCGGATCTTCATGCTCGTGCCGAGCAGGCCGACTGCGGTGCCGAGGCCCTTGACCGGGGTCCACAGGGACTTGAGGAGGTCATAACCGGGAATGCCGTTGCCGCCGTTGCTGCCGCCGGCGCCTCCGTTGCCACCGGGTCCGCCACCCGGGCCCGACCCACCCTGCCCGCTCGTCGTGTCCTGCGCCCCGGCGTTGCGCCGCAGCGCCTCGGCGAGCTTGCCGAGGTCGGTGCCGAACTGGGTGAGCTGGGCCTCCACCGGCGGCCAGCGGTTCATCAGGTGGTCGAGGTCGCCGCCGCCCCACTGGCCCTTGAGGGCGTGCACGGCTCGGCTCGCCTCACCCTTGACGGTGTCGCACTCGCGGGCGTGGCCCGTGATGCGCTCTGCGGAGGCCCGCAGGGCCACCGGGTCGGCACCCTTCTTGTAGATCGCCATCTGTCGTTCTCCCCTGACGTCGTCACCGTGCTCGTGTCGCACGACCCTGCGTGCCCAGGCGTCTCGGCCCACCCGCAACCTACGCAAGCCGGCCAACCCGGACAATGGGGAGCACTCCCCTACGCCCGGCCGGCCACCCGGCCCACCACCCGGCCCACCACCCGGCCCACCACCCGGCCCACCACCCGGCCCACCACCCGGCCCACCACCCGGCCAGCCTCTCGCTCAGCCTCCGAAGCGGCGGTGCCGGCCGGCATACGCCCTCAGGGCGCGCAGGAAGTCCACGTGCCGGAAGTCCGGCCAGTACGCCTCGCAGAAGTAGAACTCCGACGTCGCGCTCTGCCAGAGCAGGAAGCCGCCGAGCCGCTGCTCGCCGGACGTGCGGATGACGAGGTCGGGGTCGGGCTGGCCCTTGGTGTAGAGGTGCTCGGCGATGTCCTCGACCGTGAGGCCGGCGGCGATCTGCTCGATCGACTCGCCGGCGGCGGCACGGTCGAGCAGCAGGTCGCGGACGGCGTCGGCGATCTCGCGCCGACCGCCGTAGCCGACGGCGACGTTGACGGTCATGCCCTCGACGTCCTTGGTGCGCTCCGCCGAGGCGCTGAGGCTCGCGGCGGTCTCCGGCGGGAGCAGGTCGAGGGCACCGACGATCTTGAGGCGCCAGTGGCCCGACTCGGCGAGGTCGGCGACGGCCGTCTCGATGATCTTCAGGAGAGGAGCGAGCTCCTCCTCGGCGCGGCGCAGGTTGTCGGTGGAGAGCAGCCACAGCGTGACGTACTCGACTCCCGCGTCACGGCACCATTCGAGCAGCTCCTCGATCTTGTCGGCGCCGGCCTGGTGACCACTCGCCGTACCAGCGCCGCGGGCGCGCGCCCAGCGGCGGTTGCCGTCGAGCATCACGGCGACGTGGCGCGGGAGCGCCTCCTTGGGGAGGTCCTTGAGGACTCGGCGCTCGTACGCGCCGTAGACCACATCGCGCCACCCCACGGGGCCTCCTCGTCGACTCGCTCGGTCATCGTCGGTCAGGTCTGGGCAGCCCGAGGGCGACCGCGGTCCCACCGTACCCCCCGCCTCGTGGACCCTCACGGCGGCGCGGAGGCAGCGCTGGACCGGCGCGGACAGCGAAACCTACGCTTCCGTAACCTACGGTTGCGTAGGTTAGACTCCCGGCATGAGCACCAGTCCCGACCCCACCTCCGCGGAGACGGTCAGCGCCCCGATCGCGGACCTCGTCGCGAGCGTCAAGCCCCGCCTGCGCGGCTGGCTGCACCTCGCCATGTTCCCCGTCGCCCTCGTCGGCGGCCTGGTCCTCGTCCTCGTCTCGCAGCCCGGGGCCGTGCGCACCGCCTCGATCATCTTCACGATCAGCGCGGCCCTGCTCTTCGGCGTCTCCGCCGTCTACCACCGCGGCACGTGGGGTCCGAAGATGTCAGGTCTGCTCAAGCGGTTCGACCACTCGAACATCTACCTCATCATCGCCGGCACCTACACCCCGTTCGCGGTGACCCTGCTGCCCACGGGTCAGGCGCGGCTGCTGCTGTCGGTCATCTGGGGCGCCGCCGTCGCCGGGGTGCTCTTCCGGGTCTTCTGGGTCAGCGCGCCGCGCTGGCTCTACACCGCGCTCTACCTCGCGCTCGGCTGGGCCGCGGTCTTCTACGTCGTGCCGTTCTGGCGCCAGGGTGGTCCGCTCGTCGGCTCGCTCATCGGCCTCGGCGGCCTGCTCTACACCGCGGGCGGCATCGTCTACGGCACGAAGCGGCCCAACCCGTGGCCTCGCTGGTTCGGCTTCCACGAGGTCTTCCACGCCTTCACGCTCGGCGGCTTCCTCACCCACTTCGCGGCCGTGACGCTCGCGGTGATCGGCTACCAGGCCGCCACCTGAGCGTCCGCACGTCATGACGAACGCCCCGGCAGGTTGCCGGGGCGTTCCTCGTTCGAGGGCGTATGCCGTGTGCCGCGACCTCAGGGGCGCGTGGCCTCGCCGCGCGCGTCGGGGTCGTCCCCCGCCTCGGCCGGGCCGCCGGGCTCGGCAGGCGTGGCCGGCGTGGTCGGCTCGGCAGGCGTGGCTGGCGTGGCTGGCGTGGCTGGCGTGGCTGCTGCGGCGTCCCCGCGCCTGGAGCCGTCGACCTCGGCGTTGGCCGCGAACTCCTCGGCGCGGTCCCGGTCGCGGTAGGCCATCCGCCGCAGGCGGTTGTTCATGTTGCGCACGAGGAACCACAGCGCCACCGCCAGCACGAAGAAGGCGATGAAGCCCCAGATGCCCGGGCCGACCGGGAGGTTGCCGCCGCCGTTCATCGGGCGCGCACCTTCTCGGACCCGAGCTCGCTGTCGTCCTCGTCGGCGTGCGTCTCGGAGCTGTCGCCACGAGCGCGGCCGTGCTCCATCTCGCCCTCCTCGACCTCGGGCTCCTCGGTGATGCGTCCGTCGTGGACGAGCTGGAGGTCGGGCCGGGTCGCGAGCGCGTCGGCCTCGTCCGGTGAGCCGAGGCCGGCGAAGAGGTCGTCCTCGCCCTCGACGATCGGCACGTACGACAGGGCCGCCTCGAACTCCTCGACACCCCAGACGCGACGCTGGATCTCGAGGGGCACCTGGAACCAGAAACCGTCCGGGTCGACCTGCGTCGCATGGGCCAGGAGCGCCCGGTCACGCGTCTCGAAGTACTCGCCGCACGCGATCGTCGTCGTGGGCAGGCCCGAACGGCGCGGCTTCCAGTTGGCCAGCCACTCGGCATACGGGCTCTCGAGCCCCTCGACGAGCATGGCGTCGTGGATCGCCTCGAGCCGCGGCTTGGACCAGCCGCCGTTGTAGTAGATCTTGAGCGGCTGCCAGGGCTCGCCGGCCTGCGGGTAGCGGGTCGGGTCGCCGGCCGCCTCGAAGGCCGCCATCGACACCGTGTGGCACATGATGTGGTCGGGGTGGGGGTAGCCACCCTTCTCGTCGTAGGTCGTCATGACGTGCGGGCGCCACGCGCGGATGACCCGCACGAGCGCCTCGGTGGTGACGTCGATGTCCTCGAGGGCGAAGCAGCCGTCGGGCAGCGGCGGCAGCGGATCACCCTCGGGCAGGCCGGAGTCGACGAAGCCGAGCCACTGGTGCTCGCAGCCGAGCACCTCCTGCGCAGCCTTCATCTCGTCGCGCCGCACCTGCGCGATGTCGCGCAGGATGTGCGGGTCGTCCTTGAGCTTCTCGTTGAGGATGTCGCCGCGCTCCCCGCCCGTGCACGACACGACCAGAACTGACGCGCCCTCGGCGACGTACTTGGCCGTCGTCGCGGCGCCCTTGCTCGACTCGTCGTCGGGGTGCGCGTGCACCGCCATCAAACGCATGCCCTCGGCCACGTGGCTCCCTGTTCGTCTGCAGTGTCGGTGGTTGGGGCGCGCGGTCGGGGGTTCCCGATGCCTCCCCGCGCCCGGGTCGGTGCGTCTCCCGTGGTGCCATGGGAGAGACTGGACCCGTCTGCCATCCTCTCACTCCCCCGCGCCCCTCGACGCGCGGGCTCGAACCGCCAGGACCTCGTATGCCGTCCCGCCCGACCCTGCCCCGCCCCGCCCCCGGCCAGCTGAAGTGGTGGGTCATCGGCACGGTCGGCATCCTCGCCGGTGTCGGCCTCGCCATCTGGTTCGGACTCTCCTCGACCCTCGGCCTGCCGAGCTGGGAGACGCTGGGCTACAAGGTGGTCAACGACCAGCAGGTGCGCGTCGACTTCGAGGTCTACCGGCCGGGCGGCCGGGCCCTGACGTGCACGGTCGAGGCGCTGGCGCGGGACTTCGCACCGGTCGGCACGAGCACGGTGCACCTGCCGGCGAGCGCCGACGAGACCACGACCCAGTCGGCCGTCCTGCGCACGACGTCCCGGGCCGTGACGGGCCAGGTCAAGACGTGCTCCTGACCGGCGTCGACGGCGACCAAAAGTGCCGTGAACTGCATCTTCGCCGTTCATTTTGTTATCCTTGTTGCTTCATCCCAGGGTCCGGACCCGTCGCCGACCGGCATATGAGTTGACGACATCGCCGTTCGGACCCTTCTTTTTGTGCAGGCGCCCACGCGGAGCACCGCGTGGGCGCTGTTCATCCAAGGAGTGACAACCGTGACCGAGACTGCCGCTGGCTTCCTGACCCAGGAGGCCCATGACCGCCTCAAGGCGGAGCTCGACCAGCTCACGGGCGAAGGTCGCCTCGAGATCGCACGCAAGATCGAGGAGGCCCGCGAGGAGGGCGACCTCAAGGAGAACGGCGGCTACCACGCCGCCCGCGAGGAGCAGGGCAAGATGGAGGCCCGCATCCGCCAGCTCACCGAGCTGCTCCACAACGCGACCATCGGCGAGACGCCCCCCGACGACGGTGTCGTCGAGCCCGGCATGCTCGTGACGGTCGAGATCTTCGGCGACGAGGAGACCTTCCTGCTCGGCAACCGCGAGATCGCCGACGGCTCCGACCTGCAGGTCTTCTCCGAGAAGTCCGCCATGGGCGCCGCCATCAACGGCAAGAGCGTCGGAGACGAGACGAGCTACGAGGCCCCCAACGGCAAGACCATCGGGGTCAAGATCATCGCCGCAAAGCCCTACACCGGCTGAGCACCGCCCCCGCCTGACGGAAACGGGCCGGCTCCCCAGCACCTGGGGACCCGGCCCGTTCGCCTACCTCCCCCAAATCTCACCCCTTTCAACCGTCGAAAGGCCACGTGTGGCCGCACCGCCACCGTCGAAAGGCCACGTGTGGCCGCACCGCCACCGTCGAAAGGCCACGTGTGACCGCACCGCCACCGTCGAAAGGCCACGTGTGACCGCACCGCCACCGTCGAAAGGCCACGTGTGGCCGCACCGCCAGGAGTGTGCCAGCTACGAGCGTCGGCGCCTGGGCCGTGCGAACTGCGCCGGTGCCAGGAACTGCGGTTCCGCCGCCATGATGTCCAGGACGTGTGGGTTGACGCCCAGGTGACCGGCGAGCTCCCACAGCTTGGCCGCCCGGTGCTGACGGTCGAAGACGTGGTGCGCCAGGATCTCGACCACCACCCAGTCACCGCGCTCGATGTCCTCGACCCGGACGTCGTCGTGGCGCTTGTCCAGCGACCGCGAGTGGAACTCCACGCCCTGGTACTCGCCGACCACCCGCTGCTCGAGCCACACGAGGTCCCCGCACCCCAACCACAGACCTGCGTGACTGACGACATCCTCGTTGAGCAGGGGTTCGGGGAGTCCGGCTCGCATCACCATGAGCCGGCTCCGGGTCTCCATGGGCGACCAGGAGCCCACCCTGATCCGAGGAATCGCGTAGGTGAGCGTCACCTTGCCGCGAGGCCGGACACGCCGCTCGACCGCGCGGCGCAGCGGCGCGGTTCCGCCGACGAGGTTGGCCACCGCGTCGCCCGCGACGATGAGGTCGTCGAGGCCGACGGGCCGGCCCGGACCGACGAACTCACCGAGATCGGCCCAGGTGTCGGCGGGCGCCACGACGGGCAGGCCCTGCACGTCGACGACCTCACGGCTCTCCAGTCCGCGGTGGCCGCGAACCTCCGGCCTTCGGATGCGGTTGGCTGCGGTGGGCGTGACGATGTGGACCATGCAGTCGGCCTCGACGGCATACGGAAGCGGGATGCCCAGCAGCTGGGCGGCGGTCACATGTGAGAAGGCGAAGTCCTCGGGCGCCGCGGCGGCGAAGCTCCGCGCTTGTTCGAGGACGGTCGTCGGCAGTTCCACGGATCGAACGCCCCGAGTGGGCGTCCACAGGTCCTGCGCCCGGAGTCGCCGGCGCGTCAGACCCAATGCGAGGGCCTCCGAGGCCAGGAAGGGACGGGTCGTCAGGTCGTCGGGCAGAGGCGCGGGATCCATGCGGGGACGATGGACGAAAGGCGGGCTGGTGCGACAGGTGCCTGAGTGAGCCTGTGGATGGGAGGGCGGATCGTCCCAGAGGTGTGGATGGCCGAGCCGCGTGGCCACTCGTCGGCGCGGAGGCGACCACACGTGGCCTTTCGACGGTTGGGAGGCGACCACACGTGGCCTCTCGACGGTTACGAGGCGACCACACGTGGCCTTTCGACGGTTACGAGGCGACCACACGTGGCCTTTCGACGGTTAAGGGAGGGTTTGGGTGGCCACGGTGCGGGCGAGGTCGGCCTGCGCGGGGGCGCCTGACGTGGTCGCGTCGGGGATGGCGAGGAGGCCTGCGGCGAAGAGCAGGTATGCCGTGTCGACCGTCGCGCGCGCCGCGTGCGGCACCTTCCAGCCACCGGCGTGGTCGGCCAGGATCGCGCCCAGCACGTGGTCGCGGCCGGCGGTGTCGGCATGGCGCAGCACTCCCCCGGACCCGACGAGGACCCTCACGTCGGCGAGCGGACGAGTCGACTCGGTCGGCTGGGCGGGGCGGGCGTGCCGGCGGACCGCGACCAGAGCCGCGAGCCGCGCCAGCTCGAGGTCGTGGCCCCGTTCGACGTCGTCGGCGGGGAGCGAGCCGGGGCGCTCGTGGACGCGGGCGGCATACGCCGTCAGGGCCGCGGGGTCGGCCACCGCGTCGAGGAGGTGCTCGGCGGCGGCCGCCTCGATGACGTGCTCGGCGTTCCACCGCAGGCCGAGGTCGCCCTCGACGGTGCGGGCGTGCCAGAGCGGGGCGACGACGTCCTTGCGCAGCGTGGCCTCCTCGCCTCCGGGGGTCAGGCACGAGTAGACGTCGGTCGTCGCACCGCCGACATCGACGACGAGCACGTCACCGTCGGTCACCGATGCCAGCACCTCGACACCACGCAGCACGACGTCGGGGGTCGCGGCCTCGACCATCGCGGCGAAGGCCGGGTCGCGCGACAAGCCCTTGCCGCCGATGACGTGGCGCAGGAAGGCGTCGCGAATCGCGGCCCGGGCGGACTCCGGCGCGATGACGCCGATCTGCGGGAGGACGTTGTCGGCCGGGACGGTCGGGCGGCCGGCGGTCTCCAGGATCGCTGCGGCCTCGTCCCGCACCTCGAGGTTGCCGGCCACGACCACTGGGACGGTGTGCGCGCCGTGACCGCCGATGGCCGCCTTGGCGAGCCGGGCAGCGTTGTGCAGCAGGACGTTGCGGTTGCCGCCGTCGGTGCCCCCGACGAGCAGGATGATGTCCGGGCGCGACGCCCTGACGCCTGCCACGTCGGCCGTCGTCAGCTCACCGCTGGCGACGTGGACGACCTTCGCGCCCGCCGACAGCCCCACGCGGTGCCCGGCCTCGGCGGTGACGGTGCGTTCGTAGCCGACGACCGCGAGCCGCAGCCCGCCACCGGCGCTGGAGCACGCCCGCACGGTCGCGTCGTCGGGCACCTCGAGCTCGGCGCGCAGCGATCGGTAACCGTCGAGGATGTCGCCCCCGCCCTGAACGCCCGTCGTCGGCGTCGACGCCGTGCCCAGCACCGTGCCGTCGTCCGCGATGAGGGCGCCCTTGGTGAACGTCGACCCGAAGTCGACTGCGAGGATCGTCACGCGACGGTGGCTCTGGCGGCTCAGCCGTGGATGTCGAGCGCCTCGCGCAGGTCGGCGATGAGGTCGTCGACGTCCTCGATGCCGACCGAGAGCCTGATGAGGTCCGAAGGCACCTCGAGCTCCGTGCCGGCGACGCTCGCGTGGGTCATGCGCCCCGGGTGCTCGATGAGCGACTCGACGCCGCCGAGGGACTCGCCGAGGGTCCAGAGGCTGACCGCAGCGCACGTCTTGACGGCAGCGTCCTCGCCGCGGCGCATCCGGAAGCTCACCATGCCGCCGAACCGCTTCATCTGGCGCGCGGCGACGTCGTGGTTGGCGTGCCCGGGCAGGCCCGGGTAGAGCACCTGCGAGACGCCGTCGTGGCTCTCGAGGAACTCGACGACCTTCTCGGCGTTGTCGCAGTGGCGCTCCATGCGGATGCCGAGCGTCTTGAGGCCGCGGAGCGTCAGCCATGAGTCGAACGGTCCGGCCACTCCGCCGATGCTGTTCTGGTGGAAGGCGATTCGCTCCTCGGCGTCCTCGTAGCCGGGGACCGTGATGGTCTTGGCCGTCACGACGGCGCCGCCGACGACGTCACTGTGGCCGCCGGAGTACTTCGTCGTCGAGTGCGTCACGATGTCGGCGCCGAGCGCGAGCGGGCTCTGGAGGTAGGCCGTCGCGAACGTGTTGTCGACGACGAGCGCGGCGCCGGCCTCGTGCGCGATCGCGGCGATGGCCTCGATGTCGGCGATGCCGAGCAGCGGGTTGGTCGGCGTCTCGACCCACACCAGCTTCGTCTGCCCGGGACGGATCGCGGCGCGGACGGCCTCGACGTCGCCCATGTTCGCGATGGAGTGCTCGATGCCCTGCGGCCTCGCGACCTTGTTGAAGTAGCGGTAGGTGCCACCGTAGGCGTCGTCGGGGACGACGACGTGGTCGCCCGGGACGAGCAGGGCGCGGGCGACGGTGTCCTGCCCCGCCAGGCCGGAGGCGAAGGCGAACCCGCGGCTGCCGCCCTCGAGCGCGGCGATGCACTCCTCGAGCGCGGTGCGGGTCGGGTTGGCCGACCGGCTGTACTCGTAGCCGCTGCGGAAGCCGCCGATGCCGTCCTGCTTGTAGGTCGAGACCTGGTAGATCGGGGTCACCACCGCACCCGTCAGGGCGTCGGCCTCCTGGCCGGCGTGGATGGCGCGCGTGGAGAAGCCGTGCTCGTCAGACATGGGGACGAGCCTATGCCCTGGCATCCGGACCGCCGCCAGCCCCCACCGGTGCACGCCGCCCCCGCAACCGCGGTTTCGGCCTCGGTCACATCCAGGTCTGAGATGCTGCCGACGTGGTGTACGACTTCGACTACTCGAACCACAGCCACCGGCCCCGCGGCCCGGTGGTCTCGACGTTGTCGACCCTCGTCCCCGCCGTCCGCGCCGTCCAGGAGCAGGTGCAGCCGTATGCCGTGTGGTGGGAGTCCCACAACCGCGTCGCGGCCTCGGGTCGCGGGCCGCTCTGGGTGGCCCTCGGCGACTCCATGACCCAGGGCATCGGCGCGAGCGCCCCCGACCGCGGCTGGGTCGGGCAGCTGAGCGGGCGTCTCGTCGCGCGCGGCTGGGACCACCGCCTCGTCAACCTCGGCGTCAACGGCGCCCGTGTCGAGGACCTCCTCGACCGACAGCTGCCCGTGCTCGAGGCGCTGACGGCGGAGGGGACGCCTGCGGCGCTCGTCACCGTCATCATCGGCTCGAACGACATCGTGGTGCGCCGCCACCGCCGCGGGCTCGCCGAGCGCTTCAACCGGATGCTCGACCTGCTGCCCCAGCACACCGTCGTGGCGAACCTGCCCAACCCGCACCGTGAGGCCCGGGCCATCGATGCCATGCTCCGCGAGCGCGCCGAGTCCGGACGGCTGGTCCTCGTCGACATCCGGCGCGACGGGCCGCGCTCCTGGCGTGGCCGCCTCGCCTCGGACAAGTTCCACCCGAACGACCACGGCTACGCCGAGCTGGCGACGATCGTCGAGCGGGCGGTCGAGCGGGCCGGGCTGCTGACTCGCCCCTGAGCTGGTCGGTCGATCAGTCGATCAGTCGCTCAGTCGAGCGGGTCGAGGATGCGGTGGAGGAACTGGCGGGCGCGCTCGGTCTGCGGGCGCGTCAGCACCTCGTCCGGGGTGCCGCGCTCGACGATGACGCCGCCGTCCATGAAGAGCACCTGGTCCGCCACCTGCTGGGCGAAGCGGATCTCGTGGGTGACGACGACCATCGTCCAGCCTTGTGCCGCAAGGTCCTTCATGACCGTGAGCACCTCACCGACGAGTTCGGGGTCGAGCGCCGAGGTCGGCTCGTCGAAGAGCATGAGCTTCGGCCGGATCGCCAGGGCGCGGGCGATGCCCACGCGCTGTTGCTGGCCGCCGGACAGCTGGTACGGGTACGCGTCGGCCCGGTCCCCGAGTCCGACGACGCGGAGGAGCTCGCGTCCCTCGGCGTCGGCCTCAGCCCGGCTCCGCCGTTGGGCCAGCACGGGCCCCGACGTGACGTTCTCCAGGACGGTCAGGTGCGGGAAGAGGTGATGCGCTTGGAACACCATGCCGCTCTGAGCGCGGAGCGTCGCGACCTGGCGCTTCGTCACCGGCCGTCGCCCGAAATCCACCTCGACGTCACCGATGCGAACCGTGCCCGCGTCTGCCACATCGAGGGCGTTGACCGACCGGAGGACCGTCGTCTTGCCGGAGCCTGACGGGCCGATGAGCACCGTGACGCTGCCCGGCGCCACCTCGAAGTCGATGGACCGGAGCACCGTGTGGTCCCCGAACGACTTCGCCAGGCCCGAGACGGACACGAGGGGTCGGCTCTTCGGCTGGGGGTCGATCGATAGCTCGCTCATGCGGCGACGTACCTGTTCTGTCGGTGCTCGAGGCGGGACTGGCCGAAGGAGAGCACGAGGCAGACGACCCAGTAATAGACGGCGGCGACGCCGTAGAGGGCGAAGAACTGGTACGTCGGCGCCGCCGCTTCCTGGGCCACGCGCAGCAGCTCGGTGACCTGGATGGTCGACGCGAGCGAGGTGTCCTTGACGAGCGAGATGAGGGTGTTGGACAACGGCGGCACGGCGGTGCGCGCCGCCTGCGGCAGGACGACTCGACTCAGGGTCGTGACGTAGCCCATCCCGACGGTCGAGGCCGCCTCCCACTGCCCCTTCGGCACGGAGAGGATCGCCGAGCGGATGACCTCCGCGGCGTACCCGCCGACGTTGAGGGTGAAGGCGAGGACCGCCGCGGGAAAGGGGTCGAACTGCACCCCGAGGGCGGGCAGGCCGTAGAAGATGATGAACAGCTGCAGCAGCAGGGGCGTGCCGCGGATCACCGAGATGTAGAAGCGGGCGATCCCCGACACGACGCGCACCTTGGACAGCCGCATGAGGGCGACCGCGAGGGCCACGACGAGGCCGAGGACGAAGCTGATGATGGTCAGCGGGATGGTCATGGTGACCGTGGCCCGCAGCAGCGGCCCCAGCGAGTCGAGGATGAGCTGGGTCGTCTGCTCGTTCACGACACCCACCTCGCCCGGTGTGTCGTGCAGGTCGAGCGAGTCGTGCCGGTCACGCGGTCGGCTTCACGGTGACGTCGCTGCCGAAGTACTTCTCGGACAGCTTCTTGAGCGTGCCGTCGGCCTTGAGCTCGCCGAGCGCCTTGTCGACCGCTGCGACGAGGTCGGAGCCCTTGCGGGTCGCGACGACCTGCTCGGAGACGTCGCCCGTCTTGCCGGAGATCTTGACGGTCTGGTCGCCCGTGGACTTCTGGTAGTCGAGGACGGCGAGGCTGTCGTTGACCGTGGCGTCGACGCGCGACTGCTTGAGCAGGGTGATGGCCTGGGTGAAGCCCTCGACCGACTCGACCTGGGCGCCGGCGTCCTTGGCGACCTTGGCCCAGTTGCTCGTCAGGCTCTGCGCGGACTTCTTGCCCTTGAGGGCAGCGAGAGAGGTGACCGACGAGTCGTTGGCGCGGGTCGCGATGACGCCCTCGGACCACGTGTAGGTGGAGCTGAGGCCGTAGAGGCCGGCCCGCTCGGGGTTCTTCGTCACCTGGTTGACGACGACGTCGTAACGGTCGGCCGCGAGACCGGCGAAGATGGCGTCCCACGGGGTCTCGACGTACTCCACCTTGACGCCGAGCTTGTCGGCGACGGCCTTGGCGACCTCGACGTCGTAGCCGGTCAGGGCGTTCGTCTTCGGGTCGTGGAACGAGAACGGCGAGTAGGTGCCCTCGGTGGCGACGCGCAGGACGCCCGCCTGCTTGACCGACGCGAGGTCGGAGCCGCCTCCCGATCCGCTGCTGCAAGCGGTGAGGACGACGGCGACGAGCGCGGTGAGCAGGGCGGTGAGGGTGAACCTCGAACGCATGGGGGCACTTCCTGGTGGATCGGCTGGATGGGGATGGACGGCCGTCAACCTATAAGCCCATCTTTGGATGGGCATAATTCAGCGTCGATCCGTCCATCGCGTGCCAACCGCTCAACGGCCGCCGGCATTCCCGCCCGGTGTGTCGCTCGTGCCGCGCTCTCAGTCCTGCAGCGACCGCAGGTAGCCGACCAACGCCGCGCGGTCCGTGCCGAGGCTCTTGACGTCGTGCCCGAGTCGGGCCGTCGCCTCCCGGGCCGCCAGGGTGTAGGTCCGTCCCCCGGACGTGACGTGCACGGCGTCGAGGTTGGCCACGGTCCCGAGGAGCAGCGTGGCCGCGCCGCTGTAGTCCGTCGTCTCGAACGGCTTCGCCGGGTCGGTGACGGCGATCGTCACGGCATACGGCTGACTCGTCGTCCACAACGAGAGCGTGTAGGTGCCCGCGGAACCGAACCCGGCGTCGCCGACGAGCGCGATGACCTGGGAGTTGTCGCCGACGTATGCCGTCCGATGGGCCCACAGGGCCTGCGCGCGGGCGTCTGCCCCGACCGCCGCAGACGGTCCTGCGCCCGGGGCGTCCGGGTCGGCCGTGGTGCAGCCGGCCAGCGCGACCGCGCCGAGCACGAGGGCACCGAGGGTGCTGCGGACGGTGCGGGCCACGTGGACCACGGGCGAGCCTCCCTTCGCGGTGCCGGGACCGGCACGCTGCAGTGCACGGACGGAGGGCGCGCTCCTCCGGTTCCGGCCGACGGCCGCGGCGCCTCAGCCGATCCCGTGGTCGCGGGCCCACAGCGCAGCAGACGTGCGGTCGCCGACCCCGATCTGACGGAAGACGTTGCCCAGGTGCACCTTGACCGTGCGCTCGCTGATGCCGAGGGCGCGCGCGACCTGCTTGTTCGCCAGGCCGCGCGCGACGTGGGCGAGCACCTCGCGTTCGCGGTCGCTGAGCGCCGGGCCGGGCCGGCGCCGATCGGCCGATGGCAGCAGGGCCCGCGCGACGCGGGGGTCGAGCGGGGCGTGCCCGGCCGCCGCGGCTCGAACGGCGTCGAGGACGTCACCGGGCTCACTGTCCTTGAGCAGGTAGCCGATGGCGCCGGCCTCGACGGCGTCGCGCACCCGGTCGGCCTCGGCGAAGGACGTGAGCACGACGACGGGTGACGTGGCACCGGAGGCTCGGAGCCGTCGGATCGCCTCGATGCCGCCGACACCGGGCATCGACAGGTCCATGAGGACGACGTCAGGAGCCACCTCAGCGACGACCGTCACGGCCTCGGCGCCGTCGGCCGCCTCTCCGACGACGCGGAGGTCGCCGCTCGCGTCGATGATGGTGCGCAGCCCGGCGCGCACGAGCCGTGGTCGTCCACGACGACGACGGTCGTCATCGGTCCCCCTCCACGGGTAGTGCCAGCTGCCATTGCGTGCCGAGCCCCGGCGCGGACCGGACCCGCAGGACGGCCCCGACGTCGGTCGCGAGGTCCGCGAGCACGCGTACGCCGAAGTGTCCCTCGGCCCGAGGCAGGCGTGCGGGGTCGAGGCCGACGCCGTCGTCCGTGACGCCCAGCACGACGGGGCGACGGGGATCGGACGGGTCGGCGGCGTCTGCGGCCGCGAGCCGGACGACGACGTGCCGCGCGTCCGCGTGGCGCACGACGTTGCGCAGGCACTCGCGGGCCACGCGGTGCGCCACCTGCTGAGCGGGCTCTCCGAGGCGAGCGGCCTGCGCCTCGTCGACGTCGACCACGACGTCGATGCCGCGGCCCGCGAGGGGCCGCGCGAGGTCGGCGACGGCAGCCGCGAGCCCGGCGTCGGCAAGCCGCTCCGGGTAGATGTCGACGAGGAGCGAGCGCAGGCTGGCGACGCTGGCGCGCACGGTCGAGGCAGCGTCCGTGACCGTCGAGGCGAGGCGGGCTCGCCCGTCCGCCCGAGCCGACTCGGCGGCGCCACTGACCGCGAGCGAGCTCGCGACGAGGTCCTGAACCGGTCCGTCGTGCAGGTCCGCGGCGATCCGCCGCCGCTCGCGGGCCGACGCCTCGACGGACGCCCGCAGCACGGACTCGCGCTGCGCCTGGGCGGCAGCGAGCCGGTCGAGCAGGCGCCAGATGATCGGGGCCATGAGGACGAGCAGGAGCAGCAGGCTGCTCGCGAGCACCCCCGCGAGGCCGCGCCAGAGGTCGAACGCCCGCGCGCTGACGGGCCCGTAGTCGCCGTAGACCTCGAAGAGCAGCTCGGAGCCCGACGGTGTCCAGACCGGGCGGTAGACCTCGAGCAGCTTGCCGCCGTAACGCTCGAACTCGTTCTCCGAGCGGTTCAGGTCGGACACCTCCGCACGGGTCTGGGGCTGTGCGAGGGTCGCCCGCTGGTCGTCTCCCAGCGTGAACTGCTGGCCGACGAGGCGTGCCTCGTCGGCGTAGACGATGCGACCGTCGGGCGCCCACAGCTTGACCCGGACGATGCCGTTGGGCAGCACCCGCTCGCGCACCACCTGGTCGAGCGTGTCGTAGGCCGCCGCGTCACCGCTGAGCAGGGCGTCCTGGAGGACGGGCTGCACCACGGCGAGCGCCAGCAGGTTCGTCGTGTGGGCCGCGTCGTTGACGGCCTCGCGCTCGGCGAGGCGGCTCGCCGCGAACGACGCGCCCACGACGACGACGACGAACACGGCGAGCGCTGCGATCCCGAGCTGCACGACCATCCGGCGGCGGCTGGGCAGCGGTCGCGCGGGCGCCGGCGTGACGCCGTCGGCGAGCGTCCACCACGGGGGGAGGTCAGGATGGTCGTGGTGGTCACGCCCGCCGACGGCGCGCGGCGCCTCCGGGGACTGGGGTTCCCCGGAGCGCGCCGCCGTCACAGGCACCGGGACCGTGTCGGTGGTGCCTGTGCGGTCGGGGCGCCGGCTGGTCAGTGGTCGTCCCCGCCCGAGTCGTCGGAGCCGTGGCCACCCGATGTGTGCGAGCCGGACGACCGCGAGGACGTAGAGCCCGTCGTGACCACCCGGCCACCGTGGTCGTCGCCGGCCTCGGTCCGGGAGTCGCGCGGCCGGTCTCCGCCGTGGTCGTCGCCGGCCTCGGTCCGGGAGTCGCGCGGACGGTCACCGCCGTGGTCGTCGCCGGCCTCGGTGGTGCGGGTGGCCGTGGGGGTGGCCGTGGGCGTGGCCACCGGCGTGCCTGTGTGGGGATTGTCGTCACCGGCCTCGGGGACGACCTGGGCGGACGCAGGCACCCGGGCCGGGACGCTCTGGGCGAAGGAGCTGTTGCCGACGAGGCCGAGGAGGGCCGGCACGAGGGCGGCGACCGCGGCTGCGGCGATGGTGAGGCGTCTCATCAGGATGGACCTTTCACGGTGAGGTGGGCGGGTCAGCGGATGCTGTGGGTCCACCGTGCGGCCTCGGGACGGGCAGGCACCATCGGGCTTTGGTCCTAGTACCTGTCCCCCATGACGTCGCAGCGCCGTCGACGGTTCACCGCGACTCCACCCGTTGCGACCCCTACCGCCCCCGCTCAGAGCTCCTTCGCCCACTCCCGCATCCATCCGGTGACGGCGAAGCCGATCCGCTCGTTGATGCGATCTCCTTGACCTGCAGGCTCATTCGGTTGCATCCCTGACCTTCTGCCACTCCCGGCTGTAGCCGTCGACGGTGTAGCCGAGCCGCCGGTTGACCGCGAGCATGTGCACGTTGGAGGCGGCGTTCCAGGTGCGGACCGCCGTCACTCCCGGCAGCTCGTCCATGACCCGCAGGGCGTTCGCCGCCTTGAGGCGAAGCCCGAGTCCGTGCCCACGGTGCTCGGTCAGCACGAGGGTGTCCTGCTGGTAGGCCAGCTCCGGCTCGCTCGCGGAGACCGACACCTGGGTGAAACCGACGATGCGCCCGCTGGGCACGTGCCGGGCGATGGTCTCGACGATCCGCCGGCCGACGGACCGCAGGCGCTCCTGCTGCTCCCGGAGGCGGATCGCGTCCCAGGCCTCCTCCTCGAGGGCGAGGTCGTCCGTGGGGGCGTCCGTGCTCATCCGCTGCTGCAGGACGGCCCGGTCGTCGAGCCAGTCCGTCGGCATGTCGTCGACGTAGCCCTCGAGCGCGTAGTCGTCGGGGCCATCCCCGGCCATGAGCGCCGCGAGCGCCGCGCGGTCTGCGGGCAGCGCCATCTCGCTGCGCAGCACGGTCATCCCGACGGTGTAGCCGCGGGTCGTGGCGAAGCTCTCCGAGGCGTCCTGCCCGTCCCCGGCCCACTCTGTCTCGGCGAAGAAGACCGAGCGACCGTTCTCGGTCCCGATCCGCTCGGCCGCGGCGAGCAGCGCCGAGCCGATGCCCTGCCCCCGCGCCTCGGCTCGCACCGAGAGCCACAGCATCGCCGCACCGGTGTTGTCGAGCAGCGGCAGCTGGACCTCCAGGGCACCCACCACGCGGTTCCCGGCCCAGGCGGCGAGGTCGACGCGCTTCTTCGTGCCCGTGCGATGCAGCGCCTGCAGCTCCTCGAGCGGCCACTCGCTCCCCCGGTCACCAAAGAGCTCTCGCTGGATCGAGGCATGCACACCGATCCACTCCCGAGCGGCACCGTCCTGGTCCGGGTCGAGCACGTCGATGGGTCGGATCTCGAAGTCGTCGTCCACGGGGCCAGATTCTGTCGGCCCGCCCACCCGGGGGGCGAGCGAATTGTCGGAACCCGCCACACGGCATACGCACTCAGTCAGGCATACAGGAGCGGGCGCGGACGTTACAGGGACGTAAGACGCTCCCGGCAGCAAGGATGTGACACTGGCATGGTGTTCGGATTCGGTAGGAAGTCCCAGATGCCCAGCCGCGAGGAAGCCCTCTCGGGCCGCGCGGAACGCCCCTTCGCCGTGAACCCCACCCACGTCGTCCTCGGCACCCCGATCGAGGGTCCGTGGCCCGACGGCTCCGAGGTGCTCTACGTCGCGATGGGCTGCTTCTGGGGTGTCGAGCGGATCTTCTGGAAGCAGGAGGGTGTCATCTCGACGGCCGCCGGCTACATGGGTGGCTACACGCCCAACCCGACGTACGAGGAGACGTGCACCGGCCTGACCGGTCACGCCGAGACGGTCCGCGTCGTCTACGACCCCACCCGGACGAGCCCCGAGCTGCTGCTCAAGGCCTTCTGGGAGAACCACGACCCGACGACGGCCAACCGGCAGGGCAACGACGTCGGCACCGCCTACCGATCGGCCATCTACTGGACGACCGAGGGGCAGCGGCTCGCCGCCGAGGCCACCCGCGAGGCGTTCCAGAAGGTCCTCGGCGACAACGGCTACGGGCAGATCTCGACGGAGATCCGCTCGGCCGACGACGCCGGCCCCTTCTACCTCGCCGAGGACTACCACCAGGGCTACCTCCACAAGAACCCCGGCGGCTACTGCAACCACGGACCCAACGGCATGACGTGCCCGGTCGGCATCGTGCGCCAGGACCAGCTGCCTGCGCAGCAGGACATCGCGCCGCCCGCCTGACCCCGCTCGCTCACGAGAGGATGCGCCCACCCGCTCGGGGTGGGCGCATCCGCGTCGTCTGCGCGACCCAGCACCGGGCCGGTCGCCGTGCGTCCGGACCCCGTGCGACGGCCGCGGGTGACAGGATGCCGCCATGGCCGACAAGAGCTTCCACCTCAGCCGCGAGACGACGATCGCCGCTCCGCCGGAGCGCGTGCACGCCCTCGTCAACGACTTCCACGAGTGGCAGGCGTGGTCACCGTGGGAGGGCATCGACCCCGCGATGGAGCGCACCTACACCGGCTCCCCGACCGGCGTCGGCGCCGTCTATGCCTGGCGCGGCAACAGCAAGGCCGGCGAGGGCCGCATGGAGATCCTCGAGTCGGAGCGGCAGCACGTCGCGGTCGACCTCCACTTCGCCGCGCCGATGAAGGCGCACAACCGGGTCGACTTCACGCTGACACCCGCCGGTGACGGCACCCATGTCGAGTGGACCATGACCGGACCGCAGAACGTCGTCATGCGCCTCATGAGCAAGGTCTGGTCGATGGAGAAGATCGTGGGGCCCGACTTCGAGAAGGGACTCGCCCAGCTCAAGCGCACCGCCGAGAACCCATGAGCCCGTTGGTGATCCGGCCCGCGACCCGTGACGACGTCGCGGCGGTCGTGGCGCTGCTCGCCGACGATCCGCTCGGCGCGGCCCGCGAGGACCTCGACGACCCGGTGACGTACGACGCGGCATACGACCGCGTCGTGGCCGATCCGGGACAGCACCTCGTCGTCGCCGAGCGCGAGGGGACGGTCGTGGGGACCCTCCAGCTCAGCGTCATCCCCGGGCTGTCCCGACGCGGCGCGACCCGCTCGATCATCGAGGGTGTCCGCATCGCCCGGGACGAACGCGGGTCGGGTCTGGGGACCGAGCTGGTCACCTGGGCGGTCGACGAGTCGCGGCGGCTCGGCGCCACGCTCGTCCAGCTCACGAGCGACGCCAGCCGCACCGACGCGCGGCGCTTCTACGAGCGGCTCGGCTTCACGGCCTCGCACGTCGGCTTCAAGCTGCAGCTCGACGAGTGACTGACCCCGCGGGCGCTGCCCACGGGGTCGGTCGTGCGGTCGCGCTGCCGCTCAGAAGATGCGGACCCGCTGGTCCTCGTCGAGCCACATCGCGTCATCGGGCTTGACGCCGAACGCGTCGTGGAACTCCGTCACGTTGCGCGCGGCGTTGCCCCGCACGTCCTGCGGGGAGTGCGGGTCGACGGCGAGCAGCCGGATCGCCTCGGCCTCGCGGGCCTTGCCCTTCCAGACCTGGGCCCACCCGATGAAGAACCGCTGAGGTCCTGTGAAGCCGTCGAGCTCGGGCATCTCGCCGTCCTCGGTGGCGATGCGGTAGGCCGAGTAGCCGATCTGCAGGCCACCGAGGTCGCCGATGTTCTCGCCGACCGTCAGGCCGCCGTTGACCTTGTGGTCCTCGGAGAGCCCGGCCGGGGTGTACTGGCCGAACTGCTCGATGAGCCGCTGGGACAGCGCGTCGAACCGCTCGCGGTCGGCCGAGGTCCACCAGTCACGCAGTGCCCCCGTGCCGTCGTAGCGCGAGCCCTGGTCGTCGAAGCCGTGCCCGAGCTCGTGACCGATGACGGCGCCGATACCGCCGTAGTTGACGGCGTCGTCGGCCTCGAGGTCGAAGAACGGCGGCTGCAGGATCGCGGCCGGGAAGACGATCTCGTTCATCGACGGCATGTAGTAGGCGTTGACCGTCTGGGGCAGCATGAACCACTCGGTGCGGTCGATCGGCTGGCCGATCTTCGCGAGGTTGCGGTCGACCTCGAACGCCGTGCTGCGCCGGACGTTGCCGACGAGATCGGTTGGGTCGATCTCGATGCTGGAGTAGTCACGCCACACGTCGGGGTAGCCGATCTTCGGCGTGAACGCGTCGAGCTTGTCGATCGCCTGCGCACGCGTGTCAGGCCCCATCCACTCGAGCGAGGAGAAGGACCGGCGGAAGGCCTCGACGAGGTTGCCGACGAGCTCCTGCATGCGGGCCTTGGCTGCCGGCGGGAACCACCGCTCGGCGTAGAGCTGCCCGACTGCCTCTCCGACGCAGGCCTCCACGACGGACACACCACGCTTCCACCGTTCCTTGTTCTCCGGCTGGCCCGAGAGCGTGCGGCCCTGGAAGTCGAAGTCCTCGTCCACGAACGACTGCGGCAGCAGCGAGGCGAACTCCGAGAGCACGTGCCACGTCAGCCACGAGCGCCAGTCGGCGACGTCCACCGACTCGAGCGCAGCGCCGAGACCGGTGACGAAGCTCGGCTGGCGGACGACGACCTTGTCGAACGAACCCGCCGGCGCGCCGAGCCCGGACAGCCAAGCGTGCCAAGGGAACTGGGGCGCGAGCACCATGACCTCGTCGATGGTGTGGGCGTTGTAGGTCTTGATCGCGTCGCGGTTGGAAACCGTGTCCCAGTGCGACGCCGCGAGGAGTGTCTCGAGCGTCATGACGCGGGTGGCCTTGGCCTCGGCGTCCGGGATGCCGGCGAGGCCGAGCAGCCGGCCGATGTGGGCGACGTAGGCCGTCCGGATGTCGGCGTACTTCTCCTCGCGGTAGTAGGACTCGTCGGGAAGTCCGAGCCCGCCCTGCTCGAGGTAGACGACGTAGTCCTCCGGCGAGCGCTCGTCGGGTGACACGAAGTGCTGCAGGACCCCGACCACGCCGTCGCGCGCGAGCCGGCCGAGGGCCCTTCCGAGCGACTCGATGCTGTCGACGGCCGCGACCTCCGACATCACGGCCTGCAGCGGAGCGAGCCCGAGCTCCTCGATCCGGTCGGTGTCGGTGAAGCTCGCGTAGAGGTCACCGACCTGCCGCTTGGGAGTGCCCGGCGCGCCCTCCTCGGCGCGTGCCGCCTCCTCGATGAGGTCGCGGACCCGTGCCGTCGACTCCTCGCGCAGGATGTCGAAGGTGCCGAAGCGGGCTCGGTCGTCCGGGATCTCCGTCGTGTCGAGCCAGGTGCCGTTGACGAACCTGAAGAGGTCGTCCTGGGGCCGGGTCGACCGGTCGAGGGCCTCGAGGCTGATGCCGGACTTTCTGAGCACGTTCTCTCCCCACTGCAAGTGCCGGACCTGACCGGCGGGCGTACGCCGAGCCTAGTCAGGGGCACCGACCGTCGTGCGGGGACGGCCCGAGCACGTATGCCGTGGGGCGCGCCCCCGGGCTCAGCGGCGCAGCCGGCCCGCCACGACACCCGCGAGCCCGACGAGGAGCAGCATGCCGCCGAGCGCACCGATCATCATCGGCCCGACCATCCGGACGCTGAGGTCCGCGTCGGTGAGGTTGGCCACGAGGACGTAGGCCGCCACGAGCATCGACAGCAGACCGAGCATGATCGACCCCGGCCGCGGGCCCTTGCGGACCGTGACGAGGACCGGGCGCGGAGCAGGCTGCGGGGCCGGCTGGGGGGACGCCTGGGGCAGGACGGGCGCCGGCCACGTGGGGTCGGGCTGTGACCCGGGCGGAGGAAGGTGCGGCAGCCGCGCCCCCTCGGCGATCGCGTCGTCGGGCACGGGGCTGGCAGGCTGGACCTGGAAGGGCGTCGCGGCCGGGAGCGCCTGCGTCGTCATGGCGGGGATCGTCGTCGTCTCCGCCGGGTCTACCGCCGGGTCGACCGCCGGGTCGACCGCCGGGTCGACCGCCGGGTCGACCGCCGGGTCGACCGCCGGGTCGACCGCCGGGTCCGCTGTCGGGTCGCGGAACTCCACCGTGGGGTCGGGGGTGTCGTTGCTGCTCATGTCTCTCGTCTCCGCTGCGCGCTTCGTCGGTTCGGTCGGGTCGGTCGGGCCGGTCGGGCCGGTCGGGTCGGTCGGGTCGGTCGGGTCGGTCGGGTCGGTCGTCGGGCCGGTCATGACGCGCTCCTCGTCGTGATCTTGATCTGGCCGACGCCGACCTCGGCGTTGACGACGATCGCCGGGCGCGACGCGGACGGCCCGAACGTCACCTGCTGCTGCCAGCCGGTGCCGTCGTACTGGAGCTGGTCGGGTCCCAGGCGACGCATCCCCTCACCGACGACCGACGGACCGGTCGCGAGGATCTCCCCCGCACGCGCCTTCGCGTTGACAACGACCGGGACCCCTTCCGGGACGACGAGATCGAGCTCGCCCACACCCATCGTGGCCGTGACGGTGTCCTGTCCGGGAGTCGCATTCCAGTCCGAGCGGCTGAGGTCGACCCTCATCTGTCCGATCGCGAGCTCGAACGCTGGTGCCGGTGTCATCGACGTGACGGTGTAGCTGCGGTCGCCCGCCTGCCAGGGCTGGGAGAGGCCGACCGGGGCCGCGGTCGTGGCGGCCGCTGCGATCATCCCGGTCACGGCGAAGAACGCGAGGCCTCCCGACCGGCGGCCAGCGATCCCGGCGACGAGGATGCCGAGGCCGAGGATGCCGAGGCCCGAGGCGATCCCGATGGCCACGTGGTGGCCAGACCAGCCTGCAGCCTGGGCGATCGTCGACATGACGACACCGGTGACAATGGCGAGGCCGAGGACGAGGAGCCCGCCGGCGAAGCCGATCGAGGGGGTCCGCTCCCGCACCGGGGTCGGGGCCGGCGGACGTGGTGCCGCCAGGGTGGCGCCGACGTTGGCCGCCGCATTGCCCGTCGAGCCGTATGCCGTGGCCGGGGCAGTGGCCGGGACGGGGTGCGGGGACGCCGCGCCGGCAGCAGGCGGGATGAGCGGCTCACCGGTCACCGGATCGACACCGGTGCTCGTCCCGGGCGTGGGGGCGCCCTGGGTCTTCCAGGGCGCCTGCGCCATGAGCTCGCGGCCGGTGCCGGTGCGCGTGAGGAACCACCAGGCCCCGACGACGAGGAGCGCGAAGCCAAAGAAGCGGAAGCCGCGGGTGTCACCTCCCCACCAGGGACCGCCGCCGAGGACGGCCATCACCGTGACGACGAGCAGGAAGATCGAGCTGCCCTCACCGTGCTTGAGAGCTCGCTCGACGTGGATCTCTCCGCGCTCGTCGGGCATGAGCAGCCACAGCACGAGGTAGAGGGCGAGCCCCATCCCGAAGAAGATCGAGAAGAGGATGAATCCTGCTCGCACGACGAGCGGGTCGACCCCGAGCCACCGGGCCACGCCCGCGGCCACACCGGCGAACCACCGACCGTTCGACTGGCGAACGATCCCCGGGCGCCGCAGGGCGGTGTAGAAACCGTCCAGGCCGTGGCCCTGTCCGGGTCCCTGTCCGTGTCCCTGCCCCTGGCTGGGGGCGTCATTGCTTTTCGTCATGCCATCAGACTGGCTCGCCCGCTCTCCCCCGACCATGAGGGTCGACCCTGAGCGCACCCTGACGCGACCCCCAAAGAGGGCGCGGATGGTCGCCCAGACCCACCGGGGTGGGTCAGGATGGGACGGTGCAGACGGCATACGAGAACGGAAGCGGCCCCGCGCGTCCCGCGGGAGCCTCGTGGCGGACGACGCCGCGGCCACCGCTCGTGCGCCAGCGACAGGGCAAGGTCATCGCCGGGGTCGCCGCGGGGCTGGCCGCCCACCTGGGAATCCCGGTCGTCGCGGTCCGCGTCGCGCTCGTGCTGACGACCATTCCCTTCGGCGCCGGCCTGGCGGTCTACGTCTTCCTGTGGGCGACCATGCGCGAGGTCGGCGACGTCGACCCCGCGATCACGGCAGGCACGGCGGGCACGACAGGCACGACAGGCACGGCAACATCGACGCCGACGACCGGCTCCCGGCACCACGTCGACCTTGCGGGCCTGCGCACCTGGCTGCGCAGCGGCAACCAGGCCGTGCTGCTCACCCTCCTCGGCGTCGCGGCCATCGCCGTCGCCGGTGCCCTGTGGTTCGGCAGCGCCGGACTCGACGTGCACCCCGAGGTGATCCTGCCCGTCGTCGCCATCGTCATCGGGGCGATCTTCTTCTGGTCCCAGCTCGACGACACCGACACCCTCGGCGCGCGTCGCCCGGTCCGCTGGATCTGGCTCGTCGTCGGTCTCGGCCTCACCATCCTCGGGCTCGTCGGCCTGCTCGTGCAGGGCACCAACCTCACCGAGCTGTGGCAGGTCGCCGGAGCCGTGCTCGCCGCCCTCGTCGGCGTCGTCGTCCTGTCGGCGCCATGGATCCTGCGCCTCTGGAGCAACCTGCGCCTCGAGCAGGCCGCCCGTATCCGCGCCACCGAGCGCGCCGACATCGCCGCCCACCTGCACGACTCGGTGCTGCAGACCCTGGCGCTGATCCAACGGCAGTCGGGCGACGCCGCGACCGTCGCGCGCCTCGCCCGCGCGCAGGAGCGACAGCTGCGCAGCTACCTCTACGACGAGGACGCCCGCGCCGGCACGCTCGGCGCCGCCCTCACCGCCGCGATGGGCGAGGTCGAGGACCTCCACGGAGTGCCGGTGCAGCTCGTCGTCACCGGCGACCGGCCGATGGACGCGCACCTCGACGCGCTCGTCAAGGCCGTCCGCGAGGCGACGTGGAACGCCGTGCGCCACGCGAGCCCGCCCGTCAGCACCTACGTCGAGGTCGGCCCCGACGCTGTCGAGGCGTTCGTGCGCGACCACGGCGCGGGCTTCGACCTCGACAAGGTCCCCGACGACCGCGCCGGCGTGCGTGAGTCGATCATCGGGCGCATGGAGCGCCACGGCGGCACGGCCCGCATCCGGCGGCGCGCCGACGGCACGGAGGTCGAGCTGCGCCTGCCTGTGGGCCAGCACACCGAGACCGAGCCGCCTTCGCCCGCAGCGCCGCCCGCCGCATCCCCCACTTCCGCCACCCAGAGCACCACGGCCGCCGGCACGCCGGACCCCCAGACCCAGGAGCAGGCTCCATGACCGACCCGCGGACCATCCGCATCGTCATCGTCGACGACCACCACATGTTCCGCACCGGCGTGCGCGCCGAGCTGACCTCCCTCGCGGCGACGCCCCGACCCGGCGCGTTCACGCTCGAGATCGCCGGCGAGGCCGGTGCGGTCGAGTCGGCCGTGCAGGTCATCAAGGAGCAGCAGCCCGACGTCGTGCTCCTCGACGTCCACCTGCCCGGCGGCGACGGGCACGGCGGCGCCGACGTCATCCGGGCGTGCGCCGGCGTCCAGTCGAGGGCCGCGGTGCCGGTGCGCTTCCTCGCCCTCTCGGTGTCCGACGCCGCCGAGGACGTCATCGCCGTCATCCGGGCCGGCGCCCGCGGCTACGTCACCAAGACGATCAACGCCGAGGAGCTGCTCACCGCGATCGGGCGGGTGGCCGACGGCGACGCCGTCTTCAGCCCGCGCCTCGCCGGTTTCGTCCTCGATGCGTTCGGCGCGGCCGCCGGCGAGGTCGCCGAGATCGACGAGGAGCTCGACCGGCTCTCGGCACGGGAGCGCGAGGTGATGCGCCTCATCGCCCGCGGCTACCAGTACAAGGAGGTTGCGAAGGAGCTCTTCATCTCCGTCAAGACCGTCGAGACGCACGTCAGCTCGGTGCTGCGCAAGCTCCAGCTCAGCAGCCGGCACGAGCTGACCGCCTGGGCGATGGGCCGCCGCCTCCTCTGACACCCCGCTCCCCTGCGGTTCGATGTATTCGCGCGACGCAGAGGCCGCGCCCATACATCGAACCGGCGGCTCAGGCGGAGCTGGCGAGGAAGCGGCGCAAGGCCGTCACGATGATCTCGGGGGCGTCGGTGTGCACCCAGTGGCCGGCGCCCTTGATCGTGAAGAGCCGCGTCCGCGGGAAGTGCCGGCGCATGCGGTCGCCGTCCTCGCGCTTGACGTAGCGCGAGTCCCCGCCGGCGACCCACAGCACCGGGCCTTCGTATGCCGGGAGCTCGTCCACGGCATCCGGCCAGTCCGCGATCCGTGAGTCCACCCCGAGCGCCGCGTCGCCGGCGATGAGGTCGAGGTTGACCTGCCAGCGCCACGACTGGCCGTCCCGTCGCAGGTTCTGCAGCAGGAACGCCTTGACGCCGGGGTCCGGCTCGGTGAAGCGGGCCTCTGCGTCGCCGCGGCTCGTCACCTCACCCAGGGGCAGACTCTGCATCTCGCGGATGTAGCCCTCGAACCGCTCGAGGGAGCCGTAGTCCTTGGGAGCGATGTCGACGACGACGAGCCGGTCGACGAGCTCCGGGTGGCGCAGGGCAAGCACCATCGCGACCTTGCCGCCGAGCGAGTGACCGACGACCGCCCACCGTTCCCCCTCACCGGCGGCGCGCAGCGTGCCGGCCACGGCGTCGGCGTACGCGTCGAGCGAGAACTCCTGGGACCACGGCGACCGGCCGTGGTCGGGGAGGTCGACGAGCAGGCAGCGCGCGTCCGTGCCGTCCGGGCCGCTGACGGCCTTGGCGATCTGGTTCCAGTTGCGTCCCTGGCCGAAGAGGCCGTGCAGAAAGGCGATGCGCGGGCCTGCGGTGCCGACGGACAGGGTGCTGAGCGAAGCCTGGTCGGGAGCCGAGGTCATGACCCGGAGCCTACGCGGCGGGCCGTCTCACACCGCCTCCGGTCGGCGGTGAGGCGCCGGGATCGGGCCACCGTGCGGGACCTCACGGCCGCTCCCGAGGGCCGTGAGAGGGATGTAACCGAGGTGTCACCGCAGGTCGGACGCCGTGCAACACCTCCTTCCTAGCGTGGGCGTCACGCTCTCGCAGCGGCCCACGCAGCCAAGGAGGAGACCCTGTGAGCACCACCACCGGAAGCACACCCGGCCCGAGCACGACCGGCACCGTCGCCGCTGCTGCCCCCCTCGCGCCCGAACGCCCGAGCCGGTTCCGCGCCCTCACCGCACCGACGAGGCGGGTCATCCGCGACTGGGACCCGGAGGACACCGCGGCGTGGGAGGCGGGCAACAAGCTCGTCGCGCGCCGCAACCTCGTCTGGTCGGTCGCGACCGAGCACATCGGCTTCTCGATCTGGTCGATCTGGTCGGTCATGGTCCTCTTCATGCCGCAGGCCGTCTACGGCTTCACCGCCGCCGACAAGTTCGTCCTCGTCGCCGTCCCGACCCTCGTCGGGGCCGTCCTGCGAGTTCCCTACACGATGGCGACGGCCTTCTTCGGGGGCCGCAACTGGGCCATCGTCAGCGGCTTCGCGCTGCTCGTCCCGACGGTGCTGACCTGGTGGCTCATGGTCAACCCGGGCCACTCCCTGACGACGTTCCTGCTCGTCGCCGGCCTCGCCGGTCTCGGCGGCGGCAACTTCGCCTCGTCGATGACGAACATCAACGCCTTCTACCCGCAGCGGATGAAGGGCTGGGCGCTCGGGCTCAACGCGGGTGGCGGCAACATCGGCGTCCCCGTCGTCCAGCTCGTCGGCCTGCTCGTCATCGCGACGCTCGGCAACCGCCGGCCCGAGGTCGTCTGTGCCGTCTACCTCGTCCTGCTCGCCGTCGCGAGCATCGGCGCCGCGGTCTCCATGGACAACCTCGACCACCAGACGGCCAACCCCAAGGCGATGCTCGAGGTGCTGCGGCACGCCGACTCGTGGGTCATCTCGCTGCTCTACATCGGCACGTTCGGCTCGTTCATCGGCTTCGGCTTCGCCTTCGGCCAGGTGCTCAACCAGACCTTCCTCGCCGGGCTGACCGGCGGCGCCGCGCCGACGCCGGCGCAGGCCGCGACCGCGAGCCTGCACGCCGCCCAGATCGCCTTCGTCGGCCCGCTCCTCGGCTCGGTCAGCCGGGTCTGGGGTGGACGGCTCGCCGACCGCCGTGGCGGTGCCCTCGTGACGCTGTGGACCTTCGTCGGCATGGCGGTCGCGGGCGTCCTCGTGACCCTCGCGGCGCGCTCCGACGACGTGACCCGCGGCGCTGCGACCGGACTCCAGCTCGGCGGCCTCATCGGCGGCTTCGTCCTGCTCTTCGTCCTCTCCGGCGTCGGCAACGGCTCGGTCTACAAGATGATCCCCGCCCTCTTCGACGCGAAGTCCGCCGCGGTCCCCGGGCCCGCGATCGAGCGCACGGCCTGGACCCGCTCGATGGCCGGCGCGCTCATCGGCATCGCCGGCGCGATCGGCGCCCTCGGCGGCGTCCTCATCAACCTCGGGCTCCGTGCGTCGTACCAGGGCGCCAGCCACTCGGCCACGGCCGCGTTCGTCGTCTTCACCCTCTTCTACGTCGGCGCCGCCACCCTGACGAAGGTGCGCTACCGCCGATGACGACGAACCTGGGGATGCCGTCGCCCCCGCTGGGCGGGGACGCGCCCTCCGAGGGGGTGGGCGTCGCGACGCACTGCGCCTACTGCGGCCTCCAGTGCGCGCTGACCCTGACGGGGACGTCTGCCGCCGACCTCACCGTGAGCCCGCGGCGCTTCCCGACGAACCGGGGCGGCCTGTGCCAGAAGGGGTGGACGAGCGCGGAGCTGCTCCGCACGCCCTCGCGTCTCACCACCCCCCTCCTCCGCCGTGGCGGCGAGCTGGTGCCGGCGTCGTGGGACGAAGCCCTCGACGTCGTGGCCGATGCCATCGTCCGGACGCAGACGGCATACGGCAGGGACGCCGTGGCGGTCTTCGGCGGCGGCGGGCTGACCAACGAAAAGGCCTACCAGCTGGGCAAGTTCGCTCGCGTCGCGCTGCGCACGAGCCAGATCGACTACAACGGCCGGTGGTGCATGAGCTCCGCCGCGGCAGCCGGCATCAGGTGCTTCGGCCTCGACCGCGGACTCCCCTTCCCGGTCACCGACATCGGCTCGGCGCACGCGGTGCTGCTCCTCGGCGCCAACCCGGCCGAGACCATGCCGCCCTTCCTCACCCACCTCGTGCGGGCAGCCGACGCCGGCGGGCTCATGGTCGCCGACCCGCGCCTGACCCCGACCGCCGCCAGGGCGATCGACGGCGGCGGCCTGCACCTGCAGCTGCGCCCCGGCACCGATGCGGCCCTGGCGCTCGGGATGCTCCACCTCGCCGTCACCGAGGGGTATGCCGACCGCCGCTTCATCGAGGAGCGGACCACCGGCTTCGACGACCTCTGGCCCGTTGCTGCGCAGTGGCTGCCCCAGCGGGTCGAGCGGGTCACCGGGGTCGCGGTGACGACGATGCGCGCCGCCGTCGCGGCACTGGCGCGGGCCCGCGACACCGAGCGCGGCGCCTACATCCTCTCCGCCCGCGGCAGCGAGCAGCACGCCAGCGGCACCGACACGGTCACCGCGTTCATCGCGCTCGCCCTCGCGCTCGGGCTGCCCGGCAACCCGGGCACCGGCTTCGGCACCATCACCGGCCAGGGCAACGGCCAGGGCGGCCGGGAGCACGGCCAGAAGGCCGACCAGCTACCGGGCTATCGCAAGATCGACGACCCTGCGGCGCGGGCTCACGTCGCCGCCGTGTGGGGCATCGACCCGGCCGACCTGCCCGGGCCCGGCCGCAGCGCCTTCGAGCTGCTCTCCGCGCTCGGGACGGACGGCGGCCCGCGGGTGCTTCTCGTGCACGGCTCGAACCCCGTCGTGTCGGCGCCGGACGCATGCGTCGTCACCGAGCAGCTCGGTGCGCTGGACCTGCTCGTCGTCTCGGACTTCGTCCTGTCGGAGACCGCGGCGATCGCGGACGTCGTCCTCCCCGTGCTCCAGTGGGCCGAGGAGGAGGGCACGCTGACCAACCTCGAAGGTCGGGTGCTGCGGCGGCGGCGGGCCCTCACTGCGCCCGACGGGTGCCGCAGCGAGCTCGACGTGTGGAGCGAGCTGGCCGCCCGGATCGATTGCAGCACAGACTTTCCCACCGACCCTCGGGCCGTCTTCGACGAGCTCCGACGCGCGTCCGCCGGCGGACCGGCTGACTACTCCGCTGTGACGTGGGAGCGACTCGACGCCGGCGAGAGCCTGCACTGGCCGTGCACGACCGAGCGCCCGCAGGGCACGCCCCGACTCTTCCTCGACCGCTTCGCGACGCCGGACGGGCTCGCGCGCTTCGTCGCCGTCGACCACGCCGGACCTGCGGAGGCCGACGACACGGCATACCCCCTCGTCGCGACGACGGGTCGCGTGCTCCAGCACTACCAGTCCGGCGCCCAGACCCGCCTCGTCGACGAGCTGTCGGCGGCGGCCGGCGAGATGTTCGTCCAGGTGCACCCCGACACCGCGGGGTCCGTCGGGCTGGTGGACGGCGACCTCGCCGACGTCGTCAGCCGCCGGGGACGCACCCGGGCGGCCGTGCGTGTCGACGAGGACATGCGCCCCGACGTCGTCTTCCTGCCGTTCCACTGGGGTGGCGACGCGCGGGCCAACTCGCTCACCCACGCCGCCCTCGACCCGACCAGCCGCATGCCCGAGTTCAAGGCGTGCGCCGTCCGACTGGAGGCCGTCGCATGACCCCCACCCGTAGGCACGTCCTCGTCGTCGGCAACGGCATGGCCGGGGCGCGCGTCGCCGAGGAGATCCGCCACCGCGACCCCGACGCGACGCGTTTCGCCGTGACCGTCGTCGGCGAGGAGCCGCACGCCGCCTACAACCGCGTGCTGCTCTCGACCGTCGTCGCCGGTGGCATCACCGCGCGCGACACACGTTTGAAGCCCGACGGCTGGTGGGCCGCGCGGCACATCAACGTCGTCCTCGGTGCCCGGGTCACGTCCGTCGACGTGACGGCCCGCACGGCGGCCCTCGCGTCCGACGGGGTCGAGCGGGTGGTCGACTGGGACGAGCTCGTCCTCGCCACCGGCAGCACGAGCTTCGTCCCGCCCACCGAGGGGTTGTATGCCGGCCCGCCCGGTCCCGGGGCCGCGCTGGCCGACGGGGTCGTCGCCTTCAGGACCGTCGACGACTGCGCCCGACTGATCGAGGCGGCCGAGTCCGCTTCCACTGCAGTCGTTCTCGGCGGCGGCCTGCTCGGTCTCGAGGCAGCCCGCGGACTCCTCGCTCGCGGTGTCGAGGTCACCATCGTGCACCCGCAGGACTACCCGATGGACCGCCAGCTCGACGCCGACGGCGGGGCCGTCCTGTCCCGCGTCGTCCGCGGCATCGGCGCGCGGCTCGTCCTCGGCCACTTCGTCACCGCTCGTCACGCAGGCTGCGACGGCGAGCCGGCTCACGTCGTCCTCGGCGATGGCTCGGCCCTGCCCGCAGACCTCGTGGTCGTCGCCGCTGGAGTCCGCCCGCGCACCGACCTCGCCGTGGCGATGGGCCTCGAGGTCGACCGGGCCGTCGTCGTCGACGACCGGCTCGCCACCTCGGTCCCCCACGTCCACGCCATCGGCGAGTGCGCCCAGCACCGCGACGAGGTGCCCGGACTCGTGCAGCCCGGCTGGGACCAGGCGCGCGTCCTCGCCGACGTGCTCACCGGCACCGACCCCGAGGCCGTCTATGAGGGCACGAGCGTGTTGACCCGGCTCAAGGCCCACGACATCGACCTGGCGAGCATGGGGACCGTCGACGTCGACGTCCACGACCCGGGCCACGAGGTGCTCACCTTCACCGACCCGAGCCGCGGCCGCTACGCCAAGCTCGTCCTGCGCCAGGACCGGCTCGTCGGCGCGATCCTGCTCGGCGTCGGCGACGCCGCCGGCGCGCTGACCCAGCTCTACGACACCGGCGCCGCCGTCCCGCGGGATCGTCTGGCGCTCATGCTCGGCCGCGCGGTGACCCGCTCCGGGGCCCCGGAGACGGCGAGCCTGGCCGAGATGCCCGGCACCGCCGTCATCTGTCGCTGCAACACGGTGACGAAGTCGGCCATCGTCGGCGCCTTCCGCGCCGGTGCGGACTCCGTCGCTGGTGTCGCCGAGGCCACGCGGGCCACGACCGGCTGCGGCTCGTGCAAGGGCGCCGTCGACGGCCTCTGCTCCTGGCTGCGCTCGTCCGAGCCGGCCACCGACCCCTCACTCCCGACGACCCCCGACCCGGTGTCGGCACCCGCCGCCCTGACCGAAGGAGCCGCCTGATGTCCCCCACCCCCGAGCACGCAACGGGCACCGCCACCCGCACCGTCGTCGTCGTCGGTCACGGCATGGTGGGCCACCGCTTCGTCGAGGCGCTCCGGTCGCGGGACACGGAGAGCACGTGGAAGGTCGTCGTCCTCTCCGAGGAGGCGGACGCGGCATACGACCGAGTGGGCCTGTCGTCCTACGTCGGTGCATGGGACCGGGGCGCCCTGGCTCTGTCGGGTAACTCGTATGCGGGTGACTGCCTCGTGGACCTGCGGCTGGGCACCCGCGCCGAGCACGTCGACCGGCAGGCGCGCACCGTCACCACGAGCGCCGGCGATGTCGTCGCGTACGACTCGCTCGTGCTTGCCACGGGCTCCTACCCGTTCGTGCCGCCGGTGCCGGGGCACGACTCGACGGGGTGCTTCGTCTACCGCACTCTTGATGACCTCGACGGCATCCGTCGCGCAGCCGAGAAGGCTCAGCAGCGGGCACATGCAGAGGGCCGCGAGGCCAACGGGCTCGTCGTCGGTGGCGGACTGCTCGGTCTCGAGGCCGCCAACGCCCTGCGCCTGCTGGGTCTGACGCCGCACGTCGTCGAGTTCGCACCCCGACTCATGCCGCTCCAGGTCGACGAGGGTGGCGGCGCGGTCCTCGAGGGCCTCATCAGCAACCTCGGCGTCCAGGTGCACACCGGCGCAGGCACGCAGTCCATCGCGGCGCAGGACGACGGCCGCCTCGCGGTCGAGCTCTGCGACGGCACGGCCCTGCTCACCGATCTCGTCGTCTTCTCCGCCGGCGTGCGGCCGTCCGACGCCGTCGCCCGCACTGCCGGTCTCGACGTCGGCGAGCGCGGCGGGGTCATCACCGACACCGCCTGCCGCACCAGCGACGAGAACGTCTGGGCCGTGGGCGAGGTCGCCGCGGTCGAGGGGCGCTGCTACGGGCTCGTCGCGCCGGGGTACTCGATGGCCGAGGTGGTCGCCGACCGGCTCCTCGGCGGGGAGGCGACCTTCCCCGGCGCCGACCTGTCGACCAAGCTCAAGCTGCTCGGCGTCGACGTCGCCTCCTTCGGCGACGCGATGGGTGCCACGCCGGGGGCCCTCGAGATCGTGCACACCGACGCCACGAAGGGCACCTACGCCAAGGTCGTCGTCAGCGACGACGCCCGGACTCTCCTCGGCGGCATCCTCGTGGGTGACGCCTCGGCGTACACCACGCTCAAGGCGTACGTCGGCCGCGAGGTGCCCGGCGACCCAGGCGCGCTCGTGTCCCCCGCCGGCGCAGAGCTGGGCGCCGACGCCCTGCCCGAGGATGCCGTCATCTGCTCGTGCAACAACGTGACGAAGGGCTCGATCTGCGGGGCGATCGCCGAGGGAGCCTGCGACCTGGCCGCGATCAAGGGGTGCACGAACGCCGGAACCACCTGTGGCGGTTGCCTGCCCACGGTCAAGAAACTGCTTGTCGACTCAGGTGTCGAGCTCTCCAAGGCCCTCTGCGAGCACTTCGAGCAGAGCCGTGCCGAGCTCTTCGAGATCGTCTCGGCCACGGGCATACGCACCTTCTCCGGGCTCATCGCACGCTACGGCACGGGCACCGGCTGCGAGATCTGCAAGCCGACGGTCGCCTCGATCCTCGCGTCGACGAGCAGCGAGCACATTCTTGACGGCGAGCAGGCCGCGCTGCAGGACAGCAACGACCACTTCCTCGCGAACATCCAGAAGAACGGCACGTACTCCGTCGTCCCGCGGATGCCGGGCGGGGAGGCCACGGCCGAGCAGCTCATCACGATCGGCCAGGTCGCCCAGGAGTTCGGGCTCTACGTCAAGGTGACCGGGGGCCAGCGCATCGACCTCTTCGGTGCGCGCGTCGAGCAGCTCCCGGCCATCTGGCAGCGCCTCGTCGACGTCGGCATGGAGTCGGGGCAGGCCTACGGCAAGTCGCTGCGGACCGTGAAGTCGTGCGTCGGGTCGGCGTGGTGCCGCTACGGCGTGCAGGACTCCGTGGGCATGGCCGTGGACCTCGAGCACCGCTACCGCGGGCTCCGCTCGCCGCACAAGATCAAGTTCGGCGTCTCGGGCTGTGCGCGCGAGTGCGCGGAGGCCCGCGGCAAGGACGTCGGCGTCATCGCCACCGACAGGGGCTGGAACCTCTACGTGTGCGGCAACGGCGGCCAGACGCCCGCGCACGCACGTCTGCTCGCGAGCGACCTCGACGACGAAACCCTCGTGCGCTACATCGACCGCTTCCTCATGTTCTACGTCCGCACCGCCGACCGGCTCCAGCGCACGGCTCCGTGGCTCGACTCGCTCGAGGGCGGCCTCGACCACCTCAAGGCCGTCGTGTGCGACGACTCCCTCGGGATCGCCGACGACCTCGAGGCGGCGATGGCCCGACACGTCGAGGGCTACGAGGACGAGTGGAAGGCGGTGCTCGACGATCCCGAGAAGCTCTCGCGCTTCGTGTCGTTCGTCAACGCGCCCGAAGAGGCCGACCCGACGGTCACCTTCGACGAGTCCGGCCCCCGCAAGGTGCCGGTCCTGCTCGGTCTGCCCACCGTCCGCGAGAACGTCTGAGCCGCAGAGGAACCCACCATGACAGCGCTCACCATGAGTCCCGGCGGCACGGCGTCGACCACCTCACGCACGGTCATCCGTCCAGGCATCCTGCCACCTCCCGGTGCACGGCAGTGGGTGTCGGCCTGCCCGGTGGGCCGACTCGTCCCCGGCCGCGGCGTGGCCGTCCTCCTGCCCCGTGGCGCGCAGGCGGCGCTGTTCCTGCTCACCACCGGGATGATCTACGCCGTCGACAACCTCGACCCCTACGCCGGCGCCGCCGTCATCTCGCGCGGCCTCACGGGCGACCGCGCCGGCGAGCCGACGGTGGCCTCCCCGCTGCTCAAGCAGGTCTTCTCGCTGCGCACGGGCGCCGCCCTCGACGACCCCGACATCTCCCTGCCGACGTATGCCGTCCGCGTCCAGCACGGGATCGTGAGGATCGGCGCCCCCCTCCCCTGACCGTCGAAAGGCCACGTATGGCCGGGTGACGCACGTCGAAAGGCCACGTGTGGTCGGGTGACGCACGTCGAAAGGCCACGTGTGGTCGGTGACGCACGTCGAAAGGCCAATCCCTGCCGTTGTCCGACGGCAAGGATTGGCCTCTCGACCGGAGCGGAGCGACCACACGTGGCCTCTCGACGGTGGAAGTAGAAGTCAGGTGGGTCAGGTGGGTCAGGCGGGTCAGGCGGTGGTGACCAGGGCGGCGCGGAGGGCGGCCTCGAGGTCCGCCGCGGGACGTCCGATGAGGCGCGACAGGTCGCCGGTGTCGGTGAACAGCGCCCCGTCGGCGATCCCACGGTCGCTGTCGGCCAGCACGCCGGCATACCCCTCAGGCAGACCCGCGGCGACGAGCGCCGCCGTAAGGTCCGCGACCGACAGGTCGCGGTAGACGACCTCGCGACCGGCGATGCGACCCACCGTCGCAGCGAGCTCGCCGAGCGTGAATGCGTTGTCGCCACCGAGCTCGTAGACGGCGCCCTCGTGACCGTGGCCGTCCTCGCCCGCAAGGACGAAGGCGGCGGCGTCGGCATAGTCGGCGCGCGTCGCGGCACTGACGCGCCCCTCACCGGCGGCACCGAGGACGGCGCCGTGCTCGAGGAACGTGGGCAGTTGGCCGATGTAGTTCTCGAGGTACCACGAGTTGCGCAGGAGGGCGTGAGGCAGACCCGAGGCGGCGAGCAGCTCCTCGGTCGCGCGGTGCTCGACAGCGAGGGCCAGGTCGGAGGTGTCGGCGCGCGTGATGCTCGTGTAGGCGACGAAGCTGACGTCGGCACGCTTCGCCGCGTCGATCACGTTGGCGTGCTGGGCGATCCGCTGACCGACCTCGCTGCCGGAGACGAGCAGGAGCCGGTCGACACCGGCGAAGGCTGCGTCGAGCGACGCAGGGTCGGCGTAGTCGGCACGGCGCACCTGGACGCCACGGTCGGCGAGGTCGGCGATCGACTCGGGCGTGCGGGCGATGGCGACGACCTGGGCCGCAGGCGTGCCGCGCTCGAGGAGGGCCTCGACGACGAGACGGCCGAGGTGGCCACTGGCACCGGTGACGAGAAGAGTCATGACGTTCCTTTCGGGTGGGACTGACACCCTGCAGAACGACGGCGCCCACGGCATACTTCCCAGAAGTTAGTACCCACTTTGAAGTAAGGTACTGACATGACGGTTAGTCCCATCCTGCGCCGGCACTTCCCCGACGGCATCTTCTCCTCCGACTGTCCCAGCCGCGTCGTCCTCGACCACGTGACGAGCAAGTGGGGCACGCTCGTCATCCTCGCCCTGGCCGAGGGCGAGCCGCTGCGGTGGAGCGAGCTGCGCCGCCGCGCCGAAGGCGTCAGCGAGAAGATGCTCGCCCAGACGCTGCGCATGCTCGAGGCCGACGGGCTCGTCCACCGCGACGCCAGGCCGGTCGTCCCGCCGCACGTCGAGTACTCCCTCACCGCACGCGGTGGCGAGCTGGCGGAGCGCATGGTGCCCCTCATGGACTGGATCGCCGACCACGCGCCGGCCATCGTCGGCGACGCCGAGGTGGCGGCTACACGTTGAGGCGGTAGCCGCGGCGCACGACCGTCTGCACGAGGTGCCGGTCGGGCAGCGCCGAGCGCAACCGGCTGACAGCCATGTCGAGGGCGTGCTCGTTCTCGGCGTCTGGCAGCTCGTCGAGCAGCCGTTCCCGGCTCAGGACGGCACCCGGCTCGGACATCAGCGCCGCAAGCATCGCCCGCGGACCGCGCGCCAGTGTCACCGTCTCCCCGCCGAAGCTCACGACGCGGCCGTGCACGACGAGCAGGCCCAGGGCGGTCTGCACCTCCTCGACCCCGTTGCTCGTGAGGTGCTCCACGACGGTGCGGACGAGGGCGCCCATCCGGAAGCGGTCCGGGACGATGGGCGTCACACCCAGGTCAAGGAGCGGAGCCGCCGTCACCGGTCCGACCGCAGCCGCCGTGACGCCGCACCGCAGAGCATCGACGAGCACCCCGTCCATGCCGAGCTGCGCTGCGGCAGAGACGAGTCCATCGACGGCCGGGGCAGACGTGAACGTCACGACATCGACCTCGCGGGCCGCCACTGCGGCGACGAGACGTCCCAGACGGCTCTCGTCGGTCGGGCGAACCCATCGGTAGGGCGCGACGGTCAGCACCGAGGCGCCGGCCGAGCGCAGCCGCTCGAGCTGCTCGACATCTTCGTGCCCGTGCAGCTGGACGGCGACTCGGCGGCCGGCCACACCACCCTCGAGGGCCAGCCCGACCGTCGACGCCGTGCGCTCGTCGTCGGCGATGCCGTCGTCGTCGTGACCCGCCGCCCGGACCGCCCCGCGCGCCTTGGGACCACGCACGATGATGCGCGCGCGGTCGAGCGTGCGGGCCAGGTCCTCGCCGAGCCCTGCAGCGTCGGCGGCCTCGATCCACCGCCGGAATCCGTAGGCCGTCGTGACGATGACGACGTCGGGCCGACACTCGATGATCGCGCGCGTGTCGCCGATGAGGATCTCGTCCTCCTCGACGGGCGCGATGCGGACGGCGGGTGCGTGGAGCACCTCGGCCCCGCGGCGCACGAAGGCGTCGATGAGGTCCGCGGAGCGACGGTCGGACGTCACGGCGATCCGGAAGCCCTCGAGCACAGCTCCCGTCGACTCGAGGCGCGTGGCATCGGGATCGGGTCCCGTCAGGTCCGCCGACCACGCCGTATGCGGGTGGCCGCGTCGCGGCGCCGAGGCGGCCGGGGTGGTCGGCTCGCTCACGACGTCACATCCACGGCGAGGCCGGAGGGCGACGCCGCCCCGACACGGCGGTCCCAGACGGCCGACTGCCGGACCACCTCACCGACGATGATGACCGACGGCGAGGATGCACCGGCCCGTGCCGCGAGGTCAGGCAGCGTGGTGAGCGTCCCGACGATGCTGCGCTGGTCCGGGGTGAAGCCGCGCTCCACGATCGCAGCCGGGGTGTCGTGGGCGAGACCGGCGCGCGTCAGGGCCGTCGTCAGCGGCACGAGGTTGTGCATCCCCATGAGGAAGACGACGGTGCCGCCGAGATCCGCGAGCGCCGTGGCCTGGCGTGGCTCCAGCGGCACGTGCCCCGAGACGACCGTGAAGGCGTGGCTGACACCCCGGTGCGTCAAGGGGATCCCGGCGCAGCCCGGCACGCCGACCGCCGACGAGACCCCGGGGACGACCGTGACGGGCAGCCCTGCCTCGACCGCCGCGGCGACCTCCTCGCCACCACGGCCGAAGACGTAGGGGTCCCCGCCCTTGAGCCGCACGACGGTGAGCCCGGCCAGCGCGTGCTCGACCATGATGCGCTCGATCTCGCCCTGGGGCACGGCGTGGTGCCCGGGACGCTTGCCGACATCGACGATCGCGGCCCCGGGCGCGAGAGCGGCGAGGTCGCCCACCTCGGCGAGGCGGTCGGTCAGCACGACGTCGGCGTCAGCGAGGGCGCGCATCCCGGCCAGCGTCATGAGCTCGATCCCCCCGGGACCCGCCCCGACGAGGACGACTCGGCCCCGCGGCGCCTCCCGCGCCGGCTCGGTGACGACTGGGCAGCGCCCCGCGAGGGCTGCGCGTGTCCCGGACCAGGTGGCTGCCGGTCCGACGATGACCGCCAACCGGGCCATCTCGCAGGCTGCTGTCGTCACGTCACCGGGCGACGCTGCGACCGACACGACCGCGCCGGCCCGCTGGTAGCGGCGCACCGTCTCGGTCGTCAGACGCGGCGGACCCACGACGAGCACGGGCAGCCCCGTGAGGTCGGTCTCGATCAGCACACCGGCCTCCGTCGCAGCTCGCGTTCCACGTCGGGTCCAACGTTAGGAAGGGCGTGTTTCGTCCGCGTTTCCGTCCCGCGATGCCTTGGTAACGACCTGCTCACCCGGGCGTATGCGTGTCGTGCGCTCGCGTGGGCGCCCTCCGCCGCGGCCTCGGACAGCCCGACACCCCGCGGGTCCGGCCTGACAGAGTGAGGCCATGACCAGCCCAGCACCCGTGCTCGTGGCGGTGGCCCACGGCACGTCCTCGGCGGCCGGCCGGTCGGCGATCGGAAGCCTCGTCGCCGCCGTGGCGGCGCGGCGTCCGGACCTCACCGTCCGAGCAGCCTTCGTCGACGTGCAGCCACCAGGACCCGGAGCCGTGCTGTCCTCGCTCGAGGCCGCCGCACCCGCCCGGCTCGTGCCGCTGCTCCTCTCGGCCGGCTACCACGTCTACGTCGACCTCACCGGGGCCGCGGCTGCCGTCCCGGGCACCACGGTCGCGCCGGCTCTCGGCCCGGACGACCGCCTCGCGGGCCTGCTCCTGCGTCGCCTCGAGGCCGCCGGCGTGCGCGACGACGACGTCGTGGTCCTCGGCGCTGCCGGGTCCTCGCAGGCCTCGGCCGTGCGCGACTGCGAGCAGGTGGCGGCAGCGCTCGGCCGCCTCATCCGGCGTCCCGTCGTCACGGGCTACCTCTCCGCCGTCGAGCCCAAGCTCGCGGAGGCTGTTGCGGCGCAGCGTCTTCCGGGACGTCGAGTCGTCGTCGCGACCTATCTGCTCGCACCGGGCTTCTTCGCCGACCTCGCCGCGAGGTCCGGCGCCGACGTCGTGACTCCCCCGCTCCTGCTCCCGCACGAACCCGCGCCGGCTGAGCTCGTCGACGTCGTCGTCGAGCGCTACCTCGGCTGACGAGCCAGGCTGCGGCACGGTGAGGGTCAGCGGATCGGCAGGCCGAGGTCCTGAGCGGCTGCCGCCGCGACTCCGGCCGGCACGACCGGGCCGAAGGCCATCGGCTCGAACGCGGCTGCCCCGACGGGCGCCCGCCCGATCCAGTGGCCCCAGCCGACCGCGTGGGCTGCGTGCGGCACACCCGGGTTGACGACCGGACGACCACGGTCCGGCCCCCACCCGACGAGGCCTGCCGCCGACTCGACCCCGGGCCCGACCTGACGTCCCCCGTGCCCCTGCAGAGCCGGCAGCGTCGCCGACCCTTCGCCCGCGCGGTGCGACCCGCTGCCGACCGCCGACGAGCCGCTCGAGCGGTGCTGGCGGTCGGCGTTGTCATGGAGGCGTCGCGACAGCTGGTCGAACTCGGTGCTGATGCGGTGCAGGTCATGCTCGACCCGACGCCAGCGTTCGACGAGGTGCTGCAGGTCCGGCCCCTGCCAGGCCCGTGCCATGGTGGACACCGCCCGCTGACCGTGCGCGCGGACCCCGTCGACCTCACGGCCGAACGACGTCATGCGACCAGCCGAGTCGCGCAGCGCGTCGACGTCAGCACCCTTCGAGAACACAGATCTCCCCTCTACCCCTGCAAACCGGACCAATCCTCACCTGACGGGCACGGTCGGTGCAATGGGGAGCGCTCCCCGGACTCCCGGCATACTCGAAAGGTCCCGCCCGCCCCGCGAGGGAAGGTATGCCGCTGAGCCCGCCACGCCGATACCTGACCCTCGCATCGCCCGCCACCGCCGAGCTCGAGGTGAAGCGGTCGCGGTTCCTCTGCGACGTGGCGCCGGCGTCGTCGGAGGAGGCGGCGCGCGCGTTCGTCGAGCAGGTGAGGTCGGGCACCCGCGACGCCCGGCACCACTGCACGGCCTTCGTGCTCGGGCCGGACGGCGCGACCCAGCGCAGCAACGACGACGGAGAGCCCTCGGGGACCGCGGGCGCGCCGATGCTCGACGTCCTGCGGGGCAGTGGTCTCACCGACGTCGTGGCCGTCGTGACGCGATGGTTCGGCGGAACCCTGCTCGGCACCGGCGGCCTCATCCGGGCCTACGGCGACGCCGTGTCGCAGGCACTCCACGAGGCGACGATGCTGGCTCGCGAGCTGCGAGAAGGTGTCGTCGTCGACGTCGACCACACGTCCGGTCCGCGGGTCGAGCACGCCCTGAGAGGGCTGGCCCACGTCGAGGTGGGCAACGTCGACTACCTGCCGCAGGGCATGCGCCTGTCCGTCACGGCAGCGCCCGACGCCGTCGCGGAGGTGGCGCGCACGGTCGCGACCCTGACCTCCGGTGCCGGTCGGATCGCACCGGGCCAGCCGTCCTGGGTCGACGCCACGCCCTGACGTGGGCAGTGCCGCCCGATGCGACGAGTCCGGCCCGGACCGCGTGAGAGCATGCCTGCATGGGCTTCCAGATCGCCAACGAGCCGGCCGCTGACCAGGTCCTCGACGAGCACCCGTTCGCCGTCGTCGTCGGGATGATGCTCGACCAGCAGTACGGCATGGAGCACGCCTTCCGCGGCGGCTACAAGGTGCTGAGCCGCTTCGGCACGCTCGATCCCGCGGCGATCGCGGCGGCCGACCCCGACGAGTTCAAGGCGATGGCCAGCACACCCCCGGCGATCCACCGGTTCCCGGGCTCGATGGCGGCGCGCCTGCAGGAGCTCGCCGCCCTCGTCGAGAGCCGCTACGACGGCGACGTGACGCGGCTCTGGACCGAGGCCACCACGGGCAAGGAGCTGCTCCGGCGCGTGCAGGAGCTGCCGGGCTTCGGCAAGCAGAAGGCGCAGATCTTCGTGGCGCTGCTGGCCAAGCAGCTGGGCATCCGCCCCGAGGGCTGGGAGGCGGCAGCGGGCGACTATGCCCTCGACGGCTACCGCTCGGTGGCGGATGTCGTCGACGCGGACTCGTTGCTCAAGGTCCGGGAGTTCAAGCAGGCCAAGAAGGCCGAGGCGAAGGCCAAGCAGCAGGCCTGAGCTGCAGCACGTCTCGCACGTATGCCGCTGGGTTCGCTTCTCGTGGAAGCGAACCCAGCGGCATACGGCGTCTCAGGCGAAGCCTGAAACGAGTCAGTCGGCGAGGAAACCGAGCAGGTCGGCGCGCGTGAGCACACCGATGGGCTTGCCGTCCTCGACGACGAGGATCGCGTCGGAGTCCTCGAGCTCCTTGCGCGCTGCCGACACGGGTGAACCGGCGCCCACGAGCGGCAGGCCCTTCTCCATGTGCTTCTCGACGGAGTCGGCAAGGTGCGCGTGGCCGGCGAAGAGCGCCTCGAGCAGTGCCCGCTCGCTCACGGACCCGGCCACCTCACCCGACATGACGGGCGGCTCGGCCTTGACGACGGGCATCTGCGAGACGCCGTACTCGCGCAGGATCTGCACGGCGTCACGGATCGTCTCGTTGGGGTGCGTGTGCACGAGGGCCGGCATGTCGCCCGACTTGCCGTGCAGGACAGAGCCGACGGTCGCCTCGGTGTGGTCGTTGAGGAAGCCGTAGGAGTGCATCCACTCGTCGTTGAAGATCTTGCTCATGTAGCCGCGGCCGGAGTCGGGCAGCAGGACGACCATGACGGCGTCCTCGGGCAGGTCCTTCGCGGCGCGCAGCGCGGCCACGACGGCCATGCCGCAGGAGCCACCGACGAGCAGGCCCTCCTCGCGGGCGAGGCGCCGGGTCATCTCGAAGGAGTCCGCGTCGCTGACGGCGATGACCTCGTCGACGACCGACGGGTCGTAGGCGCCGGGCCAGAAGTCCTCACCGACACCTTCGACGAGGTACGGGCGACCCGTGCCACCGGAGTAGACGGAGCCCTCGGGGTCGGCGGCGATGATGCGCACGGCGCCGTCGCTGACCTCCTTGAGGTACTTGCCGGTGCCACTGATGGTGCCACCGGTACCGGCGCCCGCGACGAAGTGCGTGACCCGGCCGTCGGTGTCGCGCCAGATCTCGGGCCCGGTCGTCAGGTAGTGGCTGTTGGGACCCTCGGGGTTGTAGTACTGGTTCGGCTTCCACGCACCGTCGATCTCTCGCACGAGGCGGTCGGAGACCGAGTAGTAGGAGTCCGGGTGCTCCGGCTCGACGGCGGTCGGGCACACGACGACCTCGGCGCCGTACGCCTTGAGCACGTCGCGCTTGTCCTGGCTCACCTTGTCGGGGCAGACGAACACGCAGTGGTAGCCGCGGCGCTGGGCCACGAGGGCCAGGCCCACGCCGGTGTTGCCGCTCGTGGGCTCGACGATGGTGCCACCGGGTCCCAGCAGGCCGTCGCGCTCCGCCGCCTCGACCATGCGCAGGGCGATGCGGTCCTTGACCGAACCGCCGGGGTTGAAGTACTCGACCTTCGCCAGCACCGTGCACCTCACCCCCGCGTCCGCGACGACGGAGCCGAGCTTGACAAGGGGCGTGTTGCCGACGAGGTCGGCGACGTTCTCTGCATACTTCACCCGCCCATCCTAGGAGGGCTGTCCCGCCGGTCGAGACACGCGGCCCACGCGGAGTCCCGGCCGCTGCCCGCAAACCGGGCACGGACCGTCGAGTCCGGGCGTTACCGTGGTGGACCTGGTGGAGCACGGCGCAGGAGGGGGGCTTCGGGATGGGGCGTGCACGGCGCGCGCGCAAGATCGCGCAGGCTGCGGCCTACGGCGGCGGAGTGGGCGTCGCGGGCCTCGGCGCCCTCGGCGCCCTCGGCTACGGGATCCTGCGGGTCGAGGCGATGATGGCCCGCAGGATCGTGGGCCAGCCCTTCGAGGGCGCCCCGTCCGACAGCGGCACCTACGGCTCCGGGTCCGGCGTCGCCCTGCGGTTCGTCGTGCTCGGCGACTCCACCGGCGTCGGGATGGGGGCGGACCACCCACACCAGACCATCGGCGCGACGATCGCGACGGAGATCGCCGCCTTGAGCCGCCGCCCGGTCGAGCTGACCAACGTCGCGGTCATCGGCGCCGAGTCCCCCGGCCTCGACGAGCAGGTCGAGCGTGCGCTCGCAGCCGTCCCCGAGCCCGACGTGGCCGTCATCCTGATCGGCGCCAACGACGTGACCCACCGCATCGACAGGTCCGTCGCCGTGCGCCACCTCGAGATGGCCGTGCGCAGCCTCCGCGAGGCCGGCGCCGAGGTCGTCGTCGGCACCTGCCCCGACCTCGGGGCCATCGAACCCGTGCCGCAGCCGCTGCGGCTGCTCGCCCGGCGCTGGTCCCGCGACCTCGCAGCCGCACAGACGGTCGCCGTCGTGGAAGCCGGCGGGCGGGCGGTGTCGGTCGGCGACCTGTTGAGCGAGGCGTTCTCGGCCGAGCCGCACGTCATGTTCAGCCAGGACCGCTTCCACCCGAGCCCCGCCGGCTACGCCCGGGTCGCCGCGGCGCTGCTGCCGACCGTGAGCGCCGCCCTCGACCTCTTCGGCGAGCGCAGCACGCCGACCCAGCCGAACGTGCGTCGCGGCGAGAGCGTCGGGCCGCTCGCGGTCGCGGCGACGCGGGCCGTCACCCGGCCCGGCACCGAGGTCGCTCGCGCCGAGGTCGGCGGTCAGTCCCGCGGTGCGCACGGACGCTGGGCGGTCCTGCTGCACCGCATGCGCCCGACCGTTGCATCACCCGGGCTGCCGGAGACCGCCGTCCGGCCTCCCGACGACCACACCGAGGACGCCGTCCTGCACTGACACCGCCCTCCCCAGGGAGCACACGACGAAGGGGCCGCCCCGCTCGTGCGGACGGCCCCGACGCGCCGTGCTGGAGGTCAGCCGATCTTCATGATCTGGGCCGCCTCCGGCGCCTTGATGCCGAGATCGGCGTTCCATTTGGAGAAGTCGAGCTGGCCCGGGCTGGACGACGAGCCGGTGAAGCGCACGACCTCGGACTTGTCCTTCGAGACGTAGAGCGCACCCTCCCCCTTGCCCTTCTTGTCGGTGAGGACCCAGCAGTCCACGCCGCCAACGTTCTCGCTCGCGACCTCCTTGGCCAGCTGATCCGGGGTGACCGCGCCGAAGGCCTTCTCGAGGAAGCTCTTGAGGCTGAGGCTCTGGGTCATCGACCCCGCGGACGCCGGGGCCTGGATGAACTTGTCACCGGCCTTCTGGACGGACGCCGGCGCACCCTGCTTCTTCCAGAACGTCTCGTCGCCCTGGATGTAGACACCGTCGCCGACGGAGATGACGCGAGCCTTGCCATCGCCCTCCATCTCGATGGCGATGTCAGCCGTCTTGCCGTCGCTCGTGCCCTTGAAGTCGATCTTGATCGTCTTGCCGCTCTGGTCGACCTGACCGACGAACGCACCCGACTTCGCGGCCAGCGCGTTCGCCTTGGCCTTGGCGAGGATCTCGGACGCCACGGGGGCGCTGGCGGTGGTGGACGAGCTCGCGGCCGGCGTCGACACGCTGGTGCTGCCCGAGCCGCCGGTGGCGGCGGGCGTCTCGGACTTCGAGCACGCGGCAGTGCCGAGGCTAATCGCGATCGCGCCGGACACGGCGAGGACGCGAGTCGTGATGGTCTTCATGGTGGACGAGCCCCCCTGATTGGTCGGATGGCCCGGGGTGAGTGCCCAGACCAGGCTCGGCGCGGCAGCGCCGACGGTCCACCCTAACGGTCGCGTGGGCGAACTCCGGGGTCGTACCCGGTCGGTGGGACCCACCCGCGGCCCGGCAGCCGCGGCGAGACGCACGTCATGGCCGGCGCCCTGTCCAACCGGTGCGAGGACGTCCTACCATCGTGGGGACTGAGCAAGCGCTTAGTCGCCCGTCGCACCGCCGCGCGGGCCGTCGATGCTGCACCAGGAGATCTCCCGTGACCGAAGCCGTCATCGTCTCGACCGCCCGCTCGCCGTTCGGCCGGGCCTTCAAGGGCTCGCTCAAGGAGGTCCGTCCCGACGACCTTGCCGCGAGCGTCATCCAGGCCGCCCTCGACAAGGTGCCCGCGCTCGACAAGCGCCTCGTCGAGGACCTCTACCTCGGCTGCGCCGAGCCCTCCGGCCGCCACGGCTCCAACATGGCCAAGGTCGTCGCCACGCTGCTCGACCTCGACGCGACCCCTGCCGCCACGATCAACCGCTTCTGCGCCTCCTCGGCCCAGACGACGCGGATGGCCTTCCACGCGATCAAGGCCGGCGAGGGCGACATCTTCGTCTCGGCCGGCGTCGAGTGCGTCTCGCAGTACACCGACTGGGCCGGTGCCGGCGGCGCCAAGGAGGACCAGCAGAACGGCCGCTTCGCCGAGGCCCAGGCCCGCACGAAGCGCATCGCCGAGACCAACGAGACGTGGACCGACCCCCGCGAGGACGGCCTGCTCCCCGACATCTACATCGCGATGGGGCAGACGGCCGAGAACGTCGCGACGGCATACGGCATCTCCCGCGAGCGCCAGGACGAGTGGGGCGTCACGTCGCAGAACCGCGCTGAGGCCGCCATCGGCCGCGGCTTCTTCGACTGGGAGATCACACCGGTCACGACGCCCGACGGCACCGTCGTCACCAAGGACGACGGGCCGCGCGCCGGAGTGACGCTCGAGGCCGTGCAGGGCCTGAACCCGGTCTTCCGCCAGCAGGGCACCGTGACGGCTGGCAACTGCTGCCCGCTCAACGACGGCGCCGCTGCGCTCGTCATCATGAGCGACACCAAGGCCAAGGAGCTCGGCCTCACGCCCCTCGCCCGGGTCGTCTCGACCGCGGCGACCGGCCTCTCCCCCGAGATCATGGGCCTCGGGCCGGTGGATGCGACGAACCTCGCGCTCAAGCGCGCCGGGCTCTCGATCGGCGACATCGACCTCTACGAGATCAACGAGGCGTTCGCCGCCCAGGTCATCGGTTCGGCCGACCAGATCGGGATGGACTACGACAAGCTCAACGTCAACGGCGGCGCCATCGCCATCGGCCACCCGTTCGGCGCCACGGGCGCCCGCATCACCGGCACGCTCATCAACGCCCTGCGCGAGCGGGACGGCCAGTTCGGCCTCGAGACGATGTGCGTCGGCGGCGGCCAGGGCATGGCCGTCATCTTCGAGCGCCTCAGCTGACGCCGTCAGCCGACCTGCACCACTCACACCGAAGGGCCCTTCCCGTCCGGGAGGGGCCCTTCGGCGTGCAGGCCGGCGGCACGACACCTCGCCGACTGGCGGGTTGTTGCGGCCCAGGGCGCGCTGCGACCGCGAGAAGCCGCCACGTCGCGCCGTGTGGCGCTGCCCCCGGTCGGCTCAGAGAAGCCTGCGTATGCCGGCCAGGGCGTTCGCGACCACCGCGGGGTCGGCGTCCGGCTCGGTCACGAACAGGTCGTGCACCATCACCGCCAGCTGGTCCGTGACCGCGGCGGGCCCGAGGTCGGGCACCGGTTGCGGCGCGACTCCCCGGGCCCGCGCCACGCGGTCGGCGAGCGACTGGACGACGGCCCGGACGGACGGCATACGCGAAAGCGCGTGGTCGAGCGACAGCTGGTGCCACCGCTCGACCACGCGCCGGAGCTCGTCGGACACCTCCTGCGGGGTCGGCGAACCCGCGCGCGAAGGTGTCATCGGGCTGTCAGTCGCGCAGGCGCGCGAAGAGACGGACGAACTCGATGTAGAGCCAGACGATCGAGACGATGAGCCCGTGGGCGAGCAACCAGGAGTACTTCTTCGGCGCACCCACCCGGACGGCGTTGTCGATCGTGTCGAAGTCGATGGCCAGGGAGTACGAAGCGAGGCCGACGCCGAGGACCGACAGGATGAGGCCGAGGCTGCCACTGCCGCCGAAGCCCCAGCCGCTGATGACGCCGGTCATGAGCAGGACGACCTGGAGCAGCGAGAAGAGGCCGTAGCCGACGATCGCGAAGAAGAACATCCGCCGGGTCTTGTCGTTGACCTTGACGAAGCCCGTCGCGTAGCCGACGTACATCGCGACGAAGACGCAGAGCGTGGCGAGGACCGCCATCTGCACGACGCCGGCATACCTCGGGATCGACGCGACGTACTGGCTGAAGGCGCCGAGGAAGGCGCCCTGCAGCACGGCGTAGACCATGAGCAGCGGCACCGAGACCTTCTTCATGAAGGCGATGGCGAAGCCGAGGATCAGCGTGCCGAACATGCCACCGAGCCAGAACGGCAGCGTCATGTCGGAGTTGGCCTTCGTCCAGAACCACGAGACGGCGGCGACGGCGACCGTGACGACGAACAGCGTGAGGCTCTTGACGACGACGTCGTCAACCGTGACGCGGCCGGTGTCGACCGGACCGGCCGGAGGCTGCGAGTAGAGCTCGTTCAGCTGCTGCGCGGTCATCGCGTCCTGGGTCGCGTAGCCGGTCGTTGCGGCCTGCGTGCCCTGCTGCGTCGGCTGCTGCGGACTGCCTTGGGGCGCACCGAAACCGGCGTAGCGCTCCTTCTCGATCTGCTTGTTGAGCCGGTCGAAGACCGGGTTTCCACCTGCCATGTGAGTGCGCTCCTCGAAGCACTGGGTGCCACGACCCGCGAATGGGCGTGGCGACTGTCCCCAAGGGTAAGCGAACGCACCCCGGCGAAAGGTTCCCGCGCGCGAGACCGGGCCGAGCCGACGGCATACTGGGGCCTGCGCCCCCGTGGCCCAACTGGCAGAGGCAGGCGACTTAAAATCGCCAACGGTGAGGGTTCGAGTCCCTCCGGGGGTACGTCACGTATGTCGGTTGTGCGGGCACGGTTCGGTAACGGCCCGCCCACGCCTTGGCGTGGCACGGCATGCATCCAGCCTCTCCACCTAGACTGACCTGCGAGAACGAGGTCCAGGGGCCCATCGTCGGCGCTCCTCCGGGGAGTGTGTCGCGCTCCCGAGTGCGACCCCTCAACCACATGAAGGAGCAGCGGGTGCTGGAGCAGCGTGTCGCGGGGGCGACGACGACGGCTCCGACGCGCACGGCCTGGTCGGTCGACCCGCGCGTCGCGGCCTACGGTGAGCAGTTCGCCGCCGCCCTGCGTCGCAGCTGGGCCGACCCGATGGTCCGTCGGGGCACGCTCGGCACCTCGCTCGTGGCCGCCGGCTCGATCAGCCCGGCGTTCCTGCCTGCCGACACCTTCGAGCTGCCGGCCTCGCCCCTCATCCAGCGCTTCGGCCTCGAGTGGCTCGGCACCGGCGCCGGCCGAATCCTGACCACCATCCTGCTCGCGGTCGGCATGGCCCTGCTCGTCGACGCGTGGCTGCGGATGCGACCGGTCCACGGGCGCAAGGCGCCCTCCCTCGCGTGGCTGCTGTGGAGCCTGCCGATCATGCTCGCGCCGCCGCTCTTCAGCCGCGACGCCTACAGCTACGCCGCGCAGGGCCAGATCGTGCTGCGTGGGATGGATCCGTATGCCGTCGGCCCGTTCTGGGTGGCGGGGCCGTTCGCCGACCAGGTCGACCCGATGTGGGTGCAGACCCCGGCGCCGTATGGCCCGCTGGCCCTGCAGGTCCAGCACCTCGTCGTCAGCGTCTTCCCCGAGAACGCCTACGTGTCGGCCGTCGCCATGCGCGTGCCCGCGCTGCTCGCGGTCGGGCTGCTCGCCTACGCCCTTCCCCGCCTCGCCGAGCGCTACGGCGTCAGCGGCCGGCACGCGCTCTGGCTCGGCGTGCTCAACCCGCTCGTCATGATGCACTTCATCGGGGGTGCCCACGGCGACGCCGTCATGGTCGCCCTCGTCACCCTGGCGCTGCTGCTCGCCAGCCGGGGCCAGCTCGTCGTCGCGTCGATGACGATCGCGGCCGCCGCCGCCTACAAGCAGACGGCCGTCCTCGCCCTCATCGGCGTCGTCGGCATGGCGCTGCAGGCCCAGAGCGACCTCGAGCCCGGCGCCCGCGCCCGCCTGCGGGCCATGGTCCGACACGGCCTCGTCTACGGCGGCATCACTACGGCGACCTTCACCGCCATCACCGCCGTGTCGGGCCTCGGCTGGGGCTGGATCCCCAACCTCTCCGTCCCCGTCTCGCTGCGCTCGCTGCTCTCGCCCCCGACCTTCGTCGGGAGCGCTGTCGAGTGGCTCATGCGCGTCGGTGGCATGCCCCAGAGCTCGTGGTCCCTGCCCGTGCCGATCGCCCAGACGATCGGCCTGGTCGCCGGTCTGGCGGGGATCGCCTGGATCACCTGGCGGTTCGCGCCGCGCAACCCGGTGCTCGCGACGGCGGGTGCCCTGCTCGTGCTCTGCGCGTCGGGCCCCGTCATCCACCCGTGGTACCTCCTGTGGGGCGGCCTGCTGCTCGCCGCCGTGCGCCTGTCGGCGAAGCACGTGCGCGCCGTCGTCTTCGTGACGCTCTTCTTCGTCACCTACGGCGTCGTCGACGCGACGGTCTCCAACGGCACCTGGGCGCTGGGCGTCTCGGCGGCCCTGTGGATGGCCGCGCGGCTGCGCGCCAACCGCCGGCGCCTGCACGAGCAGTCCGACGAGCCCGTGCTCGCCGCCATCCTGCCGGGCCGCTGACGGGGTCGGTCAGCCACGTCGTGCTGCGCTGAGCGCGATGCCGTCCAAGATGTCGTGCTCGGAGGTGACGACCTGGGTGACGCCGGCGCGGTCGACGACCCGCTCGACGATCCGCCGCCACACCAGGGCACCGGCCCCGATGACGTCGACGCGGCCCGGGTGCATGTAGGGCAGCTCGGCGCGCTGCGCTCGGGGCATGCCGAGCAGCTCGTCGCAGGCGACGACCATGTCAGCGGGTGCGGAGTGCGCGAGGTGGACCCGTTCGGGGTCGTATGCCGGCAGGCGCAGCAGGTGCGCCGTGATCGTCGTGACGCTGCCGGCCAGGCCCACGAGCGTTGCGACACCCTCGAGTGGCACGACCGACTCGGCGACGTCGAGCGCCGCGTCGATGTCGCGGATGGCTGCCCCGATCTCGCCGTCGGTCGGCGGGTCGCCGACGAGGTGGCGCTCGGTCATGCGCACGCACCCGATGTCGACCGAGCGGGCGGCCTCGACGTCCTGGGTGCCACGGACCAGCTCGGTCGAGCCGCCGCCCAAGTCGACGACGAGGTAGGGGCCCGAAATGCCCTGGGCGGCAAGCCCACCGGTGGCGCCGGCAAACGAGAGGGCAGCCTCCTCATCACCCGAGACGACCTCCGGCGACACCTCGGAGCCGAAGTGCTCGGTGAAGGCCGTGCGCACACCCTCGATGAAGTCCGAGGCGTTGCGCGCGTCGCGTGAGGCGGACGTCGCGACGAAGCGCACGCGGGCGGCCCCCCGGTCACGGCAGACGGCGGCATACTCCCGCGTCACGGCGAGCGTGCGCTCCATGGACTCGGGCGCGATGACACCGGTGCGGTCGACCCCGTGGCCGAGCCGGACGATCTCCATGCGGCGAAGGACGTCCGTGAGCGCCCCGGTGCCGGGGTCGACGTCGGCGACGAGCAAGCGGATCGAGTTGGTACCGCAGTCGATCGCGCCGACACGAAGAGTCTCGGTGCTGGTCGGGTCACTCATGGGTCGCCTCCCCGGCGGAGGTGGAGGCTGCGGCGTCCTCGGCCGCGTGCACGGCCGCGCACGACGTCGGCCGCCACCACTCGTCGAGCATCGCGAGCGCCTCGTCGCCGAGCGGGTTGACGCCCGGACCAGCGGCCAAGGAGTGGCCGACGAGGACATGGAGGCACTTGACGCGGGTCGGCATGCCGCCCGCGGAGATCCCGTCGATCTCGGGCACGTCGCCGAGCTCGGCACGCTGCGCCAGGTAGTGCTCGTGCGCCTTCGCATACGCCGCCGCGAGGTCCTCGTCGTGGGCCAGGCGCTCGGTCATCTCCTTCATGACGCCGGCCGTCTCGAGGGTGCTCACCGCGCCCGTGAGGCGCGGGCACGTGGCGTAGTACGTCGTCGGGAAGGGCGTGCCGTCGGGCAGCCGGGGCTCGGTGCGCAGCACGTCGGGCTCGCCGCACGGGCAGCGGTGCGCCACGCCGGCCACCCCGCGGGGGCGCCGCCCGAGCTGGCGCTCGACGGCGTCGAGGTCGGAGGTCTCGACGGGCGGCGGGGACGGAGGTGCGGAGTTGCTCACGCGAGGCTCCCTTTCGGTCTCGGGGCTGGCCGCGGTCACTTGCTGCGCGTGACCCCGGCCGTCGGTCGGTCGGCGATCTGGACCGACTGCCACACCTTGCCGTACCACGGCGATGCCGCGTTGGCCAGGGGTGCGGCCACGACGGGCCGCGGCGCGACCGGAGCGCTGGCGTGGTCGGCCGCGGGGTCGATGACGGTGTAGGCGCGGTCGCCGACGCGGACGAACTTCAGGCGTTCACGGGCCTGGACCTCGATGAAGGCGGGGTCCTTCCACAGCGCGGCCTGCCGCTCGAGCTGCTGGACGCTCTGGCGCTGCTCGGCGACCTTGTCCTGCATGGCCGCCGCGTCGCCCCGTTGCTGCACGAGTGAGCGCAGCGTGGGCACGATGGTCACGGCGAGCATCACGAGGATGCCGAGGAGGATGGCTCCGCGCACCCAGGCCGTCGAGGCCGAGGGCGGGGCGCTCTGCGGGGTTCGCGGTCGCGCGGCGAGAGCCGGCCGCTCCTTGCCGGCGCCCGGGCGGCTCGCCCGTGACGCGCCCGGACGTGACTGACCGGGACGGGTCGCGGACGAGCGGCCCGCTCCCGAGCGGCCGGTCGCCGTGCCGGAGGACCCACCGGACGCGGTGCCCGAGGACCTGCCTGAAGACGTGCGGGGAGCCGGACGGGCTGCGGCCGGCCGCGCCCCACCGCCCGGACGGCCCGTCGACGACGGGCGGCCCGGACGGGACGGCGTGCGGTCGGCCATCGGGGTCAGCCCTGGGCGCCGAAGCGGCTCGCGTCGAAGCGCGGGAACGCGCCGGTGCCGGCGTAGACCGCTGCGTCGTCGAGCTCCTCCTCGATGCGGAGCAGCTGGTTGTACTTCGCGACGCGCTCGGACCGGGCCGGGGCGCCGGTCTTGATCTGGCCACAGTTGGTGGCCACGGCCAGGTCGGCGATCGTGACGTCCTCGGTCTCGCCCGACCGGTGGCTCATCATGCAGCGGTAGCCGTTGCTCTGCGCGAGCGTCACGGCGTCGAGCGTCTCGGTGAGCGTGCCGATCTGGTTGACCTTGACGAGCAACGCGTTGGCGGTGCCGGTCGAGATGCCGCGGCCGAGGCGCTCGGGGTTGGTGACGAAGAGGTCGTCGCCGACGATCTGGACCTTGCTGCCGAGCAGCTCGGTCATGGACTTCCAGCCGTCCCAGTCCTCCTCGTTCAGAGGGTCCTCGATGGAGACGAGCGGGTAGGCCTCGACGAGCTCGGCGTAGTAGGCGACCATCTCGTCGGCCGACCTGCTGGCCCCCTCGAAGGCGTAGGAGCCGTCCTCGAAGAACTCGGACGCGGCGACGTCGAGCGCGAGGGCGATGTCGCGGCCGGGCTCGTAGCCGGCGGCCTTGATCGCCTCGAGGATGAGGTCGAGCGCGGCGCGGTTGGACTCGAGGTTGGGGGCGAAGCCGCCCTCGTCGCCGAGCCCGGTGGCGAGGCCGCGCTCGCTGAGGACCTTCTTGAGCGCGTGGTAGACCTCGGCGCCCCAGCGGACCGCCTCGCGGAAGGTCGGAGCGCCGATCGGCGCGATCATGAACTCCTGGATGTCGACGTTCGAGTCGGCGTGCGACCCGCCGTTGAGGATGTTCATCATCGGGACCGGGAGCACGTGCGCGTTGGGGCCACCGACGTAGCGGAAGAGCGGCAGACCGGCCGACTCGGCGGCGGCATGAGCGACGGCGAGCGAGACGCCGAGGATCGCGTTGGCGCCGAGGTTCTCCTTGTTGGACGAGCCGTCGAGCGCCATCATCTCGGCGTCGATGAGCCGCTGCTCGCTGGCGTCGAAACCGACGAGGCGCGGGTTGATCTCCTCGATGACGGCGTCGACCGCCTGCTCGACACCCTTGCCCAGGTAGCGGCCCTTGTCCCCGTCGCGACGCTCGGACGCCTCGAAGGCGCCGGTCGAGGCGCCGGACGGGACGGCCGCGCGAGCGAACGTGCCGTCGTCGAGACGGATCTCGACCTCGACGGTCGGGTTGCCGCGCGAGTCCAGGATCTCGCGGGCGCCAATCTCCTCAATGCTGGCCACTGACAACTCCTGTGCAGGTCGCGCTCGGACACCCACCGCCGGATCGCGCGGGTGCGTGCATCGCACCAAAGCGTAGTCGGTGGCCACCCCGTCGGCCCTCAGCGACCCGGCCCGGTGGCCCATCCCGGGACGCGGGCCGACCGGCGCCGCAAAATGGGTCAGACATTACGGGCTATACGCGTCCATTCACGCCCAACCTGAGAAAAGACTTACCGGTTCTTGACCTTGGCGTGACCGAACCCGACATACTCCGAAGTGTCACCGGGGGGTGGCTGGTTTCATTGGGGAGTTACGACGCCAGCGGGGGGTTGGTGCTGTCATGGGGCAAGCCGTGCAACAGCCAGGAGCGATTCTCCTGGACCTGAACGCGAGAGTGGATGCACGCAGGACGACGGAGCGGCTGCGCGGGCAACGGCTGCTCCAGCTGGGGATCGCGACCGGTGACCTCGTCATCATCGTGGGAGCGACGCTGCTGGCCTCCGTCCGGCGCGTCGACACGCCGGTGCTGCTGCCGGTGGCGAACGACGTCAACACGGTCGCACTGTCCGTGGGGCCGGCCATCATCGTCGCCTGGATGCTGGCCAACGTGGCGCGAGGGTCCTACACCAAGGCCCATATCGGGGTCGGCACCGTCGAGTACGCCCGGGTGCTCGGCGCTGCGGGACTCACGGCCGGCGCCATCGGGATCTCCAGCTACCTGACGAAGTTCGAGCTCTCCCGGGTCTTCTTCGTCCTGCTGTTCCTCGTCGGCGTGCCGGTGCTGCTGCTGTGGCGGTGGACGGCCCGCAGGATCGTCCACCGTCTGCACCGCCGCGGGCGCCTGCTGACGAAGGTGATCATCTCCGGGTCCGAGAGCCGGATCGACGAGGTCGCGAGCGTCCTGCGCCGCGAGAAGTGGCTGGGCTTCCAGATCATCGGCGCCCTGGTGCCGTCGACGCGGCCGGTCGAGCAGACGCCGGGCGGGGTGCCGGTCATCGGCTTCACGAACGAGACCGCCTCCAACGCCCTCGCCTCCGAGGCCGACCTCGTGCTCTTCTCCGAGGGCGCCTTCCCGTCGGCGGTCGACTTCCGCCGGATCGCCTGGGACCTCGAGGGTCACGACGTGCAGATGGCGGTCGTCCCGAGCCTCAGCGACATCTCGTCAGGGCGGATGGCCATGCGCCCCGTCGGTGGTCTGCCGCTCGTGCACGTCGAACCGCCGCAGAGTCTCGCGGCCTCCCGCGGCCTGAAGCGCGCCTTCGACCTGGTGGGCGCCACCGTCGCACTGCTCCTCGCGTCGCCGGTCATGCTGACCTTCGCGCTGCTGACCAAGCTGCAGGACGGCGGCCCGGTGCTCTTCCGCCAGACCCGTGTCGGCCGCGACGGTCAGCTCTTCGAGTGCCTCAAGTTCCGCAGCATGGTCGTCGATGCGGAGGCCCGCCTGTCGGGCGTCAGCCACCTCAACAAGAACGCCGAGGGCGTCCTCTTCAAGGCCGAGCACGACCCGCGGATCACGCGCATCGGAGCCGTCATGCGCCGGTTCTCCATCGACGAGCTTCCGCAGCTGATCAACGTCATCAACGGCGACATGAGCCTCGTCGGGCCGAGGCCGGCCCTGCCGGCCGAGGTCCGCCGCTACGAGACCGACGTCCAGCGCCGGCTCCACGTGCGGCCCGGGCTGACTGGCCTCTGGCAGGTCTCGGGTCGGAGCGACCTCTCGTGGCAGGACACCGTCCGCCTCGACCTCTACTACGTCGACAACTGGTCGATCGTCCAGGATCTCGCGATCCTGGCTCGCACGGTCCATGCCGTCTTCGCCTCACACGGAGCATACTGAGAGTGGACCCCATGAACGGCGGGGGCGCGGGTACCTCAGCCCGTGCATCCGCCCGCGGGCCCGGCGCTCCCGGCACCCCCCCTGCCGAGTTGCGCCGGGCTCGCCCCTTCGGCCTCACGCCAGGCCGAAGGGGCGGATCCGCGCCAGGAGTGACACGAGTGACGCGAGTGACGCGAGACTGAGACACGGCTCAGGAGGCCGGGTGGTCCTCGACTCCATCGGTCGCGGCTGAACGCTGCTCCAGCTGCCGGAGGGTCTCACGCAGGGCGGCTTCCGCGTCGACGCCCTCGGCCCGGGCACGTCGGACGAGGTCCAGCAGCTGGGCGCCGACGTCCCCTGCCGCGACGGCCGCGTCGACGAGGTCGTCCTGGCCGCTCCGGTGCAGCCGCGACACGAACTTCTCGGCCCGGGCGAGGGCCGGGAGGGAGCTCGGCACACCCTCGAGGGGGTGCGTCCGATGCTGCTTCTCGGCGGCCTTGATGGCCTCCCAGTTGGCCTCGACAGCATCAGCGGTGGCCGCCTCGACCTCCGCGAAGACGTGGGGATGACGCCGGACGAGCTTGTCGACGAGGCCGCCGGCCACGTCGTCGATGTCGAACGGCTCGGTCGCGTGCTCCTCGGCCACGCGGGCCTGGAAGGCGATCTGCAGGAGCAGGTCGCCCAGCTCCTCCTGCATGTGCATGGGATCGCCGCTCTCGATGGCCTCGATCGCCTCGTGGGCCTCCTCGAGCAGGTAGGGGACGAGGGAGGTGTGCGTCTGTTCCGCGTCCCACGGGCAGCCGCCCGGCGAACGCAGCCGGTCCATGACGGCGACGACGTCGAGCAGGCGCGCACCGGGGACGTCGAAGGAGCCGATGAGCAGCTCGACGTCGGGAGGTTCGGGAAGTCGCGTCACCTCGACGGCGATGGCGTCGCTGAGGCCGGGGTCGCCATCGGAGGAGCCGACCCACACCACGTCGCCGACCTCGGAGGCCGCCACGAGGTCACGCGCCAGGTCGGCCGGGTGGGCAGGCTCGCGGGGCAGCACCTCGACGCCGGCCTCGACCAGCGCGGCGACCTGCGGCTCGTCGGGACGTCCCCACACGGCATACGCCTGCTCGAGGCTCGACCACGCCTCGCGGGTGAGGAGCCCCGGCGCGATGCGGGGGGTCGTGACGAGCAGGACGACGCGGGCAGTCACGGCGGCGAAGGTGGCAGGGCTACTGCGCGGCGGACGGCGTGGCGGGAGCAGGGTTGGCAGCGGGCTTGACCCAGTTGGGCGTCTGCTGACCGATCGTGAAGTAGACCGGTCCCTGGTCGGACTTCACGACCGAGCCGTACTTGGGGTTGACCGTGATGTCGGCCTTCTGGAGGTCGGCGCGATAGGCGGCGACGTCGGCCGGCGTCATCTTCTGCGACTGGATGAGGGCGACCGCCGCGACGAACTCCTTCGTCGTGTCGGTGGCGCCGGGGATCGAGGAGATGACGGAGGCGTAGGTCGCGTCGGGCTTCCAGCTGCCGGAGGTCGCGACGGCGTCCTGGAGCAGCGGCGCCGCGACGAGGGCCGTCACGACGATGTTCTCGGCGAAGTCGAGCTTGGCGGCCTTGAGCTGGTCGAACGTCTCGCGCACGTCGGACTCGTGGATGACCTTGCCGTTGACGACGGCGGCAGCCTGCTGGCGCGTCTCGAAACCGCACCCGCCGAGCAGCGACACGGCACCGAGCGTGGCGACGCCGACCACGGCCGCACGCTTCGCGGATTGAGCAGACCAAGCCTTCACGAATTTCCTCCTCTGGCGGATGCGTCTGACATCCTACGGTGCTCCCACGCCGGACCTGGTCGCACCCGACGATGCGGACGACGCCGACGATGCGGCCGCGATGTCGTCGAGCAGGACGGCCTGGATCAGCTGCCGCGCCCACGTGAGCACCTCGACGTCGCGCAGTGGCTTGCCACCGACGCGCGCCGTCATCGGGACGGGAACGAGGATGGTGCCGAGCGCCTCCTTGACGAGCGTGCCCGGATACAGGCGCATGAGGCGCAGCTGCTGGCTCTCGCGCAGCTCCTTGACCGGGCCGAAGCGCACGACCTTGCCCTGGACGCCGATGTCGCCGATGCGCGCGGCGCGGGCCACGACACGCAGTCGCGCGACCTCGAGGAGGTTCTGCACCGGCTTGGGCGGCGCCCCGTAGCGGTCGCGAAGCTCGGCCTCGATCTCGTCGACGGCCTCGAACGTCTCGACGGTCGCGAGCTTCTTGTACGCCTCGAGACGCAGCCGCTCTCCCGGCACGTAGTCGTGCGGGAGGTGGGCATCGACCGGCAGCTCGATCTTGATCTCGGCGGGCACGTCGACGGCGTCGCCGCGGAAGTCGGCAACGGCCTCGCCGATGAGGCGGACGTAGAGGTCGAAGCCCACGCCCTGGATGTGACCGGACTGTTCGCCGCCGAGCAGGTTGCCCGCGCCGCGGATCTCGAGGTCCTTCATGGCGACGGCCATGCCGGAGCCGAGGTCGGTGTTGCTCGCGATGGTGCGCAGGCGGTCGTGCGCCGTCTCGGTCATCGGCTTCTCGGGCGGGTAGAGGAAGTAGGCGTAGGCGCGCTCGCGTCCACGGCCCACGCGACCACGCAGCTGGTGCAGCTGTGACAGACCGAGCATGTCGGAGCGTTCGACGATGAGCGTGTTGGCGTTGGAGATGTCGAGCCCGGTCTCGACGATCGTCGTGCAGACGAGCACGTCGAAGCGCTTCTCCCAGAAGTCCTCGACGACCTGCTCGAGCTTGTGCTCCCCCATCTGTCCGTGGGCCGTCGCGATGCGCGCCTCGGGCACGAGCTCGCGCAGACGGCCGGCGGCCTTCTCGATGCTGCTGACCTTGTTGTGCACGAAGAAGACCTGTCCCTCGCGCAGCAGCTCGCGCCGGATCGCGGCGGTGATCTGCTTCTCGTCGTAGGCGCCGACGAAGGTGAGGACCGGGTGACGCTCCTCGGGCGGCGTTGCGAGAGTAGACATCTCACGGATGCCGGTGACAGCCATCTCGAGGGTGCGCGGGATCGGCGTGGCCGACATCGACAGCACGTCGACGGCTGTGCGCATCGTCTTGAGCAGCTCCTTGTGCTCGACGCCGAAGCGCTGCTCCTCGTCGATGATGACGAGCCCCAGGTCCTTGAAGCGCGCATCCTTGGCGAGCAGCCGGTGCGTACCGATGACGAGGTCGATGCTGCCGTCGGCCATGCCGGCCATGACCTCCTTGGCCTCCTTGTCGCTCTGGAAGCGCGACAGCGAAGCGACCTTGACCGGGAACTGCGCGTAACGCTCGGCGAAGGTCTGCTGGTGCTGGCTGACGAGCAGCGTGGTCGGCACGAGGACCGCGACCTGCTTGCCGTCCTGGATCGCCTTGAACGCCGCACGCACGGCGATCTCGGTCTTGCCGTAGCCGACGTCCCCACAGATGAGCCGGTCCATCGGCACCTGCTTCTCCATGTCGGCCTTGACCTCGTCGATGCTGACCAGCTGGTCGGGCGTCTCGATGTAGGCGAAGGCGTCCTCGAGCTCGCGCTGCCACGGGGTGTCCGGCGCGAACGCATGACCCTTCGTGGCCTGGCGGGCGCTGTAGAGGCGGATGAGGTCGGCCGCGATCTGCTTGACGTAGCGCTTGGCCCGCGACTTGGTCTTGGTCCAGTCGGAGCCACCCATCTTGTTGAGGGTGGGCTCCTCGCCGCCGACGTACTTCGTCACCTGGTCGAGCTGGTCGGTGGGGACGAAGAGGCGGTCGCCCGGCTGGCCGCGCTTGCTCGGGGCGTACTCGATGACGAGGTACTCGCGGGTGGCTCCGGCGACGGTGCGCTGCATCATCTCGACGAATCGGCCGACGCCGTGCTGCTCGTGGACGACGTGGTCCCCCGGCCGCAGCTGCAGCGGGTCGACCTGGTTGCGCCGGCGCGACGGCATACGCCGCATGTCCTTCGTCGACGTCGAGCTGCCGACCTGACCCGTGAGGTCGGTCTCGGTGAGCACCTCGAGGCGTGCGGCCTCGTCGACGAATCCCCTTCCGAGAGAAGCGGTCGCGATGAGGGCTCGGCCGCTCGGGACCGTGTCGGCGAGCCGGTCGACGGGCACCTCGTGGTCGCGCAGCACCTCCTCGACGCGCTTGGCGAGACCTGGCCCCTCGGTGACGACGGCGACCCGCCACCCGTCGCCGGTGCGCTCCCTGAGGTGGGCGACCGCCCGGTCCGTGTCTCCACGGAACGCCTCGGGGTCGACGGTCCCGAGGGAGAGCCGGACGTCGACGTCGTCATCCTCGATGACGAGCTCGGCGTCCGAGCTGAACGGGGTCAGCGTCCACCACGGACGTCCGGACGCAACGGCGTGCGCGCGCACCTGGGCGAGCGTCCAGTAGGAGGCCGAACCGAGGACCGACTCGAGGTCGACGGGCACGTTGTTGCCGGCGGCTGCGTTGGCCCAGCTGGCCTGGAGGAACTCGTCGCTCGTGAGGACGAGGTCGTGGGCGCGGGTGCGGATGCGTTCGGCGTCGGCGAGCACGATGATCGACTCGGTGGGCAGCACGTCGAGCACGGACTCCATGCCGTCGACGAGCGCGGGCGCCAGCGACTCCATGCCCTCGACCGCGATCCCCTCGGCGACCTTGGTCAGCATGTCGGCGACGCCGGGCAGCTGCGTGGCCAGCTCGGCCGCTCGCGCCCGTACCTCGTCGGTCAGCAGGACCTCGCGGCACGGCGGGGCCCAGAGACCGTGCTCGGCGACCTCGAGGCTGCGCTGGTCGGCGACCTTGAACCACCGCACCTCCTCGACGGTGTCGCCCCAGAACTCGATGCGGACGGGGTGCTCCTCGGTCGGCGGGAAGACGTCGAGGATCCCGCCGCGCACGGCGAACTCACCGCGACGCTCGACGAGGTCGGTGCGCGTGTAGGCCGCGGCGGCGAGCGCCTCGACCACGTCGGAGAGCGGCTGCTCGTCGCCGGGACGCAGCGCCACCGGCACGAGGTCACCCAGACCCTTGGTGATCGGCTGGAGGACCGCACGGACCGGCGCGACGACGACCGACAGGGGGCCGTATGCCGTGTCGTCGGGGTCGGGGTGCGCGATCCGCCGCAGGACGGCCAGTCGCCGGCCGACCGTGTCGCTGCGGGGCGAGAGGCGCTCGTGCGGAAGGGTCTCCCAGCTCGGGAAGACGGCAACGGCGTCGCGCGGCAGGAAGGCCTCGAGGGCCGCGGCCAGGTCGTCGGCCTCACGTGTCGTTGCCGTCACGACCACGACCGGCCCGGCGTCGCCGGCGGCGCGCGCCAGGGCCGCGACGAGGAACGGACGGCTGCCGTCGCTCCCCGACACGTCGACGAGCTGGGCCCGCCCCACCTGCTCGAGCACCCGGCGGGCGGTGGGCTCTGCCTGCCAGGCGTCGAGGAGCCCGGACAGGCGAGCCGGGGTTCGGGTGGTGGTTGTGCTCATGAGCAGACGTCCCAACATTTCAGACGGCGATCGACAGGTCCCCCGACGCGCAGGCAGCATGACGGACCCACGTCGATCGGACACGGGGTGCCCCACCAGAGTAATCGCGCCGCGAGCGCAGCTTCACCGCGCCGGCACGGTCACGCCGTACCCCGTCAGATCGCTGCCGTCAGCCCCAGCGGGGTGCGGTGCTGGGAGAAACCGGACAGGTCGGCCCAGTCGTAGCCGAAGGCGGCGATGTCCTCGGCGTGGCGAGACCCGATGATGCGACGCTGCCATGCGCCCGGCCGCCACCAGCCCTCGTACGACGCCCACCGTTCCGCATAGGAGTCGCTGTGACTCCTGCTGAGCTTCGAGGAGTCGATCGGCTGACTCAGGCCGAGGAACGACTGCACGCGCTTCAGCTCCTCGTCCGGGCTCTGGATCAGGCGTTCGTAGTGCACCACGAGCAGCCGGTCGAGGTGTGGTGCGTCGGCCGCCAGGATCGTGTGAGCCGCTAGCCAGTGCTCCACCATCTGGTTGAGCGACTGGAACTTGCGAGGGTTGGTGGACGTGATGCGTCGCCACTTCTTGTTGGACAGGGCGACTGCCACCGGATGCCGGACCACGACGATGAGTGCCGACCCGGGGAACTGCGCCTGGAGGAAGCGGCCCATGATGATGTTCGGCGGGGACTTCTCCACGAGGAACGTCCGGCTGGTGTCCCAGAAGGGGACCCAGCTGTCGAGCATCGCCTGCGCATTCGCCGGCGACGTCAGCGGTGACGCCTCGGTGAGGTGCGCCTCCGGTCGGTGGGCGAACCGGCCGGACCCGCCGTAGACCTTCGCCTTGGGGTAGACCCGCTGGAGGTGTTGTCCTTCGTCCTCGCGGACCCCGGTGTCGACGAGTCCACTGATCTCCGGGTTTCCGTCCAGGATCTTGGCGAAGGGCGTCGTGCCGCTGCGGTGCAGTCCGCCGACGAACACGAGTCGCTTCGGGTCGGGATCGAGGCTCATAGCGTGCTCAACAATTCGGAGACCGTTCGGTTGGAGGCGATCTGGACCGGTACCGCACCGACCTTGGCCGACCCGGTGGCCCCCGAGCCACCCTGGGCGGCAACCGGCTTGACGACCTCACCAGGACCGAGCTTGATCATGACGTCGCCGGCCGGGCTCCAGGCGAACACCTGTGTCTTGCCGTCCTTCTCGAGGGCCACCCCGCTGAGGCCCTTCCCCGAGACTGAGGTCGCCGTCGCGCCGGCCGCGGCCTGGGCCATTGCCGTGAAGGCGGTGCCGGTCAGACGCGTTGAACCATCCGGGTTGAGCAGGCCGTAGCGCGGTTCGTTGCTGTTGCGTCCGACCGGGTTCATCACGAGAGGGAGCCACAGCACGCGCCGAACCCCGCCGGCGAGCAGGAGGGACACGGTCTTGACCATCTCCTGCGCGCGCTGCTCGTCGGTGAGGGTTCCGTCCTTGAGGAACTGGCCGACCTCCCATGCCTCTATCGGCATGCCGGCTGGAGTCGTGGCCTTGAGGTAGTCGACGAAGGCAGGGGCGGCTTGCCAGCTCTCGTAGAAGTGCACCTGCCTGATGTCGACCACCTTGTCCTTCTGGAGCTTCTCGGCGAGCGCGAGGTACTCGAGGTTGCGGGCCGCCTGGGGAGCGGCGAGAGCCGCAGAGAGACTCGCCCCGTCCGTGACGGACTGGAGCTGTTCGCCACGCGTTCCGATGCGGCGTGAGTAGTAGGTGTTCCAGGCCTTGACCGCCTCGGCGACCTTGCCCTGGTCCATCAGGCGTTTGGCAATGGCCGCCCCGTATGCCGTGCTGCTGATTCCCGGGTCGGCCACCGCTGCAGCCGGGTCCGCGGCGCGGATCGAGGCCGCGGCAGCCTTGGCCAGGGACTCGAACTCGGTGGTGCTGCCGCCCCAGAAGGACTCCGAGTTGATCTCGTTCTCGACGGCGTAGGTGTGCACACCCTGGGCGGAGTAGCGCTTGACGACCGAGGAGACGAACGCGTTGTACTTGCTCATGTCCTTGGGCATGAAGGACTCGGTCTTGTTCTTGGTACCGCGCACGTGCTGCGGGTCGCTCTGGGTGGTGGCCCAGCAGGAACCGACCCGGATCTTGATCATCAGCTGCGCACCGACGGTCTTCGCCTTGCGGGCAACGGCGTCCATGGTCGCCCAGTCCTGCTTGCCCTCGGTCGGCTCGATGTCGCACCAGACGAGCTCGTAGAACGTCGAGCTTCCCGACAGGTTCTTCAGGTACGGCGAGACGATGTCGAACCGCGACCAGTCGTACTTCGCGCCGAGCGGGGCGGTGAGCTTGGCAGCCGTCCCGGAAGGTGGACCACTCGGCGTCCCGGTGGGGCTGGTCGTCGGGGGTCTGTTGACGTAGGCCGGGCCGGTGCAGGCGCCGAGCACCAGGGCGCCGACCACCACGCCTGCTGCGGTGCGCATCGCCGCGGTCCTGGTCCTCATGAGGCGCTTCTCCCGCCGGCCGCGGACGAGTCCTGGTCCGCCGACCGGCGGTTCTGGGCCTCGCGCGCGGCCTCGAGACGCTCGTGGACCTCGATGGCGAGTGCGCGGACTCGAGGATCGATCTCCAGCGGCGTCGTCCCGTGCGAGACCCTGCGATCGACGTGCTCGTCGAGCTGGGGCCGGTAGGTCACCCCGACGAACCGGCAGAGACGCCGCATCTCGTCCGCCGGGTGGGCGGCGAAGGCGTCGTAGGACAACAGCAGCACGTCCTCGCGACGGTCGAACCCGAGCTCGAAGAACAGCTGGTTGCGGATGGCCCAGAAGAGCACCGCCGCGGTGACAGGAGTCATCGTGTCGAGATCGAACGACTGGACGAGCTCGACACTCGCCCTGGGCAGACGCTCCCCCTGCCACCGCATCTCACCCTTGCCGGCGGCGATGTCACGTAGGGCCAGAAGGTTGGCCGGCCCGAACTTGGAGACTTCCGACCGGGCCCGGGAGTCCGGGTCGCGGTAGACCCAGACCCCGCGTCCCGGGGCCAGCCCGTCGATGTCCAGGAAGGTGTCGAGCAGCTGCGAGTCACAGATCGGCTTGACGAAGACGAACTGCTGCCGGCTCGCCATGACGGTCGAACGCAGCACGTCGACGGACCTGATCCGGAAACGGTGGAACAGCACGCGGTCGTTCTCGTTGCGCACCTCGGTCTCGGGCGCCTCGTCCAGCCCACGCATGAGCATGTTGGTCCCCGACCGCTGGAGTCCGACGACGTAGACGGGCACGGCCGAACCAGGCGCGACGGGGTGACGGTGACGCCACCGGCGCTTGCGGGCGGCCGCTCGCAGCCGAGGGCGCGGGTCGAGGCGGTCCTCCTCGATGACCCGGCCGACACCTTCGGTCCGGGCCCAGTGGATCCGGCGCACGATCTTGCGGGTCAGGTGCTGCCTCGGGGTCTGCGGACCCGTCGGCGGATTCACGTACCGGTCCCACCACGCGCTCATCGCTCGACCACGTCCAGCCACTGCGCCTTCACCAGGGCTTCGAGCTCCGCGAGGCGGTCCGGGCAGGTGTGCTCGACTCCCGTCCAGAGCGCGTCCAGCGAGTCCACGGCAGCGTCGAGGAAGCCGAGGGAGAGGAAGGCCGCATACTCCCGCTCAGGCAACCGCAGTGCGGGGGCGAGGATCGCGGTGTTGTCGATGACCTTGCTCGGACGCGGGTCGATGCGGTGCATCGACGGTTCGAGAAGGCCTCCCGAGCGGTAGAGGAGGGCCAGTCGGTGTCCACCGTCGCCGAGGTGGAGCACCCGTGGGACGAGGACGCCGGAGTCGCTGACCGTGGGGCGAGCCAGACGGCGCAGCATGATCGGCTGGCGGGCATCGAAGCCGCGCTGCTGAAACGACTCGAAGGTGCGGACCGCGCGTTCGACCCGAGCGGCGTACGCGTCGGCGACGTCCCGTGGCTCGTTCAGCACCCACGGGAAGAAGCGACGGAGCTCGACCTCACGGAACCACACCGCGTAGGGATGCTCCGCCACCGACGACACGAACTCATCCATCGACTGGCCGTCCGGTCGCGCCGCCACCGCGTCGAACAGCTGCGCCCGCACGACCACGTCGTAGCGGAACGGGCTGATCAGCCGAGCCACGTCGACGCTCTCGGTCCCGTCGCGCTTGGGCCTCCACGTCGCTGCACGGCGCACCGTTCGTCGTGCGGTTGCCACCACGGATCGTGCCACGCTGTTACGTCCCCTCCGTCGAACATCGACAGCCGGGCGTCCCCCCCGGGGTCCCTCAGAGCCGATGCTGTCCCGGCTCATTATTGATCGGCTGCCGAGCTCGCACGGGAGAACCGCAAAATGTGCTCAAGCCAGCCGAATCGGCCGACCGTTCCCCACGATTCGCGGACATCTCGGGACGGCATGTGGTCAACTGTGCGAGTTCAGAAGGGACCGGCGATGCGCATTCTTCACGTCAACAAGTTCCTCTACCGACGCGGAGGCGCAGAGGGCTACATGCTGGACGTCGCCGCCCTCCAACGGTCGGCCGGACACGAGGTCGGCTTCTTCGGCATGGACCACCCGGAGAACGAGACTCCGCAGCCCCTGGGTCGGACCTTCCCGTCGTTCGTGGAGCTGGAGCCTGCACCCAGTGGGTGGGCCGGCATCAAGGCCTCGGCGCGGATGGTGTGGTCGAGCTCCAGCGCCCGAGGGATCGAGCAGGCGATCCGCGAGTTCCGACCCGACATCGTGCACTGCCACAACATCTACCACCAGCTCTCCCCCGCCGTGCTGCGGCCGGTGAGTCGCGCCGGCATCCCGTGCGTCATGACCCTCCATGACTACAAGCTGGCCTGCCCCAGCTACCAGATGCTCGACCACGGACGTCCGTGTGATGCGTGCGTGGGCCACGGGACGTGGCACGCTGCGGCGCACCGGTGCAAGAGCGGATCCCTTGGCGGGAGTGTGCTTCTCGCGGTCGAGTCGGGACTCCATCGCGCTTTCGACGCCTACGGCCCGGTCGACGCCTTCGTCAGCCCCAGCCGTTTCCTGGCTGCGGTGATGGTGCGCCAGGGCATCGCGGAGGATCGGATCAGCGTGGTGAACAACTTCACCCACATCCCCGAGCCTGCGCAGGATCCAGTGCCCGGCGAGGGCTTCGTCGTCGCTGGACGCCTGTCGCACGAGAAGGGCGTCGACACCGCCATCCGGGCGATCGGCCGTCTGTCGAGCGCCTGCGTCCTCCACGTCGCAGGAGACGGTCCGGAACGACCGAGCCTGGAACGGCTGGCGGCCGAGGTGGCCCCGGGTCGGGTGGTGTTCCATGGCCGCCTCAGCGCGGACGAGCTCGCTCCGCTGGTGCGGCACAGCCGCGCCCTGCTCGTGCCCTCGCGCTGGTACGAGAACCAGCCGATGACCATCCTCGAGGCGTTCGCCGCCTCGACCCCCGTCGTCGTCACGGACATGGGCGGGATGCCCGAGCTGGTGGAGCCCGGCGTCCACGGTCTCGTCGTTCCCGCTGACGACGACGCCCTCCTCGCCGGAGCCCTGGCTCGCCTGGACTCGAACCCCGAGGAGGCGGTGGCCATGGGCGTCGCCGGCCGCCGTCGGCTCGAGCAGGACTTCGCTGCCGCTGCGCACCTCTCGAGGCTCGAGGTCGTCTACGACAAGGCCTCGACGCGGGCGGGTCGATCGACGAAACCGCCTGTCGCGCAACGATCGGAGACCTCCCGGTGAGCACCCATCCGGCCTCCACGAAGGTGCTCTTCGTGGCTGGCACGGGCCGCAGTGGCACGACGATCCTCAGCACGATCCTGGGTCAGCTCCCCGGTGCCATGGCCGTCGGCGAGCTCCGCTACGTCTGGGAGCGCGGCTTCCTCGAGGACCACCGGTGCGGATGCGGCCTGCCGTTCAGCCAGTGTCCCGTCTGGAGGGCCGTCGTCGACCGCGCCTACCAGGGCGCCCCGCCACCCGACCCGCTCGCAGTGTCGCAGGACCTGCTGTCCCGGCTGCGGATGATGCGCATCCCCTCGATGGTGCTGCGCCAGCTCAGGGGTCGACCGGCCGTGCCGCCGCACCCCAACGACGACACGATCGCTGCCCTCTACAGCGCCCTGTCCGAGCTCGAGCATCCCGCAGTGATCGTGGACTCCTCGAAGCTGCCGCCCTACGGCAAGATCCTCGAGCGCCTTCCCGGGATCGAGCTCTACGTCGTCCATGTCGTCCGGGACCCGCGGGCCAACGCGTTCTCGTGGCGTCGGGTGAAGGTGACTGGCGACCGCGACGACGACGACGCCACCATGGAACGGCTCGAGCTGTGGCGCTCGTCGGCGATGTGGGTCGTGTGGAACTACCTCGTCGAGTTCTGGTGGCCCGTCAAGCGCGGACGCACGGTCCGGATCCGCTACGAGGACTTCGTCGATCGTCCGCGCGAGACCGTCGAGCGCATCGCACAGCTGCTCGACCTCGACACCAGTCCGACCCCCTTCGTCGACGAGCGCAGTGTCAGGATGCAGCCGACCCACACGGTGGCCGGCAATCCCAACCGGCACGACCGGGGCCTGGTCACGCTCCGCCCGGACGAGGAGTGGCGTCGGGCCATGCCGGTGCTGCAGCGGGCTGTCGTGTCACTGTTCACGCTGCCGGGACTGCGCCACTTCGGCTACTCGGTCCGGGGCTGAGCTGCGAGGGCGGCGGCGTGGAACGCTGTCGGCGCCCCCGGCACCGTCAGCGCCGCGGCGACGGGCGTCGCCTGCACGACCTCGCTGAGCGCGCTGTCGCCAGCGCCGTTGCGAGTGAGCACGGCATACGTGCACGGCGGTATTGACTCAAGGGCATACACCGTTCCCGTGGTAGACGGAGTCCAGCTGACGTCGAAGGTCCCGGTCGCCGGAAGGTACGTCGCGAGCCGCGCCGCCGGGTAGGAGCGACCGCTCGTGTCCGTCGGCCGTGCCTCAGGGTGGTCAGGGCGTTCCGCGGAACAGGGTCAGACCCTGGGCCACCGTGTTGCGGTCACCGGCGACGGTGAAGTCGCCACCGACGAGCAGCCCCTGTGGGACGGCTGCGAAGGACCACACACCCATGGGTGAGTCGAATGCCGGGGCATAGTCGGTCAGCGCTCCGTCACTCGCTCGGAAGGCGAAGAACCTCTGCTGGGCCACCTGCGTGGGAACGGTCGGGGACTGCCAGCAGTAGCCGCCGTTGCCCTTGTCGCCGCCATGGGTGCCGTAGTAGAAGGTCCCGTTCACCTCGAGCGTGCCTTGCATGCCGCCGTTGCAGGCCGTGCTCCAGTTGAGACCGTTGGCCTTGGTCTGCGAGAGGTTGACCGCGTCCCACTGGTAGATCCAGTCGGGACAGACGTCGCCTCCGTAGAGCCGCTGCCCGTCGTCACTGAGCTTGAGACTGACGATCCAGTGGTAGATCCCACAGCTGCGGACCCCGCCCAGCTGTTTGGGCAGCACTGCCCCGGTGGCCCCGCTGAGGGCCACGACACCGTCACTCAGGGCCACGCCGTTCACGGTCTTGAAGGGCCCGGCGAGGAAGACCCGCGAGTTGTCGGGGGCGACGGCCAGGGACAGCACCATGCCTTCGTGGTACGTCGTCCCAGTGGGCCCGTTGGTGTTCGCGGTCCACGTGGTGTCGACGGAGCCGTTGACGGCCGAGATGCGGGCCGCATGCGCTCGGGCCACCGTGCCGATCTGGGTGAACTGGCCTCCGAGGTAGACGAAGCTCTGTCGCACCGCGATCGTGTAGACGTCCTTGTTCACCTTGGCCACGAAGGCCGTGTCCAGGGCTCCGGTGGTCGCATCGACCGCAGCGATCCGTTGGCGGGTGACCCCGTTGACGGCCTTGAACGTGCCGCCGAGGTAGAGCTTGGTGCGGTCCGCGCTGAGCTCCAGGTCGAGCACCATGTTGTCGGCGTCGGCCCTGAAGGTGGGATCGAGGGTCCCGGTGGCGAGATCGATCTTGGCGACGCCCCGGCGGTACTGGCCGCCGGCACTGACGAAGTCGCCGGCCATCACCGTGGTGGCACCCAGGCTGGTGAAGGTGCGGACCCGAGCGCCCGGCATGGGCAGCCACGGCGTGAGCTGCCCGGTGGCCACGGAGTAGGAGGCCGCGTCGTGGCGCAGGCTGCCCTGGCTGGTGGTGAAGACGCCACCGACGTACACCGTTCCTGCTGCGACCTGGAGGGCCTGGACCTCGACGGCGCAGGCGGGGAGGGTGTAGGTCGACTTGAGCGTGTGCGGAGCCTGGCATCCGGCCAGCGAAGCGCTGAAGCCGGTCAGCGCTCCCGCTGCGGTGTACGCGCCGACTTGCGTGCGGTTCTGTCCGGACAGCTGGCTGAACGTGCCGCCCACGAACGTCGTCCCGGTCGCCGGGTCCGTCGCGATGGCTCTGACCGTCCCGTTGGCCGAGGCCGCCCATGGCAGCACCGCACCGCCGCCGTCGACGGCGGCCAGACGGGAACGACTTGCGGTGCCACCCGCACTGGTCACGCTGGTGAAGTCGCCACCGAGCCGCACGGTGTCCTGGGCGCTCGTGGCGCCGCCCTGGACGTCCAGGGCGAAGACCGGGGCGTTCGTCTGCGCCGTGAACGTCGGGTCGGTGACGCCATCGGCCAGCTGGACCCGGGACAGGTAGGCACGGCTGGCGCCGTTGAGGGTGGTGAACGACCCACCTACGTAGACCTTGCTGCCGACCACCGCCAGGGTGTTGACCGTGGCGCTGGCCGACGCCTGCCAGGACGGGATGACGTTGCCGTCCAGACCGATGGCGGCGAGACGGGACGAGCGCACACCGTTGACCGTGTCGAAGTCCCCTCCGATGATGAGACGGTCACCTGCGACGGCGATCGACTTGACCGAGCCGGTCTGCGACTTGGTGACGCCCTTGACCGTGACGGTGGTCGTCACAGCGGTCGCCGGCCACGAACGGTCGACGCTTCCGTCGGCCTTGATGTGCACGAGGCCCTGGCGCCGCACGTCAGCAACACGCGAGAAGTCGCCGGCGAGGTAGTAGCCGCCCTTGCCGTCGGTCGCGGACGCGTTGACGGTGCCGTCGACGACGTTGGAGGACGGCACCACGGCACCCGAGCTCGAGTTGACCGTGACCGCCCGACCCGTGTTGGGACCGACGTAGTCGAACCCGCCCGCGATCCAGGCCTTGGTCCCGTTGGAGACGATGTCGACCACACGACCGTTCGTGCCCCAGAACGTGCCGTCAGCGCTCGGCGAGAGCGCCGGACCCGCGGGCAGGGCCGTCGCGGCCGACGCCACCGGCGCCGTCACCGACAGCGTTGCTGCGACGGTCAGGCTCGCCGCGGCGGCGGCAGCGAGGGTGAGTCGGACCCCTGTGGACCGATCCGGTCGCCCCCGACTGCCTGACGCGTGTCGGCCCAGTGCACGGATACGAGATGTCCTCATGAATGCTCCACAGGTAACGAGCGAGCGACGGCTCGCCTCCCCCAGGCGGTGCACCGAATGGTGCCCACCGGTCCTGCCCCCCAGGACCAACGAAAAGGACCTTAGCAACAAGGAAGAATGCGAAAAGCGCTTTGCGGAGAACACATCGCGGATATTTACGTCTCAGCACACAAAAAGTGCAGACAACTGATGCAAACACGCCCTTTCCGACCCCGCGCCTGACCGGGGAAAGGATGCGCACACTGGGCGAATACGACAAGTCGGATATGTATTGCTAAGAGGATATTTGCTCTGTCGGGGCATAAATACACCTGGCCAATTCGCGTCCTCGCGACAACTCTTTGCTGTTATTTTGCTGAGACCGCGGCACGTGCTGCCGAGGCGACCGCGGGGCGTCGCCGCTCAAACGTCTCAACTGGGGGAACTCACATGCGTACTCGACTTCCGTTTGCCGCGCTCTGTACCACCGCTTTGGTGGTGGGGGGCGCATCGGCCGCCATGGCCTCCGTCGCTCCGACCGCCGTCCGGCCGTGCGCCCAACCGAACGGGCGTGTCAGCTCCATGGCGATCAGTGGGGGGACCCTCTTCATCGGGGGCACCTTCACCCAAGTCACGGACCGGTCCGGAAAGGCCCAGGTGCGCAGCCGGCTGGCCGCGATCGACGTCGCGACCTGTGACCTGACGTCCTGGACCGCAGCCGCGAACGGCGAGGTCCTGTCGATCGCCGTCTCCGGCAGCACCGTGTACGTCGGCGGCTCCTTCACCAGCGTCGGCGGCGCAAGCCGGAGCAACATCGCGGCCCTGAGCGTCACCAGTGCACAGGTGCAGTCGTTCAGCCCCGTGATCAACAAGCCGGTGAGGGCGCTCGCCGCGTCCGGCTCCAGCCTGTACGTCGGCGGCGAGTTCGCCAAGGTCGGGGCCGCGAGCCGGTCCAAGCTGGCCGCCTTCTCCCTCGCCAGCGGCGCCCTGGACCCGGGCTGGCAGCCCAAGGCGAACGCCAAGGTCAACACCTTGGCTCTCAGCGCCGACGGCGGGAGGGTCTATGTCGGGGGGCTCTTCACCACCTTGAACGGGCAGGGCGCCTACCCCTACCTCGGCGCCGTGAGCGCCGCCACTGGCAAGAACGACTCCGGCTTCGCCCCGCACTCGCTGTTCCCGGTCCTGAAGGTCGTCGCCGACGCGCAAGGCGTGTACGTCGGCCAGGCCGGCTCTGGCGGCCACCTCCTCCTGCTCAAGCAGGACGGCACCCTGCAACAGCAGGTCTACCAGCTGGACGGCGACGTCCAGGCCGTCGCCGTCGACGGCGACTCGGTCTTCGGTGGTGGCCACTTCACCAACTACTGCGTCGGCAACACCGGCGCCGGCGCACCTTTCCTGTGTGACAAGAACCTCCCAAGGCGCAAGGTGCTCGAGGTCTCGTGGTCCGGCGGACAGGTCACCTCCTGGGCTCCCGCCCTGGACAGCCCGTTCGGCGTGCTCTCGGCCGCGGTCGACCCCAGCACCCACGACCTGTGGCTCGGCGGCGACTTCACCAAGGTTGCCGGACAGCCTGTCGCGCACCTGGCCAAGTTCTCCGCGCTGTGACCACCTCGAAAAGCCCCTGGCGCCGTAGCGACCAGGGGCTTTTCGTGGTGTGGATCAGCGTTGGAAGGTCAGGAGACCGCTGCCCGACGACCCGCCCGCGGACGCGGTGACGCTGATCTTCTCCCCGGCCTTCGGGTGCTTGTCGACGAGCTCGGCGGAGCACGATCCGCTGGAGTTCGTGACGCAGGGGTTCTGGTTGACCCGGAAGAGCGCGTCCTGGGCGTCCGAGTCGGTCCACGTCACGACGACGCCGCGAACCGGCTTGCCGCTGCTGTCGCGGACCTTCGCGGTGTACGTCTGGGTGCCGTCGGGAAGGTAGTTGAGGCACGAGTTGGGCGCCAGCTGCCGCTCGGGCTGCGACTTGGGCACCGAACAAGTCACCGTGACCCGATAGCTCGTCGCCGCCTGTGCGGGCAGCGCCATGCCGCCCCAGGCTGCCGCAGCAGCAGCCACGCTCATCAGCGCCATTCCCCTATGCATGTCCGTCTCCTCGGGATCAGGGTGGGGCCACGCCAGCCCCACCAAGTGACTTGTCGTGTATCGCTCAGAATGCGTTCCTGCCTCAGTTCCGGGGGCTGCCGGCGGTGTCGACCACCAGACCCATGGAGCTGGCGACGCTCTGCCAAGGAGTGAACTTGAAGTTGGTACCGCCCTCCGGGGCGTCCTTCCCGTCCTGGGTGACGAGCATGCCCTGCGGGTACTTCGGACCCATGTTCACGTTGATGACATCCAGGCCGTCGGTGGCGTTCACCGCGTCGAACGCCCCGCCGCCGATGGCGAGCGTTCCGAGATAGCTCGAGCCGTTGCGGCTGAAGACGGTGAAGATCGACTTCTGCTGGTTCGAGATGATGAGGTAGCCGTTCGAGGTCGTCCCAGCCCGGTAGAGGCCGATGCCCTCCAGGTCACCCGGAAGGTAGGACTCGCCATAGCTGGTCGAGGCGGCGTCGATCTTGCACTTGTCGCTCACGACGCTGTACTTCTGGCCGAACCGGGTCAGCTTGTGGACGAGCACGGGGTTGGTCAGGTCGGTGCTCATCTTCCACAGACCGACGATCTCCTGGTCGGCCCAGAGCGTTCCCGTGTCAGGGTCGACGACCATGCCCTCGGCGTGCGCCACCCAGTCGGGGTGCTTCGGGTTGAAGCAGGGTTTCCACGTCGAACCGTTCGGAAGAGTGAAGTGATCCGGCAGGCTCAGTGACGCCACGCGCTGATAGCTCACCTTGCCGCCACCGGCGTCGATGAGCACGAGCTTGGCCAGGTTGGTGGTGTTCTCCTGCGTCACGAACACCTCGCCCTTGCCGGTCGCGCGGTTGCGCCACCCAGCGAGACCGTAGGTGGTCTTGGAGTTGATCTTCTTGGTGCCCCCGAAGACGAGTGGAGCGGAGCTCGCCGTGACCTCGCTGAGCGGCGCGGTGGCGCTGGCGCCGTTGATGGCGAAGATGTGCAGCTTGTCGGTGCCGCGGTCGCTCAGCACAGCCAGATCGCGAGTGGTCCCACCGAGGTTGATGCCGTAGAGGACCTCGATGTTGTTGTAGCGACTGCCCGACGGAATCGGCACTGTCTGCACCAGCGAGCCGTCCGTCCGGTACACATCCACACCGGCCTCCTTGACGGTGCCGATGACCAGGCTCTTCGACGGGTCACTCGGATGGACCCAGAACGACGGGTCGTCCGCATCGTTCGTGCCGGCCGGTTTGCGGTCTATGGTCTCTGCCGTCGCCGTGACGGTCGACGTCGCCGCGTAGGCCGCCGGCCCCAGGGCCACGACCGCCGCCCCTGCTGCGGCAATGGCCATTCGGTGGATCTGCTTGCCCATGTCCTAACCTCCCCCTCGAGCGCCCCCGACGTGCCACCCCCCGGTGGAAGTGTGTCGACCCTCTTCGACAGACGTCCCAGGCATCGCTTCGAATTGCTCGACCATAAGGCGGCCCCGAGCCTGCGGTGGCCCATTGCTGAGAATTGGCTGAAAGTCGTCCCCTTCGCCGTATGTGTGCCGCGCGGGCGGCGGCCCCCGTCAGGCAGTCCCTGCAGACACGACACCCACATCAGGCCTGCTCTGCAGGTCGTTGGAACCCCGCGGTCCCGACGCGTAGGTACGCGAGACATACCTTGCGGCAGCGGCGAAGGCGATCAGGTACCACAGGCTCACCACGTTGGACATGACGTTGGCTGCCATGCTGTCCAGCACGAAACAGACCGCACACCCCAGCGCCCCTGCCGCAACCCCACCCTCGAGCGTGCTCCTCGGCGCTCGTTGCACGGCACGGCGCGCGTTGCCCACCAATGCGACAAGCATGCAGGTGTAGAAGGCCAAGCCGACGAGGCCGGTCTCCACATAGGCCCGGATGAAGTCGTTGTGCGGCTGCTTGGCCGCATCGGTCTGGTACTGGGTCGAGTCGAGCCCGATGCCCGTTACGGGATTGGCGTTGGCCAGAGGAATGACCTCGGTCCAGTAGTGCAGACGCCACACCAGGGTGTTCCCGGTCGGGGTCCCTTGCGGAACGCTCCCGCTGTCGAGAGTCCCGAAACGGGCAGCCACACCGGGCAGGGCGATCAGGGCGGCGACTCCGATCGCGACCAGACCTGCGATGAGGCCCTTGCGCTTCTGCACCAGGGCTATGACGACAACCCCGGCGACCGATCCGAGAATGGCTGTACGGGTCAGGGTGAGGAGCATGAACACCGACGAGAGACCCAACATCGCGACGAAGAGGAGCTTCAGCTTCGGCTTGACGTACGGATAGATCGCGATCCCGAAGACCAGGAGGAAGGCGAGGTAACGGGCGAAGGTGTTCGACTGGTTGAAGGGCCCCGTGAGCCGCGTGAAACTCCCTCGCACCTCAGAGCTGGGCGAGCCGGTCAGGATCCCGAAAAGGGTGAAGCCGAGCGGTACGAGCATGGCGCCATAACAGGTGACCAGGACCCGGATCAATGCAGCTCGGGACGTGATGAGCTGCTCGAGCACGATGAACATCATCACCACCGTGCCGATCCGGAGCACCTCGAGCACGCTTGCCTGGGGTTGGATCGACCCGACGACGCTCAGTGCACATGCGGCCAGAAATGCGAGCATCGCTGTGCGCAGCCTCGAGCCCGCGACGAGCTGGCCGCTCCGCAGACGACCCGCCAGCCAGACCACTGCCGCGAGCAGGAACAGCACACCCACGATGCTGGAGGGATCGAGTCCGCGCTGGGAGGCAGTGTTGCCGACGGCCGTCCCCGTCGAGTTCGAGCTCAGCTTCAGCAGGTCCAGGGTCGGCCGCACCGCCAGAAGGAGGAGCACGAAAGCCGAGAACCGGGTCAAGGCCAGCAACCCCAGGCCGACGGCGACCATGGCGACCACGGGAAGCACGGCCCGCGTCTTGTCGCCCCCGACAATGCTGAGGCCGCAGACCAGCGCCCCCGCCGTCACGAGCACCACCAAGGCCATCTGCAGCACGACGGTCAGCGCCGACCTTCGCGCACTGCCGGGACTCGCGTGGCGACCCTTCCGTGCCTGCGCCGGCCCTCTTGGCGCCCACTGCTGTGCGATTTGCGATGGTGACATGCTGGCCCGAGTGCTTTCCCTGTGACTGCATGGTGAGGTCGATCGAAACCTCCTGCCGGGTCCACTATGCCCCGCGGTCACGGCTTCTCGTGGTGCAACGACGGAAGTGACCCGGGCAAGTTCGCAGAGCGCGCCACCGGAACGGTCGAAATGCTTGCGGCACAATACTTCTCATGGTCCGACACAGCGAATCGACCCAGTGTCGTTCTCGACGCAGGACGGGAAGCTCCCGGTCGACGAGCGACAGCGCGCAGTCGGATCAGCAGGTCTTGGACAGGATCTGCGCACCGTTGGCACTGACCTGAATTGCATTGTCACGCAATGACACCGCTGACTGGGTGGCCTTGTCAGTGGCCGCGGTCTCCGCCGCGATCGTGGATCGAGCTGAGGCCACGGCAGCCTGGACGTTGGGCATGGATGCGAGCGTCGAGCGCTGGGCCGTTACCGCTCGCTCCACGGTCGTGGCGGCCTGCGCCAGCGCAGCGAGCTGCGCGCGTCGCGAGACGAGAGCGTTGATGACGGCGTTGGCGCTGTTGACGGCCACGCCGGCCTTGGTCCGGCCGATGCCGTTCTGCGCCAAGGCTGCCGGGCAATTACGAGGGCTGCCGTAAACGGCGGTCCGAATGGCCGTGATTGTGGCTCGGGCCTGTCCCAGTGCGACGTTGCCCGCCTGCAGCTGCTTTCGGGCGCCATCGAGCGACACCACGTTGCGCTTCTTGCTCGAGAGGTCGTCGATGGCCGCCGCCAGGGCCGCGCCGACCGCCGGACCCGGCGCCGGCGCTGTGACCGACGAGCTCGGCTTGTTGCTGGACATGGTCACGGACGGTAGCGGAGCAGTGGTCGACGTGGACTCCGTCCTCGTGACGGCTGCTGTCGAGACCGGCGCCGCGACGCCCTGACTGGACGTGCAGCCGGCCAGGGCGCAGACCGCCGCCCCCAACACCACCAGGCCGTGAGCGGCCTGCCGGGCACTCTGGCCCCCTGTGGCGCTCGCGGTGAGTTCTTGCGTTCTCGTCATGGTGCAACTCACTGGTCTTCTTCCTTGTCGGGCGGGGTGCATGCCGCGACCTGGCCCCGCTGGGACTGTAACCGTTCAGTTCTCGAGAGGTGCCCTTTCTGGAGGTTTCCGTGGAATTCGCGAATCCCCAGTGCAGCGCCAGTCCGCCGGTTAGGCTCGAAATCGCTCGAGCGGCGCCGGGTCACAAGGACCATGGGGGGAACGTGCTCGCGCCGGGAGAGATTGTGATGTCACGCCGTTCAATGGGGGCCACACTGGCTCCGCTGCGCGCGCGGCTTTCGCGCGGTGAGCGACTGCTGCCGGGATACCTGGTCGTGGGTACCAAACGAGGAGGCTCGACCTCGCTCGCCGAGTGGATCACGCTGCATCCCCAGGTGGGGCAGAGCAGGTCCGGCAAGGGCACGCACTACTTCGATGTGAACTTCGATCGTGGATTCCACTGGTACACATCGCAGTTCCCGAAACTCGACGAGAGTTTCGGGCTCGTCGGGGAGTCGAGCCCGTACTACATGTTCCACCCGCTCTCCCCGCGCCGGATTCGAGACGCGCTGCCGGATGTCAAGATCGTCATGTGCCTGCGGGATCCCGTGGCTCGCGCCTGGTCGCATCATGCGTACGAGATGGCGCGCGGGCACGAAGACGAATCCTTCGAGCGCGCTTTGGATCTCGAGGCTTCACGCCTCGAGGGCGAAGAGGCTCGGATCGTTGCCGACCCGGCGTACTCGGCAGTCCACTGGCGCTACCACGCCTACCTCCGCCGCGGACACTACGCCCAGCAGCTGCAGACCTTCCACGACCTCTTCGGACCCGAGCAGGTTCTCGTCGTCCAGAGCGAGGCCCTGTTCGCCGACCCGCACGGCCAGATGGACCGCGTCTTCTCGTTTCTCGGCCTCGAGCCGCACCGGAGCGACCAGCTCGAGCCGCGCAACGCCAACAAGCCCTACGGCGAGATGACTCCGGCGACCTTCGCTCGTCTCGTCGACTACTACACGCCCTTGAACGACCAGCTCCGCGCCATGCCCGGGATCGACTTCGCCTGGGACTATGACCGCTGAGCCCACCACCTGCACGCACCCGTGACGGACGACCGAACCGTCGACCGACATCGTTTCTCACCAAGATAGGAACACCATGGAGATCATCGATTACCTCCGCATTGCCCGTCGGCGGTGGTGGATTCTTGTCGCCGTGCCCGTACTGGCTGGGTTGGCGGCCGCCGTACTCATCCTCTCGGCACCCGCCTCGTACACCACGACCGCCACCGTGTCTTCGGGAGCGCTGGTCAGCAGCGATGGCAGCCCCTTCAGCGGGCCTCAAGGGACGGCCCAGTTCGTCGCCGCCTTCACTGCTGCCTCACAGAACCCGCAGACGCGACAGGCCGTTCAGACCCAGACCGGTGTGAGCGCTGTCGATCAGGCCGATGGCGTCGCGGTCACCCAGGTCGGAACCAGCAGCGACATCCAGGTCGCCTTCACCAGCGGGGACCGCAAGCTGTCCGCGGCTGTGGCGAATGCGACTGCCAAGGAGACCCTGAAGCACATGGTCACCGTACGTGCTGACCAGGCGGTGGCCACGCGTGATCGGGCCCAGCAGTCCGCTACGGATGCCAATGCCGCGATCGATGCCCTCGCGACGAAGTACCAGATGGCCGACCCGCCGAAGGCGTACCAGACCCAGCTCGGCCAGGTCGCGAGCCTGCAGCAGCAGCAGGCCACCATGCGAGCCAGCGGAAACGCGATCGGTGCTGCGGCCATGGACGCGCCCATCGCCGCGGCGAAGAAGGAGCTGGTGGCGTTCCTGCCGATCCTGGCGGAGTACAACGACCTCAACTCACGCCAGACCGCGGCGAGCAGCGACCTGGCGCAGGCCCAGGCAGAGTGGCGTCATGCGCTGGCGCTCAAGGCGGCCGCCACGTCTGACGGTGTCGTCTACCTCGGACCGGCGACCCCCGCGGACAAGAAGGCGACACTCGTCGCCACCCTCCCCGTCATCATCGGAGTCGGCCTGTTCCTTGCGGTTCTGCTCGTTCTGCTGATCGAGGTGACCACTCGTCTGCGGGGACGGAAGACAGCAGCGGTCGACGAGGAAGCAGTGGTTGCTGAGCACGACGAGCACGCCACGGGGCCCGACGCCCACACCATCAACGGTCACGAGCCGTTCAACGCCGACGCATCCCCGGTCGCAGGCTCGACGAGGACGCGCAGCATCGACGATCCGGACATCCTCAGTGACACCGAGCAGGAGGCTGCGCCTGAGGCGGCGAGGAGCCGTGTCTGACGGGAGTCACCAGCCCATCTTCATCGTGGGCTGCCAACGGTCCGGCACGACGATGCTCCGACTGATGCTCGACTCCCACTCGCAGATCAGCTGCGGTCCGGAGACGCGCTTCCTCGAGGACCTGGAGCGCATCGTCGGGCCGGACTGGAAGCGGCTCTCACAGTTCGGCTACTCGCAGGAGGAGTGGCTGAGGCGGATCCGCGTGTTCTTCGAGGGAATCCAGAGCGACTACGCCCGTTCGCGCGGGAAGACGCGGTGGGCAGACAAGAGCCCGCGGTACGCGTTGCACATTCCCTTTCTCCTGCAGGTCTTTCCAGACGCGCAGATCGTGCACGTGATCCGGGACGGTCGCGACGTGGCGGTCTCACACCGCAAACGGTTCGGGTACTGGTCGAGTGTCAAGTCGTCGGTGAAGTGGCCGCGCTACATCAGCGCAGCCCGCAGCGCCGGCCTGGCGCTGCCGACGGGCTCGTACTACGAGCTCCGCTACGACCACCTCGTGGGCGACACGGAGCGGACCCTGCGGTCGCTGCTCGAGTGGCTCGGTGAGGACTGGGAGCCGGAGGTTCTCGAGTTCGCGACCAAGAAGCACGATGTCCCTGAGCGCTACCACCGGCAGCTCGCTGCACGCAACCAGAAGGCCGGGACTGACGGCAGCGTGTACGCGTCGCGGGTGGGGACCTACCGCGCTGAGCTGGATCCCCTGGTCCGCAGCCTGTTCTGGTTCACCTCAAGGAGGACGCTGCGCGAGCTGGGGTACTGAGCCCACGCGAGCCCGAACCCAGGGAGAGGCGGTTCGAGCTGAACCGCCTCTCCCTGTGTGCTGCGCACTGCAATGCGCCCTCGAGGCTCAGGACAGACGGTGGCGGAGGCGGCGCAGGGCACGCACGTCCTCCGGGTGGGGTCGCAGGACCACGATGAAGGCGATGTACACCACGGCACACGCGGTCGCACCGACGACGAGGGACGTGACCCAGCTGTCGATGACGTGGTTGACCAGCACACCGGCGCCGGCAGCCGGGAGAGCTGCCAGCACGATCTTGCCGGTCGAGGCCCCGTCGGCGCGGATGCCGACGATCCTCCAGGCCTGCATGACCTTGACCGCGTTGACGATGATGATCGATGCGCTCCAGGCCACCGCTGCACCCACGATCCCCCAGCGGGGGATGAGGAGCAGGTTCAGCCCTATGTTGACGACGAGGATGAGTGCATTGTCGAAGAGGCTCAGTCCGACTCGTCCCGACATGTTGAGCACGACGCCGCACGGTCCGGCGGCTGCGCCGACGAGCTGACCACACGCGAGGATGACCGTGACGATCGCGCCCTCGGTGAACCCGCCGCCGAAGACTCTGAGCAGCTGCTGGGGGAAGACGAGCAGCACGACGAAGGCCGGCATGGACAGGAGCAGGGTCCAGCGGGTCGCGCTGCCGTAGGCCCGGGCTGCTCCGGCGTAGTCCTGGGAGTGGTGCAGGTGGGCCATGTGGGGGGCGAAGGTCGCGGTGATCGGCGGCAGGACGAAGACCGCCAGCGTGACCAGCCTCGTCGCGACGTTGTACACGCCGACCTGTCCGGCATCGGTCATCGCCCCGAGGATCAGGGTGTCGGCCCAGATCAGGCCGGTGGCGGCGAGAGCAGACGCCCAGCTGATCATCGAGAACGACATGATGTCCCTGATCGTGTAGACGGCTCGCTCCTGCGGCACGTGCTTCATCCGGAACCAGAGCGCCCCCAGGGCGAGCAGAACCGTCACCCACGACGCGATGACCAACGACCACATCGCCCCGAGGTACCCATAGCCCAGCCACAGCGCCGCGACGGTCAGGGCCAGACGTAGGACCGGGTCGAAGATGCGGCCGATGAGCGTGTACGCCTTCTGGCTCCGCCACCCCTGCGTGGCTGCCAGCGCTGCCTCCGACAGCGCGTGCGCCGGCAGCGTCAGCGCCACCAGGCGAACTCCCGTCTCCAGCTGGGCATCGCCCATCACGCGCGCAATGGTGGGCGCGAGCAGACCCAGGGCCACCGCCAGCGCGAGGGAGCCGGCGGCGGTGATCCCCATCCCGAGGCGCACCGTCCCACGCAGCCGCGACACATCCGCGTCGGCCAGGTGGATCGCGACGAAACGTGTGAGCCCGGAGCGGAAACCTGCCATCGCCAGGAGGCCGAGCAGGGAGAGCAGCGCGAAGCACTCGGCATACCGGCCGACGTCGTCCTTGCCGAGGACATGCGCCAGCAGGGTGACGATGGCGAAGAGGGCCGACTGCTGCAGGATGGCGCCCGCTAGGTTGAGCCCGCCCCCGCGGGCCATCCGGTCGCTGTCAGCGCGACGGTCCGACTTCGAAGTCGATGTCTCCACGGACGCACCGGTGCTCATCGTGCTGCGGTCTGGGGGTTGTTCCCGACGTCGGATGCCGCGCGAGCCTTCGCGTGACGCTGGCTTCGAGCCAGGGCAGGAAAGCCGTTGGCGCGACGGACGACCATCCAGACCGTCGGGGCCACGAGCAACGCGGCCAGCAGGGCGATGCCGGTCGCCGCGGTCCCGAGGCCGAGCAGCTTGAGCGCCGAGGCAAGAAGGACGAACGCCAGGACGCGCCGGATGAACCCTCCCGGAGCCCGCGAGGACAACCGGGCCCCCACCCAGGCCCCGGGGACACAGCCGACGAGCAGCGAGGTGGTGAGGGCGAGCTGGAAGTCGCCGAAGAAGATGTGGGCCACCGCTGCCGCGGCAACCAGAGGCACGGCCTGCACGAGGTCCGTCCCGACGAGCTGACTGGCCTTGAGAACGGGGTAGAGCGCCATCAGGGCGATGATGATGAGTGAACCCGAGCCCACCGACGTCATCCCGACGACGAGCCCCCCGACCGCCCCCACCAGGATCGTCGGGAGCCTGCGAACCTCCACCTGCGGACGTTCCTGGGGAAGGGGCTCCCCTCGGCCGTCGCGGCGTCGGGCCCGCTCGAGGAGTCTGGTGTACGCCCGAAAGGCCAGGCCGAAGGCGGCGATCAGGAGGGCGACCCCGAGGGCCACCTGGATGGTCTGCTGGACGACGGCGTCCGTCCCCAGCGACTTGACGACCATGACCCCGAGGAATGCCATCGGCACCGACCCGACACACAACCATTTGACGAGTGACAGGTTCACGGTCCCGCGTCGCAGATGGACGATCGAGCCGACGGGCTTCATCACGGCGGCCGCGACGAGGTCGGACGACACGGCGGTCAGGGGTGGTATGCCGAAGACGAGCACGAGCACGGGCGTCATCAGCGCGCCACCACCCATGCCCGTGAGGCCGACGACGACGCCGATCCCGAAAGAGGCTGCGACCAGGAGCCAGTCGATGGTCATGGGGTCCCCGTTTCGAGCCAGCCTCCGCCGGCCAGATAGATGAAGAGTCGCTCGACCGCGGCGGCATTCGAGACAGCCGTCGTGTCGATCGTGATCTCGGCGTTCGTCGGAGCCTCGTACGGGTCGGAGATACCGGTGAAGTTCGGGATGAGCCCCGCTCGGGCCTTGGCGTACAGACCCTTGAGGTCGCGGCGCTCGCATTCCTGCAGGGGCGTGTTGACGTGCACGAGCACGAAGTCCCCGACCTCGCCGACCATCGTCCGGACATCGTCTCGCGCCTGCGCGTACGGAGCAACGGGAGCGCAGATCGCGAGCCCGCCATGACGTGCGACCTCCGTGGCGACGAAGCCGATACGCCGGACGTTGAGAAGCCGGGACTCGTGGTCGAAGCCCAGCCCGGACGACAGGAGCTGCCGCACGACGTCTCCGTCCAGGAGCGACACCGTGCGACCCGTCTGCTGGCTGATCCTCGCCGCCAACGAGCGGGCGATGGTCGACTTGCCGGACCCCGACAGGCCGGTGAACATCACGACCAGTCCGCGGCGGGCACGAGGAGGTCGCCAGCGGCTCAGGGCTTCGAGATCGGTGGGATGCAGGACCGCGGGGTGGACGCCTCCGTCGTCGAGCTGTCCCACCACGTCGCGCCAGCGAGCGGCGGCGTCGTCGAGCCCGACATCGTCGCTCAGGACGAGCACGTTGCGAGCGCCCACGTGAGCCGACAGGGCTGCCACGAGCGCGGGGTCGCTGACCGGGTCACGCCACGCCAACGGCGCGGTGGCCACGTCCACGTGCACACCGCCCGCTCCGGCGGAGGCGCGATCGACCGAACGAGAGGCGAGCTCCGCCATGAGCAGCGTGGGCACCCCTGCGGTGTCGACCGATTGGTCAGGCACCGCCACGAGCACCCGAGCTTGAGGACTGCTGCGACGGACCTCGCGCAGGAATGTCGTGAGCCGCGGTTCGTCGGAGGTCAGGGCCGGTCGGCCGAACACGATGAGGCCGTCGTAGGCGCCCGCCGACACCGTGAGGTCGACGGCCAGCTCTCGAGCGGCGCCGCTCTCACGGAGCCGTTCGCGCGTCAGGGTCCCCGTCACCAGCACCTCGTCGCCGACGTCGTTGCCGACCGCCGTGGGCGTTGCGCGAATCATCGCCAGTGAGGCCAGCGGAGTCTGTTCCTGGTCGACGAGGGTGAGACATCCTGCGGCACTGGCCAGACGTGCGAGATCAGGATCCACCACCAACCCGGCGCAGACCGCCCCCCGTGGTCGAGCAGACGGCCCCGGCGCACTGACGATCCGTCCGCCGAGGACGTGCCCACTGGGCAGGATGCCGTCCAGGACGAGCTCGACGTCACGGATCTCTCTCGGCGCCATGACGCGCACGGGCACCGCTGTCACCACGGTCACCGGACTCTCCCCCGCCGTCCGTCCACCGCTCGGAGGTAGAGGTCCTCCAGCTGGTCGGTTGCGGAGTCCCAGGAGTAGTCCTCGAGGACGCGGACCCGCAGGTCGTCCCCGGATCCCCCCAGGGCGCCGTCGAGCATCTGCTCCAAGGCAGTCCGCAGCGAGTCGACGTCCCCTCGGGTGAAGATCCGGTGCGCCGGTGAACCGGAGCCGATGACCTCGAGGTGGGGAGCGATGTCGCTCGCCAGCACCGGGACACCGTTGGCGATCGCCTCGAGCAGAGTCAGTGGGAGTCCCTCGAGGTCGGAGGGCTGCACGAAGACGCCGGCGCGTTGGAACACCTCCTCCAGGTGCGCGCCACCCACGAAGCCCGCGAACACGATCCGCGGGTCGTCCCCGGCGAGCTCACGCAGGTGCAGGCTGTACTCATCGCTGAAGGACGAGTCGCCGACGATCGCCAGCTGGCGGATGCAGTCGCTCGCCAGCACGGCCCGGATGAGCAGGTCCGGGCGCTTCTCGGGAACGAGACGGCCGACGAACAAGGCGTACTCATCAGGGACGAGGCCGATCGATCGAACGAAGTCGCTGGCGTCCGTGAGCACGGGAGTCGTGACCCCGTTGGGGATGCACGCCACGGTCTTGCGGAAGTGCTCACCGTAGTGCGCAGCCAGATCACGGGAGACCACCACGGTGCGGTTCGGCACCCGACCGCTCATCCAGTGGGCCGCACCGAGAACGGCCCGTGCCGGCGCTCCCCACTTGTCCCGCTGGTGGTCCAGGCCGTGCACCGTCATCACCACGGCTGCACGCGAGAGGTATCGCGGCACCGGCGTCATCAGGCCCGGACCGAGTGCGTGGTAGTGCACGACGTCTGCACGCCGAGCCAGCGCGCCCCACGTCGAGGCAGCACTGTGCACGATCGCGTCGAGGTGCTTGGTCGCGATCGTCGGGGCCTCGAGCAACGTCATGCCGCGATACGACTGATGTGCGCTCGAGCCGTACGACGACCGACAGAACACGAGCACCTCGTGACCTCGGGATGCCAGTCGGCTGCCCACCTCCTCGACGTGTCTCTCGACCCCACCCATCGTCGCGGGCAGCCCCTTCTGACCGACCATCGCGATGGTCAGCGGCCGCCACCCAGGGGCACCGGCGCCGGCAGCCCCGTCACCTCCTGGCGCACCGCGCGAGGAGGGTTCGAGGTCTCCGAGCTGCCGAGTCACCGGACGTTGTCGGTGATCATGCCGGCGGCGACGGTGCGGTTGGTCGCCTCGTCGACGAGGACGAAGCCGCCTGTGTTGCGGTTGCGGGAGTAGTCGTCGGCCATGAGCGGAACCGTCGTGCGCAGCCGCACCCGACCGATCTCGTTGAGCGACAGCTGGTTCGCCTCCTCGTCACGGTGCAGGGTGTTGACATCGAGGCGGTACTGCAGCGCCTTCACGATCGTTCGAGCGGTGCGGGTGGTGTGCTTGATGCAGTACTTGCCTCCGAGACGCATCGGGGCGGACTCGTCCATCCAGCAGATCATCGCGTCGAGGTCCTGGGCCACGGTCGGCTGGTTGTTCGGCCGGCAGATCATGTCGCCCCGCGAGACGTCGATCTCGTCCTCGAGCCGGACGGTCACCGACATCGGCGGGTAGGCCTCGTCGACCTCTCCGTCAGCGGTCTCGACGGACAGGATCCTGCTGGTGAAGCCCGACGGCAGCACCATCACCTCGTCACCCTTCTTGAGGATGCCGCCGAGCACCTGCCCGGCGTATCCCCGGTAGTCGTGCCACGCGTCGGACTGCGGGCGGATGACGTACTGCACCGGGAAGCGGACGTCGATGAGGTTGCGGTCGCTGGCGACGTGGACGTTCTCGAGGTGGTGCAACAGGCTCGGCCCGTCGTACCACGGCATGTTCTCCGAACGGGTCACGACGTTGTCGCCGTTGAGGGCCGACACCGGCATGACGGTCAGGTCAGGCACCCGCAGCTTGGCGGCGAACTGGGTGAACTCGTCGCGGATCTTCTCGTAGACCTCCTGGGAGAAGTCGACGAGGTCCATCTTGTTCACCACGAGCACCAGGTGCGGCACCTGCAACAGGGTGGCGAGGAAGGCGTGTCGCCTGCTCTGCTCGACCAGGCCCTTGCGAGCGTCGACGAGCACGAGGGCCAGGTCAGCGGTGGAGGCGCCGGTCACCATGTTGCGGGTGTACTGGATGTGGCCCGGGGTGTCCGCGATGATGAACTTGCGGTTGGGCGTCGCGAAGTAGCGGTAGGCCACGTCGATCGTGATGCCCTGCTCGCGCTCCGCACGCAGCCCGTCGGTGAGCAGCGCGAGGTCGACGTAGTCGTCGCCCCGGTCGTGGCTGACCTTCTCGACGGCCTCGATCTGGTCCTGGAACACGGTCTTGGTGTCGTAGAGCAGGCGGCCGATCAAGGTGCTCTTGCCGTCGTCCACCGAGCCCGCCGTGGCGAACCTCAGGATGTCCATCATTTCAGAAGTACCCCTCACGCTTCCGGTCTTCCATGGCCGCTTCACTGAACTTGTCGTCCCCACGGGTCGCGCCGCGCTCGGTCACGCGGGTCGAGGCCACCTCGGCGATGACGAGGTCGACGGTGTCGGCCTCGGATCGCACGGCGGCCGTGAGGCTCGCATCGCCGACAGTGCGGTACCGCACCATCGCGGTGAACACCTCTTCGCCGGGCTTGGGCTGCTTCGTCTCGTGGACCGCGAACAGCATCCCGTCCCGGTCGAACACCTCGCGCTCGTGCGCGTAGTAGATCGAGGGGAGCTCGATGTCCTCGCGCTTGATGTAGTGCCAGATGTCGAGCTCGGTCCAGTTCGACAGGGGGAAGACGCGGATGCTCTCCCCCGTGTGGATCCGCCCGTTGTAGAGGTTCCAGAGCTCCGGGCGCTGGTTCTTCGGGTCCCACTGTCCGAACTCGTCACGGAAGGAGAAGATCCGCTCCTTGGCCCGCGCCTTGTCCTCGTCGCGTCGCGCCCCACCGAAGATGGCGGTGAACCGGTGCTTGTCGAGAGCGTCGAGCAGCACAGGTGTCTGGATGCGGTTGCGGGTCCCGTCCGGCGGCTCGCACACCGTGCCGGCGTCGATCGCCTCCTGGACGCTGGCGACGATGAGCTGCACCTTCAGCTCGTCGACCCGCTTGTCCCGCAGGGCGAGCACCTCGTCGAAGTTGTGGCCGGTGTCGACGTGCATCACCGCGAACGGGATCCGCGCCGGGTGGAAGGCCTTCTCGGCCAGCTTCAGCATGACGATGGAGTCCTTGCCGCCCGAGAACAGCAGCACCGGCCGCTCGAACTCGGCGACCACCTCTCGCATGATGTAGATGGCCTCGGCCTCGAGCAGGTCGAGCTGGCTCAGCTGGTAGTCGTGCGTTGGTGGCGTCACTTCGAATCGTCCTCGTCTCTCAGGGCGGACATGGCTGCCAGGAGCAGATCGGCGTGCTCCGGGCGGCAGATCAGCAGGTCGGGGAGCAGCGGGTCCGGCTGGTTGTAGCGAAGGGGCGAACCGTCGATGCGGCTGGCGTGCAGACCAGCGCTGCGGGCCACCGCTACCGGTGCGGCCGAGTCCCACTCGTACTGGCCCCCGGCGTGGACGTAGGCGTCGACGGTCCCATCCAGCACCGCCGTGGCCTTGACTCCTGCCGACCCCATCGGCACGAGCTCCGCGCCGAGGCGCTCCGCGAGAGCGGAGACGAAGGCGGGCGGCCGGGTTCGGCTGACAGCGAGCCGGATCGGCCCCTGGACCGCCGCCGGCAGGGACGGAGGGTCGTCGGTGGCCAAGGTGTCACCCATGGCCGGTCGCGCCACGGCGCCGGCGACGAGCTCGCCACCCTCCCAGAGGGCGACGTGGACGGCCCAGTCCTCACGTGGGATCTCGGAGAACTCACGCGTGCCGTCCAACGGGTCGATGATCCAGACGCGGTCTGCGTCCAGACGCGTCGTGTCGTCGGTCGCCTCCTCGCTCAGCACCGAGTCCGCCGGCCGATGTCGCTGCAGCTGCGCGGCCAGGTGCTCCTGCGACCGCTGGTCGCCCGCCGCCTTGAGCGCCGACGGGTCGAGGTCGGGCTGGTCGCGGCGCAGCTCGAGCAGCACCCGCCCTGCCGACTCAGCCAGCCGACGCGCGAGTCGCGCATCATCCAGCGGGTCGTCGTCATCCCCCGATGCCGTCGAAACCCGTTGCGCGGCATGCTCGCGCCCGTCCGAAAAACTCATCTGTACCCCCCCGGCACATCCGATTCTGGACGCGTGGGATCGGCGTCACGCCCGCCGTCACCTGTGACGGCGTCTGCGTGATCAGCGGCCCCCCGCGACATCTGCGGCGGCGATCCCTGTTGGCGCCCCGCCGTGCATTGGATTCATGCTACGACCGGGTCGCAGGCGTGTCCGGGGAATGCGCAAAGGTGCCGTTTGCACGTTTGCGCCGCTGGTGGTTCGCCTAAGGCTGCGACGTGGCGCACGGTCGTGCCACAGCGCTCGGATCACCAATTCGGCTGAGGCCCAAAGAGATCCGGCGGACCTTCGAGGTCAGCGAGGGGCGTGGAACCGCTGTTGGGCGTCGAGGAGCCCGACCTCGATGAGCGCTTCGACGGCGTCGGCCCCGTCGTCGAGAAGGAAGGGCAGCACGTCCGCGCGCTCGGCCTTGGAGAAGTCCTTGAGGACGAAGTCGGCGGGATCCTGGCGTCCCGGAGGCCGGCCGATCCCGAGGCGGACGCGGAGGTAGTCCTTGGTGCCGATCGACTGCGAGATCGAGCGCAGGCCGTTGTGCCCGCCCTCACCGCCGCCCTTCTTGAGGCGGACGACACCGGCGTCGATGTCGAGCTCGTCGTGGATGACGACGAGGCGCTCGGCGGGGACGTCGTAGTACTTCAGGAGGCCCGCGACCGGAGCGCCCGAGACGTTCATGTAGGTCGACGGGACAGCCAGGACGACCTTGGGACCGGCGAGCTTGAGGCGCACCTCGGCGACCCGGGCGCGGACCTTGTGCGCCTTGAACGAGGGCCGGCCGCCGGTGGCGTCACGGCCGGCGAGCTCCTCGACGGTCATCGCACCGACGTTGTGCCGGTTGCCGGCATACTCCGGCCCCGGGTTGCCGAGCCCGACGACGAGCCAGGTGTCCATGGGGTCCTCGATCACTGGTCAGTTCGTTGTCGGGCGGGTGCGGGTGCGGGCCCCGCCAAGCCGGAGCTCGAGCGGGACCCGCAGACGCATCGGGTGGCGACGCGCGCCACTCCTGGTGTGGCTCAGGCCTCGTCGCCCTCGGCCTCGGCGCCCTCGGCGGGGGCGCTCTCGGCACCCTCGGCGGCGGCCTCCTCCTCGGACTCCTCGCGCTCGATGCCGGCCTCGGCCTCGGCCTCGGCGAGCTCGGCCTCGAGGGCCTCGGCGGAGATGGCCTGCGTCACGTTGACGACGAGAGCCTCGGGGTCGGTGACCAGCGTCGCACCCTCGGGCAGCTCGACGGCACCGGCGAGGATCTGCGTGCCGGCCTCGAGGCCCTCGACGGAGACGACGACGTTCTCGGGGATGCTCGTGGCCGGAGCCTCGATCTGCAGGGTGTTGTGGTCGAGCGTGACGACGGTCTCGGGAGCGGCCTCGCCCTCGAGGTGCACGGCGACGTCGACGGTGACCTTCTCGCCCTTGCGGACGACGACGAGGTCGACGTGGTCGATGACCGGCTTGATCGCGTCGCGCTGGACGTCCTTGGCGAGGGCGAGCTGCTCCTTGCCGTCGATGACGATGGTGAGCAAGGCGTTGGCCTGCTTGAGGGCCATCATCGTGTCGTGGCCGGGCAGCGAGATGTGCACGGGGTCCGTGCCGTGGCCGTACATGACGGCGGGGATGTTGCCGGCGCGGCGGATCTTGCGGGCGGCCCCCTTGCCGAAGTCGGTGCGCTTCTCGGCGACGAGCTTGGAGGTGTCAGACACAGGAGTCTCCTGGGGATCTCGGGTGAGGCGGGTCTCTGGGTGGTCGGCCTCGACGCGGGACGACGCGCGGTGATCGGCAGTGACGGAGCGGTCCGGTCATGTGGTCCGCACGCAGAGGCGAACCCAACCATGGAGAGCTCCACGTCAGGCCACCGCGTCGATCACGGACCTCGTCACGTCCTGCTGTGGCAGCCGTGCACCGTCCCTCGCCGAGGCAACTGCTCGATCTTACGCGACGGACGCCCGGGCAGCGAAATCCGTGGGCTAGGGCTCATCGGCGCAGGGCGGGAGCGCGTCGGGACCGGGCAGCGCCCGCGCCTCGTCCGCGCGGACGGCAACGAGCCCGACGACGATGAGCACCCCACCGAGCAGCTGGACGCTCGTCGGCAGCTCGGCGAGGACGAGCCACGCGAAGAGCACCGCGAAGAGGACCTCGGTGAGCGCCACGAACGAGGCCACCTTGGCGCCGAGCATGCGCACCGCCGCGATGCCCGTGACGTAGGCGAACGCCGCAGCCACGAGGGCGATGACGAGCACCGGCACCCACCACTGCACGACGACACCACCCAGCGGCACGCTGGTGGCCCCCCGCGTCATGTCGAGCACGCCGACGAGGCCCGCGAGCCCCAGGGCCGCTGCACCGACGGCGAGGCCGCCACCGGCGAGGGCGATCGGTGGCACGTCGTCGTCGACGTGGTCGGCGAGCAGGAAGTAGAGGACGAGGCAGACGGCGGCGCAGAGGCCCCAGAGGACACCGACGAGGCTGATGCTCGCGCCACCGACGACGTCGAGGACGAGGAACAGCCCGGCGACGGCGAGCGCCACCCCGGCCAGCGTCAGGCGGCGCGGGGCCTGCCGGTGCCGCGCCCAGAGCCAGCCGACGATGAGGATGGGGGCGAGGTACTCGAGCAGCAGGGCCACGCCGACGGAGAGGTGGGTCACCGCGTTGAAGTAGGCGAGCTGACAGCCCGCGACCCCGGTCAGGCCGTAGCCGATGACGACCCAGACGTTGCGCCGCAAGGCCGCCCACCGACCGCGGAGCGACCACAGCGCCGGACCGAGCAGCACGAGGGCCGCCAGGGTGACGCGCAGGGTCACGACGGCGCCCGGAGACCAGCCGCCGACGAGCAGCGACTTGCCGAAGGCGCCCGACGTGGCGAACGCCGCGGCCGACGCGAGCGCGACCCCCAGTCCGACGAGCGGGTGCCGGACCGGCCGATTCCGTCGGACGGGCGAGGCCGGCAGGGCCGTCGGCGCCGTCGGCGCCGCGTCGCCACTTCCGGTGGCCGGAGCCACCACGGACGTTCCGACCCGGATGCGCTCCGCCATGACAGTCCTCGTTGCTCCGGCCGGCGGGCTCGTCCCCGCCCTGCCTGATGTCAGTATCAAAACTGATTACACTCATGACAGTAGCGACCGCCGCCGTCAGGAGTCAACATGCCTTTCACCCATGACACCGAGGTTGCCCTCGCCGCCGCCGCTGCCCTCGTCAACACGATGCCCGGGTCGGTGCCCGGCGACCGCGACCCCGACCGCCTGACGAGCCTCGACGAGCTTGCGGCGCTCTACCATGACCAGGGCTGGACCGGGCGCTTCGACCGCGATGCCGCCGAGCTCGAGGCGGTCCGCGCGCTGCGCCCCCGGCTGCGCGGCTTCTGGGAGCTCGACGAGGCCGCCGTCGTCGACCTCGTCAACGAGCTGCTCGCCGAGGCCCGCGCCGTCCCCCAGCTCGTCGACCACGACGGCGTCGGCTGGCACGTCCACGCGACACCGGCCAACGCCCCGCTCCCCCGACGGATGGCCGTCGAGGCGGCGATCGCGGTCATCGACGTCGTGCGGGCGGGCGAGCTCGACCGACTCCGCGTGTGCGAGGCGGCCGACTGCGACGACGTGGTCGTCGACCTCTCGCGCAACCGGTCGCGTCGCTTCTGCGAAGGCGGGTGTGCGGCGCGGGCCCACACCGCCGCCTACCGCGCCCGCCGGTCCGCCCTCGCCTGAGACCGCCCCACGCACGAGGGGCGTATGCCGCGCGTCCGGGCCCAAGGCATACGCCCTCCGTCTTTGGCGCTCCACCAACCCCGCGGGCCTTTCGGGGGCACTCGGGGGCGCAGGCCGTCCGCGGCCGTGAGCCCCCGAGCGTCAGGCCCTGCCGTCGAAGAGGCTCGTCACGGAACCGTCCTCGAAGACCTCCTTGATCGCCATCGAGACGAGCGGGGCGATGGAGAGGACCTCGAGCTTGTCGAAGCGGCGGTCGTCGGGGATCGGGAGGGTGTTCGTGACGATGACCTCCTCGACCTTGCACGCCTTGAGGCGGTCGACGGCCGGGCCCGAGAGGATCGCGTGCGTGGCGGCGATGATGACGCCCGCAGCGCCCTGGTCCATCAGGGCGTCGGCCGCCTTGGTGATGGTGCCGGCGGTGTCGATCATGTCGTCGACGAGCACGCAGGTGCGGCCCTTGATCTCGCCGACGACGCGGTTCGCAACGACCTCGTTGGGCCGGTTGATGTCACGCGTCTTGTGGATGAAGGCGAGCGGAGCGCCGCCGAGGCGTGAGCTCCAGTCCTCGGCGACCTTGATGCGGCCGGCGTCGGGTGACACGACGGCGAGGTCGAGGTGGCCGTACTTCCTGCCGACGTAGTCGGCGAGGATCGGCATCGCCATGAGGTGGTCGACGGGGCCGTCGAAGAAGCCCTGGATCTGCGCGGTGTGCAGGTCGATGGCCATGAGCCGGTTGGCCCCGGCCGTCTTGAACAGGTCGGCCATGAGGCGCGCCGAGATCGGCTCGCGGCCGCGGTGCTTCTTGTCCTGCCGGGCGTAGCCGTAGAAGGGCAGCACGACCGTGATGCGCTTGGCCGAGGCGCGCTTGAGCGCGTCGATCATGATGAGCTGCTCCATGATCCACTCGTTGATCGGAGCGGTGTGGCTCTGGATGACGAAGGCGTCGGAGCCGCGCACCGACTCCTCGTAGCGCACATAGATCTCGCCGTTGGCGAAGTCGTAGGCCGAGGTCGGCACCAGATCGGTGCCGAGCGCCTTCGCGACCTCCTGGGCGAGCTGCGGGTGCGCCCGGCCGGAGAAGACCATCAGGTGCTTCTCGGTCGCCTTGTTGATGCCGCTCATGCTTGCGCGTCCTTCGTCTCGGTGGTCGGCTGTCGCTGGGCGGCTCGGGCGGCCTCGTCCGTCTTCGTGCCGGCGCGACGGCGAGCGACCCAGCCGTCGACGTTGCGCTGCTGGGCCCGCGTGACGGCAAGCTGGCCGGGTGCCACGTCGCTGACGACGGCCGAGCCGGCCGCGACGTAGGCACCGTCACCGATGGTGCGTGGTGCGACGATGACGGAGTTGCTGCCGACGAAGCTGTGGGCTCCGACGTCGGTGTGGCCCTTCGTGACGCCGTCGTAGTTGGCGAAGATCGTGCCCGCACCGATGTTGGCGCCCGGGCCGATCGTCGCGTCGCCGCAGTAGGTCAGGTGCGGCACCTTGGCGCCCTCCCCGATGACGGCGTTCTTCGTCTCGACGAAGCCGCCGATCTTGCCCTTCGCGCCGAGACGCGTGCCGGGCCGCAGGAACGAGAAGGGGCCGACCGTGGCGCCGGGCCCGATCTCGGCGAGCTCGGCCTGCGTGCGGACCACGCTCGCGCCGTCGCCGACCTCGACGTCGGTCAGGGTCGTGTCGGGACCGATGACACAGTCGCGGCCGATGGTGCTGGCGCCGAGGACCTGGGTGTTGGGGCGCACGACGGTGTCGGGTCCGATCGTCACGTCCGCGTCGAGCCACGTCGTGGCGGGGTCGATGACGATCGCGCCGTCGCGCATGGCCTGTTCGACGGTGCGGCGGTTGAGCTCGGCACCAAGGCGGGCCAGCTGCACCTTGTCGTTGACACCCTCGGTCTGCCACAGGTCGGCGACGAGGTGGGCGCGCACGCCGAGCCCCCGGCCGCGCGCGATCGCGATGACGTCGGTGAGGTACTTCTCGCCCTGGGCGTTGTCGGTGCCCACCTCGGCGAGGGCGTCGCGCAGCACGGCCGCGTCGAACGCATACAACCCGCTGTTGACCTCACGGATGGCCCGCTGGTGCTCGTCGGCGTCCTTCTGCTCGACGATCGCGACGACCGAGCCGTCGGCCTCACGGATGACGCGGCCGTAGCCCGTCGGGTCCTCGAGCGTCGCGGTGATCACGCTGACGGCGCTGCTGGACTCGTGGTGCGCCGCGACGAGTCCCTCGAGCGTCTCGCTCGTCAGCAGCGGGACGTCGCCGTACGTGACGACCACGGTGCCGGACAGGTCGGCGGGCAGCGCGTCGAGGGCGCACTCGACGGCGCGGCCGGTCCCCTTGACGTCGTCCTGGTCGGCGACGACCGCCTCGGGGTCGACCTGCCTCACGTGCTCTGCGACGCGGTCGCGCTCGTGGCGCACGACGACGGCGAGGTGCTGCGGGCTCGTGCCCCGGGCCGCGCGGATCGCGTGGGCCACGAGACTGCGGCCACCGATCGTGTGGAGGACCTTGGGGGTCGTTGACTTCATGCGTGTGCCCTCACCGGCGGCGAGGACGATCACGGCGGTGGGCCGTCGATCGCTCACAGGGCGCAGCTCCTTTGGGTGGATCGGGGTGCACTCGGGTGCGTACGACCCCGGCCGACGTCGGCGCCGGGGTGCGCCTCGGCCATGCTACCCGTGGGGCTGGGGTCGCCGTCCCGCCCCGGGCTCCACCGTGATCCCCTCCACACGGAGTTGCACCTCGCGTACGTCGCCCGAGGGTGCGTATGCCGCCGAGCGGGCCGCGTGGACATCGCGGGCCCCGCTCGACGTGCGACTGCTCCCCGGGCAGGAGTCGAACCTGCGTCGCTTGTCCTGATTCAAAGTCAGGCGGGCCCTGCCGGCAGACCAACCGGGGATCGTCGAGGGACGAGCACAGGGTAGTGCAGCGGCGCGGCGGATCTGGCGCGGGACGGTCAGGGCGAGCTCGGCGCAGCCGCGGCCTGAAGCCCACCGGAGGGGTCGGACGCCGGCGCGACCGCGTCGGCCGAGGGCGATGCGGGTGTCGGGTCGGCGGTGGGGGCAGGCGCCGGCCCGGCCGGAGTCTGGACGGGAGCAGGGGCAGGTGCGGGCGTCGGGTCGACCGGGGCCACCTGCGCCGGGTCAGCCGGAGAGGTGTCCGCCGACGTCGGAGCGGCCGGAGCGGGTTCCACGGCGGCGGGGGCAGCGGCGGGCGGGACGGGCACCGGCGAGGGCGTCGTCGTCGGAGTCGTCACCGAGAGGTCGTTCTCGGCAGCTGTCGCCGAGCCGGCAGGAGCTCCGGTCGCGGCGCCAACGGGCGCTGAGCCTGTCGTGGTCGGGGTCGTCGTGGTCGGGTTCGTCGTGGCCGGGTCGGTCGGAGCCGTGGTCGCCGACGGCGGCACGGCGGCCGAGCCGGTGCCCGTCGAAGCCGTGGTGTCCGCAGGAGCCGACTGAGCCGCGGGCGACGCCACGACACTGCCCGCACCCGGCAGGGCCGGGGTGAGGTCGATGAGCTGCAGGAGGTCGGTCGGGGAGGGCGGCGGTGCGGGCGCGGCAGGTGCCGGTGCGGCGGCTGCCAGTGCGGCCGCTCCTGGTGGGGCCGCTGCCGGTCCCGATGCGGACGAGGCCGGCGCGGCAGCGGCCGGTGGCGGCGCGACAGCCGGGCCGGCGGTGACCACCACGGCCGCGGGGGCGGGCGGCGGCAGCTGCTGCGCGGCCGCGGGCGCCACCGCGACCCCCATCCCGACGACGAGGCCGGCGAAGGCGGTGGCGAGCGGCGGACCGAGGGTGGAGCCGGCCAGGATGGAACCACCGGCAACGGCCCCTGAGGTCAGGACCGCAGAACCCGCGACACCCGCGGCGACGGGCAGCGCCACGGCCGCAGTCCCGGTGGCAGCTGTGACGGCGGTCGCGGTGGTGGCCGCCACGGTGGCCGAGGTGGTCGCCACGGTCGCGGTGGCCGCCCCCGTGGTGGCGGCACCGATGCCCGTGACGACTCCCGACGATGCAGCGCCCACGCCTGCAGCGGAGGCCGTGGCGCCGACGCCCGCCGTGGCGCTCGCTGCGGTGGCACCGACGCCGGCCGTGCCGACGGCTGTGGCGCCCGCTGTGGCACCCGCCGCGGCGGTTCCTGCAACGGTCGTCCCCGCCGCCGCACTGCTCACGAGCCCCGCCATCGTCCCGTGCCCGAGGTGGCCGACCACGGCCGACCCGGCGATGAGGACGAGCGGCCCGGTGAGGGCGCCGAACCGGTCGTAGACGTGCTGCAGCTCGCCGGCAAGGCAGGCATCACGGGGGCACGCCTCGAGGTGTGCCGCAGCCCGGGCTCGTTGCCGCGAGGTCAGCCGGCCCCGGACGAAACCGCCCAGGTGGTCGAGCGTCCAGCGGCACTCGGGTGCCCCGCAGGCGGGGACGCGTCGCTGCACCCAGACGTCGAGGTAGCTGTTGCGCAGCGCGTCGCGAGCCCTCATGGCCCGGGCGCTGACGGCGTTGGCCGACACCCCGAGCAGCGGCGCGACGACGCGAGGGGCGGAACCCTCGACCATGGTGTGCCACAGCAGCTGCTGGTCGCCGTCGCCCAGGAGGCGGAACGCGGCCCGCACGATGTCGGTGTCGACCCCGTCGCCGGCCAGGGCCGACACGTCGGGCTCGGGGGCGGCGAGCATCTCGAGGTCGGGAGCCTCGGTCGGGACGACGTTCATCTCACGCCGCACCGCGTCGACCCCGACGGTGCGCACCGTCGAGGCGAAGTACGACCGGAAGTTGTCGGTGGGGCCGCCGCCTTCACGCAGGAGGCGCAGGATCCGGGCGGAGGCCTCGGCGACGAGGTCCTCTGGCGCCACCCGGCCACGGAAGCGCGTCGCGACGGCATACGCCGCGGGCAGGTGCCGCCGCCACAGGGTGGCGAACGCGCTGTCGTCTCCGCGACGCGCACGAGCGAGGAGCTCGGTGTCACTCGACGCGGCCGAGTCCGTCGTCTCGGGCTCCACGACCGACGTGGACCCGAAGGGCGATGCGATCGTGTGCGCAGTCATCTGGGGCCCTCCCGGGAGGTATGCGCCTCCAGTGTGGGGCACGTCGGCTCGAGATGGGGCCGTTTCGGTTCGAGCTTCTCGAGCACGACGTCGGGAGATGACGGTTGAGGGCCGGTTGCTCGACCACCTGKMCAGGTGGTCGAGTTCATGACGCGATTTCACGAAGATTTCATGACGGGTTCTCTCGAGACGCCCTCGAACCGCTGCGGCGGGGTCCGTGAGAGGACCGCTGGCCTGCACAATGGCGGCGTGACCGCTGATCGAACGGACCGCTCCCGCCCCCGAGCACGCATGACCGGACCGGAGCGCCGCGAACAGCTCATCGCCGTCGGCCGCAAGCTCTTCGCCGACAAGGGTTTCGAGGCCACGACCGTCGAGGAGGTCGCCTCGAAGGCCAACGTCTCCAAGCCTGTCGTCTACGAGCACTTCGGTGGCAAGGAGGGCCTCTACGCCGTCGTCGTCGACCGTGAGATCCAGACCCTGATGAGCGGCATCGGCGCAGCGCTCGAGGAGCCGGAGGGGGCCCGGGTCCTGCTCGAGCGGGCCACGTTGGCCCTGCTCGACTACATCGAGACCGATCCGGCAGGCTTCCGCATCCTCGTGCGGGACTCCCCGCCCGGACAGTCGACGGGGTCGTTCGCGAGCGTCCTCGGCGACGTGGCCGTGCACGTTGAGCACCTGCTCGCTGCCGAGTTCAAGCAGCGCGGGCTCGATCCCAAGTCGGCGCCGATCCACGCGCAGATGCTCGTCGGGATGGTGGCCCTGACCGGCCAGTGGTGGCTGGACCGCCGCAAGTTCAAGAAGGACCAGGTGGCGGCCCACCTCGTCAACCTCGCCTGGAACGGCCTCTCCGGCCTCGAGCGCACTCCCCGGCTCGTCACGCTTCCGCGCCGCTGACGCGTCGTCGCGGGACGAGCCAGCCTGCTGGTGCCGCGAGGTTCAGGTTTCGCCCTCCCGAACGATCCCCTCCACGAAACCACCCGGAAGGACGAAACCTGGCGGCACCACCGAGGACAACCCCGCAGGTGTCACTCCCTCCCCTGACCAAGCGGGAGACTCCTGCGGTGCCGCCATCTGTATGACGTGCCAGGACCCATTTCATGACATGAATTCCGAAAATGGGGCAAAACACCAGAAATTCGCGGGCATTTTTTCCGGGCACGAGGCCACCACCGCGAATGGGCTCCGCACGAGGGGTGTCCGAGGTCTCGGTCATGACGGGCCGGGTGCCCTCGATGAGACACCGATGACCGCCCGATGACGAGACGCTGGCTGTTCGCCGACCAGCTCGGGCCCCACTTCGACGTGGGACGCACCGGAGCCCTCCTGGTGGCGAGTCGCCGGGCGTCGGTGACGACGCGTGCCCGTTCACCGCGGGCTACTGGGCCTACCTCGACCGCAATGCCGAGCGGCTCGAGGGCAACCACCGGATGGCCCGGCCACTCCAGCAGCGCCACCGTCTCGCCGACCTCGCCGAGGTCGTCGCCCAGGAACGTGAGCGGGGCGACAGCCCGCCCTGATCCGACGACTGGGTCAGCGCGGGGTGCGCGCGACGGCGAACGTCCGCGTGAACGGGAAGAGCACCCCGAACGACCGACGGGGGTATGCCGCCTCGAGCTCGCGCTCGTAGTCGACGACGAACCCCTCGCGCTCGTCGTCGTCGAGCACGCCGAGCACCGGGCGCAGGCCCGTGCCCCGGACCCACTCGAGCACGGGGTGCGGGCCGTCGGGGACTGCCGCGAGCACGTGCTGGTACGTCGTCTGCCACACGTCGGCGTCCGGGGTGAGGTCGAGGAGGAGGGCGGCATACGTCTCCGGGCGCGCCACGGCACGGGCACGGTCGAGACCCGGCCGCAGGTCGGCGGCGCGTGGGTGGCGGGCGGCGACCTCACGCATGAGCCGGTGCGAGGGGGCGTCGAAGTTCGAGGGCACCTGCATCGCGAACGTCCCGCCCGGCGCAAGGCTCTCGACCCACGACGGGATGAGGCGCAGGTGCCCGGGCACCCACTGGAGCGTCGCGTTGGTGACGAGGACGTCGACCGGGGCCCCGAGCTCGGCGGGGTCCCAGCCCTCGGCGGTCGCCTCGACCCATTCGACGCGGCCGTCGGTGTCGAGCTCGCGCGCCCTGGCGAGCATGTCGGGCGAGCTGTCGACGCCGACGATCCGGGCGTCGGGCCAGCGCTGGGCGAGGCCGAGGGTCAGCTCGCCGGGCCCGCAGCCGAGGTCGACGACGAGCCTGGGCGACGCGGCGTCCACCCGAGCCAGCAGGTCGGCGAAGGGTCGGCCGCGGTGACCCGAGAAGACGGCATACTGCCGCGGGTCCCACGCGGCATCGGTCGTGCGGTCGCCGGCGACGCCGGTGCTGGTACCGCCGGGCGCGTCCTCAGCGGCGGACGGAGGCGTCGAAGGAGTCATGTCATCCTCAGTTTCGTTTGATGTCAAGAGTCTTGATGGCGACTACGATTGGCGTATGAGCGCCGACCGCAGGCCCGCCGACGACGTCGACGAGATCGTCGCGGCCTGGCGCCGGGAGCGGCCCGACCTCGACGTGTCGCCGCTGGAGGTGCTCTCCCGGGTCTCTCGGCTGGCGCGCCGGCTCGACCTGGCCCGTGGGTCGGCCTTCTCGGAGCACCTGCTCGACGGGTGGGCCTTCGACGTGCTCTCGGCGCTGCGCCGCGCGGGCGAGCCCTACGAGCTCTCCCCCGGCCAGCTCGTCCAGCAGACGCTCGTCACGTCGGGCACGATGACCAACCGCGTCGACCGGCTCGAGCGCAGCGGGTTCGTCGACCGGCGCCCCGACCCGGGCGACCGGCGCGGGGTGCTCGTGCGCCTGACACCGGCGGGCCGCGACGTCGTCGACTCGGCGATGGCCGACCTCATCGAGCAGGAGAAGTCGCTCCTGTCGGAGCTGTCCGCCACCGACCGGGCGCAGCTGGCCGGCCTGCTGCGCCGCATGCTCGCCCCCCTCGAGACCCGGGAGACTCGACGCGGCGACATGCACGGCTGAGGACCTCACCCGCTCACCGCTGCGCCTGCTGGAACTCGAGCCGGTTGCCGACCGGGTCCACCGTGTGGAAGCGGCGCAGTCCTGCGATGTTGTCGTCCCAGGCCAGCGGCGCGCCGGCGGCCTCGACGACCCGGGCCAGCTCCTCGACGTCCCCGACGGCGATCCCCGGATGGGCCTTGCGGGCCGGGACGAAGCCGTCCTCGATGCCCACGTGGATCTCGGCCGCGCCGGCCCGGAACCAGGCGCCGCCTCGCGCGCGGAGACGCTCGGGCTTGGTCACCTCGGTCATGTCGAGGACGCCGACGTAGAAGCCGCGCATGGCGTCCTCACAGCCCGCAGGGCCGGACACCTGAACGTGGTGCAGGTACATCTCCATGCCCACCAATTTATCTTGACGTCAAGATAAATGGCAACGGCTTCCCGATCGAAAGAGCAACTCGTCCGGACGGATCGCTCTTTCGATCGTCAGGGAGTCGGACGAACTGCTCTTTCGATGGTCAGCCGACGGTCTCGGCTGCTTCGAGCCACTCGAGCTCGAGCTCCTCGCGCTCGGTGACGACGGCCTGGAGCTTGACGCCCAGTTCGGCGAGCGCCGAGGGGTCGGTGGCCTTCTCGGCCATGTCGCCGTGGAGGCGCTCCTCCCGGTCCTGGAGGCGCGAGAGCTGCTTCTCGATGCGGGCCATCGTCTTGCGGGCCTCGCGCACCTCGGCCGGGCTCGCCGTCGTGGCGGACCCGGGGGGTATGCCGTCAGGCCCGCTCGTCGTGGCCGGCGAGCCGCCGCTGCCCTTCGGTCCCGCTGCGGACCGCGCGGCCTGGCTCGCGATGTCCGCCGAGCGCAGCCGGAGGTACTCCTCCACGCCGCCCGGCAGCTCGCGGAGCTTGCCGTCACCGAGCAGGGCCAGCTGCTTGTCGGCCACGCGCTCGAGGAGGTAGCGGTCGTGCGAGACGACGACGAGGGTGCCCGCCCAGCCGTCGAGGACGTCCTCGAGTGAGGTGAGGGTCTCGATGTCGAGGTCGTTGGTGGGCTCGTCGAGGATGAGGACGTTCGGCTCGGTCAGCAGCAGGCGCGTCAGCTGCAGCCGGCGTCGCTCACCACCGCTGAGGTCACCGACGCGTGACTGCTGACGCCCGCCCGGGAAGCCGAGACGGGTGGCGAGCTGGCTGGCGCTGATCTCCTTGTCACCCAGCGTCGTCCACTGCTTGACGTCCTCGATGGCCTCGATGACGCGCCACTGCTCGAAGCGCTCGAGCTCACGGACCTCCTGGGTGAGGTGGGCGATGGCGACGGTCTTGCCGATCTTGCGCCGGCCGTCGTCGAGCGGAATCTCCCCCGTCAGGGCGCGCAGCAGCGTCGACTTGCCGGCGCCGTTGACACCGACGATGCCGACGCGCTCCCCCGGCGCCAGCCTCCACGTCACGTGGTCGAGCAGGCGGCGCTCGTTCGGCGGCTGCCCGACCGACACCGTCGCGTCCTCGAGGTCGAGGACGTCCTTGCCGAGACGGCGGCTCGCGAACGACGCGAGCTCGACGCTGTTACGGGGGTCCGGCTCGTCGGCGATGAGGGCGTTGGCGGCGTCGATGCGGAACTTCGGCTTGCTCGTGCGCGCCGGCGCACCGCGGCGCAGCCAGGCGAGCTCCTTGCGCATCAGGTTGGAACGGCGGTCGGCCATCACCCCGGCGAGACGGTCCCGCTCGGCCTTCGCGAGGACGTAGGCGGCATACCCTCCCTCGAACGGGCTGACCTTGCCACCCTCGACCTCCCACGTCATCGTCGCGTAGGCGTCGAGGAACCAGCGGTCGTGGGTGATCGCCACGGTCGCGTTGCCGGGGCGGGGCCGCTTCGTGGCGAGGTGGTCGGCCAGCCAGGCGACGCCTTCGACGTCGAGGTGGTTGGTCGGCTCGTCGAGGAGCAGCAGCTCGGGGTCGGAGACGAGCAGTCGGGCCAGGGCGAGGCGGCGGCGCTCGCCACCGGACTTCGGGCCGACGCGGCTGTCGAGGCCGCCGACGTTCTCCGCCCCGATGCCACCCAGCAGGCCGGTCAGGACGTCACGGATGCGGGGGTCGCCGGCCCACACGTGCTCGGGCAGGTCGCCGAGCACGGCCTCACGGATCGTCCACGAGGGGTCGAGCGCGTCCTCCTGGGCGAGCATGCCGATGCGGATGCCGTCGGTGCCGCCCTGCTTCGTGATGCGGCCCGAGTCGGCATCCTGCAGACCGGCCATGACACGCAGCAACGTGGACTTGCCGCCGCCGTTGACGCCGACGACGCCGATGCGGTCGCCCGTGAGGACGCCGAGGCTGACGTCGTCGAGCACATGGGAGGTGCCGAAGACGAGGGAGACCCGTTCGAGGGAGATGAGGTTGGCCATCGCTGACTGACCCTATGCCGTCCCCCGATCGAGAGAGCAATCCGTCCGCCCCCACCCGATCGAAAGAGCAATCCGTCCGCCCCAACCGATCGAGAGAGCAATCCGTCCCCCGGACGGATTGCTCTTTCGATCGTGGGGGGGACGGGTGGGTCAGGAGGTGGTGCGGGGCGCGGCGACGAGGTGCGCGCCGTGGACCGGGCCCTTGGCGCGGCGCAGGTCGCGGCACAGCCCGGAGGCCGCGAGCGACACCGAGAGGTCGAGCGAGGCCTCGCGGCTCTCGGTGAGGAACGCGACGGTCGGGCCCGATCCCGACACGATGCCACCCAGCGCGCCGTACTCGACGCCCGCGTCACGGAGCTCGCGCAGCTGCGGTCGCAGCGAGAAGGCGGCCGGCTCGAGGTCGTTGTGCAGGGCGGCTCCGAGGGCTGCGGGCTCCCCCGATCTCAGGGCCGCCATGAGCTCGGGGCTGACCCGGGGCTCGGGCACGTCTGCACCGGCACGCTCGCGCAGGCGGTCGCACTCGGCATACACCTCGGGGGTGGACAGCCCCGTGTCGCTGATCGCGAAGACCCAGTGGAAGGTCCCACGGGCCAGGACGGGCGCGAGCTGTTCTCCGCGGCCCGAACCCATCGCGTTGCCGCCGGAGAGGACGAAGGGGACATCGCTGCCCAGGCTGGCGGCGAGCTCGGCGAGCTCGTCACGGTCGAGGCCGAGACCCCAGAGCTGGTCGCACGCGACGAGGGCGGCCGCCGCGTCGGCCGAGCCGCCGGCCATGCCACCGGCGACGGGAATGTCCTTGTCGATGCGGATCGAGAGGCACTCGTCGACGGACCAGCGGTCGGCGACGAGGCGGGCGGCCCGGACGGCGAGGTTGTCGCCGTTGGTCGGGATGCGGTCGGCGTACGTCCCCGCCGGGATGACCTGCCAGTCGTCCCAACGGGTGACGGAGACCTCGTCGTGCAGCGACACCGCCTGGTAGACCGTCGCGAGGGCATGGAACCCGTCGGGCCGGCGCGGCCCGACGCGCAGGTCGAGGTTGACCTTGGCCGGGACCCGCACGGTTACCGCGCCGGGCTGGGTCGGAGCGACAGTCATGCGCCCACCCTAGGCGCCGACCAGCTCGCGTCAGGACGTATGGCCCCGACGGCGCGCTCGGGGCCGCCCGGCGTCGGCATCCTGGGGAGGCGCCTCGGGACGCGCCTCGGCGATCCGGGCGAAGGTCGTGATGTCGAGCTGCTCACCGCGCGTCCGCGGGTCCACGCCGGCCGCGACGAGGGCTCGCTCCGCGGCGTCCGGGGAACCGGCCCAGGACGCGAGCGCGCCGCGCAGCGCCTTGCGTCGCTGGAGGAACGCCGCGTCGATGCAGCGGAAGACCTCTTCGCGGCTGGCCGTGGTCTTGGGCGGCTTGCGCCGCCGCAGGGCGACCAGGCCCGAGTCCACGTTGGGTGCGGGCCAGAAGACGTTGCGACCCACGCGGCCGGCGAGCTCGACATCGGCGTACCACGCGGCCTTGAGGCTGGGTACGCCGTAGATCTTGCTTCCCGGCTTGGCCGCGAGCCGCTCCGCCACCTCGAGCTGCACCATGACCAGGACCCGCTCGATCGTCGGGAAGCGCTGCAGGAAGGACAGCACGACCGGCACCGAGATGTTGTAGGGCAGGTTGGCGACGAGAGCCGTCGGGTCGGGGCCCGGGAGCTTCGTGATGGTGAGCGCGTCGGCCGCGACGAGGCGCAGCTTGTCGGCGTTCTCCGGCTGTAGCGACCGCACGGTCTGCTCGAGGGCCCCCGCCAGCCGCGGGTCCACCTCGACGGCTGTGACGTGCTTGACGACCGGCAGCAGCGCGAGGGTGAGCGAACCCAGGCCCGGTCCGACCTCGACGACGACGTCGTGCGGGCCCACCCCGGCGACGCGGACGATCTTGCGCACCGTGTTGGCGTCGACGACGAAGTTCTGGCCCCACTGCTTGGTCGGTCGCACCTCGAGACGCTCGGCGAGCTCGCGCACCTGGGTCGGCCCGAGGAGGGCGGCGTCGTCGACGTGCGGCGCGTCCTTCTTCGTCATGCGCACACCCTATGGCCACGACCGAAAGAGCAATCCGTCCGCAGGGCGGACGGATTGCTCTTTCGATCAGGTTGTGTGAGGTCAGGTCAGGGCTTGCACTGCCACTGCGAGACGCCGTTGTCGGCGTAGACGCGGTTCGCGACGGTGATCTGCTGCTCACGGCTGGCGAGGTCGGCGCGGGGGGCGAACTGCCCGCCGCCGTAGCCCAGCCAGGTCGAGGTGAGGAACTGCAGGCCGCCGTAGTAGCCGTTGCCGGTGTTGATGTGCCAGTTCCCGGTCGACTCGCACTGGGCGATGCTGTCCCACATGGCCGCGCGGGAGAGGTCGAGCCCGGCGGTCGAGCCGCTCGTGCTGGGAGCGGGAGCGCTCACCGGCTGGGGGGCGGGGGCGGGGGCGGGACGCGGCTTCGTCCCGACGAGGACGATCTGGTCGACGGGCGCCTTCGTCACCGTGGAGGCGACCTCCTTGGTGGAGACGACCTTGCCGTCGACGACCGTGGTGCGGACCGTCACGGTGCGGACACCGGCGACACCGGGGCGCGAGACCTTCGTCTCGTCACGGTAGAGGTCACCCGAGCTCTGCTTCGTCGTGCCGAAGGCGATCTGCTGGGCGACGCTCTTGTCCTGGGTCGCGACGCGCTGCACCGTCACGGTGCTGCCGGACGTCAGGACCGTCGTGAGCGGCGGGTTGACCTTGTCGGCCTTGCCGACGTGCACGCCGAGCTGGGTCAGCGCCTCTCCGACGGTGGCGGCGGCGATGGTCTTCGTCGTCTTCTTGCCGTCGGCGTTGACCGTCACGGCCTTGGGCGTGACGACGGTGAGGGTCAGTCCCTGACGACCGATGGTCTCGGAACGCGAGACGGACAGGCGCGCACCCTCGCCGCGGAGACCGAGAGCGAGGAGCGCCCCGTCGACCGTGGTCTCGGTGGTGCGCAGCTGACGGGTCTTGCCGTCCACCGTGAGCGTCAGCAGCCGGGCGTACTTGACGGTGATCGTCTCACCGTCGCTGATGGGGGCGCTCGCGGCGGGAACGACGACGTCGCCGGGCTTGACCACGATCCCCTGGCTGTCGAGGACATCTGCCACGGTGCTGCCGAAGACGTGCGCGGTGCTTGCCGTGCCGTCGACCGAGAGGTTGACGGACTTGTCGAGCTGGGCGGCGCCGACGGCGCCGCCGGTCAGGATGACGGCCGCACCAGCGGCGGCCAGGATCTTGGCGTTGCGAGAAATCACGTCACTCCGAACGTCGAACCATCCGGATGCAACGCGCTATCGATCCATCCTCCTCACGTCTTCGGGAGGAGGTCGATGCGGGGCGGCAACCGGCCAACAGTCGAACAGAGTGGCCGACCGACGACGCCAAGGTCAAATTTTGGTAACGGAGCCACGTCTCGCTGGACGTCCGAAGAAGTGTGCGCTAGGCGCTTTGCCCGATTCGCTCCGCACCCCACGGACCGTAGACCCGCTCGCTGTTCTCGGACACGACGCGGCACAGCGTCGGGACGTCGAGGTTGAGCACGGCGGCCATCGCCCGGATGGTCACCGGCACGAGGAACGAGGCGTTCGTCGCACCCCGGTGCGGGGCCGGCGCGAGGTACGGCGCGTCGGTCTCGACGAGCAGACGGTCGAGGGGCACCGCGGTCAGCGCGTCCCGCAGGTCTCGCGCGTTCTTGAAGGTCACGGTCCCCGCGAAGCTGAGGTAGTAGCCGCGCTCGGCGCACTCACGGGCCATCGTCAGGTCACCGGAGAAGCAGTGCAGGACGGTGTGCTCGGGCGCCCCCTCCTCCTCGAGGATGCGCAGCACGTCTGCGTGGGCATCGCGGTCATGGATCTGGAGGGCCTTGCCGAGGCGCTTGGCGAGGTCGATGTGCCAGCGGAAGCCGTCCTGCTGGACGGGGATGCCCTCGGCGTCGGTGCGGAAGTAGTCGAGGCCGGTCTCACCGATGACGCGGATGCGATCGTGGGTCGCACACCGCTCCACCTCGGCATACGCCTCCGCCAGCCGGCCGTCGGCTGCCAGGCGAGGAACCTCGTTGGGGTGCAAGGCGATTCCGCCGACCAGCTCGTCGTGAGCCTCGATGGCATCCATGGTGAAACGGATGCCGTCGAGGTCGCAGCCGACCTGGACGAGCCGCGTCACCCCGACCGAGCGGGCTCGCTTGATGGCGTCGGCCACGTCGAACGGCTCGTCGCCCTCGCGCGTGATGTCGAGGTGGACGTGGTTGTCGACGACGTCGATGGGCAAGGGGTCCGGCAGGGTCTCCGGCAGGCCCCGCTGCCCCGACGCGTGAGGCGTCATGCGGTCGGCGCCTCGTCGGTGCGCTCGGCCTGCCTGGGGGGTGCCATCTTCGGCGCAGCGAGCGGGTCGGTGTGATGTCGCGTGCCGCCGGGGGCGGCGTCGCCGAGGCGGGCCCGCTCGTCCTCGATGACCTGCTCGGGGTCGAGCTTGACGAAGACACCGGACGGCTTGGCGATGGGCGTCCCGACGACGACGGGCCGCGACTCCCAGCTCGGGGTCGAGGAGTACTCGCCGGTGATGACGGGGTAGCTGCGCGCGTCGTCGTCGAGGTCGCGCACGACCTCGAGACGGGGCATCGGCATGAGCTCGCCCTGGCCGCCCAGCACCGCATGGACCCGGTTCGCCGCGTGCGGCAGGAACGGTGAGATGAGCGTATTGATATCTGAGACGGCCTGGACCAGGGTGTGCAGCACGGTGGAGAGCCGCTCGCGCTGGTCGTCGCCCTTGAGCTTGAACGGCTCGGTCCTGCTGACGTACGCGTTGGCCTCCCCCACGACCCGCATGACCTCCGCGAGGGCGGCCTTCTGCCGGTGGCGCTCGAGGGAGGCTCCGACGGTCGCGAAAGCATCCCGCACGGTGGCGAGCAGCTCCTCGTCGACGGGCTCGAGGGCAGACGGCTGGGGGATCTCGCCGAAGCTCTTCGCGATCATCGCGGCGGTGCGGTTGACGAGGTTGCCCCAGCCGGCGACGAGCTCGCTGTTGTTGCGCTGCACGAACTCGGCCCAGGAGAAGTCGGCGTCCTGGTTCTCCGGCCCGGCCGCGCAGATGAAGTAGCGGATCGGGTCGGGGCCGTAGCGCGCGACGATGTCCTGGACGTAGATGACGTGCTTGCGCGACGTCGAGAACTGCTTGCCCTCGAGCGTCATGAACTCGCTCGCGACGACCTCGGTGGGCAGGTTGAGGGTGCCGTACGCCCCCGGCTCGCCGCCCTTGTCGCCCTTGCCGGCATAGCCGAGCAGCTCCGCCGGCCAGATCTGGCTGTGGAAGGTGATGTTGTCCTTGCCCTGGAAGTAGTAGGAGACGGCCTCGGGGTCGTTCCACCACTCGCGCCAGCGCTCCGTGTCACCCACGCGGCGAGCCCACTCGATCGACGCCGAGAGGTAGCCGATGACGGCGTCGAACCACACGTAGAGCCGCTTGCTCGGGTTGTCCTCCCAGCCCTCGAGCGGGATCGGGATGCCCCAGTCGATGTCGCGGGTCATCGCGCGCGGGCGGACGTCCTTGAGGAGGTTCTTGGAGAACTTGATGACGTTGGGACGCCAAGAGCCCGATGCCTCGCGGCCGTCGAGCCACTCCCCCAACGCGCCCGCGAGTGCAGGCAGGTCGAGGAAGAAGTGCTGCGTCTCGATGAACTCCGGCGTCTCGCCGTTGATCTTGCTGCGGGGGTTGATCAGCTCGTCGGCGTCGAGCTGGTTGCCGCAGTTGTCGCACTGGTCGCCGCGGGCCTCGGGGAAGGAGCAGATGGGACAGGTGCCCTCGATGTAGCGGTCGGGCAGGGTGCGGCCCGTCGACGGGCTGATCGCGCCGCGGGTCGTCTGCTCGACCATGTAGCCGTTGGCGTGGACCTGACGGAACATCTCCTGCACGACGGCGTAGTGGTTTCGCGTCGTCGTCCGGGTGAAGAGGTCGTAGGAGAGGCCGAGGTCGGTGAGGTCCTGGGCGATGACCGCGTTGTACTTGTCGACGAGCTCCTGCGGCGTCAGGCCCTCCTCCTCGGCGAGGACGAGGATCGGCGTGCCGTGCTCATCGGTGCCGCTCACCATGAGGACGTCGTGCCCGGCCATCCGCATGTACCGGCTGAACACGTCGGAGGGCACACCGAAACCGGCCACGTGGCCGATGTGGCGCGGGCCGTTGGTGTACGGCCAGGCGACGGCAGACAGAACATGACTCATGCGGAGAATCCTAGGTGGGCGTCCGACTCCCCCGCGCGCGCCTTCCGGTCGGTCACCCGACGGCTCGCGTCACGGCCCAGGCGAAGTGGGCACACGGCATACGCCCAACGGACGCCCCCACGGGAGTAGGACAGGGGGATGACTGGTCATGTTGCACACGCGAAGGTCACGGTCGACGCCACGCCGCAGCAGGCGTGGCACGCGCTCACCGACCCGGACACCGTCCGGCAGTGGATGGTGGGCACCGAGGTCAGCACCGACTGGCAGGTCGGCAGCCCGATCACGTGGCAGGGCGAGATGAACGGCAAGCCCTACCAGGACAAGGGAGAGGTGCTCGAGGTCGATGCGCCCCGCCGCCTCTCGGTCACGCACTACAGCCCCCTGATGGGCCAGGAGGACCGGCCCGAGAACTACCACACGATCATCTACACGCTCGAGGGCGATGGCTCCGGGCCGACGACCGTCACGCTCGAGCAGGACGGTAACGACTCGCAGGAGCAGGCTGAGCAGTTCGGGCAGAACTGGCAGTCGATGCTCGACGCCTACAAGGCCACGGTGGAGTCCACCTGAGCCATCCGGAAATCACTGCAGCACAAGCAGATCGGCGCCGACCGTGCGGGTCGGCGCCGATCGGCGTGACGGTGGGGCCTCAGCCCAGGCGCGCCTCGAGCGAGATCGGGACGGCCTTGAGGGCCTGGCTCACGGGGCAGTTGGTCTTGGCGTCCTCGGCGGCCGCCTGGAAGTCCTCGGCGGAGATGCCCGGGACGTCACCGACGACGCTGAGCGCGATCTCGGTGATGCCCGTGCCCGGCACGAAGGTGACGTTGGCCGTCGTGTCGAGCGTGGTGGCGGGCGTGCCGGCCTGAGCGAGCCCGTTGGACAGCGCCATCGAGTAGCACGAGGAGTGCGCTGCGGCGATGAGCTCCTCGGGGCTCGTCTTGCCGTTCGAGGACTCCGCCCGCGAAGGCCAGTTGACGTCGTACGTGCCGATGCCCGAGCTCTCGAGGCTCACCTGGCCGGACCCCTCGAACAGGGAGCCCTCCCAGTGCGTGCTGGCGGTGCGGGTGGTAGCCATGCCGTGCTCCTTCGCTGTGCTGTCGACGCGGCCGGACGGGTCGCCGGCCTCCGGGAAGAGAACTACGCAAGCCTGACCCGCTGTTCCCCCCGCGGCAAGGGGCTCGCCTGTCGAGACGTTCCGACGGGCGCGTTCGCGGCTCAGCGCGCCGCGAGCGAGGCGTCGTAGAGCGCCTTCTTGGACAGGCCCGTCCGCGACGCGACATCGGCCGCGACGTCCTTGAGCCGCTCCCCGGCATCCACCCGCTGTCGTATGCCGGCAACGGCCTCCTCGAGGGAGGGCACCACCCGCTCGGCGCCCGCCACGACGACCGTGATCTCGCCCTTGACGCCGTCCTGCGCCCAGGCGACGAGCTCGCCGAGAGTGCCGCGTCGGACCTCCTCGTAGGTCTTCGTCAGCTCGCGGCACACGGCTGCCCGACGCTCCGGCCCGAAGGCGTCCCGCATCGCCGCGAGCGTCTCGGCCAGCCGGTGCGGCGCCTCGAAGAAGACGATGGTGCGACGCTCCTCGGCGACCTCGGCGAGGACCTTGGCGCGCTCCCCCGGCTTGCGCGGGAGGAAACCGTCGAAGCAGAACCGGTCGACGGGCAACCCCGAGACGGCCAGCGCCATGAGGACGGCGCTCGGCCCGGGAACGCACGTCACGCGTACTCCTGCCTCGACCGCAGCAGCGACGAGACGGTAGCCGGGGTCGGAGACGGACGGCATCCCGGCGTCCGTGACGACGACGACGCGCTCCCCCGCGACGAGGCGGCCGACGAGGTCCGGGGTGCGGGCGGCCTCGTTGTGCTCGTGGTAGCTGACGACGGACCCGGTCGGGGTGACGGCGATGTCGGTGAGCAACCGGCGCAGACGGCGGGTGTCCTCGGCCGCGACGACGTCGGCGGTCGCCAGCTCCTGCGCCAGGCGCGGCGCGGCGTCCCGCGGGTCGCCGATCGGGGTGGCTGCCAGGACGAGGGTTCCGGTGCTCATGGCGTCATCCTCGCAGGGCCACTCACGCCCCCGGCCGCGACAGCGCGCCACCTGGTGGGTTGTCGCTGCAGCGAGAGGTCGCCGGCCGCGACAACTGTCCACGTGGTGGACTCTCGTGTCCAATGAGAGGTCCCCATCGTGGACTCGAAACGCTCGTGAAACGTCGACGCGGTACGACAGACCCATGAGCACCAAGAGCCGCACCGACACGACCGAGCAGCTCCTCGAGGCCGACCGCCGAGAGCCGAACGTCGCGACGTTCGCCTCCGGGGTCTCGTCGGCGCAGCAGCACGCCGCACTCCGGGCCTCCGTGCGACAGCTCGGCACGCTCTTGGGTGAGGCCCTGACGCGGCACGAGGGGCCCGAGCTGCTCGCCCTCGTCGAGCGGGTGAGGGCGCTGGCCCGCGAGCCCGAGGACGCCGAGCTGCGCGCCCTGCTCGAGGGCGTCGATGCGCCGACCGCCGTCATCCTGGCCCGCACGTTCACCGCCTACTTCCAGCTCGTCAACGTCACCGAGCAGCTGCACCGCTGGCAGGAGCTGAGCGCCGTCGACGAGGCGCCGCTCGCCGCGACCGTGCGACGCATCGGCGAAGCGCTCGACGCCGGCACCCTGGAGCGTGACGAGCTCGACGACGTGCTGGCCCGCCTCGAGTACCGGCCTGTCTTCACCGCCCACCCCACCGAGGCGACGCGCCGCACCGTCCTCAACCTGCTCCGCCGCATCGCCGTGACCGTCGACGAGCTCGAGGACCCGCGCCGGCCGGCCACCGACGGACCGCGAGCCGAGCGACGGCTCGCCGAGCTCGTCGACATGATGTGGCAGACCGACGAGCTGAGGATCGTCCGGCCGGAGCCCACCGACGAGGCGCGCACGGCCCTGCACACGCTCCGGTTCCTCGCCGACCAGGTGGTGCCCGACCTGCTCGCCGAGCTCGACCGGACGCTCGCGGGCATCGGCGTCCAGCTCCCGGCGACGGCCCGGCCCCTGCGTTTCGGGGCCTGGGCCGGCGGCGACCGCGACGGCAACCCCAACGTGACGCCTGCGGTCACCCTCGCGGTCATCGGCATGCAGCACGACGCCGGCATCGCCGAGCTCGTCGAGAAGCTCGACCACATGCTCCACGAGCTGTCGTCCTCGACCCGCTTCGTCGAGGTCACCGACACGATGCGCGAGAGCCTCGAGCGGGACGCGGCGGCCCTCCCGGTCACGTACGACGCGGTCCGGCGGCTCAACGCGGAGGAGCCCTACCGGCTCAAGCTGAGCTTCGTCCGCGTGCGCCTGCTCCGGACCCGGGACCGCCTCACCCACGGCACCGCGCACGAGCCCGGTCGCGACTACGCGACCTTCGACGAGCTGCTCGAGGACCTCGTGCTCATCCGTGACTCGATGCACGCCGGCGGCGACGCCCTGACCGCCGACGGCGCCATCCTGCGCCTGATCCGGACCGTGGTCGCCACGGGCACGGGCCTCGCCACGCTCGACATCCGTGAGCACAGCGCCAAGCACCACGCCGCCCTCGCCCAGCTCTACGACCGCATCGGCGAGCTCGACACCCCCTACGGCGAGCTCGACGCGCCGGCGCGCATCGCGCTGCTCTCGCGTGAGATGGCCTCGCGCCGACCGCTCACGGGAGCGGGTCTCCACGACGTGGGCGACGCGGCATCCGCCTCCCTCTCGCTCATGACGGCGATCAGGCGGGCTCTGGACACCTACGGTCCCGAGGCGGTCGAGACGTACATCGTCTCGATGACCCACGACGTCGACGACCTCTTCGCCGTCGTCGTCCTCGCCCGCGAGGCCGGGCTCCTCGACACCGGCGACGACACCACCCCCGCGACCGCGCGGATCGGTTTCGCCCCGCTCTTCGAGACCGTCGCCGAGCTCGAGGCGGCCGGCCCGCTCCTCGACGCGCTGCTCTCAGACCCGTCGTACCGCCGCGTCGTCACGGCCCGGGGTGACGTGCAGGAGATCATGCTCGGCTACTCCGACTCCTCCAAGGACGCGGGAATCGCCGCGTCCCAGTGGCAGATCCACCGAGCGCAGCGCGCGCTGCGCGACGTCGCCCGCCAGCACGGCGTCGTGCTGCGGCTCTTCCACGGTCGAGGCGGCTCGGTGGGCCGCGGGGGTGGCCCGACGGGTGAGGCGATCCTCTCCCAGCCGTACGGCAGCCTCGACGGCCCGATCAAGATCACCGAGCAGGGTGAGGTCATCAGCGACAAGTACACCCTGCCCGGGCTGGCACGGTTCAACCTCGAGACCGCTCTCGCCGCGGTCCTCGAAGCGTCGGTGCTGCACCGCAGGTCGCTGCTGCCGCGGGACGTCCTCGACGGCTGGAACGGGACGATGGACCTCGTCGCCGGCCACGGCCAGGACGCCTACCGCGGCCTGGTGGGCGACTCCCGCCTCGTGCCGTTCTTCGTGTCGGCCACGCCCGTCGACGAGCTCGGCAAGATGAACATCGGTTCCCGCCCTTCCAAGCGTCCCGGCGGCACCGGCGGCCTCGAGGACCTCCGCGCCATCCCGTGGGTCTTCGGCTGGACGCAGACCCGGATCATCCTGCCGGGCTGGTTCGGGGTCGGGTCGGGTCTCGCCGCCGCCCGCGAGGACGGCCGAGAGAAGACGCTGCGCGAGATGTACGGCTCCTGGGCCTTCTTCCGCACCTTCCTGTCGAACGTGCAGATGACGCTGGCCAAGAGCGACCTGGAGATCGCGGCGGGCTACGTCCGCACGCTGGTGCCCGACGACGTCGCCGGCGTCTTCGACACGATCCGCGACGAGCACGCCCGCACCGTCGAGGAGGTGCTCCGCGTCACCGGGCAGAAGGACCTGCTCGAGTCGGCGCCCGTCCTGCGCCGCACGCTCCACCTGCGCGACAGCTACCTCGCACCGCTCCACGCGCTGCAGACGTCGCTGCTCGCCCGGTCGCGTGCGGTGCCCGAGGACACCGAGCCCGACACGGACGTGCAGCGAGCGCTGCTGCTGACGATCAACGGCATCGCCGCCGGGCTGCGCAACACGGGCTGAGCACGTATGCCGTCCCGCGGCTCGGGTGCGACCGCTCGCTCACTCGTGGGCCGTGTCACCGGCGTCGCGCGCACCTGCCCCGCCGGCGGCTCGGAGCATCCGGGCCGCCTGCTCGCGCATGACGTCGCGCAGCTCCAGTGGGTCCAGGACGGTCAGCTCCCACGGCATGGCGCCGAGGTGCATCGCCATGGCGCCGAGGTCGTTGCCGCCCGCCTCGAAGAGGCAACGGTCAGGACCTTCGGCCGTCACCGTGCCGACCGACGCGGGAACGTGCTGGTCCACCAACGACTTCGGCGCCTCGATGCGAACCCGCGCAACGTGGTCGTAGGCCCCACCGGAGATGGAGCGCTGCACGTGCTCGGCGGCGTCGGGGGCCTCACGAGGGCTGAAGCGCCAGCCGCGTGACTCCGCGTCGGTCATGCGGTCGAGCCGGAAGATGCGCCAGTCGTCACGGTCGAGGTCGTAGGCCAACAGGTACCACCGGCGTCCCGTGGCGACGAGGCGGTAGGGCTCGACGCGGCGTTCGCCCGAACCGCGCGGGCCGGCATACGCGAAGGTGACGCGCTCGGTCTCCCGGCAGGCACGGGCCAGCAGGAGCAGGGTCGCGGCGTCGACCCGCTCGACGCCGCTGTCGAGCGTCACGGTGGCTTCGTGGATGGCCTCGACCTGCGCGCGCAGCCGACCGGGCAGCACCTGGTCGAGCTTGGCCAACGTGCGCACCGCGGCCTCCCCCAGGCCCTCGACGGTGCCCCCGGCCGCGAGCCGGAGACACACGGCCACGGCGACCGCCTCGGAGTCGTCGAGCAGCAGCGGCGGCAGGCGGCGCCCGGCCCCGAGCTGGTAGCCGCCGCCCGCGCCGTGGGCGGCGTTGACGGGGTAGCCGAGGTCGCGGAGCCGTTCGACGTCGCGGCGCACGCTGCGGGTCGTGACGCCCATGCGGTCGGCGAGCTCGGTGCCACTCCAGACCGGACGGCTCTGCAGCAGGTCGAGCAGGCGCAACACCCTGGCCGCGGTGCCGGTGCCGTCGGACGAGGAGGACATGTCCTCGAGTCTGGCAGCCTCAGCGGACAGGAACTGTCCTATATGACGAGCATTCTCGATCCATGACCACGACACAGACCCCCATCGACTGGACCTCCGTCCTGCTCGACCAGGCCGCCCGACACTGGACCAACCAGCTGCGCCCCCGCTTCGAGGGACTCACCGACGAGGAGTACCTCTGGGAGCCCACCCCCGGAGCCTGGAACGTCCACCCTCGCGGGCAGGGCACGACCGGCATCCAGGGTGGCAGCGGCGAGCTGACGATCGACTTCGCCTACCCCGAGCCGGTCCCGGCGCCGATGACCACCATCGCGTGGCGGCTGGCCCACATCGTCGTCGGTGTGCTCGGCGCCCGGGTGCACAGCCACTTCGGCGGACCGGAGGTCGACTACCTCTCCTTCGACTACGCCGGCACGGCCCACGAGGCGCTCACCCAGGTCGACGAGGCGTTCGCCGCGTGGACCGCCGGCGTGCGCGGGTGGGACGAGGCTGCCCTCGCGGAGCCCTGCGGCCCGAGCGAGGGTCCGTGGGCGGAGCACCCGCGCGTCGAGCTCGTGCTCCACATCAACCGCGAGCTGATCCACCACGGGGCCGAGATCGCCCTGCTCCGTGACCTCTACGCCCACCGCAACGACTGAAAGCAGGAACGAACCATGGCAGCCCACGTCCCACCCGTCGCCGACGAGCGAGAGAGCCTCATCGCCTACCTCGACCAGCAGCGCGAGGCGTTCGTCATCGTCGCCCACGGCCTGACGGAGGAGCAGATCCGCCTCGCCCCGACCGCTGGCACGCTCAGCATCGGCGGCCTCATCAAGCACGTCACGACGTGCGAGCGCGGGTGGACCGAGAGAATGGCCGCCGCACCCGAGGCGCCGCGGCCACCCGACCAGTCCGTCGAGCAGCAGGCCACCGCCTGGGGCGACGACTTCCGCGTCACGGCCGACGACACGATCGAGTCGCTCGTGGCCGCGCTCGCGGCGCAGGGGGACGTGACGCGGGAGGTCCTGCGCCACGCCGACCTCGGGGCCGCGGTGCCCGTGCCGCGCGACGCCCCGTGGTTCCCGAAGGACGTCGACGCGTGGTCGGTGCGCTGGGTCGCGATGCACCTCGTCGAGGAGCTCGCCCGGCACGCCGGGCACGCCGACATCGTCCGTGAGTCGATCGACGGGGCGACGATGTACGAGCTCGTCGCGGCGCGCGCGGGCTGGCCCGAGACGCCGTGGCTCAAGCCGTGGCGCCCGGCAGCCGACGCCCCGGCCTGACCCGACAGTCGCCCGAGCACAAGGGCAGCACAAAGGCAGCACAAAGGCGAAGGGCCCTTGGGAGTATGAGTCTCAAGGGCCCTTCTGGTTTGACCGGTCGATGGTGACACTCCCGATCGACGTCTCGTCTCCTCCGGTCCCGGCCGCCTCGTCACCCGGCTGCCGCGGTGGGCTGCCCCACCGTGTGGACCCTCGTCTCCGAGTCGTCCCGCTCTCCCCGAAAGGAGGGCGTGAGGAAGTTCTACCCCTCGCCGCGCAGGCTTCGCAGGCTTTTCGAGAAACTGGCCGTCGATCCACGGATCACCGGGGTCTCGTCATTGTTTCCGAGGCGGCTCGGGCGGCTGGAGCAGACGCTCCCGCAGGAAGCCGACGACCGCATCGACGGCCTCGGGGTGGCGGTGGTCCGTCAGCGTCGCGTGCCCGGAGCCCGCGAGCTCCACCCGGATGAAGCCGTCCCCGAGCACCTGCTCGAGCGTGTCGAAGCGGGTGCCGGTGACCCAGTCGTGCCGGTACCGCACCCCCAGCAGCGGACAGCCCTGCGCGACCCGCTCGGCGACGGCGGCCAGGTCCTCGGGGGTGAGGTTGACGTCCGCCGCCCGCCTGGCGCCCAGCGGCAAGGGGGTCGCCGGCTGCGCGACGACCGGCGCCACGACGGCCGGCTCGACCATCATCGCCAGGGCGAACCCACCGGTGACACACATGCCGACCACCCCGACGCCGGGGCCGCCGTCCGTCGCGTGCACCGTGCGGGCCAGGCTCCGCAGCCACCCAGCGAGCGGCGCGGTGTGCCCGGCCGCGAAGATCGTGAACTCCCGCGTGAGGCACAGCCGGGGCACCACGCGCGCGGCCTCCCACGTCCGGGGTGGCGCGTGCGAGCTGCCGAAGAGGTGCGGCAGCACGACGGCGAAGCCGGCCCGGACGAGGTCGTCACCGAAGTCGATGACCTCGGGGGTGAGGCCCGGGCTCTCGTGGATGACGATGACGGCCGGGCCGTTGCCGCGACGGTAGGTCGGGTAGGCGCGGCCGTCGGCCTCGTGCCGCCCCGCCTCCCACTCCGCCAGCAGCGACATGACAGCGACAGTACGCCGACGCCCGGCCCCGCGTCCCCCGCGAAGTTACGCTGACGGCATGTCGACCCCAGCGATCGCGGCAGAGCGCAAACGGTTCGGCGGACTGCTCGCCCCCTCGGAGCGCGACCCCGCCCCCGTCACGGAACCGGCCGTGCAGCGCGGGCTCCGTCGCGAGACGGTCCTCGTCCTCGGCGTCAGCCTCGGGTCGTCCGCCGTCTACGCCGTGCTCAGCATCATCGAGAAGCTGACCCGCCCGGTCCCGCTGTCGCAGCAGACGACGGCGATGAACCAGTCGGCGACCCCGGGTCGGCCCTGGCTCGACCTCGCCTACCAGCTCGCCGGCATCGTCCTGCCCCTCGTCGCAGTGGCGCTCGCGCTCTATCTGCTCAACCACATCCACCGGCCCGCGGTCGACGTCCGGGCCGGCCACTTCGTCGGACTCGACCGTCGGGAGCCGGCCCGCGACCTGCTCCGCGGACTCGGCCTCGCCGCCGTCATCGGCATCCCCGGGCTCGGCTTCTACTTCCTCGCCAAGGCGATCGGCATCAACACCCAGGTGTCGGCGGCCAACCTCGAGGCCGTGTGGTGGTCGGCGCCCGTGCTCGTCCTCGCCGCCATCGAGAACGCGCTGCTCGAAGAGGTCATCATGGTCGGCTACCTCTTCACCCGCTGGCGCCAGACCGGATGGTCGTGGCCGCTCGTCATCGGCCTGTCGGCGGTCATCCGCGGCAGCTACCACCTCTACCAGGGGTTCGGCGGCTTCGCCGGCAACATCGTCATGGGCCTCGTCCTCGGGCTCGTCTTCGTGCGGACCCGCCGCGTCATGCCGCTCGTCGTGTGCCACTCGATCCTCGACATCGTCGCGTTCGTCGGCTACTCCGTCCTGCGGGCCCGCGGCGTCTCGCTCTGACCGTCCCGCACGCACGACCGGAGCCTGCGCGACCCACCCAGCGACACTGCATACGATGGCGCCCATGAACTCGGCCAGGCAGGTGCGCGCTCGCCTGCTCGGAGACCCGGCCGACGACTTCCGCCTGACCCGGCGCACGGCCGGGCGCATCGCCTGGCTCGGCTGGGGCGGCCCGCTCTTCTTCATGCTCGTCGGCGGCTTCATGCGCTTCTGGCACGTCGGCGCCCCGCACCAGCTGGTCTTCGACGAGACGTACTACGTCAAGCAGGGCTGGTCGATGGTCCTCTACTGGTTCGAGATGAAGAACGACGAGGTGCTGCAGCAGGCCAACCAGGTCGACCAGCACTTCACCGCCAACGACCCGATGATCTACGGCACCGAGGGCGACTTCGTGGTCCACCCGCCCGTCGGCAAGTGGCTCATCGGGTGGGGCGAGGCGCCCTTCGGCATCCTCAACTCCTTCGGCTGGCGCTTCGCCGTCGCCCTCGCCGGGACCATCTCGATCCTCATGCTCGGTCGGATCGCCCGCCGGCTCTTCCGCTCCGACCTGCTCGGCACCGTCGCGGCCGCGCTGCTCGCCTTCGAAGGACACCACTTCGTCCACTCCCGCACCGGCCTGCTCGACATCTTCGTGATGTTCTTCGGTCTCGCGGCGTTCGGGGCGCTGCTCATCGACCGCGACAAGGCCCGGGAGGTGCTGGCCCGCCGCGTCGGCGACCGAACGCGCTCCGCCATGTCGTGGATGGGGCCGTGGCTCGGCTGGCGGCCCTGGCGGTGGGTCGCCGGCATCATGCTCGGCCTCTGCGCCGGCGTGAAGTGGTCGGGCCTCTACTTCCTCGTCTTCTTCGGGCTGCTCACCGTCCTGTGGGACCTCGGTGCGCGCCGGGCCGCCGGAGTGCGCGGCTGGTCGGTCGGCGGAGTCGTCAAGGACGGGCCGTATGCGTTCGGGCAGGTCGCCGTCACCGCCGTCGTCACGTACGTCGCGAGCTGGACCGGCTGGATCCTCACGAAGGGCGGATCGTTCCGCACCTGGGCGCAGAACAACCCCGACACGGACTACGGCTGGCTTCCCGACTGGTGGCGCTCGCTGTGGGCCTACCACCAGCAGATGTACGCCTCGACCCAGGCGATCACGAGCTCGCACCCGTACCAGACGAACCCGTGGTCCTGGCTGATCCAAGGACGGCCGACGTCGTTCTTCTACGAGGGGCCGAAGAAGGGCGCCGACGGGTGCCTCGTCGACCAGTGCAGCAAGGCGATCACCTCGATCGGCACCGTGTCGATCTGGTGGGGCGGGACGCTCGCCATCTTCGTGCTGCTCTTCATGTGGGCGCTGCGTCGGGACTGGCGCGCCGGCGCGATCCTCTGTGCCCTGTTCGCCGGCTACCTGCCGTGGTTCTTCCTCGGCAACCGGACGATCTACTCGTTCTACGAGGTCGCCTTCGTGCCGTACGTCGTGCTCGCGTGCGTGTACGTGCTCGGGCTGGTCATCGGCGGCCGCGACGCGTCGTCGACCCGGCGCCGGATCGGCCTGGGTGTCATGGGTGCCTTCGTCCTGCTGACGATGGGGCTGTTCGCGTTCTTCCACCCGATCTACGTCGCCGACGTCATCCCGCTGCAGGAGTGGCAGCGCCGGATGTGGTTCCCCAGCTGGGTCTGAGGACTACAGCCATTGACGTAGGACACCTTCCGCCGGCAGCAGGTCGACCGGTTCGGTGGCCGTCCCTAGCGTCAGCGCATGATCATGGGGTCGCCGACGTCAAATGCCCGTGGACTGCACCGATACCCTCGGTGGCTGGCCCGACTGCTACCGGCCGTCGTGGCCGCGGCGGCTCTGCTCGTGGGGGCTCCGGCTTCCCCTGGCTGGACCGCCGGCGCGGCTGACGAGGTGCACTACACCTTCACCGGATCGACGTCGGTCGCGATCGACTGGCGTGGCACCCCCAACGACGTGCGGTGGGGCACGAGCACGGCATACGGCCAGACGGCGACCGGGTCTGCCCCCGGGTGGACGCCGTGGTCGTCGCCCGGACCCTTCTGGCAGCTCGAGCTGGGCGGCCTGGTGCCGGGCACGACGTACCACTACTCGATCGGGGGCGGACCGGACTACACGTTCCACGCACCTCCCACGTCGAGCTTCCGCTTCGACGCGATCGGCGACGTGGGCGACACCGTGAACTTCTCCAAGCTCGGCGCGACGTTCGACAACATCAGCGCCGACGACCCGTCGTTCGTCCTCATGGTCGGCGACCTGACCTACGCCAACGGCACGACGATCGCGGCGGTCGACCAGCACTTCAACGACGTCATGGGGTGGAGCACCCGGGCCGCGTACATCCCCGCGTGGGGCAACCACGAGTACGACGTCGCGGGCTCGGACGACCTGCGCAACTACAAGGGCCGGCTGCTCATGCCGCACGCCGCGGCCTCCCCCGGCTCGCCGGCGATCTCGTCCGGCGGCAACGACTGGGGCTGGTTCGACGCCGGCTCGGTGCGGTTCATCGCCTACCCCGAGCCGTGGACGGGCGCCTGGACCGACTGGCAGTCCAAGGCGGGTCCGCTGATGCGGCAGGCGCAGGACGACCCGAACATCAAGTACATCGTCACGTACGGCCACCGGCCGGCATACTCGACCGGCTACCACCCCGGCGAGGCCCAGATCGCCTCGATCCTCGACGGGTTCGGGCAGAGCTACAGCAAGTACGTCCTCAACATCAACGGCCACTCGCACGACTACGAGCGGTTCCAGCCGATCCAGGGCGTCACTCACGTCACCGTCGGCGCCCCGTCGTCGCTCGAGACGCCGTGGACCAGCACCGACCCGCGCACCGCGTTCCGTACCTTCCACCTGTCGCACATGCGCGTCGACGTCGGCCCGACCGGCCTCAAGCTGCAGGCGATCTGCGACTCGTCGACCACCAAGGAGGACATGACGTGCTCGGCGGGCAGCGTCATCGACGAGTACGTCATCGGCACGCCGCCGGTGCTGCCGGTCGCCACCTCCTTCTACGTGGACAAGACGAGCCCGGTCTGCAGCGACTCGGGCAGCGGCACGTCGAGCGCGCCGTTCTGCACCGTCACCAAGGGCGTGAGCCGCCTGCAGGCAGGCAACGTCCTCTACATCGGCGACGGTACCTACGCCGAGTCGATCAAGCCGTCCGCGTCCGGCACGGCGAGCGCCCCGATCACCATCACGAGCTGGCCCGGCCGCAACCCCGTCATCGGCACGGGCGTGACCAACGGTGCCTACATCTCGGCAAAGAGCTACATCACCCTGTCCAACCTCACCTTCACCGGGACGATCGGCGACGGCATCTACGTGACGAAGAGCGACCACGTCACGGTGCGCGGCAACACGGTGACCAACGCCGGCCGGCAGGCTCAGGGAGCCACCGCCCCCGGCATCAGCATCCGCGCGACGAACAGCTCGCTCGTCGCCGACAACAACACCAACCACAACAGCGACACCGGCATCTACGTCACGAACACCTCCACCGGCGACACCGTGACGGACAACGAGTCGAGCTTCAACGCCCAGGGCTGGCAGCGCAACGCCAACGGCATCAACGTCACGAGCCCGGGCAACGTCGTCACCGGCAACGTGACCCACGACAACGAGGACTCCGGCATCCAGCTCTACACGGGCGGCAACAACAACCTCGTCACCCTCAACGTCACGTACAACAACGGCGACCACGGCATCGACAACCTCAACGTGACCGGCGGGACGATCGTCGGCAACACGGTGTTCCGCAACTGCACGAGCGGCATCAACCTCGAGGGCGCGACGTCGGGCAGCTACCGGATCGCCAACAACGTCGCGGTCGACAACGCCGTCTACCCCGCCTACGCCGGGATCGCGTGCGCCCGCCGCGCCGGCAACATCGGCGTCTGGGACGGCGCCCAGAACAGCACGCTGGTCGACCACAACCTCGTCTACCTCAGCAAGACCGGCGTCATGTATGCGTGGGGCACGACGTTCACCAGCCTCACCGCGATGCGCACGGCCTCCGGGCAGGAGGCCGCGGGCGTCCAGGCCGACCCGAAGTTCTCGGACACCGGCACGTGGGACCTCTCGCTGCGCGAGGGCTCCCCAGCCATCGACCGCGGTGACAGCGGGGTGCCCGGTGCGCAGCCCACCGACATCCTGGGCTACCCGCGCGTGCGCGACCCGAACGTCGCCAACACGTTCGCGGCTGGTCCCCGCCTCTACGACGACCTCGGCGCCTACGAGTACCAGCCCGACGTGCAGCCGCCCGCGGTGCAGCCGCCGGTCGCGGGCCTGACGCTGACGCCGACCACGGGAACGGCCCCGCTGGCCGTGAGCGCCGACGCGTCCACGTCGACCGACCCACAGGGCCAGGCCCTCAGCTACTCGTTCGACTTCGGTGACGGCACGACCCTGACCGGGCAGCCGGCCGCCGTCGCGAGCCACACCTACCAGTCCTCCGGCACGTACACGGTCACCGTGACTGCCCGGAACACCTCCGGCCTCACTGGTACAGCGAGTGGTTCGGTGGTCGTCTCGCCGCCCCCACCGCCGGTCCAGCCGCCCTCGGCGACCCTCGTCATGACGCCCGCCAACGGCACCGCCCCGTTGTCGGTCACGGCCGACGCGTCGGCCTCGACCGACCCGCAGGGCCAGGCCCTGACGTACGCGTTCGACTTCGGTGACAAGACGACGCTCCCGGCCCAGTCGTCGCCCACCGCCACGCACGTCTACACCGGCGTCGGCACGTTCACGGCGACAGTGACGGTGACCAACGCCAGCGGCCTGAGCACCGCGACGACCGCCACGGTGGTCACGACGGCCCCGGCCGTCCAGCCGCCCGCCGCCTCGTTGACGGTGACGCCGGCCAGCGGGGCCGCACCGCTCGCACTGACCGCCGACGCATCCGCGTCGATCGACCCACAGGGCCAGGCACTGACGTACGCGTTCGACTTCGGTGACGGCACCACGGTGTCCTCGTCGGCGACCGCGACCGCCGACCACACCTACACGGCCGCCGGCAGCTACACCGTCACGGTCACCGTCACCAACGCGTCCGGCCTCAGCGACACCACCGCCCGGACCGTGTCCGTCACGCCGCCGCCACCGCCGGCGCAGCCGCCCGTCGCCTCGCTCGGCGTGACCCCGCCGAGCGGGACGGCACCCGTGAACGTGATGGCCGATGCGTCCGCATCGACCGACCCCCAGGGGCAGGCCCTCTCGTATGCGTTCGACTTCGGTGACGGCGCCACGGCCAGCTCATCGACGACCGCGACCTCGGCCCACACCTACACGGCCGCCGGCAAGTTCACGCTCACGGTGACGGTCACCAACACGTCCGGGCTCACCGCGACCGACCAGAAGGTCGTCACGGTCTCGGCGCCTCCCCCGCCGGACCTGCCGCCGGCGGCCTCGCTGACGGTCACGCCGTCCACCGGCACGTCACCGTTGCAGGTGTCCGCCGACGCCTCGGCATCGACCGACCCGCAGGGACAAACCCTCTCGTATGCATTCGACTTCGGTGACGGTGCCACCGTGCCCGCCTCCGGGACGACGACCGCGAGCCACACCTACGCCACCGCTGGCAGCTACACCGTCACGGTGACGGTGGCGAACGCGTCAGGGCTGACTGCGACCGACCAGAAGACCGTCACGGTCTCGGCGCCTCCCCCGCCGACCCAGCCGCCGACGGCATCGCTGACGGTGACCCCGTCCAGCGGCACCGCGCCGGTGACGGTCACGGCCGACGCGTCGGCGTCGAGCGACCCACAGGGACAGGCACTCTCGTACGCCTTCGACTTCGGTGACGGCACCACGGTCCCGGCGTCGGCGACCGCGAGGGTCACCCACACCTACTCGGCTGCGGGGAGATACACCGTCGCGGTGACGGTGACCAACGCGTCGAGCCTGTCCGCCACGGCCACCGGCCCCGTCACCGTGACGGCGCCGATCCAGCCGCCGACGGCGTCACTGACGGTGACCCCGTCCAGCGGCACCGCGCCGGTGACGGTCACAGCCGACGGGTCGGCCTCGACCGACCCGCAAGGCCAGGCGCTGACCTACGGCTTCGCCTGGGGCGACGGCACGACGACGGCCGCCTCGGCGACCGCGACGGCCACCCACGCCTACACGACGATCGGCACGCGGACGGTGACGCTCACGGTCACCAACACGTCTGGCAAGACCGCCACGGCCACGAGAACGGTGACGGTGGCGGCGGTCGCGCCGCCAACGGCCTCGTTGACGGTGACCCCGTCCAGCGGCACCGCGCCGGTGACGGTCACGGCCGACGCGTCGGCCTCGACCGACCCGCAGGGCCAGGCCCTGACCTACGGCTTCGCCTGGGGCGACGGGACCACGACGGCCGCCTCGGCGAGCGCGACCGCCACGCACACGTACACGACGACGGGGACCAGGACGGTGACGCTCACGGTCACCAACACCTCCGGCAAGACCGCCGCGACCACGAAATCGGTGACCGTGACGGCACCCCTGCCCGGCTACGTCGGGACCGTCGGCACCGCCTCGTCCACCGTGACGAGCTCCAGTGGCGTCATCACCCTCGGCCCGACGACGACCGTCCAGCAGAACCACCTGGTCGTCGTCACCCTCGAGATGCTGGCGAAGTCGGGGACCGGAAATGTCTCCGCCACCGACACCGCTGGAAACACCTACAGCGTGGCGCGGTCCGTGACCGTCAGCGGCGCCCGACTCGTCGTCCTCACCGGGCTCACGACCAAGCCGCTGCCGGCGGGCGCGAAGATCACGGCGACGTTCCCGGGCGCGACCACCTACCGGATGGTGGCCGATGACCTGCTCGGCGTCACCAAAGTCGACCAGGTCGCGTCCACGACGGGGACGAGCCAGCTGTTCTCGTCCGGGTCGACCCCGCTGACGAAGTCGGCCCGCGAGGTCGTGTACGGCGTGGTGTCCTCGTTCACCTCGTCGAGCAACCCGACGTGGACGTCCGGCTGGACGGCGCTGACCCCACAGGCCACGGCGAACACCAACCTGGGCCGGGCCTACCAGCTGCCGCCGGCGGTCGGCACCTTCCAGGCCAACGGCACCACGGCGGGCACGTGGGCGGCCCTCGTGCTCACCTTCCAGCCGTAGCCCGGGCGCCGCGCCGGAGCCCTCCGACGCGGCGCCCGCCGGCGGCCGGTCAATTGGGTGCGGCAGTCGCCGTGGTGTTATCGTTCCTTCCGCACCAAGGGGCTGTGGCGCAGTTGGTAGCGCGTCTCGTTCGCAATGAGAAGGTCAGGGGTTCGAATCCCCTCAGCTCCACCAGACGGAAACCCCGTCCCACCTGCGGAAACCTGCAGGAGGGGGCGGGGTTCTGACTTTGTCATCCGCCCGTATCCCGACGATGTGTCCCCCCGGTGTCCCCCGGGGTCACATTGAGCCTCGCCAGCCCGACCAGATCGACCCCGGTTCCGAGGAAGTGCAGGTAGCGGTTCGTCGTGCCGATGGACTCGTGACCCATCCACGCCTGGACCGTTCCGGGGTCGACCCCACGGGCCAGCCACAGGCACGCGGCGGTGTGGCGCAGGTCGTGGATCCGGCGCCCGCGGCCCGTGGTAGGCCACTGCAGGGTGCGGAGCACGGCCGAGCGGTGCAGCTGCGACCCGCGTTCGGTCGTGAGCAGCAGGTCTCCGGGAGACTTGCCGACGCTCATATCGAGCACGAGGGGAAGCACCCGGTTGGCGAGCGGAACGCGGCGCGAGGACCGGCCCTTGGTGGACTTGACCGCGCCACCCTCCGGCTGGGACCGACGGACCAGCAGCCCCGGCGTCGGGACCTCGACGACGTCGGCCACCCGCAGCGACCGGGCCTCTGCCCACCGCACGCCTGTCCAGGCGAGGACGAGAAGGATGTCGGCGAGCCGGGGCGCCGCCCTCAACTCACCGGCGGGTCCACGGACCCCAGCATGCCGCGGAAACGGCAGAATCAAAGTAGCCGATCGTTCATCAGGAGACGCCATGCCGGGAGAAGGACAGCCGAGCTCGGCCCGTCGCCGTTGGGCCATCGCGTGGAGCGTGCGTGTTGCGTTCGTGGTCGTCGTCGCCGCCGCGGCCTGGGTCGCAAACCGGGTCTTCGACTCCGGCTGGGTTGCTCTAGCCGTGGGCTGCCTTGTCCTCACGACGCCCCTGGACTCTCTACCTGCTCATCACGCATCGCCAGCCCCAGGGCGGGCAGGCAAAGCTGGCGGCCGCGACGACTCCGCGCGAGACGTCTGACGATTCGGACGTCGCGACGGCCCGGCGGGAGGCCTACCGAAAGGTCCGACAGGATCTCTTCCCACTGGCCAGCCGCCCGGAGCTGCTCTCGAAGCCCTTGGCCGGCGCCCGGGAGGCTTGGGAGCGAAGCCACCCGACGCCGCCGACCAAAGATGCCCGTGAAGAGGACGGGCCGACTGCTCCTCCTCAGTGAGCGCACCAGGTGCTGAATCGGATCACACGCACATGCCGCCCGGAGGACGGGAGGTCCGACATTGCCGCGATGAGGCTCCTCCGATCACTGCCGGGCGCGACTGCCTAGACTTCCGGGGTTGCCGACGACGCAGAGCCTGGTCGGCGGGGTGCTCCCGCCGGACTGCGAGAGCAGAGAGAAATAGTGGATGAACTTGTAGCTGGTCTGGCCGGTATCGCGCTCACCCTGGCTATCTTCGTCACCTACTACGGGGTTAGAGAGCGCCGTCGTCAACGAGGCGCGGCACCGAGGCAGGAACGCTTCTCCCGTACGGGAGAGGCGCGAATCCCTGTCGAGTACGAGGACCGCCCGGACGGGAATCTGCCGACGGAGCCCACGTCGTTGAACGGATCATTCACCTTGGCCATCAAGGACCGCGGAATCACTGCGGATCCAAGGCCGCCGGCACTCTTCGGCGACCCAAGTACCTTCTGGCGTTGCCTGCTGGCAGACCTTCACGACGGAACTCTTCCCCTCGTCGAGATCCAGGGGGATGCCTACCTCCTTGCCAGGTTGAGCTTCCCGCCAAGCGGCCGAGTCCTTCTTCGGCTGCTTTCCGCGGGCCTCCAGATCCTTCGCCAAGTCGAGACGGTGGAAGGCACGCGGACCTGACCGGCCCGCATCAGAGACTCCCGCAAGGGCGGGACGTGATCGCTTGGAGGACGTCCGGAAATGCCGCTCGTCGGACAACGTCCGCCAATGCCGCAGACGGATCACTGGAACTCTGCCAGCCGGTCCTCCACGCCCAGAACCCGCTGCACCCAGGGGTGTGAAAGCAGAAGACACTCTCGTGATGAAAGTCGCCGACTGCGGTCACTCGTGGCCGGACGAGCCCGGGGGAAGGTAGTGGTGGGCGAACGGCTCGACCTCAGCCGGAGCTGGACCGAGGTAGACCACGACGCGGCACCCCGGGTCACCCACGGCGATCCGTTCCTCCAGCAGCACCGAGGCTCCGTCCTGGGTGTTACGTGCGGCGATGCCGCCGAAGACGCTCGACGTCATCCGGCACAGTGCAGGCGCACGGCGAACAGGGTCGCCGAAGGGACACCGCGTGTTCTCCAGGACGATCCGCTCGGCGCTCGCCTCGACGACCCGGAAGTCGCCCTCGATCGCCTGCTTCAGCCGCACGTAGCAGCGGCCCATCTGCTCCGGTGTCAACCGGCCCGTGATCTCCTCGGCGAGCCGGAACTCCGCCTCCATCTGGCCACCCACGTCGGTGCCGACCTGGGCGACCGCAATCTCGGCGGCGTCCGGCCCGTGCTGCTCCTCGACGGCACGCGACATCTGCACGACCAGAGCCCGTAGGAACGACTCTCTTCCGAAACCGCCCTCCGGTCGCGTCTCCTGGAGGGTCGGCAGCACGCCGCTGTGGTGTCGTGGCGGGTCGACGCTCGCCGTCCGCCGGCGCGGCACCGGCAGCCGAAAGGTGACCACGACGCCGGCGTGCTTCCTGAGCGAGACCTCCACATCCGGTGCCAGCGCCTGCATGATGAGCAACCCCCGACCCGACTCGGCCTCGAGCTGGGCGCTGGCCAAGAGCCCGTTCGCCTCCCCCGGCACCTCGCCAGCGGGCCCCGGCGCGGCGGTGAGGGCGGGCGCGGGGACCGAACCGTGCCCCATCCGGTCGAGGCTTGCCACGTCGAAGCCGGGCCCGATGTCGAAGACCTGCAGCACTGGGAGCTGTGACGTCCACGTCAACGAGACCCACACGGGTCCACCCGTGTGCCGGACAGCGTTGCCAACGGCCTCGGAGGCGACCAACCTGGCATCAGCGATGGCGGCGTCGCTTCCCGGGGCTGCATGTCGCGTCAGGTGACGGACGAGTTCACGTCTGAAGTCGCCGACCTGGTCGGCGTCCCCGAGGAACCAGTCCATGGGCAGAGTGTCCCCAGTGATCGTTCCCGTCGCAAGGTTTGCGTCGTTCTGTCTAACCCTGCGGCGCCTGAATGAAGGACTTGTCACCGCTCATCAACCGGTGCCAGCGTCGAATCTTCGGCTCTGCGAGGCTCCATGGCCAGTTCAACCACCGGCGGGCTAACACAACCCAGTAGGCACCCGAGACCTGCATCTACTTCACAAGGCGGGATGTCCGCACATGCCGCTCTCAGGCCGCGGGTCGGTCCACCTCGAGGATCGCACCCCCGCCGGCGTGATGGTCGGTAGCCCTACTATCTGGGCATGTCGACGATGCCGGTGGGTGCAACGGGCTGGGTGGACCGCAAACAGGACGGGTCTTTCAATGCCCAGCTACGCGGACCTATGACCCGAAGCGATGCACGGAGGCTGGCGGAATGACTGCTGGAGCAGACACAGCCCGATGAGAACGCCGCTCAGGTGGCCGAGCCTGAAGACTGACTCCGGCATCAGCGCGTAAGAGGCACTGCTACACCGTGGACCCTTCCGCGCTACCTCAGGGCGTGCGCTGCCTTCTACGAAACGTCCGCTTCTGCCACCGACCGGTCGTGCCGATGTGAGGAAGTCTCGGCCCTGCTGTTCAAGCCGCTGGCCACCCCGACGAGAGACCGGCACAGGGGCGGGTGCTTCGCAGCCGAACTCCGAACGTGGCCTTGTGGGTCGTCCACCTGTTTCGAGCCGTGGTTGCGGAGCGAACGATGCTTAATATGCGCAAATGCCCACGTTTCCGGCCCTTTACCACCAAAGGCCCACACCAGGCTCTACGCTGGCGCGGATCGTGCCCGTGGGGCGCGCTGTGTAGGAGCAGGGGTGGCACGGTGCGACGTATTCGCATAGCCGCGGTGGCCGGGATGGTCGTGCTGGGCTGGGTCGCAGCGCTGTTGGTTGCCGCGCCCGTGGCCCTCGCTGCCACGGGAGGCGACATTGCCGTGATCGGTGCACAGGTCACCTCAACGCGGTTCTCGGAGGGCGATTCGTATCCTGCCGGCCCGGTCGCGGGTACCCCGACATCGCGGGTCGACCCTGCCTCCGCAACGGTCACCGTCTTGGTGAAGGACTCCTCGACCGGCGGCTCGGCCACGATGACCATGGCGTGGCCGGCCCGGACCGGCTCCTGGGTCCTCAGTCCGAACGGGTCCGACCCGGAGCAGACCGTCAAGCTGACCCGTGACCGCGGGGACTACAACTGCATTGACGGCACCCTGACGGTCTATATGGCCCAGCCGACCGCGACGGGGGAGGTCGCGGCGCTGTCTGCCGACCTGACGGGGGTCTGCGGCGCCGCTCAGATCCGGATCGGGGACAACGACCCGACTCGCGCTGTGTCGGTTCCGCGCGCCGCCAGCGTCTACGTGGGCGCCCTCAGCGGCACTGTGATCACCCGTGACGTGACCGTGACCAACACCGGGGACAGGCGGTGGAAGGCCGGCACGTCCAAAGTCGCCTCCTACTTCTATCCGTCGCTGTTCAAGGTCGTCCCGGGCGGGGACCACTGCGCGGGTGTCACCTTGGTGACCGGGCAGACGTGCACAGTGACGGTCACGGTGACAGCTGTTAACGCGAGTGATTGGACCTACTCCGACGACCTACTCGTCCCTGGCGACAGCCCTACGACCTTGGTCGTGCCGTTGTCCATCGAGGGCTACAGCCCGGTGGAACCGCCCACCGCGTTCACCGTGGCGCCGGGGCGACTCTCGGCGACGGTGTCGTGGCAGGCGCCGAGCACACTGCCGGGTGTCGGCTACCGCGTCTACGACGTCACCGGCGGCGGCCGCACCTTGGTCGCCACGGCTCCGAAGTCCGCCACTCAGGTCAACGTGCCAGGCGCAGGCCCGCGCCGCCTGGCCCTGGTGGCGGCGAACGGGCGGTTCGCTGAGTCACCCGATGTCCTCCTCGACGTGCCCGCAGTCACCAGCGAGGTCGTGGGCAACGACTGGCACGGCCCCGCCGTCTCCTTCACCCCCGACGCGCCCCCTTCCGCGGGCCGGCCCTTGACGGTCGAACGAGTCGACCTCGACCCGTCCCGGACCCGGTGGCTCAGACCTCGCCCGGTTGGCAGTGGTCAGTCTCTGACGGTGTGCCCGGTTGCGACCGAGCAGTGCACGGCGGTGCCCGGCACCGACAACCTCGCCAACCCGGACGCAGACTTCCCTTACGAGGCGCGGTGGCTGCCCGATGGCAGCATCGCCTTCTTGCGTGGAAACTCCTCCCAGCTGCGAACCCTCTGGGTCGTGCGCCCGGACGGGACCGGCCTGCGCAAGATCGCGGACGTCCCGGACCACCAGGTGCTGGTGCCCGCACCGGACGGCACCCAGGTCGTGCTGCGCAGCGAGTCCGGCATCGACGCCCTGGTGCGGGTCCGCCTCTCCGACGGCAGCATCACCGTGATCTCGGGCACCGACCGGGTCGACGGCTTCACCATCTCCAACCGCGGACAGCTGGTCCTCGTGCGTCGGGACGACAGGTATTCCATGGCCGGCCGTCGCACCACCACGGTCATGAACCTGGACGGCTCGGGGGCACACGTGCTGCCGCTGCCGGTCGGGGACAATCGCGCGGTCACGTTCGACCCCACGGGCACCCAGGTGGCCTTCGCCCGCTACACCAGCGACTTCGAGGCGACGATGTGGGTGGCCGCCGCGGACGGCGCCGGCGCCCGACAGCTCTCCACCCGCATCGCCTACTGGGACAACCCGAAGTGGTCAGTGGAAGACCAGCTCGCGCCCGCGGCCAGCGTCACCGTCCCGGCCTACACCGCCCGGAGCGCCACAGTTTCGATTGGCGCGGCTGACGGTGACGACGCAGCGGGATCGCTGAGCAGGGAGTGCCGCCTCGACGCCGCGACCACCTGGAGCCCCTGCGGGCCCACCCTCACTTTCACCGGGCTCACCGTCGGGACCCACACGGTCAGCGCCCGCGTGACCGACCCCGGCGGCAAGCAGTCGGCCGTGGTCTCGAAGAGCTGGGTAGTCTCGGCGCGTGGTTTCGACGGGGACGGGATCTCCGACATCCTCGCCGTCACCTCGACCGGAAGCCTCCGGCTCTACCCCGGCAACGGGAACGGCTACGTCAACAACTCGTGGCAGATCGGCGCCGGCTGGACCATCTTCAACACCGTGTTCTCCCCCGGCGACTTCACCGGCGACGGGCACGCGGACCTGCTTGCCCGCAAGCCCTCGGGGGCGCTGATGCTCTACCGCGGCAACGGCGCCGGCGGGTTCATCGGTGGCGGCGTGCAGATCGGCACCGGCTGGGGCATGTTCAACACCGTGCTCTCCCCCGGCGACTTCGACGGTGACGGCCACCCGGACCTGCTCGCCCGCACCCCGGACGGCGCGCTGTACCTGTACCGCGGCAACGGTGCCGGCGGGTTCCTCGGCGGCGGCGTGAAGATCGGCACCGGCTGGAACATGTTCAACACCGTGGTCAGCGCCGGCGACTTTGCCGGCGACGGCCACCCGGCCCTGCTCGGCCGCACCCCCGGCGGCGCGCTCTACCTGTACCGCGGCAACGGCGCCGGCGGGTTCAACGGCGGCGGCGTCCAGGTCGGCGCCGGCTGGGGCATCTTCCGGACGATCTTCTGCGCCGGAGACCTCAACCGTGACGGGCACGACGACATCGTGGCAATCAAGTCCGACAGCAGCTTCATGGTGTACGCCGGGAGCGGCACCGGCCGCTTCACGGTCGCCGGTCGCCGGGCTGGCTGGGGCTGGACTTTCCCCACCGTGTTCGGAGTGCGCTGACCCCAGCTCGCGCACCGACGATGGTCCCGCCCGCACCCCGGGTGGGGCCATCGTCACGCCTGCGTGACCGTGGCGCGCCGTGTGCCGCGCGCGGTCCCCGCCCACATGTCCCCGAATGGCGCCTTGCTTTCCGGAGCCTGCTCGACCTCGGGCTACAACTGTCGCCAATCTCGGGCAAAGCGCAGCTCGCACAGGAACGCGGCTACGAAGAGCGTGACCGCACCTCCATGCGACATCCGGTCATGCAGCTCGTCGGGCGACGCCCGACCATTCGCTCTTGGGCGGCCGGTCGTCGCGATCACTGCGCAGCATCCGCCTAGAACCACTGAAATAGGTGGCTCAGTAGCTGGCCGGCTCTCTTGAGCGGCCCCGCATTCGCCTGCCAGATGAGTTCCTCGCGCACGGAGGACTGCGTCACGTATCGGGCGAGGGGGTCTGGACCTTTGCCCTTCACGAGGTCGCCCTGGAAGATCTTGTAGGTGATGTGCCAAGACGCAACCCCTAAGAGTTCGCCGGCCTCATCCCTGGTGATCACATGCTCGACATCGAGGTTGGAAGCCTCGTGCGGTCGCCAGTCCGCGGGCCGTGCTTCCTCAGGCTGGGGCGGACGGACCTTGTTCACGAACGACGGATGCATGGCGCCCGATCGCAGGTACATCTGTTGGGCCTTCACGACGCTGACACCGTTGGCGCCGAGAGCAAATCCAGGCTCGCGAGACTCGCTCGGATCGTCTTCCCAGAAGCAGACCGGGCACAGCTCGTAAATGTCGCGCTCGAGCAGTGTGCGATACCCGCAGCACGGGCATGCGTGTCGATCGGTCACGGGTCTCATTCTGCCGGTCGACAGCGCCGTTGTTCACGCTCATGCCGCGGGGCGGTCGTGCCTGCGGCATCATCGCGGACATGACGCAGCGGATCTCCCTGCCTGACGCCGGCGTGGAACTCGAGCTCCCGGAAACCGAGGACGGCTACATCTCGGCTGTTCTTTGTCGGAAACCCGGCGGCACGGTCTCATGGCAGGCGCGCCCTCCCGAGGGTGAAGGCGACGCTTGGGTCACGGTCGCCCTCGAGGAGGACACAGTGGTTGCCACGTCGTGGTCGTCATGGCGCGTCCGCTACGACGTGATCAGCGGCCTCGAGAGGGGCCGCGACTTCACCAAGTGAACGTCCGGAAATGCCGCTCGTCGGGCGTTCGTCCCGTGTCGCTTAGCGTGGATAAGCCGTGCTTTCAGTTCTTGGCCCAGCCTCTCCCGTGGGCCGCGAGGAGCTGGAGCGGGACTTCGGCGCGGCGCTCGTTCGCCATGCGGTGACACGATCGCCCCTCGGGCGCAGCGAGCGAGAGAACTGCTCGAGCGGGCTGCTAAACGGGTTCAGAGGCCGGCGGGCTCGAGGCATGGGGGCAGGAGGGGTCTCGTGGAAGACCAGAACAACCCGAGCGGACCGGCGCTCGACATGACGACGTGTCCGGAGTGTGGCGCCGTGGCCGAGGTGACGGAGCGGGCCGTGCTCGACAGCACCGAAGGTCCCGTTGAGCACGTCCAGGTCGTGTGCGTTGCCCGTCAGTGGTTCCTCCTACCCGCCGCGTCGCTAGGCAGAGCCAGGCCGGCCGGCCGGGCCGGGTGCCGCCCGGATCTCCCACCCGAAGCGCCATGGTTGAGCGGCGACGGGCTGGCCCGCTCCTCGTCCGCCATGCCGCTGATCGCTCGTGCCTAGCGAGGACGTGCGAAGGGTGCAAACGCCTGCGAGGCCGCCCCGCGGCGAGGAGACTCAATCGAGACAGCGACTTCTCGACCTGTTCCGCTGAGTCGGTCGGGCACATGTTCCTTGGGCAGCTGCGTCCGACGTGCTCATGCCGGCCCCTTGCAACAGACAGCGCCCCAGAGCCACGTCCGTCGGCACGGCTCATGACTCTTGACCTCGAATCGATCACCGCAGCGGCGACGCCACGCAGATCACGGCGCAGGGACTGGGGCCGCGCCAGCGGAAAGGACCACCTCATGACTGACATCCCGCAATCGGCGACAAACCCCAGCCGGCGTGGCTTTCTCGCACGCGCCGCGCTCGGGGCAGCAGCGCCAGCTGCAGCAGCCGTTCTCGGCCCGACACTGATCACGGCAAGCGCCGCGCCCGCAGACGCGGCCCCGGCTTCGGCCGGCGCCCTTCCGTCGTTCGCGCCCGTTCCGCCGAGGGCCCTCGGTCCGGCGCTGAACGCTGATGGCTACTTCGTCGGCCCGATCAAGGACAACCTGTACTGGGTGACGGACGGGTTTTACCAATCGATGTTCCTTGCCACCGCGCACGGCGTGGTTGTCGTGGACGCGCCTCCTACCATCGGTCACAACCTGCTGCGCGCGATCAAGCAAGTCACCACCAAGACAGGTACACCGTCCACCGTGACCCACCTGGTGTACTCGCACTTCCATGCCGACCACATCGGGGCATCCTCGATCTTCGGCGACGACGTGCTCCGCGTCGGACATGAGCAGAACCGACGACTACTGCTCGAGGCCGGCGACCCGAACCGTCCGGCTCCGACGCTGACGTTCAGAGACCGGCACGTCCTCGAGGTCGGCACTGATCGGCTTGAACTGGCCTACCACGGGCCGAACCACACGCCGGACAACATCTTCATCTACGCGCCGAGGCAACGCACGCTCATGGTGGTCGACATCCTCTTCCCGGGCTGGGTGCCGTTCAAGAACCTGGCCGTGTCACAAGACATTCCAGGCTGGGTGCGCGCACACGACACCGCCATGGAATACCGCTGGACAACCCTCGTCGGCGGCCACCTCGGCCGCCTCGGAGTCCGCGCCGACGGCGACCTGCAGCGACAGTACATCCGGGATCTGGACGCAAGCACAAGGCAGACGTTGGCGTCCCTCGACCCCACACCGTTCTTCCAGAAGTACGGACCGTCGGGCAACGCCTGGGCGATCTTCAAGACCTATCTCGACGCGGCCGCGCAGCAATCAGCCGCCCCCATCGTCGACAAGTACCTCGGCAGGCTGGCAGGAGCAGACGTCTTCACCTTCGACAACGCCTACGCGATGTTCGAGTCACTGCGCGTCGACGCCGGCGCGCTGGGACCATTCGGGATCAGGCCCTAGAAACCGGCAGTAGTGCAGAGGCCCCCACGCCCGGGACAGGACATCCATACTCCCAAGCGGAGCAACGCCGGTTGGTCATGCACAGGACCATCGCCAGCATCGGAGAGCCCTTCGCCAAACGGCCGACTATGCCGCGTCGGACGACGTCCGACCATGCCGCGATCAGTGGTCGTTCCGAAGAGCGGGCATGCTCGTCGCCGCTGAGCAACTCGGTGCGGACCTGATGCGGCGCCCGTTGTGGTGCGCGTCGAGGATTCCTGCCGCCAATGCCGGCGTCAGGACTGCCGGACCTCGAGCTGCTTGCCGTCCTGCGCCCGGGTGACGGTGCGGTTACCCAACGGAGCCTGAAGCTGCAGGGCGTCGCCCGCAGTCACGCCGTCGCTCCCAACGTCGGCGCACCCTTCGTCCTTACCGATGGTGCGGGCCTTCACCTGGTTCACGACAACCCGCGTTGGCGATTCAGCGGCAGTGATGAGGAACTGCCCCACGCAGTAACCGGACTCATGCCAGGGAAAGACGACAATGACGGTTCGCGGGTCCGCGCCTTTCTCCGGCGCGACAACGTACGAAGGAGTGATCGGCGCGGAGTACTCCTCAATGGACTTCCGTTGCGCCACCCAACTCGCGACCGCCACCACCGCGACAAGCAGCACGGCACAGCCCGCGATCCACCACACCCTGCGCCACATGCCAGACCCCCTGTCCCGAGCGAGCGTGCTGCTTCGATGCTAGAGGGCGGCTGGATGGGCCCTTCGGCTATTGCCGCTGTCTGCGAGGCGACACGGACTCGGGATCCGATTCGGTGAGGAGTTTCTGTACTGGCTCAAACGCCTTCTGCGCGGCACCACCCAGCCGGGTGAGCTCCGATCACTGCGCAGGCGCGCGCGTTTCAGCCCTGTCCCCCGGGCGTCCCCCGAGCCCCGAAACCCCCACCCCTCAGCGGTGCCGAGGTAACGCATGCAGAGCACCAGGACGAGCACGACAACGGCCCGGCACCTGTTCGCAATGAGAAGGTCAGGGGTTCGAATCCCCTCAGCTCCACCAGATGGAACCCCGTCCCACCTGCGGAACCTGCAGGAGGGGCGGGGTTGTCTTTTGTCATCCACCGGCCGACCGGTGCAGCCGCGACCGCCGGTCCGCCGTGAACAGCAGGCATCAAGTCCGCCGAGGCACTCAGAAGTCGCTGAGCGTGGAAGGGCTCGCTTCGGCGTCGCGTCGACGTCGGGGCCGTTGGCCGATCTCGGCGGGCACGAACGTGTGGTCGGGGTGCGGCTCGGTCGTCGTCTCGTAGAGCCACTCGAGGTCTCCTGCGACGAACGGGGGTACGTCTTGGGGGTTGCCTTGGTGCTCGACGGCCACGAAGACGAGTTCGGCAGTGGCGACCATGACGACGGGGCCGAGGTCGTTCCAGCGTTCGGCGGTGACGACGACCTGGACGCGCATGGACGTGCGGCCGACGGTGATCAGCTGCGCGCGGGCGGTCATCAGGTCGGCGATGTGAGCAGGTGCGAGGAAGTGCATGCCGTCGACGGCGACGGTGACCGCGGGCATGCCGGCGTGTCGACCTGCTGCGGCTGCGGCGGCTTCGTCGATGAGGCGCATCACCGCGCCGCCGTGCACGGACCCGTAGAGGTTGGTGTCCTGGTGGCCCATGACGTGCGAGAGCACGACGCGGCTTGCCCGCGCGTCCACGGCGTCAGGGCCACCGACCGGGGCGGGTCGGGCGGGCACGTCCGTGATGGGGCTGGGTGTGGCCATGGCTTGTCCTCTCCGCACAGCGCGGAGAACCGAGAATCGGCGCTCCGCCTGCTGACGCGACAGATCGGATGGATGATGCAGCCCGCGGCGGTGACCCGACTCGTCGCCACTGGCGACCCACGGTTGCGCGACAGTGCCGGACTTGGACCGGCTTCCCCGTCACACGGGCTGGTGTTCAGTTGGGGCCTCAGCCTAGCCCGGCACACACGTGCCCTCGGTGACACGGCCTGAAGGCGGACGAGCGACTTGCGACACGCCGCGCAACATGTGGGGTGAGCAGCGTCAACAATCACTAGGGATAGTGTCTGCTCTGCAGCTGGTTCGGCATCTCAGCCAGAGATGCCGTCGCAAGAGGGAACCCGGTGTGAATCCGGGACTGCCCCGCAGCGGTGAGTGGGAACGACCGTCGTCAACAGCACTGGGCCGATCAGGCCTGGGAAGCGGCGACCAGTAGGAGACGAACCGTCCGATGAATGTCGGGCGGTGTGCACGCCCACGAGTCCGAAGACCTGCCAGCGCACCGCGTGAGCCTCACGCGGTGGTCCGACAGCCCCGAGGGAGGGCTCGTGGGCATCGGCTGACCGCGTGTGGGACGACCCTTTCGACCTCGCACACGTGCACCTGACTCCACGCGTCTCCTCTGGTCTGGCGGGCCGTTCGCCCACGCTGCGAGGAGACAGCCGTGAACACCCCACTGCAGGACGCCATCGACCGGGCCGCACCTGCGCCCGGAACCCGCACCCAGACGGACGATCAGCACCGAGGCAGGTCAGCCCACGGGCTGGGACATGCGAAGCCGGCCCCTCCGTCACGTGTCTCGGTGACCAAGCGGGACGGGTCGCGTGAGCCGTTCGATGCCGATCGGATCAATCGCGCCGTCGAGCGCGCCACGGAAGGACTGGACAATGCCGTCGGGCTGACGGTCCAGATCGCCTCCGAGCTCGCCATCACCCTGTTCGACGGCATCACGACCGAACAGCTGGACCAGGCCGCCATCCAGGTCGCTGCCCAGAACGTCAAGGACGATCCCGCGTTCGACCGAGTCGCGGCGCGCTTGCTCCTCAAGACGATCTACAAGCGCGTCCTCGGTGGCTACGAGTCGCCGCGTGAGCTCACCCTGCTGCACCAGGCCCGCTTCCCGGGCTACGTCCGTGAGGCCGTCGAGGACGGTCTGCTGGACTCACGTCTGGCCAAGACCTTCGACCTCGAGCGCCTCGCCGACGCTCTCGACCCGGAGCATGACGAGCTGCTGACCTACATCGGCGTCACGACGATGCGCAACCGCTACCTGCTCACAGGCCCGGGCGGGTCCGACGTCGAGGTGCCGCAGTACTTCTGGATGCGGGTTGCGATGGGCCTCTCACTCAACGAGGAGGACCCAACGCAGGTGGCACTGCGCTTCTACCGCGCGATGGCGCGGTTGGAGTACCTGCCGGCCGGCTCGACGCTCGTGAACGCCGGCACCCCGCAGCCGCAGCTGTCCAACTGCTTCGTGATGCAGATGGAGGACGACATCGAGCACATCGCCAAGAGCGTGCGCGATGTCATGTGGATCACCAAGGGCACCGGCGGCATCGGGCTTTCGGTGACCAAGCTGCGCTCGGAGGGCTCCCCGATCCGCAGCAACAACACCACGTCCACGGGCCCGATCCCGTTCATGCACACCATCGACTCGACCCTTCGGGCGATCTCCCGGGGCGGCAAGAAGTTCGGGGCGCTGTGCTTCTACATGGAGAACTGGCATCTCGACTTCCCGCAGTTCCTCGACCTGCGCCAACAAGCTGGCGACCCGTACCGCCGCACCCGCACCGCCAACACCGCCGTCTGGATCTCGGACGAGTTCATGCGCCGGGTCGAGCGCGACGAGACGTGGTACCTGTTCGACCCGCTCGAGACCCCCGACCTGGTCGAGCTCACCGGGGCCGCGTTCAGCAGCCGGTACACCGAGTACATCGAGCTGGCCGAGCAAGGACGCCTGCGCGCATACCGGACCATCCGCGCCCGCGAGCAGTTCACCGCGATCCTGGTCGCGCTGCAGACGGCCTCCCACCCGTGGCTGACGTGGAAGGACACCATCAACCTGCGGGCGCTCAACGACAACACGGGAACGATCCACCTGTCGAACCTGTGCACCGAGATCACGCTGCCCCAGGACCGGGAGAACACCGCGGTCTGCAACCTGGCCTCGGTCAACCTCTCGCGCCACCTGACCATCGACCCCGCGGACGCCGCTGACCCTGGCCGGTCGCTGGGCCAGCTCCTCGACGCCGCGGTTGACTGGGCCCGTCTGGAGGCGACGGTGCGAACCGCTGTGCGCCAGCTTGACAACCTCATCGACATCACGCTCTCTTCGGTGCCCGAGTCCGAGCACTCCAACGACGCCAACCGGGCCATCGGCCTGGGGGTCATGGGCTTCACCGACGTCGTCGAGCGGCTCGGCATCACCTACGGCGGTGAGGAGTCACTCGAGCTCATCGACCGGGTCACCGAGTTCATCAGCCACACCGCCATCGACGAGAGCGCCGACCTTGCTCGTACTCGGGGCGCCTACCCGAACTTCGCCGGCTCGGGCTGGTCGCGCGGGCAGGTCCCGCTCGACACCATCTCCGACCTGGAAGCAGACCGCGGCGTGGCCGTGGAGGTGGACCGGACTTCGCGCCTGGACTGGGAGAGCCTTCGGCAGAAGGTCGCCGGCGGCATGCGCAACGCGACCCTCATGGCCGTCGCGCCCACCGCGTCCATCGGGCTGGTGGCCGGCACCACGCCGGGACTGGACCCGCAGTTCTCCCAGCTGTTCAGTCGCACCACGAGCTCGGGCAAGTTCCTCGAGGTCAACCGCAACCTCGTCTCGGCGCTCAAGGGCCTCGGAGTGTGGGAGCAGGTGCGCGAGGAGCTGCTGCGCTCGCAGGGAGATGTCCAGGCCATCGACGCCATCTCGGCGGAGGTTCGCGAGGTCTACCGCACCTCGTTCCAGCTCTCGCCCTACGCGTTCCTCCACGTCGCGGCACGCGCGCAGAAGTGGGTCGACCAGGCCATCAGCCGCAACATGTACCTGGAGACCCGCGACCTGGCGCAGATGGCGCAGATCTACACGGCCGCGTGGCGCATGGGCGTCAAGACCACCTACTACCTGCACGTCAAGCCCCGTCACACCGCGGAGCAGTCCACCGTCCGGGTCAACAAGGCCGCTGCCACTGGACGCCCCTCCGGCGGCTTCGGATTCGCCCGCCAAGCCCCGACGTCCCCGACGTCCCCGACGTCCCCGACGTCCCCGGCGACTGCGCCTTCCGCTGCCGCTGCCGCCGACGACCTGGACGACCTCGACGGATTGGTGTGCCCGACCGACCCACAGGAGCGGCTCCAGTGCGACGCCTGCCAGTGAACACCAAACCCACCTGCCCTGCCTCGCCCCACTTCGGAGACCAGCCATGACCACCACACGTCCCAACCCGTCCTCCACCGACGCGGCCGACGCTCGGCACGGCGGCGCGACCCCAGCGAACGACTCGCCCGCGATCCTCGGCGCCGGCATCACCGAGGGCCTGCTGCTCAAGCCGATCCGCTATCCCTGGGCCTACGAGCTGTACGAGCAGGCTGTCGCCAACACGTGGTTCCCCCACGAGGTACAGCTCGGAGAGGACCTGGCCGACTTCGCCCGGATGACCGAGGAGGAGAAGCACGCCGTCACCTTCCTGATGAGCTACTTCAACCCCAACGAGCTCCTCGTCAACAAGGCTCTGGCCTTCGGCGTCTACCCCTACGTCAACGCCCCCGAGGCCCACCTCTACCTCGCCAAGCAGATGTGGGAGGAGGCCAACCACTGCGTCGCCTTCGAGTACGTCCTGGAGACCTTCCCCATCGACCGCACCGCCGCCTACGCAGCGCATGTCGAGACTCCGTCCATGGCTGCCAAGGAAGCCTTCGAGGTGCGTTACCTGACCCGGATGACCGAACGCACCCTCGACATCACGACCCTCGAAGGCAAACGTGACTTCGTCCGCAACCTCGTCGCGTACAACGTCATCCTCGAAGGCATCTGGTTCTACAGCGGTTTCATGGTGGCGCTCAGCTTCCGGCAGCGGAACCTGCTGCGGAACTTCGGGTCGCTCATCGACTGGGTCGTCCGCGACGAGAGTCTGCACCTGAAGTTCGGTATCAACCTCGTCCTCACCGTCCTGGAGGAGAACGCCGAGCTGCAGACCGAGGACTTCGCCGAGGAGATCCGACGGATGATCCTCGACGCAGTGGAGCTCGAGGAGCGCTACAACCACGACCTGCTACCGCACGGAATCCTCGGCCTCAACGCCGACTACATCAACACCTACGTGCGCTTCCTCGCCGACCGCCGCCTCGAAGAGCTCGGCTTTCCCGCCCACTACGGCGTCAGCAACCCCGCCAAGTGGATGGCCGCCGCCAACGACACGCTCGAGCTCGTCAACTTCTTCGAAGCCACCAACACCAGCTACGAGGTGAACGCGCGCACCTCCTGATCTGACGGGGGTGCCTCAAACAGGTGTCGGCCCTCCGGTTGCCCGCGCAACCCGAACGTCAGGTGGCACGACGTCTCGCCGACCCAACGGCATACGGCCCCGGCTCGCGCGCCGGCAGCGGCGCTCAGTTGGCGGCGAAGACCTTGTCGAGCAACCACCCGGAGGCTTTGTACTGGCCGGGGCCGGCGAAGCCCCCCGACCCGTTGCCGGGATAGAGGTAGAACTGCCCCGACGGGGTCACGCCGACGAGGTCGGCCCTGCCATCGTTGTTCAGGTCGCGGACGCCGATGACCTTGGCGAAGGTCTGCCAGCCGGCCCCGATCTGGATACGGCCGCTGCCCCAGCCCCCGATCCCGTTGCCCTTGTAGAGGTAGAGACCCCCGCCAGGAGTTCGGGCGATGACGTCCATGGTGCCGTCGCCGGAGAAGTCGCCCGCGGACAGGACGAGGTTGAAGGCGTTCCACCCAGTGCCGATCCTGACCCCGCCCCCGGACCAGCCGCCGACGCCGTTGCCCCGGTAGAGGTAGAGGTCACCCGAGGGCGTGCGCGCGAGCACGTCCGTGTTCCCGTCGCCCGAGAAGTCGCCGGCGCCGAGGATCTGGTCGTAGATGCTCCACCCCGCGCCGATCTGTCGACCCGGGTTCACGTGCCCCGCTCCGGTCCCCGTGTAGAGGAAGAGACGGCCATCCGGCATACGAGCCATGACGTCTGCGTAGCCGTCGCCGTTGAAGTCGCCCGGAGAGAAGACGCGGTCGAAGACGGTCCAGCCCAGGCCGATCGTCGCCCCAGGGTTGACGTAGCCCGTCCCCGTGCCGGTGTAGAGCCGCAGGTCACCGCCACTCGTCGTCGCCAGGAGGTCCGGCAGCGCGTCGCCGGAGAAGCCGTGGATCGGAGCCAGGCCCGAGGTCCCGTCCATCGCCACGAAGCGGTAGCCGCGCGACCGGTACCAGTCGATGACGCGCTGCAGCGCCTGGACGGTGTTGCCACGGAACGACGAGACGGCTGACTCCGCCTCGTGCGAGGCCTTGCCGCCATGCATGAGCACGACCGGGTGGCCGGCGCTGCTCGACGTCAGGGTCGTGGCGAGCTGGACGATGGAGTTCTGCGCCGTGGCGCTGTAGTAGCCCGGCTGGGTCCAGTCCCTCGTGTCGACGCTCCACAGGACGGTCTCCATGTTCTGAGACGCGGTCACCGCAGCGACGTTGTTCATGAAGCCGCCCGGCGGCCGGAAGAAGCAGCCGCGGTAGCCGACGGTCTGCTGCTGGAGGTTGGCCGTCGAGGTGATCGCACTCGTCAGGTAGGGCACCGACCAGTACCCGTTCGCGGCGCTTGGGTAGTAGTGGTACCACGTGTGGTTCGCGAGGACCTGGCCGTCGCGGGCGGCTCGCTGCATGATCGTCGGCATCTCCGACGCGTACTGGCCGGTGACGAAGAACGTCGCGCGGATGTTGTTGCGCCGCAGGATGTTCAGGATCGCCGGCATCCACTCCTTGCGGTCGTCGTCGAAGGTCAGCGCGACGGTCAACCCGGTGCCCGGGGCGATCTGGGTCGTCCTGCCGGCGAGCGCAGGGTTGCAGCTCGCCGCCGCGGCGCCGACGGGACGGGCGCCCGCCCCCAGCGCGCCGAGTGCGACCACCGCGGCCAGTCCCATCGCCGTGTGGCGACCCCTCCGCCGTCGCGATCGCGTCGGTTCCATCGTCGTGCTCCTCGACACCGGCCCGGCCCGCGGCCGCGCCCACACCCTCAGTGTGCGCCGGTGAAGGCCCTCCGTGAGGGCACTTGGTCCCGAATCCGCTCCCGACTCGACGCACCCGGTCGGGCGGGTAAGGGTGGGGCATGCCTCACGCACGGATCGGCGTCTCCGGCTGGCGCTACCCCTCGTGGCGCGGCGACTTCTACCCCAAGGGCCTCCCCCAGCGCCTCGAGCTGACGTATGCCGCCGAGCGGATGACCTCGATCGAGGTCAACGGGTCGTTCTACTCCCTCCAGCGCCCGAGCTCGTATGCCGCGTGGCGGGCCGCCGTGCCCGGCGACGTCGTGCTCGCCGTCAAGGGCGGACGCTTCATCACCCACATGAAGGCCCTGCGCGACGTCGAGGTCCCGCTCGCGAACTTCTTCGCCAGCGGGGTGCTGGCGCTCGGTCCGCAGCTCGGGCCGGTGCTCTGGCAGCTGCCCGAACGCGTCCACTTCGATCCTGACCGGCTGAGAGACTTCTTCGAGCTCCTGCCCCGCTCGACGGCGGACGCCGGACGGCTGGCAGAGAAGCACGACGACAAGCTCGCGGACGACCGGGTGCTGACGACGTGCGAGGTCGATGTGCCGGTGCGTCACGCGCTCGAGCCGCGGCACGAGAGCTTCGACTCGGACGAGGCCCGAGCGCTCTGCGCCGAGCACGGCGTGGCCATGGTCATCGCGGACAGCGCGGGCACGTGGCCCGTCATGGACGATGCGACGAGCGACTTCCGGTACGTGAGGCTGCACGGCGAGACCGAGCTCTACGCGAGCGGCTACACGGACGAGTCCCTCGACCGGTGGGCCCAGACGTGCCGCTACTGGATGGAAGACGGGCACGACGTGCACGTCTACTTCGACAACGACGCCAAGGGACACGCGCCCTACGACGCGGTGCGGCTCGTCCGGCGGCTAGGGCTGACCACCAACGCGTGAGGACGAGCGCATCCCGCCGGTGGCGCAAGCGCGGCCGGACCACCCGGCATACGGTGTCGGGACGAGACTCGGACGACGGGAGCCGGCCATGACCCAGCAGCAACCGGAGCGACGCGGGATGAACCGTGACGAGCTGCGCGCGGCGCAGGACCCCCTCAAGGCGCGCTACCGGGAGGACCCGGACGCTGCGCTGAACGCGGTCTCGGCGACCGCCGTCTTCGGCGAACCGGTCACCGTCGAGGTCCCCACCGCGGCGGGCGTGGTGCGGGCCGGACTGCACCCGGCGACGGGCGGCGACGGCTCGGACGCCTGCTCGGGCGACATGCTGATGGAGGCCCTCGTGGCGTGCGCCGGGGTCACGCTGCACGCCGTGTCGGTCGCGTTCGGCGTCGACCTGCGCGACGTGTCGCTGCGGGCAGACGCGACGTTCGACGCGCGCGGCACCCTCGGCGTCGACCGGAGCGCGCCCGTCGGCGTGCTGGGCATCCGCGTCGTCGCCGAGGTCTCGACGGACGCCGACGACGCGACCCTGGCCCGGCTCGCCACCGCGACCGAGCGCTACTGCGTCGTGGGGCAGTCACTGCGGCAGCCGCCGACGATCGAGGTGCGGCGCCGGGCGCCTCGGGACCGATAGGTTCGTCCCGTGAGTCGTAGCGTCTACGTCGCCTCGCCGGAGGGGCTGACGGGCAAGTCCGCCGTGGCCCTCGGGCTGCTCGACGCCCTGCTGCGCGAGGTCGGTTCGGTGGGCGTCTTCCGTCCGCTGACGACGCTGGGCGGCACCGGTCCCGACGACGAGGTCGACCACATCGTCGAGATGCTCGTCAGCCAGCCCGGTGTCGAGCAGACCTACGACGATGCCCTAGGGGTGACCTACGCCCAGGCCCACGACGACCCCGACGAGGCGTTGCACCGCATCGTCGAGCGGTTCGGCGCCCTCAGCGCCAGGTTCGAGGTCGTGCTCGTGCTCGGGTCGGACTACACCGACGTCTCGACGGGCACCGAGCTGTCCTTCAACGCGCGTGTCGCCGCCAACCTCGGGTCGGCCGTCGTCCTCGTCGTGCACGGCCGCGACCGGACGCCCGACCAGATCCGGGTCGCCGCGGACGGTGCCATCGCCGAGCTGCGCGCCAACCACGCCCAGACCGTCGCCGTCGTCGCCAACCGGGTCGACCCCGCCGACCTCGACGAGGTGCGCGAGGTCCTGGCCGCGCTCCCGTTCCCCGTGACGGCCGCGATGCCCGAGAACCCGCTGCTGTCGGCGCCGAGCTTCCGCGCTCTCGCCGACGCCATCGGGGCGCAGCTCGTCCTGGGCAGCGAGTCGTGGATGGACCGCGACAGCCTGGGCCTCATCGTGGCGGCGATGAGCCTGCCCAACGTCCTCGCGCGGCTCGGTCCCGACGTCACCGTCATCGCGCCGAGCGACCGGACCGACCTCATCCCCGGCCTCATGCTCGCCCACCAGTCCGGCACCTTCCCGACCCTCGCCGGCATCATCCTCACCGGCGGCTACCCCATCCCCGAGACCATCGCCCGCCTGTCGGCCGGCGTGCAGCAGGACCTGCCGATCGCACTCACCGACGACGGCACCTTCCGCACGGCCGAGCGCCTCATGCAGGTGCGCGGCCCGATGACGAAGACCTCGCGCAACAAGATCGAGACGGCGCGCCGGCTCTTCTCCGAGAGCGTCGACCAGTCGGCGCTCCTTCGGGCCATCGACGTGTCGGCCTCCGAGGTGCGCACGCCCTTGATGTTCGAGTTCCAGCTCATGGAGCGGGCCCGCTCGGACCGCAAGCACATCGTGCTGCCCGAGAGCCAGGACGACCGGATCCTCGAGGCCACCGACATCCTGCTGCGCCGCGGGGTCGCCGACCTCACCCTGCTCGGCGACGAGACCAAGGTGCGGGCGCGCGGCTCGGCCCTCGGTCTCGACCTCGACGCCGCGGCCGTCGTCTCCCCCACCGACCCGACGCTCGTGGAGCGCTTCGCGCAGGAGTATGCCGTGGCGCGGGCGCACAAGGGCATGACGGTCGAACGCGCCCGCGAGGTCGTCACCGACATCTCCTACTTCGGCACGATGATGGTCCACCTCGGCCTCGCGGACGGGATGGTGTCGGGTGCGGTCAACACGACGGCGCACACGATCCGGCCGGCCCTCGAGTTCGTCAAGACGGCCCCTGGCGTCCAGACGGTGTCGAGCGTCTTCCTCATGTGCCTGGCCGACCGGGTCCTCGTCTACGGCGACTGCGCCGTCATCCCCGACCCCACCGCCGAGCAGCTCGCCGACATCGCCATCTCGTCGGCGCAGACCGCCCAGCAGTTCGGCATCGAGCCGCGGGTCGCGATGCTCTCCTACTCCACCGGGTCCAGCGGGTCCGGCGCCGAGGTCGAGAAGGTCCGGGCCGCGACGGAGCTCGTCGCCCAGCGGGCGCCGGACCTGGCGCTCGCCGGGCCGATCCAGTACGACGCGGCCATCGACCCGGTCGTCGGTCGCGCCAAGATGCCCGACTCCGACGTCGCAGGTCATGCCACGGTCTTCATCTTCCCCGACCTCAACACCGGCAACAACACCTACAAGGCGGTGCAGCGCAGCGCGCACGCCGTCGCGGTTGGACCCGTCCTCCAGGGCCTGCGCAAGCCGGTCAACGACCTCTCCCGCGGCGCGCTCGTCGACGACATCGTCAACACCGTCGCCATCACCGCCGTCCAGGCGCAGGGCACCTCGAAGCAGCAGGGGGAGCACCGGTGAGCGGTTCCACGAACGATCGGCCCGTCCTCGTCCTCAACGCCGGGTCGTCGTCGCTCAAGTACCAGCTGCTCCTGCCCGAGACGGGCGAGGTGCAGGCCCGGGGACTCGTCGAACGGATCGGCGAGTCGGGGAGCGACGTCGCCGACCACGCGGCCGCCCTCCGGTCCATGGCCGAGCGGCTGCGACACGACGGCATCGTCCTCGACGAGGTGCCGCTCCGCGCCGTCGGCCACCGGGTCGTCCACGGCGGTCCCGACTTCTCCGAGCCGGTCGTCATCGATGACGCCGTCCTCGACCGCATCCGTGAGCTGAGCGCCCTTGCGCCGCTTCACAACCCGGCCGCCGTCACCGGGATCGAGGCCGCCCGGGGGCGCTTCGACGTGCCCCACGTCGCGGTCTTCGACACGGCATACTTCTCGTCCCTGCCGACCGAGGCGTCGACGTATGCCTTGCCCCGCGACCTCGCCGTGAAGCACTCGATCCGCCGCTACGGCTTCCACGGCACGTCGCACCAGTACGTCGCGCAGGCCACGGCCGATCTGCTGGACCGTCCGCTCGCTGACCTCCGCCAGGTGATCCTCCACCTCGGCAACGGGTGTTCCGCCTCCGCGGTGCGGCACGGGCTGGCCGTCGAGACCTCGATGGGCCTGACGCCCCTGCAGGGCCTCGTCATGGGCACCCGCTCGGGTGACGTCGACCCCGGGCTGCACGCATACCTCGCCCGGGAGGCGGGGCTGTCGCTCGACGAGATCGACATGGTGCTCAACAAGAGGTCCGGTCTGCTGGGGCTCAGCGGGGTCAACGACTTCCGCCATCTCGAACAACGGCTGGCAGCGGGCGAGGCCGACGCCCGCCTCGCGTTCGACGTCGCCGTCCACCGGATCAAGCACTACGTCGGCGCCTACCTCGCGATCCTCGGCGGCGTCGACGTGCTCGTCTTCACGGCCGGCGTCGGGGAGAACAGCATCTCCCTGCGGGCCGCCGTCACGGAGGGGCTCGAGGAGCTCGGGATCACGGTCGACCGGGCGCGGAACGCGGCCCGGTCCCAGCAGGCCCGCGTCATCTCACCCGACGGGGCCGCGGTCGTCGTCGCCGTGGTGCCGACGAACGAGGAGCTCGCCATCGCCCGGCAGACGGCCGACCTCGTCGGCTGACGACCCCACACCAGCGATCGAAAGAGCAATCCGTCCGCCCTCCGCGTCTGACTGACCCCGCGCCCACGCGGACGGATTGCTCTTTCGATCGGGTTGGGGTGCGGGCTTCCGCCAGGGGCGCGGCCGCTAGACCGAGGGCGTCGTCCTCGCCTCGAGGTACTGCCGCAGGGAGATCGGCCGACGACCGGTCAGGCGCTCGACGTCGCCGCTGACGCCGTCGAGCTCACCCGCCGCCACCGCGGTGTAGGTCGAGACCCAGGCGTCGACCTGCCAGTCCGGCGCACCGTAGGCCGCGCGGGACGCATACGCCTCCTCGAGCGTCTCGTCGTGGAAGCGCACCTCGCGGCCGGTGACCTCGGTGATCGTCGCGGCCATCTCGGCGAAGGTCAGCGCCTCCGGGCCGGTCAGGTCATAGGCCGCGCCCGCGTGCGACGCCGGGTCGAGCAGCACCGCGACGGCGACCCGGGCGATGTCGTCGTGCGAGACGACCGCGGCCCGACCGTCGGCCGCCGGACCGCGGATGACCCCGTCGTCCCCGACCATGTGGTCCATGAACTCGAGGTAGAGGTTGTCGCGCAGGAACGTCCACGCCATGCCCGACCCGCGGAGGTGCTCCTCGGTGGCGGCGTGGTCGCGGGCGAGCGTGAACGTCGCATCGGGAGCGGCGCCGAAGAAGGACACGTAGACGACGTGACCCACGCCGGCGGCCGCCGCCGCGTCGACGAAGGCGCGGTGCTCGTCCAGACGGTCGGCGTTCTCGGCGGCCGAGACCATGAAGAGGGTCGCGACGCCCTCCAGCGCAGCGCGGGCGGCATCGGCGTCCCGGTAGCTGCACCGGGCCGCGACCGAACCCGGCAGCTCAGGAGCCCTCGCCACGTCGCGCACGAGCAGCCGTTGCGCGACCCCGCGGTCGGCGAGATCCCGCGCGACGAGGCCGCCGAGCCACCCGGTCGATCCCGTGACCGCGAGGGTCGGACGCCCGCTACCGGCTGCGCTCATCCCCCGAGCGTACGCAGTGGGATGCCCGATCGTGACCCGGTCGACCCGTTGGGAGGCGGCCACGCACGGCGGGTGATCCACGCAGCGCGAGCCACGCGGCATACGGTGAGGTCGTGACCGACAAACTCGCCGACTCCACCGGCACGCCCCGCGACGCGACCGTGCCCGTCCCCCACGACTCCAGCACCACCGCCGAGCTGCCCGGCGTCGAGGCTGCCGCCGTGCCGCCGGGCATCCGGGTCGCGAGCGACTGGGCGTGGCGCCTGCTGCTCATCGGCGCCGCGATCTACGTGCTGTCGCTCGCGGTGCGCTCGGTCTCGGAGATCGTCGTTCCCGTCGCGATCGCCATCCTGCTGACGGCGCTGCTCCGGCCCGTTGCCACGTCGCTGCACCGGGTGATGAAGCCCGGCGCCGCCGCGGGCCTCACCCTGCTCGGCACGATCCTCATCATCGGCACCCTCTTCACGCTCGTCGGCACGCAGTTCAGCAGCGGCTTGTCCGATCTGACCGGCCAGGTCGCCACCGGCCTCGAGCGCATCCGGGACTGGGTGCGCTCGTCGTTCCACATCACCGACGCCCAATTCGACCAGTACTTCAACACGATCCGCGACAAGGTCAGCCAGTCGGGCAACCTCAGCGACACCGCGACCTCGGTGGGCCTCACCGCGACGCACTTCGTGGCGGGCCTGTTCATCGCGCTCTTCTCCCTCTTCTTCTTCCTCTATGAGGGTCCGCGCATCTGGAGCTGGGTCGTCCGGCTCTTCCCGCGCGCCACTCGCCCCCGGGTCGACTCCTCGGGGGTCATCGCCTGGCAGCAGCTGTCGGCGTTCGTGCGCGCCACCATGATCGTGGCGTTCGTCGACGCCGTCGGCATCTCGGTCGGCGCTGCGATCCTCAAGGTGCCGTTCGCCTTCGCGATCGGCATCCTCGTCTTCATCCTGGCCTTCATCCCCATCGTGGGTGCCCTGCTCTCGGGCGCGGTGGCGGTGCTGCTCGCGCTCGTCGCGCACGGCCCTGTTACCGCGTTGATCATGCTCGCCGTCGTCATCGGCGTGCAGCAGCTCGAGGCGCACGTGCTGCAGCCGTTCCTGCTCGGCAAGGCGGTCAGTGTCCACCCGCTCGCCGTCATCCTCGCCATCGCGACGGGCTCGATCATCGCCGGCATCGTCGGCGCACTCGTGGCGGTCCCCTTTGCTGCCGTCCTCAACGCGGTCGGCAAGCACCTCTTCAGCGACGAGTCCCAGGAGGAGCTGGACCGTGAGATGAAGGCGTCAGCCGACGAGGGAGGCGCTCCAGCCCACGCCTGACCGAGGCCGTATGCCGTCCGGCGGGCCAAGTGGGCAAGGAACCCGCCGAATCACCACCACAACTCCGCCGGGGCGGAGACATCGCGCACGGAACCGGCCGCAGCACCGCCACAACTCCGCCCGGGCGGAGAAATCGCGCCCGGAACCAGCCGAATCACCACCACAACTCCGCCCGGGCGGAGCTACTGCACCGGGAACCGGCCGCAGCACCTCCACAACTCCGCCCGGGCGGAGCTACCGCACCCGAAACCGGCCGGAGCACCTCCACAACTCCGCCGGGGCGGAGACATTGCGCCCGGAACCGGCCGCAGCACCGCCACTACTCCGCCGGGGCGGAGTAGATGAGGTGCTGCGGCTGGTGCGGTGCGCTGCTGCGCGGGTTTCTACTGGGAGACGGCGCGGCGGGCGAAGAGGGCTCGGTCGTCGAGCTCCTCTGCCTCCTCAGCGAACTCAGGGGTGTCGAAGACGTCCGCCGGGATGCCGGTCTCGGTGTAGCGCGGCTCGGCCTTGGCCTTGAGCGAGTAGGTCGGGCGCGGCACCGGGACCGGGCTCCAGCTGCCTTCCGCCACCGGAGCGGCCTCGACCACGGCAACCGGCTGCTCGCCGGGAACCGGCGCCTGGACGTCGAACACGCCACGCTCCACACGCTGCGCGACGACAGCCGGGGACTGGTTGGACGACGCCACGGCCTGAGCTTCGGCCGGGACCGCGGCGCTCCGGATGACCTGGGTGTCCTGGCTCGAGAGCGTCGGCGCCCGGTAGGGCTCGTAGGACTCGTCCATGTCGGCGCCGGCGCGAACCCGGTCGGCCTGGGCCTCGGCCCGGAGCCACACGAGCACCGCCCCGACGGTCAGCACGGCGAACGGGATCGAGATCCACATGAGGACACCGGTGACGGTCAGCACGATGGAGACGGGCAGCCACGCGACGGCGACGAGGAGCAGAGCCGCACGGATCCGGCGCTGCGCCACGGACGGCCGCGCCGGGGCTCGACCCGCGGCACCCGCGGGACGCCCGGGGCGGGACCGAACCCCGCGGCTCGTCTGGCGCGCTGACTCGGGCATGCGGTCCACCTCGGCGGCGTAGGGGGCGATGTCGTGGTCGGTGTAGCGGTCGCCGTGTCCGCCCGAGGGAAGCGAGGCCGTGACGACCCGCTCCCCGCGTCGGGCGACGAGCGGCGAGGGCCGGCGCCCGCTGCCCGCGGGCACGGCGCGCTTGACGTCGACGGTGGGGCGGCCGACGCCGGCGGGCTTGACGGCATACGAGTGGGGGCGGGGCGTGCTGAGCTCGGGGGCCGGGAGCACGGGTCGCTTCTCGAGAACCCGCATGGCCTCGGTGAAGCCGTCGACGGAACGCGTGGTGGCTGCATCCTCGCGGCGGCGGGCCCAGTGCTGGACGAGATAGGCCGCCCAGATCGCCACGATGACGACGAAGATGAGGCTGCTGACGGGCACGTGCCCAACGGTAGGACGCAGTTCGGTAACGGCCTCGGACATTCGTGGCGTGTCGCCCGAGAGGCTGGTGTTACTGCTGTGACAGGCGTGTCATGAGGGTCGATCCGGACAGATCCTCAGTCGTCACCGCGAAGCTCCGGTGGTCCCGCCAGGCACCGTCGATGTGCAGGAAGCACTTTCGGACTCCCTCGTCGCGCAGGCCGAGCCGCTCGACGACCCGCAGCGACGGCACGTTGTCGAGCCGGATGTTGACCTCGACGCGATGCAGGCCGCCCGGACCGAGAGCATGGTCGACGGCGAGAGCGAGGGCGCGCGTCGCGATGCCCTGCCCGGTCACGGACTCGTCGAGCCAGTAGCCGGCCGCCCCCGACTGCTGGGCGGCCCGCACGATGCCGAACAGGTGCACCTGGCCGACGATGCGGCCGCCGACCTCGATGCACCACGGCATCGCCCGGTCGGCGCGGGCCTCGGAGTCGAGGTCGCGGACGAACTGCCGGAAGGACACCGGCGTGCGAGCGGGCGAGCCCGGCGGGAGCGTCGGCTCCCACGGCCGGACGTAATCGGCGTTGTCGCGTCGCACGCGCTGCCAGTCCCGCTCGTCGTCGACGCGCAGAGGGCGCAGCACGAGCGCCGGTTCGAAGGAGGCGTCACGCAGGACGACGGGCCACTGGGCCCGGCCGTCGCGGTGCGGACGCCACGGCATCCTCATCGGCGTGCGCCGAAGGATGCTCGCGCAGCATCCGTCGGCACGTGCCGCAGCCGTCCCCGTGCCCTCACGTCAGTGGTCACTGCCGGGGATCTGGTCGAGGGCGTGTCCCAGGACCGGTTCCAGCACGTCGAGCGCGTCCGAGACGCCGCCGCGTGACCCCGGGAGGTTCGCGACGAAGGTGGGACCGGCCAGTCCGACGAGCCCCCGGGAGAGCATGGCCGTCGGGACGCCCTTGGCCACCCCGGCGGCCCGGATCGCCTCGGCCACGCCCGGCACCAGACGGTCGAGGAGCGGGATCGTCTGCTCGGGTGTCGCGTCGGTCGGGGTGAGGCCGGTTCCCCCGGTCGTCAGCACGAGATCGGGCTCGCTGGCGAGGACCTCGCGCAGGGCCATCCCGAAGTCGTCGCCGTCGGCCACGACGACGGGCGAGCCCACCGTGAAGCCCCAGAGTCGCAGCCGTCGCACGATGACCGGTCCGGACGTGTCCTTGTAGACGCCGGCCGCAGCGCGCGTCGAGACCGTGACGACGACGGCGCGTCGGCCCGCGCCCGGGCCGTCACTCATGCCAGTCCCCCGAACGGCCGCCGGACTTCGCCGTCACCCGCACGTCGGTGATGCGGCCGTGCTTGTCGACGGCCTTGACCATGTCGATGAGAGCGAGCGCGGCGACGGACACCGCCGTCAGGGCCTCCATCTCGATGCCGGTGCGGTCCGCGGTGCGCACCGTCGCCGTGATGTCGGCGCCGTCGTCGGCCACGGTGACGTCGACCTCGACGCCGTGGACCGCGATCGGATGGGCGAGCGGGATGAGCTCGGGCGTGCGCTTGACCGCCTGGATGCCGGCGATGCGGGCCACCGCGAGGGCGTCACCCTTGGGGACCCGCCCCGACCGCAGGGCCGACACGGCGTCGGCGCTGAGCAGCACCCGTCCGGCGGCACTGGCCTCGCGTGCCGTCACGGCCTTGGCCGACACGTCGACCATATGGGCGCTGCCATCGGCGCGGACGTGGGTCAGCCCAGGGGCCTCGCGCGGCTGCTCACCCTCGGCCATCAGGCGTCCTTGTCGAGGACGAGGACGTCGACGACCTCGCCGGCGACGAGCTCGGTGACGTCCTCGGGCACCACGAAGAGGGCGTTGGCCCGCGAGAGGTCGGCGACGAAGTGCGATCCCTGACCCGCCACGGGGGCAGCGACGAGCGTGCCCTCGGCCGAGCGGGACACCACGGCCCGGCCGAACTGGCGCCGGCCGGCGAAGGACTCGACGCCCGAGATGAGCGTGGCGGGGCGCGGGCGGCGCTTCTCCGGAGTCAGCCGCATGAGCCGTCGCAACGCCGGACGCACGAAGACCTCGAACGAGACGAAGGACGAGACCGGGTTGCCGGGCAGGGCGAAGAGCGGGACCTGCCTGCCGTCGGGACCGGCGAGCAGGCCGTAGCCCTGCGGCTTGCCGGGCTGCATCGCGACCCTGACGAACTCGACGCCCTTCCCCCGCAGTGCGCTCTTGACGACGTCGAAGGCACCCATCGACACACCGCCACTGGTGATGACGACGTCGGCCTCGGTGACGATCTCGTCCAGGGCGCCGAGCAGCTCGTCCTCCGAGTCGCCGACGGCGCCGCGGATCTCGGCGGACGCGCCCGCACCGACGGCTGCCGCCCAGAGCATCGCCGAGTTCGAGTCGTGGATCTGGCCGGGTCCCAGCGGCTGGCCCGGCTGGACGAGCTCGGACCCCGTCGAGAGCACGACGACGCGCGGCCGACGGTGCACCTCCACGCCGGCGTGCCCGCAGGCCGCCAGCAGGGCGATGGTCCGCGCGCCGACGACCTCGCCGGCGCCGACGATGGTCGAGCCCGAGGCGACGTCCTCGCCACACGGCCTGACGTAGCGGCCGCGCGACACGGCGGCGTGACACTCCACCTCCCCCGTGGCGGCGCCGTCCGTGTCCTCGACGGCGATGACCGCATCCGCCCCGTCGGGGATCGGGGCACCGGTCATGATCCTGGCGGCCTCCCCCGGCCCGACCGAGAAGGTCGGGTCGTCCCCTGCCGCGACCTCGCCGACGATGTGCAGCCGCACCGGCGCCTCACCGGTGCCGGCGAGCGAGTCGGCGCGGACGGCATACCCGTCCATCGACGAGTTGTCGAAGCGCGGGAGGTCGACCTTCGAGCGGACGTCCCGCGCCACGACGAGGCCGAGCGCCTCGGTGAGCGGCGTCCACTCGGTCGGCGACGGCTCGAGCGTCGAGAGGATCGCCTTGAGGTGCTCGTCGACGGTGCGCAGGTCGCCCGACGTCGACGGAGGCGTCGGCGTCATGGGGCCGGGCAGCTCGCCGAGCACGGCATCGTCGAGGACGCGACGGTAGCCGTCGATGAGCACCTCACCGACGCAGCGGACGTTCCGGCCGAAGACGGGGTCGCCGATGACGCGCAGGCTCGTGCAGTCGCGCATCGACGGCACGCCCTTGGGGAAGCGCTTCTCGAAACCGGACACGAAGCGGTAGGCCGAGTCGAGGTCGACGAACGGCTCGGGCCCGTCGACGGCGGCCACGACGTGGTAGTCATCGTCGAGGGAGAAGAAGTCGGACCGGATGACGAGCAGGTCGTTCGTCGTCTTGACCGGCCGGAAGCGCGTGCGCGGGACGAGGATCGCCTCCGAGCCCTCGAACACCTCGATCGCGGTGCCCATCGCCGACTCCATCTGGATGACCTCGGGCGAGCTGGCGTCGGCCGGGTCGACGTTCTTGCGGTTGACGATGATCGGCAGGCCAAGGACGCCCTGCTTGGCCGTCATGCGCTCCCGCAGGACCTCCAGGTCGATCCACAGGTTGTTGGCGTTGAAGGTGCTGTGTCGCTTGATGTCGCGGAAGTAGCGCTCCTCCCCCTCGGCCACCATGGCCGTGTCGCGCAGGACGATGCGGCCGTCGGACTTGCGCACCGCGAGGTGGCCGCCCTTGCGGTCGCTCTTCGTGCGCTTGCACACCTCGGCGACGTACGGCAGGCCGTGCTCGACCATCCAGGCCGCGACGTCGGGGTCGCAGGTGGCGCCGAGGTTGTCGGAGTTGGAGAGGAAGGCGTAACGGATCCCCTTGTCCAGGAGGGCGTCGAGCACGCCGGACGTGACGAGGGAGACGTAGATGTCCCCGTGGCCGGGCGGGCACCACTCGAGCTCGGGGTCCTTGGGCCACTTCACCGGCATCAGACCGTCGGGGCACAGCTTCGGCTCGGCGTTCTGGATGAAGTCGAGCGGCAGCCCCTCGACCGGCAGGTCGGGGTACTTGGCGAGGATGTCGAGCGACTCCTGCGACGTGCGGAAGGAGTTCATCAGCACGAGCGGCAGCTCGACATCCCACCGCTTGCGCAGCGCGAGCACCTGCAGCGCGATGATGTCGAGGAAGGTCAGGCCGTCCCGGACCTCGAGCGCGGACTTCGCCCCCGTCATGCCCATGCCGGTGCCGAGGCCGCCGTTCAGCTTGATGACGGCGGTCTTCGACAGGGCCGCGCGGGCCTCCTCGTCGCTGACCTTCACCTCACCCAGGGTCTGGATGTCGCCGAGGGGCTCGATGGAGTCCTCCGGGATCGTTCCCTGCGCCCCGGCCTGCAGCTGCTGGAAGTAGTGCGTGAAGACGCGAATGGCTTCGGGTCCCAGGCCGCGCTGGCTCATCAGGTCGACGGAAGCGTTCAGGGCCTGGTCAGTCATGGCCCTCACCTTACGATGGGCTCCATGCACGTCTGGGCGGTCTCGGCAACTGGTTCGCCGTGACGACGCCCTCCAAGCGTGACCTGCGTCACGCAGCGAGGGCCCGCCGGCGTGAGCTCGCGCGCCGGATGGACGCCGCAGCGCCGGGCCTCATCGCCGACGCCGTCCTGCGTTTCGTGCCCGATCCCGGCCGGGTGGCCGTCTACGAGTCCCTGCCGGACGAGCCCCCCACCGGCCGGCTCGTCGAGGCGCTGCTGGCGGCCGGCCACGCGGTCATCGTGCCCGTCGTGCTCGACGACTTCACGCTCGAGTGGAGGTATGCCGTCCCGGGCACCGAGGGCGACCACGCCACCGTGCGCCGCCCGAGCCACGGCGGCCACGAGCCGGACCCCCGCGAGCGGGACGCGTGGCTCGGCGCCGACGCCCTCGCCACGTGCGACCTCGTCGTGACACCCGGACTCGCCGTCGACCGGCACGGCACACGTCTCGGGCAGGGCGGCGGCTGCTACGACCGGGCTCTGCTCCACCGCGACCCCTCCGCGCCGGTGGTCACGCTGCTGCACGAGGGTGAGCAGAGCGACGTCGACCTGCCCGCCGACCCCCATGACGTGCCCGTCGACGGGTTCGTGACGACCACCGGACGCGTGGTGCGCCTGCGCTGAGAGGGCGAGCACCCGGCATACGCCCTCGCGACGGATGACCTCAGGGAGCCGCGGACGGCGACGGCGGCACGAGGGTCAGCTCCTCGTCGGTCGCATCGCGCACCGCCGTCTGGCTGAACGGCCACGCGAAGGTCTCGTTGGCAGCCCACGCGTCGACCTGGTCGGCGTAGTGGTCGTCGTAGGCGTGGCCGGACTGCCCCGTGGAGTTGACCCATCGGGAGGCGTCGAGGTTGCCCAGGTCGACGATCATGCGCATCGACGGGCCGGTGGTGACGCCGTAGCCGGGCTGCGAGGCGTTCCAGGAGGTGGCATCGACGATGGAGTTGCCACCGCCGAGCTCGATGCCGTTGCGGTCGAAGAGGTCCTGGATGACCGTGGGCACCCCGTCGGTGCCCATCACCTGGTGCTTGAGGTCGAGCTGGTGCAGGCGCCCCCACCGCCACGTCGCGGGGACCTTGCCGAGCTCGCGCGCGAGGTCGAGACGGGCCTCGACGAGGGCTCGCTTGAGGATCTCGCCCGAGCCCTCGGTCACGCCCGGGGTCGTCTTGTCGTCCCACCAGTCGTTCTTCGGGTCCTTGAGCAGCTGCTCCATGACGACCATCCACCGGCTGCCGCCGTCGGGCGCGATGTCGGGCGGGAGCTCGTCGAAGGTGTACTGGAGGAGGTACTTCCACACGGCGTTGTAGTAGGCCGCGGAGGCCGCGTCGCGTGACTTGTCGTTGGGCTGGCTGCCGTCCCAGTCGCGCAGCAGACGCTGGGCCTGGGCGGTGAAGTCGTCGACCTGCACGGCGAGCAGTCGCTCGACGAGGCCGGGAGCGTACGTGTTGCGGGTGTCACCCTGGATCTGCGACATCGTCGCCGCCGAGACCTTCGGGGTCGAGGCGAGCAGCGTGCGGATGCGCTGGGCCCGGAAGCCGTAGTCCCACTCCGAGGTGAGGAACGGGCTGGGGCTCGCCGTGACGGCCTGGTTGGCCGTGACGATGAAGCCCTCGGCCGGGTCGAAGGCGTTCGGCATCTGGTCGAACGGGACGTAGCCCTTCCAGTCCCACTGCGAGTCCCAGCCCGGAGCGGGCCAGAAACCGGGAGGTGCCCCCGGCGTCGCGGAGCGCCGGACCGGGATCTTGCCGGGCGCCTGGTAGCCGATGTGGCCGGCGGTGTCGGCATAGACGAGGTTCTGTGACGGCACCGAGAAGAGCGCGGCCGCCTTGCGGAAGTCGGACCAGTTCGTCGCGCGGTTGAGCGCGAAGATCGCGTCGGCCGTCGTGCCCGGGGTCAGGGCCGTCCACGCGAGCGACACGGCATACCGGTTGGTCTGGGGCGCCCCCCGCACGACGCTGCGGTCACCGGCCTCGTCGATCGCCGGGACGACGTCGGAGAGGATCGGCCCGTGCACCGTCGAGCGCACCGTCAGGGGCACGTCGGCGCCGCCGGCGACCTTGATGACCTCCTGGCGCTGCACGAGCCGCTGGCTCCCCCGGTCACGCAGGTACGAGTCCCCGGAGACCTGCTCGAGGTAGAAGTCGGTGACGTCGGGTCCGAGGTTGGTCATCCCCCACGCGACCTTGTCGTTGTGGCCGATGACGACACCGGGCAGGCCCGAGAACGTGAAGCCGGAGACCCGGAACGGGCACGCGGCGCTGAGCGTGCGGCACTGGAGGTTGACCTGTCCCCAGATGCCGGGGATCGCCAGGCCGAGGTGCGGGTCGTTGGCGAGCAGCGGCTTGCCGGTCGTCGTGCGGGCACCTGAGACGACCCACGAGTTGGAGCCGATGCCGTCGCCGCGCCCGAGGCTCGCCGGCACGGCCTCGACCGAGGCGAGGGCCGAGTCGACGGCAGCGCCACCGTCCGAGGTGCGCATCGCCGTCAGGGCCGCCGGCGCGGGACTGGCCGCCTGGTCGGTCTGCGCCGACGCCGGCTGCCAGTCCTGCGGGGAGAGGATCGGCTGGTTCCGGTCGACGGGATAGGGGGGGTAGAGCAGGTTCACCTGCTTGATCGACCGCGTCGTGCGCGACAGGCGGGCCCGGGCCAGCTCGTCCTTGTAGTCGCCGCGCAGGTCCCACGCCATCGCCTTGAGCCAGGCGAGCGAGTCGACGGGCGTCCACGGCTCGACGCGGTAACCGGGGTTGCGGCGCGCGAGCACGGTGTACTCCAGCGACATCTTCTCCGGCGAGCCGGCCTTCTTGATGTACGCGTTGACGCCGTCGGCATACGCCTGGAGGTACTGACGGGTCTCGGGCGCGAGGGTGGGCAGCTCCTGCTCCGCGACGCGCCGCCAGCCCATCGTGCGGATCACCTTGTCGCTGTCGATCCCGGCGCTGCCGACGAGCTCGGACAGCCGCCCGGCCGTCACGTGGCGACGCAGGTCCATCTCGAAGAAGCGGTCCTGGGCGCTGACGAAACCCTGCGCCCGAAAGAGGTCGCTGGCGTTGTCGGCGTAGATCGAGGGCACGCCCTGGGCGTCGCGATGGACCGAGACCGAGCTCGTGAGCCCCTCGATCGCGAGCTGGCCCGAGGTGTCCGGGAAGGACTGCCGAACCACGCCGATCGCCAGGATCCCGACCGCGACCACCGCCATGACGACGAGGACGGCGAGGAGCAGGACGATCCGACGGGCGCGCTTCAACCGTGACACGCGACGAGCCTAGGCCACCGCCGAGGGCGCGACCCGCAGCCTGACCGGCGCCGGCGCACATCGTTGCCGAACCGACGACAAACGCCCGTCGCGGTCACGGACCGCTCCCCGGCGGCGCGGGCCGGGATGGTTGGATTGCCACCACACCCGAGGAGCTGCCTTTGCCTGCACTCGCTTTCATCACGTCGTCGACCATGAACCTCGACGACCTGACGCGCGTGCTCCTCGTCGGGTCGCTCGTGCTCCTCGTCGCGGTCGCGGCGGTGCGCCTCTCGGTCCGGTCGGGTCTGCCGTCGCTGCTCATCTACCTCGGGATCGGGCTCGCGCTGGGCAACGCCGGCGCCGGCATCCAGTTCGACGACGCCTCGATCACACGGGTGCTCGGCTATGCCGCTCTCGTGCTCATCCTCGCCGAGGGTGGGCTGACGACGTCGTGGGTCAACATCAAGGACTCCGTCGCGCCGGCAGCGGTGCTCTCGACCCTGGGCGTCGTGGTGTCGGTGCTCGTCGTCGCCGTGGCGGCGCACACGCTGTTGCCGTTGTCGTGGACGATCTCCCTGCTCATGGGCGCCATCGTCACCTCGACCGACGCGGCGGCGGTCTTCGCCGTCCTGCGCAACGTGCCGCTGCCCAAACGGCTGTCGGGGATGCTCGAGGCCGAGTCCGGCTTCAACGACGCCCCGGTCGTCATCCTCGTCGTCGCCTTCGCGGCCCAGGGCGTGCCCGGCGGCACGGCTGACCCGTGGTGGGTGCTCGTCCTGCACGCGGCGGTCGAGCTCGCCGGCGGCGCGATCATCGGGGGCGCCGTGGGCTGGCTGGGTGGCCAGGTGCTGCACCGCGTGGCCGGTGCGTCCTCCGCGCTCTTCTCGATCGGCGTCGTCGCGCTCACCGTGCTGGCGTATGCCGTGGGCGCGGCCCTGCACGTCTCCGGGTTCCTCGCGACGTACCTCGCGGCGCTCGTCCTCGGCAACATGGGGCTGCCCAACCGGGTGGCGTTCCAGAGCTTCGCCAACGCGCTCGGCTGGATCGCCCAGATCGGGCTGTTCGTCCTGCTCGGGCTGCTCGCCGACCCGACGCGCCTGGGCGAACAGCTCGTCCCCGCCGTCGTCATCGGCCTCGTCCTGCTCCTCGTCGCCCGGCCGTTGTCGGTCGTGGCCTCGGTGTCGTGGTTCAAGGTGCCGTGGCGCGACCAGCTCTTCCTCTCGTGGGCGGGGCTGCGAGGAGCCGTGCCGGTCGTGCTCGCGACCGTGCCGCTCGTCGTCGGCACGCCCGACACCGAGTGGATCTTCGACCTCGTCTTCATGCTCGTCGTCGTCTTCACCATCGTGCAGGCGCCGTCCCTGCCGTGGGTGGCGCGGCGTCTCGGGCTCACCGAGCAGGTGCACTCCGTCGACGTCGACCTCGAGTCGACCTCGCTCATGGAGATCGGCGCCGACGTCATCCAGGTCACCGTGGGGGCCGAGTCGCGGTTGCACGGCGTCGCCGTCTTCGAGCTGCGCCTGCCCAAGGGCGCGAACGTGACCTTGGTCGTGCGGGGCGGCGAGGGGTTCGTGCCGGACCGCCACACCACGATCCGCCACGGCGACCGGCTGCTCGTCGTCACGACCTCGAAGGTCAAGCAGCGCACCGAGCGGCGCATCCGCGAGATCAGCCGCGGCGGGCGCCTCGCCGGCTGGCCGTAGACTGACCCTCGGCCTGTTCCCCCCTTCGACGTCCGAGGTTCACCTGTGCCCACCTACTCCTACGCGTGCCAAGAGTGCGGTCACGCCTTCGACATCCGCCAGTCGTTCACCGACGACTCCCTGACGGTGTGTCCGGAGTGCGGCGAGCCGCGGCTGCGCAAGGTGATCCACCCTGTCGGCATCGCCTTCAAGGGCTCGGGCTTCTACAAGACCGACTCGCGCTCGACTGCCAAGACCGCCTCGGCGCCCGCCGCCGGCGGCTCGGGCGACGGCAAGAAGGACGGCGGGTCGTCCACGACCTCGTCCGACACGACCTCGAGCACGTCGACCTCGTCGACGACGTCGAGCTCCTCGACCCCGTCATCGACGACGTCGGGCTCGTCGTCCAGCTCGTCGTCCACAGCCTCCTGAGCTCGGGGGACGTTGTCCCCACCCGAGGACGTATGCCGTCCGGCGGGCTGGCTGCCCCGCCTAGGCTCCTGCCATGACGACCGAGCAGACGACCCTGTCCGACCCCGCGGTCCCGGCCGTGCCCGCCCCTGGCCCGCGCGCCGAGATCGGCGTCATCGGCGGCTCCGGCCTCTACGAGTTCCTCGACGACTACGAGACGGTCGAGGTTGACACGCCCTTCGGGCGCCCGAGCGACCCCCTCGTCATCGGTGAGGTCGAGGGGCGCGGCGTCGCCTTCGTCGCCCGCCACGGCAAGGGCCACCGCTTCGCGCCGCACCGGGTCAACTACCGCGCGAACCTCTGGGCGCTGCGGGCCGTCGGGGTCCGCCAGATCCTCTCCCCGTGCGCGGTCGGGTCGCTCAAGCCCGAGCACGGGCCCGGCACGATCGTCGTCCCCGACCAGGTCGTCGACCGCACCTGGGGGCGGGCCCACACGATCTACGAGGCCGAGGGCCCGGTGGTCCACGTGGGGTTCGCCGACCCGTACTGCCCCGATGGACGCCAGGTCGCGATCGATGCCGCGCGACTCTCCGAGCTCCCGGTCGTCCCGGACGGCACGCTGGTCGTCATCAACGGGCCCCGGTTCTCCTCTCGCGCAGAGTCGCTCATGCACCAGCAAGCGGGGTTCGGCATCGTCGGCATGACGACGATGCCCGAGGCGGCTCTGGCCCGTGAGCTCGCCATGTGCTTCACGACGATCGCCATGGTGACCGACCACGACGCCGGCGTCGAGGGTGGCGAGGCGGTCACCCACGACGAGGTGCTGCGTGTCTTCGCCACCAACGTCGAGCACCTCACCGGCATCCTGCGCGACGCCATCGGGCAGATGCCCGCCTACGAGCCGGACGCGACGGCGACCTGCCCGTGCCGACGCAGCCTCGACGGTCTCGAGCTGCCCTTCCCGCTCCCCTGATGGTCGGGGCTCGCGGGGCTGGGCGCTGGCGTCGCGCTGGGGGCTCGGCGACGTGGCCCGACGGTCCGCGCCGGCGCCGGGCCCGACGCACCCGCTGGCGCCGCTGGGCCGCGGCCGGGCTCGCAGCGCTGGCGGTCCTCCTCACGGTCGGCGCGCTCCGCCCGACGCCGGCCGGAGGCTCGGGGCTGCCGACGGTCGTGATGGTCCGTGACGTCGCGGCCGGCCAGAGGCTCAGTCCCGACGACGTGTCGGTGGCGACGAGGCCCGACGGGCAGAGGCCACGGTCCGCCCTGTCGAGGCCTGAAATGGCAGTCGGTCGCGTCGTCGCTGCCCCGCTCACGGTGCACGACGTCGTGACGCCCGAACGCCTGCTCGGTGCCGACCTGCTGGCGGGCCAGCCCGCCGACCGGGTCGCCATCAGCGTCCCGGTCCTCGACACCGGGCCCGTCGGGGTGCGACCGGGCGACCACGTCGACCTCTACGCGACCGGCTCGGGGTCACGGGCTGCGACCGACGTCGTCGTCCTGGCCGTCCGTGATGCCGAGGAGTCCACCGGCCTCGGTGCCGGCGCGCCGGCGCGCGTGACCCTCGCGCTCGATCCCGGCCAGGCCACCGAGGTCGCGCGCGGGCTCAGCGCACTCCAAGCCGGTCAGAGCCTGGTCGTCGCGATCCGGCACGGGTCTGCGTCCGGGCAGTAGGCTCGGAACGCCGGAGTGGTCGTCACACGAGTCACTCTGGTCACGGCGTCGCAGGCAGGTCGCACGCTCAGCTGGGACAGGCAGGACCCACGGGGCCGGGTCGACACTCCGGCCAGGACCCGAGGCACGGGACGAGCCCGTACAGGGCAGAGAAAGGACCGCTCATGATCAAGGGTTTCAAGGACTTCCTGATGCGGGGGAACGTCGTCGACCTCGCGGTCGCCGTCGTCATCGGTACCGCATTCGGCCAGGTCGTCACCTCGTTCGTCGCCGTCATCATGGATGTCATCGGCAAGCTCGGCGGCACTCCGGACTTCTCCAACTGGAAGCCCGGAGACATCAAGCTCGGCGCGTTCGTCACGGCGCTCATCAGCTTCGTCATCGTCGCCGCGGCGGTCTACTTCATGGTCGTCGTGCCGATGAACGCGCTGGCCGAGCGACGCAAGCGAGGCGTCGAGCCGGAGCCCAAGGCCCCCTCGGAGGAGGTCATCCTGCTCACCGAGATCCGCGACAGCCTCCGCGCCCGCTGACCACACGCGAACGACAGTGCCCCACTCGACGGTCACGTCGCGTGGGGCACTGTCGTTCACTCAGCGCGAGTGGCGCCGTACGCCTCGGGGCGCTCGTAGCCGCCCAAGACCTCAGCCAGGGCGAGCGGACGAGCGGCCTCGGCATGTCGGCCGGCGCGCTGGAGCGTGCGGCCGAGCAGCAGGTGGGCGTAGGAGTCGGTCGGCGCCTGCTCGATGACCTGGACGAGCGTCGCCTCGGCGCGACCGAGCTGGGCGGACTGGAAGTACGCGCGGGCCAGCAGGAGGCGCAGGTCGGTGACCGAGTGCAGCACCGCGTCGGTGTCGGCCCCCTCCGCAGGCGACGACTCGACCTCGTCGACGAGCTCGGCCAGGGCGCTCGCGGCGGCCAGGTGGTCACCTCGCTCGAAGAGACCCTGGGCCCACGAGAGGCGCAGCGAGAAGGGCGTCGTCGTGTTCATGACGGCCTCAACGCGGCACGGGGTGGCGGCATTCCACCCCCGAGCCGGCGCTGAGGCTCACCCCGAGATCACTCGTAGTGGGGCGGTCGCTGCTCCTCGAGCCACCGGTCACCGAGACCCGACCCGGCGGGTCGCTCGCCCCACCCGAGGTCGAGCTCGTCGCTGCTGCGCCCGAGCGCAGCCCCCGGCTCGATCGCATCGGTCTCGGGCGTGGTGTCGGCGGAACCGGTCCCCTTGCGGAAGACCCGGCGCCGCTTGCGCTTCGGTGCCGGCGCTGCAGGGGCCTTGCCCGCTCCCCCACCGTCGGCCGACGAGGGCGCACCAGTCTGCGCCCCCGCGTCGCCGTCCGTGGATGCCGCGTCGTCAGGCGACGGCTCCCCACCTGTCGAACGAGACGGGTCAGCTGCGTCGGGCCCAGCATCCTGCTCGGGTATCTCAGGCGACTCGGGGACGGCTGGCGGGGACGAGCGGGCCAGCGTCACGATCCGGGCGATCTCCCGCGCCGGGTCCCGGAACACGTCGGTGCTCCACACCCGCTCGTGCACCCAGCCGAGCCGGGCCAGCTGCTCGGGCCGCAGTCGGTCGCGATCGCGCGTGCTGCGCAGGGCGGCATACCGCTCACCGTCGGTCTCGACGGCGATGAGGGCGCGACCGCGGTGGTAGGGGTCCTCGACCGCGATGTCGATGCGGTGGCTCGCGGTGCCGTAGTCCTCGTGGACGGTGAGCCCGTGGCGGCGCAGGCGCTCCGCGAGGTCGTGGCGCAGCGGGTCGCTCGTGACGGTGGCGGTCGCGAAGAGCGTGTCCTCGTCGCCGGCGCTCCCGCCACCCTCGGCATACGCGAGGAAGTCACGCAGCATCAGGGCGCCGCGCGCCTTGAGGCGGCTCGGGTCGAGGTCGACGGCGCGCAGCGCCGACACGACGGTCATCCGGCAGCGAGCCCGGGTGATCGCGACGTTGAGGCGACGCTCGCCGCCCTCGATGTTGAGCGGTCCGAAGCGGTGCAGCACTCGGCCGTGGGGCGTCTTGCCGTAGCCGATCGACAGGATGATGGCGTCGCGCTCGTCGCCCTGGACGCGTTCGAGGTTCTTGACGAAGAAGCGCTCCTCGCGCGACTCGTCGAAGAAGGCGGCCACATCGGGCGACGTGCGCAGCGCCTCGGTGATCGCCTCCTCGAGACGATCGGCGTGCTTGATGCCCAGGGCGATGACACCGAGCGACTCGCTGGGCCGGGTGCGCGCGTGCTCGAGGACGAGCTCGACGACGCGAGCCACCTCCCCGTCGGTCGTCTCGATGGTGTCGACGCCGGGCTGCACGACGGCCTGCCCGTCGACCGGCTCGAAGGTGACCGCCGAGCTCAGGGACGTGCCGGGGAAGGTCGTGAGACGTCCGTCGTACATCGCTTCGTTGGCGAAGGCGATGAGGCGTTCGTCGCGGCTGCGGTAGTGCCAGGTGAGGTTGCGGGTCGGCAGCGCGGCGGCCAGCACGTCGAGCACCGACTCGAAGCCCTCGGTCAGCGTCTCGTCGGTCGGGGCACCGGGGTCCGGCTCGTCGTCGGACACGACGGTGAAGAAGTTCGTCGGCGGGAGCTGCCGCTCGTCTCCGGCGACCACCACCTGACGGGCGCGGGAGATGGCGGAGATGGCCTGGGCCGGCTGCACCTGGGACGCCTCGTCGAAGATCACGACGTCGAACCACCGGCCCGGAGGCAGCGTCGAGGCGACGACGAGCGGGCTCATCGCCCAGCACGGCTTGATCGCGGTGAGCGTCGTCCCTGCCTGCGGCATGAGGTCGCGCAGCGGCCGGTGACGGCGCGCCTTGCCGGCCTCGGCGCGCACCAACGCCTCGTGCGCGGGGTGGTCGGCGAGAACCTCGCGGACGTTGCGCGCGACCGCCGCCCGCACCCGGGCCACCGTGGCCGCCAGGTGGGCGCGGTCGGCCTCGGCGAACTCGGCGACGTCGCGGCGCAGCCCCGCGCCGTCGTGGGCGCCGTAGGCGGGGTCGCGCACGGTGATCTCCGCCGCGAGCGAGGCCCACCAGACGTGCTCGACCTCTGCCGTGACCTGGTCGGTGGGGATCCCCCGGGCGGCGAGGTCGTCGACGACCGGACCGAGCCCCGCGGCGCGCAGCTCGTCGAGTGCCGTCGTGACCTGGGGCAGCACCGCGATGCGGTCGGGACGACTCGCCAGGGCCGTGAGCCGTTCGCGGAGGTCGCGCAGCGGCAGGGACGTCAGCGTCTGGCCGTCGGGTCCGACCTGCAGCCGCTGGTCGAGCCACTCGAGGTCGGCCGTGAGCCCCGCGAGCAGCGCCAGCCCCTCGTCGAGGCGCGGTGAGATCTCGGGCCGTCCACCGCCGCCGACGAGCTCGAACCAGTGCTCGCGCTGCTCGCTCGCCGAGACGAGCTCCTCGTGGAGGTTGGCCGGCGGTCGACCCGGCCGGAGCAGGCGCTTGGTCTGCCGACGGATCTTCCAGCGGTCGAGCCAGCCCATCTCGACGTCGCGCGCGTCGCGCCAGTCCCGCGTGGCGGTCGCGGCGATGTGCTCCTTGAGGGGGATGTCGAAGACCTCGGGCCGGAACACCTCGAGCGTCTCGCGGACGCTCGACATCGTCGCGAACGCCGACTTCCAGTCCTCGAGCGAGTTCGCTTCCGGCACATGGGATTCCGAGAGGATGCGGTTGAGCTGGCGGGCGGCGTCATCGAGGCCGCTCGTGCTGTGCCTGGTCGTGATGTCGAGGGCGCGGGACGCGTCGTCGCCGCTGAGGATGCGGGCACCGAACCACGGGTCGTCACCATCCCTGGTCCACGCGCCAAGCCCGGCCGCGTCGCGCAGGCGCCGACCGAGCTCGACGGCGCGGGTGCGACTCATACCGTCGAGGTCTCGGCTGCCGAGGCGGACGTGACAGGTCGGCGGAGGCGTGCGCGTGCCCAGCTCGACAAGGGCCTCCTGGGCATCGTGCGCGGACACGCCCCACGGGGCGCGCACCGCGTGGAGGGCGTCCACGTGCTTCTGCAGGCGAGCCCGACGGTCGCGCAGCGTCGAGGTGGTGCGGTCGGTCTCGATGCTGTCGTTCTCGACGGCGGCGTCGAGGCTCCGGGCGAACTGCTGCGCCGTCGCGCGCTTGTTCGTCGTGCCGTCGTATGCGTCGAGCACCAGGTCGCCGAGGCCGAGCCGGTCGAGGCGGCTCAGGACGGCGTCGATGGCGGCCCGCTTCTCGGCGACGAAGAGCGTGGACTTGCCCTCAGCCGCGAGTGCGGCGATGAGGTTGACGATCGTCTGCGACTTGCCGGTGCCGGGAGGCCCCTTGATGACGAGGTGGGCGCCGGCGCGCACGGCATCGATCGCGGCGTGCTGCGAGGCGTCCGCGTCGAGGACGAGGTGCTCGTGCTCGGGGTCCGGGTCGGGCTCGCTGTCCGGCACCCGGAGCCGCACCGCGGCGAGCGCCGACTCGTCACCGGCGAGCGCCGCGACGACGTCGTGGTCGGCGAGGGTGTTGCCCTGCAGGGCGAGGTCGGCGACCATCGGCAGCTTGGCGTATGAGAACGTGCCGAGGACGAGCCGGGGCGTGATCTCGAACTCGGGCACCCGCTCACACGCGTGGCCCAGGGCGGCATACACCGGGTAGGGGTCGAAGCCGTTGCCTGCGCTGGCGAGGTCGGCGAGGGCGTCGGCGTCGATGTCGATGCCCTGCTCCGACCGGAGGTACTCGCGGAGCACCGGGTTGAACTCGGCCTCGGGCCCGAGGTCGATCTCGAAGTCCTCCTGCGCCGCGCCGGTCGGGCGCAGCACGCACGAGCGCAGCAGGACCGGCGAGGCCGGCGGGCGTGCCGCGCGGGGCACCGACCACGTCGCCATGCCGATCGCGATGAAGCCGGCGGCGATGCCACGCTCCTCGCGCAGCTCGAGGGCCTTGGAGCGGATCGAGCGGACCCGACGGCGCGCCTCCTCGAAGGCGGCGGGTTCGCGGACGAGGTCGGACAGGCGGGTCCTGCGTCCGGCGAGCAGCATCGAGACGCCGCCGGGGTGGGCGGTCGTCAGGTCGAGCGTGCCGGAGGGCAGGTCGCGGTACCAGAGCAGCGTGTTGCGACCACCGAGGTCGACGAGGGTGCGCTGCCACGTCCTGACGGCGGCCCCGACGCGGTCAGCGCGCGGGTCGCCCGAGGGCGACTCCGCCGGGAGGGCAGGGTCGGTCCTGAGGGCGTCGGTCATTCCAGCAGGCTAACGAACGATTCCGGGTACTCCTGCCACCGACAGACCACCGCGCGGAGGAATCGGCGGCCAGCAGGCGGCATACGCCCATGGCCGGGGTCATCACGAGACCCGCGGCCACGAACCGCAAGCCTGCGATCGCGTCCCACCGGGAACCGTGGGCGTCGCCGATTCGCCGACAGGCGTCCACCCCCGTGGCTAGCCTGAATGAGGAGGCGATCACCATGTCATCCACTGCGGACTTCTTCGACGAGCTGGCCCGCCGAGGCCACGAACCGCTGCTGCGGCGAGTGAGCGCGCGCGTGCGGTTCGTCGCCGCGGACGGCCAGGATCCCGTCGACCGGCTGGTGACCATCGACCACGGTGACCTGCGGGTGTCGGGCGACGACGCTCCGGCGGATGCCACCTGCACCTGCAGCCGCGCCGAGCTAGACGACCTCGTCAGCGGCCGGACGAGCACGATGGCGTCCCTGCTGCGTGGCGCGCTGACGGTCGAGGGCGACCCCGAGCTGCTGGTGCTGACGCAACGGCTGTTCTCCTGCATGCCGGTCGACGCGTCCGGCCCGCGCCTCTCCCCCAGCCCCTCCTCCGCCCCCTCCTCAGGAAGGGATCGTCCGACATGACCGACGAACTCGTGCGGATCCTCGACGGCAACACCTTCGTGGTGAGCGACCGCCGCGGCGACATCGATGCGTCTGCCACCGACCCGGCAGGGCTCTTCGCGTGGGACACCAGGTTCCTCTCGCGCTGGGTGCTCACCGTGGACGCCCAACGGTTGACGGCGCTGTCCACCGACGACCTGAACTTCTTCGAGACGCGGTTCTTCCTCGTCCCGGGCACCGGCACCGTCTATGTCAACGCGAACCTCACCGTCATCCGGCAGCGCGCGGTCGGCGACGGGTTCACGGAGAGCATCACCCTGCTGAACCACCAGGAGAAGGGGGTCGACCTCGCGGTCCGGATCGATGTGGGCTGCGACTTCGCCGACCTCTTCGAGGTGAAGGACGCCCTCGGCAAGCAAGGGACGTACGGGACGCGGGTGGAGGACGGGACGCTGGTCATCTCGTACGAGCGGGACACGTTCCATCGGGCAACCATGGTCTCGTCCTCCGAGGCCCCGGCGAAGGTCGACGACGCCGGCCTGGAGTTCGACGTGCGGATCGAGCCGCACGCGTCCTGGACCACCGAGCTCTACGTCCGGACGGCCACCGTGCGGCCCGGCGCCCAGGCGGTCCTCATCGAGCCCGGGACCGGTTCCAGCACGCGCCGCAACCGGCTGGATGAGCTGGACGCGTGGCTGTCGGCCGCGCCCCGGCTGGTGACGGACTCGGAGCATCTCGCCGCTACCTACCGGCGCAGCCTCGTCGACCTCGCGGCGTTGCGCTTCTCGCCCGTCATCGCCGGCGCCCGAAGCCTTCCGGCGGCGGGCCTGCCGTGGTTCATGACGATGTTCGGTCGCGACAGCATCCTGACGAGCCTGCAGGCCCTGCCGTTCACGCCGGAGCTCGCGGCGACGACCCTGCGCGTGCTCGGCGACTGGCAGGGCAGCCGCGTCGACGACTTCCGCGACGAGGACCCGGGCCGGATCCTGCACGAGATGCGCTACGGGGAGCTGACGGCGTTCCAGGAACGCCCCCACTCGCCGTACTACGGTTCCGCGGACTCGACACCCCTGTGGCTCGTCCTGCTCGACGAGTACGAGCGGTGGAGCGGCGACAGCGACCTCGTCCGCGAGTTCGAGCCGGAGGCGCGGGCCGCGCTCCACTGGATCGACACCTACGCAGATCTCCAGGGCAACGGCTACATCTCGTACCAGCGGCGCAATGAGGAGACCGGTCTCGAGAACCAGTGCTGGAAGGACTCGTGGGACTCGATCTCCTACCGTGACGGCCGGTTGCCCGGGTTCCCGCGCGCCACCTGCGAGCTGCAGGGCTACGCCTATGACGCCAAGGTGCGGGCCGCACGTCTCGCGCGCCTGTTCTGGGACGACGCCGACTTCGCCGAAGAACTCGAGCGGCAGGCCGCGGACCTCAAAGCCCGTTTCGACCGCGACTTCTGGGTGGAGGACGGTGAGTACTACGCCCTCGCGCTTGGTCCGGACGGGTCACGCGTCGACGCCCTCTCCAGCAACATCGGCCACCTGCTGTGGAGCGGAATCGTCGACACCGCAAAGGCGCCCGCCATCGCTCGGCACCTGCTCGGACCGCGGCTGTTCTCCGGGTGGGGAATCCGCACGCTGGCCGAGGGCGAGGCGCGCTACAACCCCATCGGCTATCACGTCGGCTCGGTCTGGCCCTTCGACAACTCCTTCATCGCGTGGGGGTTGCGTCGCTACGGCTTCAGGACAGAGGCCGCCCGCGTCGCTGCAGGGGTGCTCGACGCCGCGGACTTCTTCGAGGGCCGACTGCCCGAGGCGTTCGGCGGCTACGAGCGCTCGCTGACGAGGTATCCGGTCCAGTACCCGACCGCCTGCAGCCCGCAGGCCTGGTCGACCGGCGCACCGCTCCTGTTCCTGCGCACCATGCTGGGGCTGGAGACCATCGACGACCACCTCATCGTCGACCCGGCCGTGCCGGTCCCGTTCGGCCGGATCGAGCTGCTGGACATACCCGGCCGGTGGGGCCGCATCGACGCGTTCGGCCGCGGGCTGGTCGAGGTCGACCAGCAGTCGTGAGGCGCGCCCCTCCGGAGATTGCGGCATCGCGGCCTGCACGTACAGCGGCCCTGAGGGTCAGTTCAGTTCACCCCGATGACGACCGGGAACGTCCACCCCGTCGGCTGGTGTGAGGACCAGTCCTGGAGAGTGCCGTCGCCGACGCCCGCGTAGAAGAACATGGTGCCGCCCGGCGTGATCGCCGAGACGTCGGCCCTGCCGTCGCCGTCGAGGTCGCCGGCAGAGAAGATCTGGGAGAACATGTTCCACCCGGGACCGACCTTGACCCGGGCGCCGAAGTGGCCGTTGCCGGTGCCGGGCAGGAACCACAGGTTCCCGTCTCGGGTGCGACCGAACAGGTCCGACGTGCCGTCGCCGTTGAAGTCACCGGGGACGAGCCGGTCGTAGGTCGCCCAGCCGGTCCCGACGTTGACACCCGGCCCGTCGAAGCCGCCGGCTCCGTTGCCACGGTAGAGGTTGAGCAGACCCGACGGGGTGCGCCCGAGCAGGTCCGCCTTGCCGTCGCCGGTGACGTCGCCCGGGGCCAGGACGGTGTCGTACATGTTCCAGCCGGAGCCGATCTTGACCCATGTCCCGTCGACGGTGCCGTAGCCGGTGCCGCGATACATGCGCAGGTCCCCGGTGCTCGTGCGCGCCAGGACGTCGCGGTTCTTGTCACCTGACCAGTCGGTCGCATAGACGCCGTTGAAGATGGACCAGCCCGCGCCGATCTTCGTCGGGCCGGTGACGTAACCGGCGCCGTTGCCCGCGTACAGGTTCAGGTCGCCGGTCCTGGTGACGGCGAGCATGTCCGGGCGAGCGTCACTGGTGAAGCCGACCCCGGAGGGCGCGGGGTTGTAGGCGACCGGGACAGGGTTCAGTCCGGACGTGCCGTCCATGGCGACGAAACGGTATCCCCGCGCTCGGTACCACTCGATGATCTTCGGGAGTGCCGCACTGGTGTTCGGGCGGTCCAGGAACGTGTGGCCGCCAGGCTCGGGGGACATCTTGCCGTCATGCAAGAGCACGATCGGATGGTTCCGGTCCGCGTAGCGCAGGTCGGTCGCCCGCTGGACGATGCCGGCCGTGGCTGCCGCAGTCAACGTGCGCTGCTCGGTCCAGTCACGCGAGTCCACCGACCAGAGGACGGCCTGCATGCCTTGGGCCCGCATCACGGCCGGCACGTTGACCATGTGGCCGCCGGGGGGACGGAAGAAGCAGGGTTGGCGCCCGGTCACGGCCCGCTGCTGGGCAGCCGTGGCGACGACCTCTCGGGTCAGATATGGGATGGACCAGTTGCCGTTCGCCGCTGACGGGTAGTCATGGTGCCACGAGTGCGGTTCGACGAGGTGGCCGTCACGCACCGCGGCCCTCAGAACGTTGGGCATCTTGGCGTCCTCGGACCCGATGTCGAAGAACGTCGCCCGCACGTTGTTCTTGCGCAGGATCGCCAGGACCGAGGTCATGTCCGCGGCCGAGCTGTCGTCGAAGGTCAGGGCGACCGTCTTGCCGTAGCCAGGCGCGGTGCGGATGGTCGTGCCTGCCAGGCCGACGTTGCAGCTCGTCGCGGCCTGAGCCGCCGTGGCTGGTGCGCCGACCGCCAACGCGGCGGCGGCCGCCACGGCGAGAGGCCCCCCGATGAGGCGGTTCGTGCGCGCTCGCATGATGCGAGCGGAAAGGTTGGTCAAGGCGGTGCCTCTCAGGCGCTGGGGGCGGAATCGGACCACACACCTTGGTGACGATGCCTCGAGGACGGGGACCGCCGCAGTGCACAAAAACCGCAATAAGGACATGGGGCTTGGCGGACGATATCCGCAGAAAAGCCTTTCGTCCGCCGAATCCGAACATCGCGTCAATGGCTCACTGCTCCCGCACCCGGGCGCCATTACCGGTTCGCAGCCGCCGCGAGGCCACCCGGCGTACAGTGCCGCCACGCAACCCCGCCGAGGAGGATGACCATGTCCAAGCGGTCCCACGACGAAACCCCAGCGGTCGCTTGGCTCGGGGAGCCCGAAGAGCACGACTACCCGGCGGCGAGCTCCTACCTCTCGCTCGTTGCCGAAGCAACGGTCGTCGAGGCAGCCGAGGCCGCCTTCCGCTCGGCCGCCTCCGCGGAGTTCAAGGCGAAAGACATCCTGCGCGCCGCTCGGCTCGACGTGCTGCCCGAGAGCAACCCACACGTCGCCTCCGACCTGGCCAAGGTGCGCGCCGGACACCCGCTCTCGCCGGTACTGCTCGTGCGCGGCGACCTCCGCACCGGACGCCCGGCGCAGATCGCTGACGGCTACCACCGGGTGTGCGCCAGCTACCTCACCGACGAGAACACCGACATCCCTGTCCGCATCATCGACGTCTCCGGATTGCGCTGAGCCGCCATGGGATTCGCCGCACTGGCCCTGATCAGTCTCGTCGCGATCCTCGGCCCGATCCTGTCCCTCTCACGGTGGCTGCACCTCCCCGTGGTCATCGGCGAGCTCGTGGTGGGCATCGTGCTCGGGCAGACCGGCTTGCGAGTGCTCCACCCGAGCGACCCGACGCTGAGCTTCCTCGGCGAGGTGGGCTTTGCCCTCGTCATGTTCGTCGCGGGCACGCACGTGCCGGTGCGCGACCCCGCCCTGCGCGCCGGACTGCCGTGGGGCCTGACGAGAGCCGTCGCCGTCGGCGTGCTGGCGGTACCGGCCGGGTGGGCCCTCGCCCACGTCTTCGGCACGGCCCATGCGGCCCTGTATGCCGTGCTGCTCGCTTCGTCCTCAGCGAGCCTCGTGCTCCCGGTGCTCGACGGCACCCCGATGACCGGCCCGACGATGGTGCAACTGCTACCGCAGCTGGCGGTCGCAGACGCAGCCTGCATCGTGGCGCTCCCGCTCGCCATTGACCCGGTGCACGCCGGGCGCGCTGTGCTCGGTGCGCTCGCGGTCATCGCCAGCGCCGGGCTGCTCTGGCTCTTCCTGCGGTGGTTCGTCGGGTCGGGTCGGGAGCGGCGGGTGCGTGAGGTGTCGCACGAGCGGAGCCTGGCCGTCGAGCTCCGGGCCTCCCTCGCGATCCTCTTCGGGCTCGCGGCGGTGGCCACGGCCACCCACGTGTCGGTCATGCTGGCGGGCTTCGCCGCCGGCATCGCTGTCGCCGCGGTCGGCGAGCCACGTCGCGTGGCCAAACAGCTCTTCGCCGTGACGGAGGGGTTCTTCGCGCCGATCTTCTTCGTGTGGCTCGGCGCCTCCCTGGACTTGCGCGAGCTGGGGAGCCACCCGAGTGCCATCGTGCTGGGGCTGAGCCTCGGCACCGCAGCGCTGCTCGTGCACGGTGTCATGGTGGTCACCGGTCAGCCATGGCCGGCCGCCCTCATCACCGCAGCCCAGCTCGGCGTACCTGTCGCGGCGGCGACGCTTGGTAGCACGCTCGACCTGCTCAGCTCGGGCGAAGGGCCCGCGATGCTCCTCGGGGCGCTGATGACGATCGTGGCAACGGCTGTACTCTCCGGGCGAGTCAAGGCGCTGGCGCCCACGGCCGACGCGGCTGGGCCTCCCTTGCCGGCACCGGGGGCACCCGATCCGGCCGCGCCAGCGTCTACCGCCCGTGCTGGCGAACATCCGCAATCCCCGAGAGAAGGACCTTCCCCGGATGGTGCCGCCGATGTCAGGGCACCGTCAGTCGAATAGCCGCTCGTCGACAGCCCATGGATGGCCTGTCGACGACATCGCGGCAGCATTCCCCACAGGGAGATTCACCGCACGCCGTATGCCGCCTTCTCGCCTCCATCGCGAAGGCGTGGCGGTTGCGGGGCCGCTCGAGGGCCCGGCGCTACCGGGTGCTGCGCCCGCCGGTCCCGGCCGGTGAACGCGCGCCGCGGCCTACGGCTGGCAACGCGCTCACCGACGCCGAGCGGGCGCACGTGCTCGCGGTGCTGACCGGTGACCGGTTCGTCGACAAGTCCGTCGCGCAGACTTGGGCGACGCTGCTGGACGGGGGCACCTGCCTGTGCTCGATGTCCGCCATGCACCGGATCCTGCGCGCGAACCACGCTGCAAGAGAATGCCGGCCGCCGTCTCGATCACGGTCCTGGCAGCACCTTGAGCCGCAAGTCCGGGCCAGTCAAGGCGACATCGTTGGCGCGGGCCTGCCGCACCAGTTCCCGCACGGAGCTCGCTCGGCCACTGGGCGCCACTTCGCCGGCCCCAATCCATGGGCCCTCTTGGTGGTAGATCACACCTACCGGCGTCTTGCCGGAATCGATCAGGTCGACCCTTCCTACAACCCCAGCGGGGCGATCAGGCCTCTTGCGTCTTAGTGCGAGACCCGACCGAGGCGGCGCGCCGTCACCCGACCGACAGCGTGAGGTCCATGCCGCGATCCTTGTGGCTGTCGACAGAGCACCACAGCTCGTACGAGCCCCTCTGGAGCGTCACGGTCAGCACAGCCGCCTGTCCCGGTGACACCGTCGCCGTGGTCTGTTGGCTCACCCCGGGCCCTTGGATGTTGAGGTTGTGCGCGAAGGAACCCTCGTTGTGGACGGTGAAACTGTGGGTGCCCGCGGTCAGCGTAGCCGGCGTCAGGCTTATCGAGAACTCCTTCTCCACGACGCTGACCGGCGTGCCCTTCGCCGCCGCGGAGCCGGTCGGAGCCGCTGTCGGGCTGGCGCCGCCGATCAGGCCGCCGCCGGTGGAGGTACAGCCCGCAAGTGCGAATGCTGCCGCCGCGGCGACGGTGACGAGGTGGTTCCTGCCCGCGTGGTGCATGATCCGACCTCCAATCGCGATGTTCTCACTTTGGGTGACGACGGCGCTGCCAGCACGGTTCACGCCGGGCTGGACACCGCCACTACCAAGCCGGCGCGGCGAAGGTGGGGCATCGCCCGGTGTCCGGTCACCCACGCCAGCGCGACAGCAACCAGAATCACTCCTCAAGCGAAGGGAGGGCCTGCGCGCGTCTGCGGAGGTCGGGACGGGCGCTCGATTCAGGGTTTGCAATCCGCCCGTGGGCTCTCCCGACACCCGCGGGCGTCTGCTGCTCATGCCGCGCTGAAGACGGCTCCGCTCGTCCGACTTGCCGCAGATGGTGCGCGTCGTGGCGCCGGTGGCAGCCATGCGCAACTCCGCCGGGCAGCGTCAAGACTGCGCCACGTAGTAGGGGTTGACGCCCGGCGGCTCGCACCAAACGCGAGTGCCTGATCACACGATCGGCCCGCGCCTTCGCAGCGCGGGCGGGGCTTGCCCCCCCTCATCACCATCAGAGACGGCAGACCATCCCCGCCATGACGAGGGCTTCACGACGTCTCCCGACACACCCACTTGCGTCTACAGCTCACGCCGCTGATGGTGCGTCTCGTCGCACCGTGGGCTGCCCTGCACCAAAGCGCCGGAGAGGTCCAGTAGCCTGTCCCCGTTGGCCGGCCCGACGGGCCTCGTTACAACGAGGGTTACAGCAACCCTTGTAGCGAGGTTTCCAGTGAGGGCTTCAGCCATGCCCCGCCCTCGTAGCTCAGGGGATAGAGCACCGCTCTCCTAAAGCGGGTGTCGCAAGTTCGAATCTTGCCGGGGGCACCAACCCATTTCTCGCGCACGTTCGCGCGCACGCTTGATTGATTCGTCGTGCCGCTGCTGGCTTGGGGATACAGTCCCTCCCGTGGACGCCCAGCAAGCAGCGGAGGACGCAGTGGGGGCGGCCCGCGCAATCCTCGAGCAAGAGGCCCGGGACGGGGTGCACGTCGAGTCGGTGTTCTGGTACGGCGCCGTCGAGATCGGGACTGAGAACCTCGTCGTCTGGGTCCTCCTCACGGGGGCGCCGGACGACGTTCTGCCCGAGTGGTACTTCCCCGTCCCCGGACAACCGGCGGGCATCCAGGCCCGGCTCGCCTCGAGCTTGCGCGAGTGGCTCGACGAGATGCGTGACGCGGTGCGGGCGGAGTTCGCGAAGGTCGGCTGGCCCGATCCGACACGTGTTGCGGTCGGCTTCGACAGCTCGAATCGTGTCGAAGCAGCAGGTGGTTTCGCCTACTTCAAGTGACGAGGCGGACCGCGGTCCGTCAGCAGGACGTCGTGGGATCCCGGACCGCGACTAGCGTGCGCGGCATCATCCGCAGAGGCTGATCCGCCGGCCACGGCAAGCGATGGCCGCCCTGCTCCCCCAGCCGGGTCCCGTGATGCCGGGCTGGCACATCAGGCGTCGCGAGCACCCGTGCTCCCACCGAGGACGGGCACCTCGAGTCGACGCCATCGTCACGCAGATCCACCGCACCGCGCGTCCCCGGCCGCAGACATCGACGGGGCCTTCCAGCCCGTTCTCGTGCCCAAGCGGCTCCAGACGGTTCCCCAGGGCCCCCAGGCGACGGCGCACATCTCACCCGAGACGGGCGATGCGTCCTCCCTTGCGGCGACCGAGTCTGGAGTTGTGGGCCTGGCTGTCAGGCCACACATCACGTCCCTCGGCGACGCACCTGCGCTCTCTCGGCAGGCCGGCGCCCGACGGACACGAGCCTAGGGAGCAACGCATGGACTCCATGACCAACAGCTTCGGGGAGGTCCTCCTCTGGAGCTTCTGGTTCTTCATCTGGATCGCCGCCATCATGGTGTGGTTCCGGTGCATCTTCGACCTCTTCAGCGACTCCGAGCTCAGCGGCTGGGCCAAGGCCGGCTGGTCCATCGTCCTGATCTTCCTGCCCTGGCTCGGCGCCCTCATCTACCTGATCGCCCGCGGCCGGAGCATGACGAAGCGGCAGATGTCCGCCGCGGCCGAGCGGCAGGCCGCGCAGGCCGACTACATCCAGCAGGTAGCGGGGACGAGCACCACCACCCCTGCCTCGCAGATCGCCGACGCCAAGGCCTTGCTCGACTCGGGAACCATCACCCAGTCGGAGTTCGACGGGCTCAAGGCGAAGGCCCTCGCCTGACGCCGTCCGCCCGACCAAAGTTTTCCACGACCGAGAGGAACGCACCATGTCAGACGAAACGCCACTGATCGACACCATCGCGGACATGACCGCCGCATCCGTCGTACGGGCGAACCTCAGCCCCGAGGTGCTCATGCTCGTACGCCTGGCCGCGCTGGCGGCCGTCGACGCCCCCGCCAGTTCTTACGTGCTCAACATCGCGGCGGCCGCCGACACCGAGCTGACGCTGGAGGACGCCCAGAGCGTGCTCGTTGCCGTGGCGCCCATCATCGGCGGCCCCAAGGCCATGTCAGCCGGCGAGAAGATCACCACGACCCTCGGCCTGATGATCGCCACCGCGGTCCAGGCGGAGCTCGAGGCGGAGGCGCAGGCCGGAGGCGCCGCAGACGACACCTGACCGTGGTCCGGCGGCCCGGCGGCCCGGCGAAGGTCAGACGGTCTGGGTGGCCACCCCGCGCAGGAGCGCGAGGTAGTCCTCGACCGGATGTGCCCCCGACACCGCGGCATACCCGTTGGCGACGACGAACGGTGTCGCCGTGACTCCCATGGACCGCGCCTGCTCCTCGTCGGCCCGCACGTGCTCGGCATACGTCTCGGAGGCGAGGACCGCGGAGACGCGACGCTCGTCGAGTCCGCACTCGGCCGCAAGGCGCTGCAGGACCTCGTGGTCGTCGATGGCGAGGCCTTCGGTGAAGTGGGCCGCGTGGAAGCGCTCGACCGCGGCCGACCGCAGGGCCGGCCCACCCATCTCCCCGGCGAGGGCGCACAGCCGGTGGGCGTCGAAGGTGTTGGCGCGCACCGCGCGGTCCCAGTCGAAGACGAGGTCGTCAGCCTGGGCCACCTCGCTGGCCTTGGCGTTGAGGAGCCGACCGGCGCCCGCGTCACCGTGCTGCATCGACAGGTGCTCGTCCACGGGCACCTGGCCGCCCACCGGCACGTCGGGGTGCAGCTCGAAGGAGCGCAGGCGCACGCTGACGTCGTGCGGTCGCTCGAAGGCTGCGACGGCAGCCTCGACGCGGCGCTTGGCGATCCAGGAGTACGGGCAGGTCAGGTCGCCCCAGAGGTCGAGCTCGATGAGGGTCGTGGACTCGGCAGCAGGCTGGTCGGTCATCGACTCAGTCAACCACGGGCGCCTGCCGGGCCGGGAGATGCGTGATGCCCCCACCGACGTCGGTGGGGGCATCACGTATGCGGCGTGAGAGGTGTCGCTCAGAAGCGGCCGTAGCCCGAGGGCGTGGTCCAGATCGAGTGGTTGCCGACCGTCGTGCCGGAACGCTGGGCGTCGATCAGGCGGCCCGGGCTGACGTAGATGCCCACGTGGTAGGCAGGCGTACCGAAGAACACCAGGTCGCCGGGGCTGGGGCTGCTGACCCGCGTGGCCGCCGACTGCTGGGCCGAGGCCGTGCGCGGGATCGAGATGCCGGCCTGGCGGTAGACGTACGAGGTGAAGCCCGAGCAGTCGAAGCCGGAGGGGGTGGTGCCGCCGTAGACGTAGGGCACACCGAAGAGCGACTGCGCGATGCCGACGATGCCGCTGGCACTCGGGGCAGGTGCCGGGGCGGGGGCCGCAGCCGGAGCGGCGTTGAGCGCGGGGCGCTGGGCCGAGGTGGAGCGCGAGGCGCGCTGCGTGGCGGCCTGACGAGCAGCGGCGGCCTGCGCGGCGGCGGCCTGGTCGGCTGCAGCCTGCTTCGCGGCCTGGGCTGCGGCCAGCTCATCGGCGGCCTTCTGCTGGGCGGCACGCTCGGTCTTGACCTGGATGTCCTCGATCACGAGGGGCTTGACCTGGGCCTGCTTGAGGGCGGGCGCGGCGTAGCCGATCGAGGACAGGGCGTTGCCGGCAGCCGGGGTGCCGACCTGCGGGCCCACTGCGGCGGGCGCGGTGACGCTGCTCGTGCCGTCGGCGGCGTTCGCCGTGCCGGCGAACGAGGCGACGAGGCCACCCGTGGCCGCCACGATCGCGGCGCCCTTCACGGCGGGCTGAGCAGACTCCTTGGCGATCGTCTTGAGCTCTGCGATCGCGTTGAATCGACCGGGGGCGCGATGGCGCCCGGGAACGTTCTGAGCCACGGTTGACCTCTCGACGCCTGCGAGGTGAGCTGTCGGGTTCGGGCTGGAGGTACTGCCCGGCCTTCGCTCGGACCAGGTTCGGTCCACGGAGGGCTTCACCCCAAGGGCGTCTCTCGACGCCCGGAGAAAGTGGTTCCCCCGCTCCTGCCATGCGGTTCGTGCCGAGCCACGTGGTCGATGGCAGGACTAGGCGGTTCGACCCGGGGCACTCGCTCGACGGGGAGAGCAAGTTCGCCCACCGTACCCAAGTCAGTGGGCCTTGTCACCCCGATGCCACGCGGAAGTAAAGGATTTTCAAACACTCGGCCAAGATGTGGCATAACCACACATATCGACCGTGCAATGCCGGGCAAACCCTGACGACTCCCGCTGGTCAGACGGACTGGCAGAAGACGTGGACGGCGACCGTGTAGGGCAGGGAGACGCCCGTGGACGGCTCGCTGCCCTCCCGGACGGCGACGACACGGGCACCGTCGCGCACGACCGCGACCCGGGCGCCGGGCATCACCCCCGCGCTCGTCAGCAGCGCCAGCGCCTCGGGGTCGACCTGCACGGGCTCGCCGATGCGCCGGATCGTCACGACCGCGGGGGCGTCGCCGACGGCGGCGGCCAAGGTGACCAGGCCGGTGAGGAAGTCCGCGTCCTGGCGCACGCCCAGCTCGTCGAGCCCCGGGATGGGGTTGCCGTAGGGCGACTCGAGACCCTCGCCGATGAGGCCGAGGATCTTGCGCTCGACCTTCTCGGACATGACGTGCTCCCACCGGCAGGCCTCGTCGTGGGCGTACTCCCACTCGAGGCCGATGACGTCGACGAGCAGGCGCTCGGCCAGCCGGTGCTTGCGCATGACACGGGTGGCGAGCAGCCGTCCGTGGTCGGACAGCTCGAGGTGACGGTCGCCCGAGACGGCGACGAGCCCGTCGCGCTCCATGCGGGCCACCGTCTGCGACACGGTGGGGCCCGAGTGGCCGAGACGCTCCGCGATGCGCGCGCGCAGGGGCACGATGCCCTCCTCCTCGAGCTCGAAGATGGTGCGCAGGTACATCTCGGTGGTGTCGATCAGGTCCGTCACGGTCATACCTTCTCAGAGTCGGGGAGCGCTCACGGACCGCTCGTCGCCGGGTCACGATCGCGAACCCGGGTCGGGTCGTGCCGTGGCACCCAGAGGCGCAGCCAGCCGGCCCCGACGACGGCACCCGCACCGAGCACCACGGCGGAGGCACCGAGGGACATGATGGCGCTCAGCCCTGACAACGCCAGCGGGCCCGCGGCCCTTCCCAGGTCGGCGCAGAGGCGCCAGCCGCCGAGGAACTGGGCTCGCCCGTCCGCGGGGGACGCGTCCGCCCCGAGGGTCATGATGAGGCCTGCCCCGAGACCGTTGCCGATGCCGAGCACCGTGGCGGCGGCCGTCACGGCCACGAGGCTCGTCGCCAGCGGCATCAGGGCCATCCCCAGACCGAGCACGAGCATGCTCGGCACGGCAGCGGCCACCCGACCGTGGCGGTCCATGAGCCACCCCGACGGATAGAAGAGCGCCATGTCGATGGCGCCGGCCACGCCGAAGACGAGTGACGTCTGCGCCGGGGAGAAACCGACCGACTCGGCCCACAGCGGGACGAGGGCCTCGCGGATGGCACGCGCGCCGGCCACGCACATGGCTCCGGTGCCCAGCGTCAGCAGGACGTGCCGGTGCTGCAGGAGCACGGACGCGACGCTGCGCGGGGGCCCGCCGCCGGTGAGTCGATGCGCCGACCCGGTGATGTCGGGCGCGAGGAGGACGAGGACGAAGGCGGCGATGCTCGCGACGCCGCCCACGGCATACGCGGACTCCGTGCCCCAGGCGGCGATGACGAGCGAGCCGATGAAGGGTCCGACGAAGTAGCCGATGCGGTGCACCCCGCCGAGGGTCGACAGCGCCCGCGCCCGCATCGCGACCGGCACGGCCTCGGTGAGGTAGGCCTGCCGGGCCAGCCCGAAGAGGGAGCCCGCCAGACCGATGACGAGGACGCCGACGAAGAGCATGACGAGGCCGCCCGCGAGCGCCGAGACGAGCATGCCGGCCGCCTCGATCACGGCGGCGACGAGCAGCGCGCGGCGCTCACCGATGCGCGCGGCGAGCGCGCCCGAGGGCAGGTCGCCGAGCAGCTGACCCACGCCCATCATCGCGACGAGGAGGGCGGCAACCCCGACCGAGGCGCCGAGCTCGCGGGCCGACACGGCGATGATCGGCGACACCGCCCCCGCCCCCGTCGACCCGAGGAGGGTGGGGCCGTATGCCGACAGCGCGATCGCGCGCAGGCTGCCGCCGCGCCCCTGGGCGCCGTCCCCGCGAATCTCGGTCACGCCACAGGACCCTAACGATTGGGTTTCTCCGGTGGCCCGCCCGACCGGCCGACGAAAACATGGGCGGGTGGCGGGCGGCGAGGTGGCGAGTGGAGCGAGCGCGGTGACGCGCTCGCTCTCGATCACGCTCGTCATGCTCGGGTCGGTCGCCGTGTCGCTAGCGGCCGCACTCGGGGCTCCCATGGTGACGGCCGTCATCGGGCTCATCCTCTTCGGGGTCCTGCACAACCTCCTCGAGGTCCGCTACGTCGTCGGACGCTTCGGGGGGCTCCTGAGCCGTCCCTTCCTCGACCTGCTGGTCGCACTGGTCACGGGCATCGTGGTCTGCCGCCTCCTCGTCGGCGTCGTCGGACGGCCGGCGGTGCTCGCGGAGATCGTTCTCGGCTACGCCGTCCTCCTCGCCGCCGCCCGCCACGTGCTGGTCGGCCGCCGTCTGGTGGCGGCGTGCGTGGTCATCGGTGTCGCAGCTGCTGCGTCGCTGACCTTCCCGGACCACCACGTCGTCGTGCTGGCCCACCTCCACCACGTCGTGCCGCTCTTCTTTCTCTGGGAGTGGTCCCGCCGGATCACCTCGCGCCGGGGACGCCGGGCGTTCCGGGCGGTGCAGGTGCTCTGGGTCGTCGCGATCCCGGCCCTCATCCTGACCGGGCTGCTCGACGGGTGGCTGACCGCAGACCCCGGCATGGTGCGCAGCGTCGTCGGCGACGGTGATTCCGTGCTGGCGGCCAGCGCACTGCCCGGCACCGCCTCGACCGTCCTGGGCCTGCGGCTGCTCACCGTCTCCGCCTTCTTGCAGACCATGAGCTACGTCGTCTGGGTGGCCCTCATGCCGCGCGTGGCTCCCGACGCGACGGCTGCCTTCGAGGCGCGCCTGCCGTGGGCGACGGGCCCGCGGGTCTGGGCCGCCGGCTTCGTCGCAGCCGCGGTCTTCGCGGTGCTCTTCGGCCTCTACTTCGCCCAGGGCTGGACGGTGTATGCCGCCCTCTCGAGCTACGCGGCATACCTCGAGCTGCCGGTACTGCTCGCGATGCTCGTCGGGGGCGCGAGCCTGTCCGCGCCCCATCCGGCCGAGGACGAGGGTGAGACAGCCTCGGAGTCGGGCGTGCTGCCCTTCTCGTCCGCCCCGCACCGCGGTCGCGCCGGATCCCGAGGTGGGCGCCTGTCGATCCGGCCTGCGAACAAAGGTCTTGCAGCCTCGTTCGGACCCGACGTACGGTCGTGACATCGAAACCGAAGGGAGGTGATCCGAGAAGTGATTTCTTCCGGAGCGTGTGAGGTGGCCACGCGATAGCCGCGTCCCCATCCACACCATGGATGAAGCAGGGCAGTCCGACTCGTCGGGCTGCCCTGTTCCGTGTCCGGGGTGTGGGCGGGACTCAGGGCTGGAGCCGGAGCCTCGTCCACGAGTCGGCGTCGGCGAGGTTGCCGTCACCCGTGCGGCGGAAGACGATGCGATCGTGGAGCCGGTTGCGCCGCCCGGCCCAGAACTCGACCTCGTCGCACACGATGCGCCACCCGCCCCAGAAGTCGGGCACCGGGACGTCGTGGTCGCCGCCGGTGTCGGGGAAGCGCTCGAGGACCTCCTGCCACCGGCGCTCCAGCTCGTGCCGGTCGGCGGCGGGACGCGACTGGTCCGAGGCCCAGGCGGAGAGCCTCGAGCCATAGGGCCGGGAGTCGAAGTACGCCTCGACCTCGTCGCGGCCGATGAGCTCGGCGGTGCCGCGGAAGCGGATCGCGCGGTAGAGGGCCGGCCAGGTGAGCGCTGCCGCGACCCGCGGGTTGGCTTGCAGGTGCTGGCTCTTGGCCGAGTCCAGGTTGGTGACGAAACCGGGCCCACGCGGGTCGAGGAAGCGCATCAGGACGGTACGCACGTCCGGTGTCCCGGTCGCGTCGACGGTGGCGACCGAGAGGGCCGCAGGCTCGGGCACGTCGTCGCGGTCCGCGGCCGCCGTGACGGCGGCATCGACCCAGGACCGGACCTGCAGGTAGGGCGAGGCCGCGACATCGGACTCGACGAGACCGTCGCCGGAGTAGTCGACACGACGTACGGCAGCGACGGCCCCGGGGGCGGAGTCGCGAGAAGAGCTGTCCATGACCCCAGACTAGGGTTGGCCCGAGAAGGTCCGCGCGGACGTCAGGCCACGGCGCGCGCGGTCCCGGCGACAGTCCCGGTCCGCCCGGGGCGCTGAGGAGTCATCACCATGGCAGGCAAGGGCAAGCTCGTCACCCAGGGCGTCAAGCTCGGCATCAAGTACGGCCCGCAGATCTGGGTGGCCACCCAGGCGCTGCGCGAGCCCGCCAAGGAGGCTGCCAACAAGGCGATCTCGAGCGAGCGCGCCCGTCGCCAGGCGATGGATCACGCGAGGTCGCTCGCCGACGGCAGCATCCTCAAGGTCTACAAGGGCGACGCCGCCCACTGGGTCGTCTTCAGCGGCGACGAGGCGGTCGGCGTGCACCCGGCGACCGACATGCCGGTCACCACCCTCGTCGAGCGCGCCGACCTGACGAAGCGGATCCGGCCGGACGACAAGGTCAGGGCGACCGCCAGGGCCAAGGACGCCGCCGCCGCGGCCCTGCGTCGGGCCAAGCCCAACCAGATCAACTGACGCGGGGGGCCTACGACACTGCTGCGCCCCAAGCAGCACTGACGTAGCCGCCGGACCGCACCGCCCGCCAGGTGACCATGCCCGCTCGCTACGTCACTGTTGCACCCCATGCAGCAGTGACGTGCAGGCCGGGGGCCCAGCGTGCTCCCGCCGCCCTGCGCTCAGTCGGCGACGGCGATGCCGAGCTCGGCGGCGAGGGCGTCGGCCAGGTCGATGACCTGCGCGCGGCTCATCGTCGCGCCTCGCAGCGCCGCCAGGCCCACCGGCGACCGCAGCGTGGCTCCGGACAGGTCGAGGGCGGCATACCTCCCTCGCCCGAAGGTCGGCGACACCAGCGTGCAGCCCTCGAAGGACAGCCCGTCGACCGTCGCCTCCTGGAGGTCGAGCTCCACGACGACACAGTCGACGAAGGCGACGTCCTTGAGCCGGGCGCCCCTCAGGTTGAGGAAGTCGACCTTGCCGCCCCGGACCGTCACGTCCCGCCACGTCGAGCCCCAGGCCGAGACGGCCGCAAGGCGACAGCCCTCCATCGTCGTCTCGACGAGGCTCGCCTCGACGAGGCTCAGGCCGACGCCGGCGACACGCTGCCACTCGGACTCGGACCAGCGCGACCCCTCGAGGTGCGCCTCGTCGAGCGTGCCCCCCAACAGCGAGCACTCGAGGAAGCTGTGGCCCTCGGCGTGCGCGCCGGTGAAGTCCGTGCCCTCGAATCGCACGGCGTCGTGATGTTGGTCTCGAGTGGTGAAAACGGCTTCACCAAAGAGCGTCTGGTCGGCGGCTGACGGCATACGGTGAGTCTGGCAGCCACGACCGACGCTCCCGGCATCGACGGCTGACGGCCCTCCACACCGCGGTGGTACCGCCTGCACAGCAAGGACCGACATGGCAGACAGCACGCCCGACCCCGACTTCAAGCCCGGCCTCGAGGGCGTCATCGCCTTCGAGTCGACGATTGCCGAGCCGGACAAGGAGGGCGGGGCGCTGCGCTACCGCGGCGTCGACATCAACGACCTCGTCGGCCACGTCGACTTCGCCCACGTCTGGGGCCTGCTCGTCGACAACGAGTTCGACCCCGGGCTCCCGCCCGCCGAGCCCTACCCCTTGCCCGTGCACACCGGGGACGTACGCGTCGACGTCCAGTCCGCGCTCGCCATGCTCGCGCCGGTCTGGGGCTTCAAGCCGACGCTCGACATCGACGCCGAGGAGGTGCGCGACAACCTGGCCCGCGCCGCCGTCATGGCCCTGTCGTTCGTCGGGCAGTCGGCGCGCGGTCTCGACAAGCCGATGGTCCCGCAGCGCGAGGTCGACAAGGCCCGCACCATCACCGAGCGCTTCATGATCCGCTGGCGCGGCGAGCCGGACCCCAAGCACGTCGAGGCGGTCGACGCCTACTGGGTCTCCGCCGCCGAGCACGGCATGAACGCCTCGACGTTCACGGCCCGCGTCATCACCTCCACCGGTGCCGACGTCGCCGCAGCCCTCTCGGGGGCCGTCGGCGCCATGTCCGGGCCTCTCCACGGCGGGGCGCCGTCGCGCGTGCTCCACATGCTCGACGGCGTCGAGCAGCAGGGCGACGCGGCGGCCTACGTCAAGGGGGTCCTCGACAAGGGCGACCGCCTGATGGGTTTCGGCCACCGCGTCTACCGCGCCGAGGACCCGCGCGCCCGAGTGCTCCGCTCGGCCTGCGAGCGGCTCGGCGCCCCGCGCTACGAGGCCGCTGCCGCCCTCGAGAAGGCCGCGCTCGAGGAGCTGCACGCGCGCCGGCCCGACCGCGTGCTCGCGACCAACGTCGAGTTCTGGGCCGCCGTGATCCTCGACTTCGCCGAGGTGCCGCCCGCGATGTTCACCCCGATGTTCACCTGCGCCCGCACCGCCGGGTGGTCGGCGCACATCCTCGAGCAGAAGCAGACGGGCCGCCTCATCCGGCCGTCGTCCCGCTACATCGGCGAGGGTCCGCGCAAGCCCGAGGACGTCGCCGGCTGGACGCCGGACATCTCGCACTGAGTGGCGGATGCGTCAGTCCGGCGATCCACCGTCACGCCGGTGATACGCGAACGCCACCGTCGCCACCACAAGGAGGGCGGCTCCGAACACCCAGTCCACCAGGCCGTCCGGAGCCAGGACCGGGCGCGCGAGACGGGGCACCGGGGGCCAGAGGCCGGACCTCCCTGTCGCCTCCGACATCGGCTCGGCGGCGAGAGCCGTCGCCACACCGAGAACCAGTCCGGCGCTGGCCGCCATCAGTGCGGCGAGCGAGCGCGTCGCGTTACGTAGGAACATGATCGGCCCTTCCTGAGGCCGGACCGCCGGCGAGCGATCCGGCCCTTCCAGCATCCCGCCGGTCGGGTGGGGAGACAACGATTTTGCGCGTAGTGCTCGGCCGCATCGAAGGGACAGCCGCACGCCGCGGGGTGTCCACGCAACGATCACCAGTGTCCAAGGGGTGGGCACCTGGGGTTCAATGGCCGCGGTGACAACGGTGTCATCCGCCATCAACACGTCCGCCACCTGCTCGTCACGTGGCCGCACTCCCAAGGTGAATCCGTGACCGAAGCGCCAGCCGTGACCCCGCCCATCACCATCCCGGCCGAGCTGCTGCCCGCCGACGGACGGTTCGGGTCCGGCCCCTCCAAGGTGCGTCCTGAGCAGCTGGACTACCTCAGCTCCCTCGGCCGCACGGTGCTCGGCACCTCGCACCGCCAGGCGCCGGTCAAGGACCTCGTCGGCGAGGTCCGATCGGGCCTGCGGGACCTCTTCTCCCTGCCCGAGGGCTACGAGATCATCCTCGGCAACGGCGGCTCGACCGCGTTCTGGGACATCGCCGCCTTCGGCCTCGTGCGCGAACGCTCGCAGCACCTCGCCTTCGGTGAGTTCTCCAGCAAGTTCGGCAACGTGACCGCGGCGGCGCCGTTCCTCGGTACCCCGACCATCGTCAAGGCCGACCCGGGCACCCTCGCGACGCCGCACGCCGAGCCCGGCATCGACACCTACGCATGGCCGCACAACGAGACCTCGACCGGCGTCATGGCCCCGGCCAAGCGGGTCGAGGGCGCCGACGACGACGCGCTCGTGCTCATCGACGCCACGTCCGGCGCGGGCGGCCTGCCCGTCGACATCACCGAGACCGACGTCTACTACTTCGCCCCGCAGAAGTGCTTCGCCTCCGACGGCGGCCTGTGGCTCGCGGCCTTCTCCCCCGCAGCCCTGGCCCGCGTCGAGCAGATCGCCGCCACCGGCCGTTGGGTCCCTGACTTCTTCAGCCTGCCGACCGCGATCGACAACTCGCTGAAGAACCAGACCTACAACACCCCGTCGCTCAGCACCCTTGCCCTGCTCAACGCCCAGCTGCGCTGGATGCTCGGCAACGGCGGCCTCGACTGGGCCACCGCCCGCACCAAGGACTCCTCGAGCCGACTCTACGACTGGGCTGAGCGGACGAGCTGGACGACCCCCTACGTCGCCGACCCCGCCGCCCGCTCGCAGGTCGTCGGCACCGTCGACCTCGACGATTCGATCGACGCGGCAGCGGTCGCCAGCACGCTGCGCGCCAACGGCATCGTCGACGTCGAGCCCTACCGCAAGCTCGGCCGCAACCAGCTGCGCGTCGCGATGTTCCCGGCCGTCGACCCCGAGGACGTCACGAAGCTGACGCAGGCGGTCGACCACGTGGTCTCCGCGCTCAGCTGACCGCGCCGTCCAGATCGGCCGTCCAGATCGAAAGAGCGATTCGTCCGCGATCGCGTGAAGGTGACCTTCGCGCGGAGGCGGACGAATCGCTCTTTCGATTGCGGGGGCGCGGGCGGATCGCTCTTTCGATTGGGGAGTTTCGATGGGGGTGGTCCGGGGGCGTGACCTTCGGGTAGGTCGCTCGTTGACCTGAGCAGACCGCCAACGGGGGCGGCGAAGTGCATCGAGGAGTTCCCATGGTCCGCATCGTCCGCGCAGGCACCACCGCGCGCCGGGTCGCTGCCGCCGTTCCGGTCATCGCCCTGGTCACGGCCGGCATCACGTTCGCCGCCACCCGCGGCACCGATCCCGTCCAGCCGACCTCGGCCATCACCGTGCCCGACCAGGCCATCACGGGTGGAAGCCCGCTCTACCCGCAGGCGGGTCCCGCCCCCGCGCCGATGCAGCTGCCCCCGATCTATCAGACCTTCACCTCCGACTACGCGCGCGTCGACGTGCCGCCCGAGGCGCGAGGTGCGATCTCGGCCATCGCCTCGCTCGCCCCCGTGCGTCTGGATGCGAACGGCATACCTGCAGTGGCCCTCGCCGCCTACCAGCGCGCTGCCGGCGTCCTCGACGGCATCAAGCCGGGCTGCGGTGTCGACTGGGCGCTGCTCGGCGCCATCGGGCGGGTCGAGAGCAACCACGCGCGCTTCGGCGGCAACGTCCTCGACGCGAGCGGCATCGCGCGTCCCGGGATAATCGGGATCCCGCTCGACGGCTCGCAGGGCACCGCCAGGATCACCGACACCGACGGCGGCGCCCTGGACCGGGACCCCGTCTACGACCGCGCCGTCGGGCCGATGCAGTTCATCCCGTCCTCGTGGAAGCTGGCCGGACGCGACGGTGACGGTGACGGTGTCGCCAACCCGCAGAGCCTCACCGACGCCGTGACGGGTGCCGGCGTCCTGCTGTGCTCGGGCGGCACGGACCTGCGCCAGCCCGGCGCCGCCTACAAGGCCGTGATGCGCTACAACCAGTCCGACGCCTACGTCCGGACGGTCCTGTCCATCGCCGACGCGTACCGCCGCGGCGTGACCGTGGTCCCGATGAGCGCGCTTCCCGCTGCACGCCCGGCCGCCGGCAGTGGCTCGGCCACCCCGGACGGCTCGGGCTTCGCGTATGCCGGTTCGCCGGCCCCCCGTACGACGGCTTCGTCGAGCGCACACCCCACCCCGAGCTCCTCGGCGAAGCCGTCACCCGGACCGTCCAGCCCGCAGCCCTCGGCCTCTCCGAAGCCGTCCGCACAGCCCAAGCCGGCGCCCCAGCCGGCGCCGAGCAAGCCGTCCCCCGGACTGCCGGTGCCCCTGCCGTCCGTGCCCGGTGTCCCGCTGCCTCCGGTTCCGCCGCTGCCTCCGGTTCCGTCGCTGCCCGTGCCGACGCTGACCGCCGAGATCGTCCGCCTGCTCGCCCTGCCCCACCTGCCGCTGCTGCCCGGCGACCCCAAGGACCTCGTGCGCGTCCTCGACCCGCTCAAGGCCAAGGTCGTCTGCGTCCTCGTGGACAAGGTCGTCACCTGCCCGACCAGCGGTCTGCTCGGCTGAGCTGCCGCTCCGGGCCGGGTGCTGCAGACCGGCGCTCGTGGAGAGCTGGCCGCGCTCGTCAACCGCTCAGCGGTGGACGAGCGCGGCGATCACGGCGATCGCGATGAAGAGCAGGAGCGCCGCCACCGTGATCCGGTGGCGGAACTTGAAGTTCACTTCGTGACCTCGGGGGCTGTGGGCACCTCTGAGGCGAGCTGGATGCGGAGCCTGGGGCGACGGTGCGTCTGGATGGTCACCGCGACATTCTGCCGACGCGAGACCCAGAGGGCCACCGCGACCAGGCTGAGGCCGACCGCGACCGTGCCGATGGCAATGGTCCAACGGGGACCCCACACGTCTCCGATCCACCCGATCACCGGGGCACCGATGGGCGTGCCGCCCATGAAGATGGCCATGTAGAGCGCCATGACCCGGCCCCGCATGACGGGGTCGACGCTGACCTGGACCATGGCGTTGGCGGTGGTCAGGGCGGTCAGGGCGGCGAGGCCGGTCGGCACGAGGAAGACGGCGAACATGACGTAGTTCGGCGCGGTCGAGAGGAACGCGGTCGACACCGTGAAGCCGGCCAGGGCGACCAGCAGGACCCGCATCCGGGGCCGTGCCCGGCGCGCCGAGAGCAGGGCGGCCGTCAGCGAACCGATGGCCATGATCGAGCCGAGCAGGCCGTACTCCCCCGGGCCCTTGTCGAAGACCTTGGTGGCCATCAGCGCCATGGTGAGCTGGAAGTTCATGCCGAACGTCCCGAGCACGAAGACGAGAGCCATGATGAGCACGAGGTCCGGTCGGCCCTTGACGTAGCGCAGTCCCTCCCGGATCTGCCCCTTGCCCCGAGCGCGGGGCGACGGGGTCAGCAGGCTCGTGTTCATCCGCAGCAGCGCGACGAGCACGAAGACGAACGTCCCGGCGTTGATGTAGAGCGCGGGGGCGATGCCGAACCAGGCGATGACGAGGCCGGCCACGGCCGGTCCGACGAGTCGGCCGAGGTTGAACGAGGCGCTGTTGAGGGCGACGGCGTTGGGCAGGTGCTCGGTGTCGACCATCTCCGACACGAACGTCTGCCGGGCCGGGTTGTCCACGGCCGTCGCGACGCCCTGGACGAAGGCGAGCGCGTAGACGTGCCAGAGCTCGACGACGCCCGTCGCGGTCAGGACCGCGAGGAGCAGGGCCGTCGCGAGCAGGGCCGTCTGCGTGAGGAAGAGGATGCGTCGCTTGGGGAAACGGTCGACGAGCATGCCCGCGAACGGCGCGAGGATGAGGAACGGCAGGAACTGCAGGCCCGTCACGATGCCGAGTGCGGTCGACGAGTGGTCGGTGAGGACCGTGAGCACGAGCCAGTCCTGGGCGACGCGGCCCATCCACGTGCCGACGTTGGAGACGATCGCGCCCGAGGCGTAGATGCGGTAGTTGGGGATCGAGAGCGAGTGGAAGGTGGGGCTCATTCGCTGGCCACCTTGGCCAGGACGGCGGCGGCGCGCTGGAGCAGCTCCCGCTCGCCGTCGGTCAGCTGCTCGAAGCGCGCGAGCATCCACTCGTCGCGGTGCTTGCGGATGCGCTTGAGCGCCCGGCGACCCTCCGTCGTCAGCGACAGGATGACCTGTCGTCCGTCGGTGGGGTCGTCCGCGCGGGAGACGTAGCCGCGCTCGACGAGCATGTTCGTCGTGCGCTTCATGCTCGGCGCCGACACGCGCTCGATGTCGGCCAGCTCGCTGTTGGTGCGAGCCGTGGCCTCGAGCCGGCAGAGCACCGAGAACTGGTGCGGCGGCAGCTCGCGGTCGGACTCGAAACGGACCCGCCGCGAGATGCGCATGCAGGCCAGTCGGATGTCGTTGGAGAGAGAGACGAGCTCAGCTCTGGAGAGCTGGGCGATGGGGTTCTTGGCAGTCAAGGGCGGATCCTCGGAAGTACAGTCTGGAGATACTTAGCCTAACTCATTACCTCGGCTAACCATTCCCAACTCTGGACAACCCGGGCGCGCCACGATGCACCGGGGGATGCCGTGAAGGCCCCCTCCCGAGCGGGAGGGGGCCTTCACGGCATACGGGCTCGGGCGACGTGGCGCACCCGATCACCCTGTGCAGCAGAGGAGCTCAGGTCAGCATCGACTCGAGCGGCGCCTTGATGAAGTACACGACGAAGAAGGCCGCGACGATCCACAGCAGCGGGTGGATCTCGCGGGTCCTGCCGCGGGCGATCTTGATGAGCACCCAGGCGATGAAGCCCGCGCCGATGCCGACGGTGATGTTGTAGGTGAACGGCATGAGGACGATCGTGAGGAACGCCGGCAGCGCGACCTCCATGTCGTCCCACTCGATGTTCTTGACCTGCGTCATCATCAGGAACCCGACGATGACGAGCGCCGGGGCCGCGGCCTCGGACGGGACCACCGCGAAGAGGGGCGCGAGGAACGTCGCGAGCAGGAAGAGCACGCCGGTGACGACCGACGCGAGACCCGTGCGAGCACCCTCCTCGACGCCGGACGCCGACTCGATGAAGGACGTGTTGCTGCTGATGCCACCGGCCCCACCGGCGATGGCCGCGACCGAGTCGACGACGAGGATGCGGTCGGTGCGGGGCGGGTTGCCGTCCTCGTCGAGGAGCTTGGCCTCGGTGCCGATCGCGACGACGGTGCCCATCGTGTCGAAGAAGTCGGCGAGCAACAGCGAGAAGACGAACATGATCGAGGTGACGATGCCGATCTTCTCGAACGAGCCGAGCAGGCTGAACTGGCCGAGGATGCCGAGATCGGGGGTGTTGGTGATGGTGTCGGGCAGCTTCGGGACCGTCAGGGCCCACGCCGACGGGTTGGTCAGGGCGCCCGACTTGTCGAAGACTCGCGGCCCGATGTGGAAGATCGCCTCGAGGACCATCGCGAGCGCCGTCGCCGCGACGATGCCGATGAGGATGGCGCCCTTGACCTTGCGGATGAGCAGCACCGCGATGAGGAAGACGCCGACGACGAAGACGAGCGTCGGCCAGCCGTCGAGGCTACCGCCGATGCCGAGCTCGCTCGGGACCGAGCCCGGCGTCGTGGGCCGGCGCGCGAAGCCGGCGTCGATGACGCCGATGTAGGCGATGAACAGGCCGATGCCGACGGAGATCGCGACCTTGAGCGGTCCGGGGATCGCCTTGAAGACCGCCTTGCGGAACCCCGTCAGCACGAGCACGAGGATGATGACGCCCTCGATGACGACGAGACCCATGAGGTCGGCGAAGGTGATCTTCTCTGCCGAGTGGGTCAGCACCATCCCGGTGATGAGGCCGTTGATCCCGAGGCCCGCCGCGAGCGCGATCGGGAAGTTCGCCACGAGACCCATGAGGATCGACATGACGCCCGCGACGACGGCCGTCCCGACTGCGACGAGCAGCTTGCTGCGCACCAGGTCGTTGGTTCCGCCGATCATCGAGCCCGAGCCGTCGACGACGCCCGAGAGGATGATCGGGTTGAGCACGACGATGTAGACCATCGTGAAGAAGGTGACGACGCCGCCGCGGACCTCACGCGCGACGGTCGACCCGCGCTCGGTGATCTTGAAGAAGTCGTCGAGCCCGGTCCGTGTAGGAGTGGGGGTGATGCGCGTATCCGTCGACATGGCGCACACCTTAGTGGTGGCGCGTTTCGCGCCTGTCACGAGACCATAGGCTGGGAGCGTGACCGATGAGACCACCCCCGACGTGCCGCCGGCCACCGCCGACCCGACGAGCCCCGGGCAGATCGAGCCGTTGCACGTGCCGATGCTGCGGATCATCGAGGTCGGGCTCGCCGTCTGGGTCGTCGCCCTCGTCGTCACGCTCGTCGTCCCCGCCCTGCACCAGGGCGACCGCGACTGGTGGCCATGGACGTGCGTGGCCGGGTTCGTGCTGGGCTGCCTCGGCTGGGTCTACGTGCGCCGTGGGCGCGGCAACGCCCGCGACGCCGCCTGAGCTGCCCCCGAACGACACGAACCACCAGGGTATGCCGGGTGGTTCGTCCGAGGTCGAGGTCCCTCGTCAGTCGGTGACGGGGTCGTCCGAGCCGTGCTGCTCCTCGGTCGGCCGCTGGCCCTCGCCCTCGGACGCTCGCTCGGTGGGCTCGAGGTCGACGGCGAACTCGTCGACGATCGGCTCACCGACCGACGTCGGCTCCGGGTGGTCCATGTCGGTCTCGGAGTGCGCACCGCAGCCGTGGTCGAGCGAGACGACGCGGCCGTCGGACGGGCTCCACTCGTTGGCGCACACGCCGAACGTCACCCGCAGGGCGCCCGCCATCGGCAGGAAGTAGCCACAGGTCGTGCAGTGCGCGGTCGCCTTGGCTGCCACCTCGGACTCGGGACCGTGGTCGCCGGAGTACCACCGGGTCGCGGCGGACTCGCGACCCTCCGCCGACAGCACGCGCGGCCGGCCGAGGCCGAGCTCGAAGAAGGCCATCTGGTCGACGTCCTCGTCGCCGGTGGCCTCGAAGCCGGCCTCGAGGTTGGGGTCGTCGGGCCGGAAGGGCAGCACGTCGCCGGCGCCGAGGTCGCCGGGGGCGAGCCGGTCGGCATACGGCAGCCACTCGGGGGCCAGGACGGCGTCGGCGCCGGGGAGCAGGTTGGTCTCGCAGACCGTGGCCACCTTGGCGCGCTGCACCCGGGCGACGCTGACGCCCCAGCGCCACCCGCGGTAGCCCGGCGACGTGCACTCGAACCAGTGCATGCCGAGGCGCTCCTCGAGCAGGTCCATGCCGAGGTGGGCGCCGATGGTTCCGGGCTCGGCGACCTCCTCGAGGACGCTGCGGGCGAGGTCGGACGCGGCCAGCAGCACGGCGTCCGTCTTGGGGGCGGTGACGGTCATCAGCTCACTTCTCCAGCTCGTCCGCGAGGCCGCGCAGGGCGCGCGCGACGTTCGAGGCGAGCTTGCGGTCGGGGCGGCGTCCGGCGCGGTAGCCCTCGCCGACGCCGTCGAGCAGCTGCACGACGTCCTCGAGGATGACCACGAGCTCCTCGGGCGTCTTGCGCTCCCGGGCGGACATGTTGGCGGCGACCGACTGGACCGGGTCGAGGAGCTTGACCGACAGCGCCTGGGCGCCCTTGCGTCCCTCGACGATGCCGAACTCGACACGCACGCCCTTCTTCAGGGTCGTGACGCCCTCGGGGAGCGCGTTCGCGTGCAGGAAGACGTCCGCGCCGGAGTCCTCGGAGATGAATCCGAAGCCCTTGTCCGCGTCGTAGAACCTGACCTTGCCAGTCGGCACAGTCCACCTCGTTCAGATCTGGGTCGGCCGTGCGACGGCGCGACTCGATGGCGCTCCTTGCGCTCTGTTCCCACCCTAACGGCTCACCGCAACGGGATTGCCCGGTCCGGCGGGGCCCGGCACCACCCGCACCGCGAGTCGCCGGGCGCCTCAGGCGGGGCTGATGCCCCAGGTGCCCGTCCACTCCTCGCCCGGCTCGAGGACGACGAGCCCGTCACCCGAGTTGAAGGCGTCGGCGGGACAGCTCATGGGCTCGACGGCGATGCCGACCTCGCCCTTGCGGTCCTCGGCGATGGCCGTGAAGACCTGCAGCCACGGGAAGGCTGCGTCGGCCCACAGGGTCGTCGCGCGATCGGCGGCCGCCACGGTGCAGCGCCACAGGCCGTCCGCGTCGCGCACGACGTCGGTGTAGGCGGTGTCGAGACGGGCGCTGTCGACGCGGTGCGCCACCCGGAAGTCGAACGGCCCGCCGTCGACCGGATGCGTCGCCGCGGGGAGCAGTCGCTCGTCGACCTCGACCCAGGTCGCGGCCGGGATGCGCAGCTCGACGTCGACCAGCTGCGTGTCACCGATGGCGAGATAGGGATGCGCGCCGTAGCCGAAGGGGGCGGCGGCCGGCCCGACGTTGCGCGCGGCCGTCGTGACGACGAGACCCGAGTCGTCGAGCAGGTAGGAGGTGCGCAGGTCGAGGAAGTGGTCCCAGCCGGGCTGCGGGTGCAGGCGGTAGCCGACCGTGACGCGGTCGTCCTCGAGCTCGACGAGCTCCCACAGTGCCCAGCGCACGAGGCCGTGGCTGGCGTTGCCGCGCGGGACCTCGGTCACCGACAGCTGGTGCTCGGTGCCGCCGAAGGTGTAGCGGCCGTCGCGGATCCGGTTGGGCCAGGGCATCAGCTGCTGCCCACGACCGGAGGCGCACGTCTCGTCGGCGGCATACCCCGCGACGAGGTCGACGCCGTCACAAGTCAGGGTGCGCAGGCCGCCGCCGACCTCGACGACGGTCGCCTCGAACGGACCGTGGCCGATGGTCCACTGCTCGCCGGTCGGGTGTGCCGGTGCGGGCTCGGCGCCCGGGGCCGGTGAGAGCGCGCTCATGGGGGCAACGCTAGCGGGCGATCCGGCACCGCGAGCGGAGGCCCACGGCATACGGGCGCCGGGTGGCGGGTGCCAGGGCAGTAGGTTGGGCGGATGGCCACCCCGAGCCGGAGCCTCGCCGACGACATCCGCGGTCGCAGCGACGCAGAGCTCATCGACCTCGTACTCGCGCGCCCGGATCTCGCGCGCCCGGCGCCGGCCGACCTGACGAGCCTCGCGGCCCGCGCGGGGACGCGGGCCAGCGTGCAGCGGGCCGTCGAGGCCCTCGACCGCGGCCACCTCCAGGTGCTCGAGGCCATCGTGGTCGCCGGCGACGCCGCCGACCGCAGCGTGCTGCTGCACCTGCTCGGCACCGACGACGCCACGACCGTCGACACCATCGTGCAGGACCTCTGGCGCGCCGCCCTCCTCTGGCGCGGCGCCGACGGCGACCACGTCGTTCGCACCGTTCCCGAGGTGCTCGGCACGACCGTGGCTGGCCTGGGCGCACCGATGCACGAGCTGCGACCGTCGGCGCCGCCCGAGCACGCCGACCCGGACCGCATCCGGGCGACCATCGCCGAGGCCCCCGACGACTCGCGCGCCATGCTCGAACGGATGACGTGGGGGCCGGCCTTCGGCGTCCTGCCGACCGCGCAGCCCGGGCGCACGACCGCGCGCTGGCTGCTCGAGCACCACCTCCTCGTGCCGGTGTCGACCGACCGGGTGGCGATGCCCCGCGAGGTCGGTCTGGTGCTGCGCGACGGGCGCCTGCACCGGTCCGTCGAGCTGACCCCTCCCGCGATCGAGGCTCGTTCGGTCACCCTCGTCGACGGCGCCGCCGGCGGCGCCGCGAGCGAGTGCCTGACGCACGTCGACGAGCTCGCCGCCGCCTGGGGAGCCGACCCCCCACGCGTGCTCCGCGCCGGTGGCCTGTCGGTCCGTGACCTCCGGGTCACCCAGCTGGCGCTCGACCTCGACCCCGAGCACACCGCCTTCGTCGTCGAGCTGGCGTATGCCGCGGGCCTCGTCGCCGACGACGGTGAGGTCGTGCCGGTGTGGGCTCCCACGTCGGAGATCGACGAGTGGAGCTCGAGCGAGGCCGGGCACCGGTGGGCGACGCTGGCCCTCGCGTGGCTCGGCTCGACCCGAGCACCCCACCTCGTCGGCCGCCGGAGCACCGGCACCGGGCCCGCCAACGCCCTCGGCCCGGACGTCCAGTGGCCCGCGATCCGGGCGATCCGGCGCGAGGTGCTGCGCGAGCTCGCCTCGCTCGAGCAGGGCAGCGCGCCCGACCGTGGCTCGCTCCGCGGGCGCCTCGCCTGGCGCCGGCCCAACCGGTCCGCCGCCGTGCTCGACGAGGCCGTCGAGGCGGTCCTCCGCGAGGCGGACTGGCTCGGCGTGACCGGTCGCGGCGCCCTGTCCGAGGCCGGCCGCGCCCTGCTCGCCTCCCCCGACTCGCTCGACGACGTGGCGGCCTGCATGGCGGCGCACCTGCCCTCCCCCGTCGACCACATCCTCGTCCAGGCAGACCTCACCGCCGTCGCGCCCGGGCCGCTCGTCGGCGGTCTCGGCTCGTTCATGCGCCTCGCCGCCGACGTCGAGTCCCGGGGCGGGGCCACCGTCTACCGGTTCACGCCCGAGTCGGTGCGCCGGGCGCTCGACGCCGGGTGGACCGCCGCGGACTTCACCGAGACGGTGCGCCGGTCGAGTCGCACCCCGGTGCCCCAGCCGCTCGAGTACCTCGTGTCCGACGTCGCCCGCAAGCACGGCCAGACCCGCATCGGCGGCGCCGCTGCCTACATCCGCTCCGACGACGAGGCGGTGCTCGACACGATGCTCGCGTCGCGCGACCTGGCTCCCCTCCGCCTGCGGCGGCTCGCTCCCACGGTGCTCGTGTCCTCTGCCGACCCGCGTGTGCTCGTCGACCTGCTGCGCGACAACGGGTTCGCGCCGGTGCACGAGGGTCAGGACGGCACCGTCGTCCACGCCGAGACGCCGCGCCGTCGCGCCGGGTCACGGCGTCGCGGCCCCAGCCCGATGGTCTCTCCCGTCGACCGGCCCTACACCCAGTCGCTCGTCGACGGGCTGCGCGCAGCCGAGGCGACGGCCGACCAGCGTCGCGTCGAGGACGAGAGCCGCCCCGGCCCGCGCATCCAGGCGATGGACCCCGTCGTGACGCTGTCGCTGCTGCGCGACGCGGTCGCCGACCGGCACGGCGTGTGGATCGGCTACTCCGACGGCCACGGCGCGACGAGCCGCCACCTGATCCACCCACAGCGGGTCGAGGGCGGACGGGTCCGGGCCACCGACGAGTCGGGGCACGAGAAGTCCTTCTCGGTGCACCGCATCACCGGCGCGACGCTCGAGGCCTGACCGGCCATGGGAGGCAAGGGATCCCGCGAAGGCCACCGGCCGGCATACGTGCTCCACGACCACCGCAAGCCGCGTCCGCACTTCGACCTGCGGCTCGAGGAGGACGGCGTGCTCCGCTCGTGGGCGGTGCCCAAGGGACTGCCGACGTCGAGCCGGCACGACCGGCTGGCGGTCGCGGTCGACGACCACGCCATGGACCACCTCGCCTACACCGACGAGCACAAGTCGGTCGCCGACACCGGCTGGTGGGAGGAGGAGTCCCGCGACGACCACCGGATCGTCTTCGTGCTCCACGGGCGGGGCGGGCCGCGGCGCTACGCGCTGATCCGCACCGACCGCGACTGGCTGCTCCACCTCACCAAGGACCAGCCACCCGCCTGATGTGGGCCACTCGGCCGGACCGACACGGGGAAACGCCCTCCTGAAGCCGGGGCTCGCCGTCGTTCCGGCCGGTCGGACCGTTCAAGCGCCGGCGAGGGCTCGGACGACGTTGCTCGGCGAGGGCCGGCCGAGCTGCCCCGCCATCCATACCGACGTCTCGACGAGCGCGTCGAGGTCCACCCCGGTCTCGACGCCGGCGCCGTGCAGCGCCCAGACGAGGTCCTCGGTGGCGAGGTTGCCCGTGGCGGACTTGGCGTAGGGGCAGCCGCCGAGGCCACCGGCCGACGCGTCGACGACCGAGACGCCGTCGCGCAGGGCGGCCATCGTGTTGGCGAGGGCCTGGCCGTAGGTGTCGTGGAAGTGCACGGCGACCCGGTCGGTGCCGATCCCCCGCGCATGCAGCGCCTCGAGCAGCCGGTGCACGTGGCCGGTCGTGCCGACCCCGATCGTGTCGCCGAGGCTCAGCTCGTGGCAGCCGAGGTCCATGAGCCGCTCCGCGGTATCGACCACCTGGGCGACCGGCACCGGGCCCTCCCAGGGGTCGCCGAAGCACATCGAGACGTAGGCCCGCACCCACATGCCGTCTGCGAGGGCGCGCTTCACGACCGGCTCGAACATGGCGTACTGCTCGGTGACGGAGCGGTTGAGGTTCTTCTGCGCGAAGGTCTCGGTGGCCGAGCCGAAGATCGCGATCGCCCTGAGCCCGAGCTCCTCGGCGCGGTCGAGGCCCCGCTCGTTGGGCACGAGGGCAGGTCGCCGCCGGCCGACCCCGTCGGCGCCGAGGGCAGCGAGCACCTCCTCGGCGTCACCCATCTGCGGGACCCACCTCGCCGGCACGAAGGACGTCGTCTCGATGGTGCCGAGACCCGCGGCCTCGAGCCGGCGGATGAACTCGACCTTCGTCGCGGCCGGCACGACGGTCTTCTCGTTCTGCAGCCCGTCGCGTGGGCCGACCTCGTAGATCGTCACCTTCGGGGGCAGCCCCGTCGCCGCCTCGACCTGTGGGGATCGCATGCACCCATACTGTCAGGCGTGACTTCGCGCCTCGGGAACACCCGCACGCCACGAACGGTTGGACGAGTCGATGAATGACGGACCCCTGATCGTCCAGAGCGACAAGACCCTCCTCCTCGAGGTCGACCACCCGACCGCCGAGGCCGCGAGGCGTGCCATCGCGCCGTTCGCCGAGCTCGAGCGCGCGCCCGAGCACGTGCACACCTACCGCATCACCCCGCTCGGCCTGTGGAACGCCCGCGCCGCCGGGCACGACGCCGAGCAGGTCGTCGACGCCCTCATGACGCACAGCAGGTATGCCGTCCCGAACGCCCTCCTCGTCGACGTGGCCGACACGATGGCCCGCTACGGCCGCCTGACCCTCGAGAAGGAGGGGCTCGCCGACTCCGAGGAAGGCACCCGGCTCGTGCTGCGCACGACGGACCGCCCGGTGCTCGAGGAGGTGCTGCGGCACAAGAAGATCAAGCCTCTGACCGGCGAGCGTCTCGACGACCTGGCCGTCGTCGTGCACCCGAGCGAGCGCGGCACCCTCAAGCAGGAGCTGCTCAAGATCGGCTGGCCCGCCGAGGACCTGGCCGGCTACGTCGACGGCGAGGCGCACCCGATCGACCTCCAGCAGGACGGCTGGCACCTGCGCCCCTACCAGCAGCACGCCGTCGACGGCTTCTGGCACGGCGGTTCCGGCGTCGTCGTGCTCCCCTGCGGCGCGGGCAAGACGCTCGTCGGCGCGGGCGCCATGGCGGCCGCCAAGGCGACGACGCTCATCCTCGTGACCAACACCGTCAGCGCCCGGCAGTGGAAGGACGAGCTGCTCAAGCGCACCACCCTGACGGAGGACGAGATCGGCGAGTACTCCGGCGCCCGCAAGGAGATTCGTCCCGTCACGATCGCGACCTACCAGGTGCTGACCACGAAGCGGAAGGGCGCCTACGCGCACCTCGACCTGCTCGACGCCCGCGACTGGGGCCTCGTCGTCTACGACGAGGTGCACCTGCTGCCGGCCCCGATCTTCCGCATGACGGCCGACCTGCAGGCGCGCCGCCGGCTCGGCCTGACGGCGACGCTCGTGCGCGAGGACGGCCGGGAGGCCGACGTCTTCAGCCTCATCGGCCCGAAGCGGTTCGACGCGCCGTGGAAGGACATCGAAGCCCAGGGCTACATCGCTCCCGCCGACTGCGTGGAGGTGCGGGTCAGCCTCCCCGACGGCCAGCGGATGGCGTATGCCGTGAGCGAGCCCGAGGAGCGCTACCGCCTCGCGTCGTGCTCCGACGCCAAGCTGCCCGTCGTCGAGAAGCTCGCGAAGCAGCACGCCGGTGAGCCGACGCTCGTCATCGGGCAGTACCTCGACCAGCTCCACGAGGTGGCCGAGCGGCTCGGCGCCGAGGTCATCACCGGTGAGACGACGGTCAAGGAGCGCCAGCGCCTCTACGACGCCTTCCGCACCGGTGAGATCACGACCCTCGTCGTCAGCAAGGTCGCGAACTTCTCCATCGACCTGCCCGAGGCGAGCGTCGCGATCCAGATCAGCGGCACCTTCGGCTCACGCCAGGAGGAGGCACAGCGCCTCGGCCGCGTCCTGCGACCCAAGGGAGACGGGCGCACCGCGCACTTCTACACCATCGTGTCCCGCGACACCGTGGACGCGGACTTCGCCGCGCACCGTCAGCGCTTCCTCGCAGAGCAGGGCTACGCCTACCGGATCGTCGACGCCGACGACCTCTGAGCTGAGGGCCGAAGGATCCGACCAACTCCCAGCGAACTCCCAGCAGACGTGCCGACACTGTTCGGTGTGGACACCCAGACAGCACAGGCCGCAGAGGCCCGCCTGCTCGTCGTCGAGGACGAGCCGAACATCCGTGAGCTGCTCGCGACGTCGCTGCGCTTCGCCGGCTTCGAGGTCGAGACGGCCGCCGACGGCACCACCGCCCTCGCCATGGCGGCCGAGTCGGAGCCCGACCTCGTCGTGCTCGACGTCATGCTCCCCGACGTCGACGGCTTCGAGGTGACGCGGCGCCTGCGTGACCGCGGGCGCCAGCAGCCGATCGTCTTCGTCACCGCGCGCGACGCGACGGGCGACAAGATCCAGGGCCTCACCGTGGGCGGTGACGACTACGTCACGAAGCCCTTCAGCCTCGAGGAGGTCATCGCCCGCATCCGCGCCGTGCTGCGCCGCACGCGCGGTCAGGCCGACGACGGCGCGACGCTGCGCTTCCACGACCTCGAGCTCAACGAGGACTCCCACGAGGTGCGCCGGGGTGGTCGCGTCATCGACCTGTCCCCCACCGAGTTCAAGCTGCTGCGCTACCTGCTGCTCAACCCCAACCGGGTCCTGTCGAAGCTGCAGATCCTCGACCACGTCTGGGACTACGACTTCCGCGGCGAGTCCGGCATCGTCGAGTCCTACATCTCCTACCTCCGGCGCAAGATCGACGCCGACGGGCCCTCGCTCATCCACACCAAGCGCGGTGTGGGTTACGTTCTCCGCGTGCCCCCCGAGCTGACGAGCTCCTGACCGGATGGTCGACGTGACCGCCGAGCCGGCCGTCCTCGTGGGCAGCCGGAAGCAGCGGCTGCCCCGGCTGCGGGCGATGCCGTTGCGGTGGCGTCTGCTCGCGGTCACGCTCGGGCTCATCGCCGTCGCCCTGGCCGTGACCTCGCTCGTCGTCAGCGCCCTGCTGCGGGTCTACCTGCTCAACCAGACGGAACAGGAGCTTCGCGTCTATGCCGCGAGCCTGTCGTCCATCGACCCGGCAGAGCTCAGTGCAGCCGGCCCGCAGCTGCCCACGGGCTTCACGACCCGGATCATCGACGTGCGCACCGGCTCGGTCATCTCCCGCGGTGAGGCGGTCACCGAGCAGGACCAGGCCCAGATCCCGAACCTCACGGCCTCCGACCCCAAGGTCACGGGGCACGTCCCCTTCCGCATCGGTTCGACCGGCGGGGACGCCCAGTGGCTCGCCCTGGCCCAGCTCAACGAGCCGCGCACCCAGATCTACGTCCTGGCCCTGCCCCTGAGCGCCCTCGACCGGACCGTCGACCGGTTCCTGCTCTATGCCGCGGGGATCGGTGCCATCACCCTCATCGTCACGGCGGCGCTGGGCTGGTTCCTCATACGCCGGACCTTCCGGCCCCTGACCCGCATCGAGGACACCGCGGCCCAGATCGCGGTGGGCGACCTGACCCAGCGCATCGACGTGCCCGACACCGACGACGAGGTGGCCTCCCTGTCGCGCTCCCTCAACGCGATGCTCGCCCGCATCGAGCAGAGCTTCGCCGTGCGCGAGGCCAACGAGGCGAAGATGCGGCGCTTCATCGCCGACGCCTCACACGAGCTGCGCACGCCGCTGGCCGCCGTCGGTGGCTACGCCGAGCTCTACCGCCAGGGCGCCCTGCCGACGGCCGACGCCGTGACCGGCGCGATGGGCCGCATCGAGTCCGAGGCCCACCGGATGAGCGGCCTCGTCGAGGACCTGCTCACCCTGGCTCGTCTCGACGGCGAGCGCCCGCTCGAGCTCCAGACCGTCGACCTCGCCGTGCTGGCCGCCGACGCCGCGCAGGACGCCCGCACCATCGCGCCCGACCGTCACATCGTCGCCACCGGCATCAACGGGCCCATCGAGCCGACGGAGCTGCAGGCGGACGAGCAACAGCTGCGACAGGTCGTCACCAACCTCGTCACCAACGCCCGGGTCCACACCCCGGCCGGCACCCCGATCGAGATCCTCGCCGGCCGGGTGGACGCGCTCCACGTCGCGCTCCACGTCCGCGACCACGGACACGGCATACCACCCAACGAGCGCGCCGATGTCTTCGAGCGCTTCTACCGCGCCGACCGCTCCCGCAGCCGCGGCAGGGGTGGCGGCAACGGTCTCGGGCTCGCGATCGTGCACGCGATCATCGAGGCGCACGGCGGCAGCGTTCGAGTGCGCGAGACGCCCGGTGGCGGTGCGACGTTCGTCGTCCAGCTCCCCGTTCACCGCCGGGACCAGGAGGGTGAGCGGCGTCACCACGGCGCAGCCCAAGGCACAGCCCATTCCTAGGAATGCCACAACCGAGTCCAAAGGTGGGTAGGTCTGATGGAGGAACAGACCAGAGCGAGGAGGAGCCATGACCATGGCACCCGAGGACCACACCCAGCAGATCCCGCAGGGCGGCTACTACAGCCAGTCCGCACCCCCCGTGCCGCCGGCCCCGCCGACGCCGCCGCTGGGTGAGGGCAGCCGGCCGGCCCCGAAGCGCGACAACCGCTTCGGCCAGACCGTCGGGGTCGCCCTGCTCGCCGCCGTCCTCGCGAGCGGAGGCACGTATGCCGCCACGCAGCTCGGGGGCCAGAGCACCGCCACCGGGTCGACCCCTGCCGCGACGGCAACGACGAACTCGAACCAGAACAGCTCGCCCACCGTCGTGCAGGGCAATGCCTCCGCGCCCGACTGGGCCGCCGTGTCCGCCGCGGTCTCACCGAGCGTCGTCAGCATCGACGTGACGACCCAGCAGGGCTCGGGCGCCGGCTCGGGAGTCGTCTTCGACAAGAGCGGGCACATCCTGACGAACAACCACGTCGTGGGTGACGCCACGGGCAACGGTGCGATCACCGTGACCCTGAGCGACGGCCGCACCTACGGCGCGACGATCGTCGGCACCGACGCGTCGACCGACCTCGCCGTCATCAAGCTGACCAACGGCCCCGGCGACCTGACGCCGATCAGCCTCGGCAACTCCGAGACGCTCAAGGTCGGCGACCCTGCCATGGCTGTCGGCAACCCGCTCGGCCTCTCGGGCACCGTGACGACGGGCATCATCTCGGCCCTCAACCGCCCGGTCAGCACCGGCACGCCGAGCCAGTCCCCCTTCGGCCAGCAGCAGTCGTCCGGTGACGAGGTCGTGACGAACGCCATCCAGACGTCGGCGGCGATCAACCCCGGCAACTCCGGCGGCGCGCTCGTCAACGGCAAGGGCGAGCTCATCGGCATCAACAGCTCGATCGCCTCGCTGGGGCAGAGCTCCGGCGGAAGCCAGAGCGGCAACATCGGCATCGGATTCGCGATCCCGGTCAAGGAGGCGAAGTCCATCGCCGACCAGCTGATCAAGAGCGGCAAGGCCGAGCACTCCTACCTCGGCGTCAGCACCCGCGACGCGGTCGTCTCGGACGGCACCGCTAAGCGCGCCGGCGCGCAGGTCGTCTCCGTCAGCCCCAGCACGCCCGCCGCGAACGCCGGCCTCAAGAACGGCGACGTCATCATCGCCGTCGACGGTCAGCGCATCGACTCCGCGACGGCGCTCGTCGCCCAGATCCGCGAGATGACCGTCGGCGACAAGGCCACCCTGACCGTGATCCGCGGCGGCGCACGCCAGGACGTCCCCGTGACGCTGGCCGCCAAGCCGTCGACCTCGAACTGACGGCCCCGCCCACTTCGCCGGGGTCACGGTCAGGGTCTCCCGACCCTGGACGTGACCCCGGCGAAACCGGCTCCCGAGACCGCATGCCGTCATCTCCCGGGTTCGGCGGATTGGGGAGCGGGGCGACCGCCCGCGTACCCTTGCGCGGTGAGTGACACCGAGATCGAGCTGGACCCCGCCGCTGTCGTGCGCCTCGACCCCGAGGACGTCGCGACCGCCGTGCGGGTGCTCGCCCTGGCCCCCTCTCTCGAGATCGACGACCCCGACTTCGAGACCCTCAAGCGCGCTGCGTCCCTGATGTACAAGCGGCTCAAGAAGGACCGGCGCAACGCGAAGACGTGGGCCGAGCGCAAGGCCGACCGGCAGGTCATCGAGGCGACGGCCACCGGCTCGCCCATGCGGATCGACGACGAGACCAAGGGAATTCCGTTGGTCTCCAACGCATCCGGGGCTTTCGCCGGTGAGCTCGTCAACCCGCGCGGCTGCTACATCTGCAAGCGCGACTACACCCTCGTCGACGCGTTCTACCACTGGCTGTGCCCCGACTGCGCAGCCCGCTCGCACGCCAAGCGCGACCAGCGCACCGACCTCACGGGCAAGCGCGCCCTGCTCACTGGCGGCCGCGCGAAGATCGGGATGTACATCGCGCTGCGCCTGCTGCGCGACGGCGCGCACACGACGATCACGACGCGCTTCCCCAAGGACGCCATGCGCCGCTTCGCCTCGATGGAGGACAGCGCCGACTGGATCCACCGGCTCAAGATCGTCGGCATCGACCTGCGCGACCCCACCCAGGTCGTCGCCCTCGCCGACGAGGTGACTGCCGCCGGCCCGCTCGACATCCTCGTCAACAACGCCGCGCAGACGGTGCGCCGGTCCCCCGGCGCGTACAGCAACCTCGTCGAGCTCGAGTCGGCGCCGCTCCCCGACGGTGTCGCGCTGCCGGAGATGGTGACCTTCGACAGGATCAGCGAGGCGCACCCGGCCTCGATCGCCGGCGCCCTCGGCAACCACGCCGTGGCGCACCATGACGGCGAGTCGGTCGAGCACGCCGTCGCCGCCCAGACGGCCGCGTCCATGACAGCGCTGGCCCTCTCGGCCGGACACGCCAGCCTCGAGGCCCACCGGGCGGGCACCGCCGTGGACGCCGGTGGGTTGCTGCCCGACCTCCAGCGCAACAACTCGTGGACCCAGAAGGTCGAGGAGGTCGACCCGCTCGAGCTGCTCGAGGTCCAGCTGTGCAACTCGACCGCCCCGTTCATCCTCGTCTCGCGGCTGCGCCCGGCGATGCGTGCCGCGGTCACGGCTGGTGCGCGACGGGCCTACGTCGTCAACGTGTCGGCGATGGAGGGCCAGTTCTCCCGCCGCTACAAGGGTCCGGGCCACCCGCACACCAACATGGCCAAGGCTGCGCTGAACATGATGACCCGCACGAGCGCGGGCGAGATGTTCGAGACCGACCGCATCCTCATGACGGCCGTCGACACCGGCTGGATCACCGACGAGCGGCCCCACGACGAGAAGCTGCGCATCGCGGCCGAGGGCTGGCACGCACCGCTCGACCTCGTCGACGGCGCAGCCCGCGTCTACGACCCGATCGTGCGCGGCGAGGCCGGCGAGGACCTCTACGGCTGCTTCGTCAAGGACTACGAGCCCAGTCCCTGGTGACCGTGTCCGCGGGCTTCTCCGTGCGCGACTCCGTGTCCCTCTGGGCCTGACGGTCAGGGCCGGGACGCCCGACTTGCCACGGGCCGAGCGGGGTGGGCCGCCAAGACGAGGTCCCAGTCCGGCTCGGCCATGACGATCGCGAACCTCGCGCCACGCGGGAAGCCGACACGGGCCACGACACACGTGTCCCCCTCGCGACGCAGGACGGTGAGGTCGCCCGCGGCGGCGTCGGCGACGAGCGTGGACCAGAAGGTGGTCGCATCGCCGAGCAGGGGCGGGTGGCTGCGGTTCGAGATGAGGACGTCGCCTTCGACCTCCACCGTGAACGACCCCGGGCAGTAGGCCGGGACCTGTGGCACCGGGTCCCCCTCGGGGTCCTTGTAGAGCACGGTGACCGTGACCCGCCCTCCGCGGTGGTGCTCCAGGTCCCGTCTCTCGGCACCTTCTCGGCGCAGGTGACCGCGCCACCGATACAGGAGGCCGGGGGCATCCGGCGTCGACCTCAGCACGACCGGGGGCATCGTCACGACCAGCCGCAGGATCGCACCCGGGGTCAGACTCCCTCCCGACCGTCGGACGTCGTGCACGTGGAGGAGGACTCCGGCGCCTCGAACCGCGATCACCCCGGCCGCGACGACGCCGGCGACAGCCAGTGCTCGGCCGTAGCCGAAGTGCTCCGCCGGCGCACGGAAGACCATGCAGAGGTAGAGGCAGCGGAGCAGGAACGGCGCCCTCTTCGCAGGCTTCCGCTTGCCCTGACCACCCCGTGGTGCCACCAGCGCATCGAACCACACGGCACCTGACGCGGGGGCTTCTACGGGGGTAGCGTCCCGACCATGATCACCGCCGTCCACAACCTCGTGTACTCCGACGATGCAACGGCCACGCGCGCCTTCTTCCGAGACGTCCTCCAGTGGCCGTGCGTCACCGACGAGCCCGGCTCGGACGGAGGCGGCGACGCCGACGCGTGGCTCATCTTCAGGAGCGGTCCGAGCGAACTCGGGGTGCACCCGACGCGCGGACCGGAGGGGTCGTCGTGGTCGGCGCCGCGGCACCACGCGATCTCGCTCATGTGCGACGACCTACGGGCCACGATGGACGAGCTCATCGCGCGTGGGGCGGTGTTCACGACCGACCCCGCCGACCACGGCTACGGCCTCGTCGTCATGATGGCGGTCCCGGGAGCCGACGAGATCCAGCTCTACGAGCCACGTCACACGACGGCCTACAACCGCTGACGCTCCAGCGTTCGGGCCGAGCGGCCGGTGGCCGAGGTCGTGGAGATCCTTCGGCACCTGGTGCCGGCAGATCTCCTCGACCTGGCCGCCGATCACCGGAGGGGCTTGGCGTACCAGACCTCGGCGTAGTCGTTTTCGCTGAACGCCGGCACCTCGACCCAGCCGTGACGCAGGTAGAGCGCCCGGGCCTCGCCGAGGTCGAGGCGGGTGTCGAGGCGCATCGCGGACACGCCCCAGACGCGTGCGATCTCCTCCGCGCACAGAAGGAGGCTCGCCCCGAGCCCGGCCCCTCGGAGCTCGGGGCGCACGTAGAGTCGCCGCAACTCCGCCACCCGCCGTCCCGCAGTGTCCTTCAGGCGCCGCAACCCGACACAACCACCGAGCACCGTGTCGTCGTCAGCGCGCCGGGCCACGACGAACTCCCCCGTCGGGGGCGCCAGGTCGTCGCTGCGCATCTGGGGGAAGCCGGTCTCGATCTCCTCCGGGCTCGAGTCGCGCCCCTCCCGGTGCTGGTACCACCGGTCGCTGACGTCGACGTAGTAGTCGTGCAGCAGCGCCTCACAGATCGGGTCCCGCACGTCGGCGAGCTCGATGACCCAGGGGCTCGCCCCGTCGCCGTTCACGTCGACGGTCCCGGGTGGCCCGTGGGCCCCGGAGCTGGTCCGGGAGACGCCGTCGGCGATGACCTCCGTCATGAACGCGATGAGGTCACGGCGACGACGACCGGGGTCTGCGGCATACGACGACGGCGCGTCGGGATGCTCGCGGACGCGCAGCCCCTCCTCGAGGATCTCGCGGTGGTGGGGGTAGCTCCGGAGCGCCCACCGACCGGCACCGGATTTGGACGTGGGCCGCCCGGTGACGAGCAGGTGGACGAGCCGTGACGCCCCGAGGGCACCCCACTCGGTGGCGTGCGGCAGGGACGCCTCGCGCGGGTGGTGCTCCATCGCCTCGAGCTGCGTGCGCCAGTACGTCTCGAGGTTCTCGAGCGTGGAGGCGTGCAGTGCGGCGTCGTCGCTCCAGATCGTGACGTCGTGAACGTCCTTGCCCCGCATGGTGATTCCGTGGTCGCGCAGCTCGCGCCACGTGATGTGCTTGACGTCGGCGTGGGTGCCGACGTCGAACCACTGGTGCAGCACGCCGGGGACGTCCGGCACCACGTCCGGCGAGCCGGCGAGGTCGGTCTCGAGAACGTAGAAGCCGTCGTAGTCGGGCTCGGCCCAGCGCCGGCCGATCTCGGCGTGCACGTCCCGGAGCACCTCGATGTCGGCGTCGGTGGGTCGGCGGCTCGTCACGGCGACGAAGTCGATGTCGCTGCCGCCGTGGAACTCGCCGTCGAAGCCGACCGAACCGTGGAGGTACAGACCCGCCAGCAGCCCCGGCAGCCGCGCGTCGAGCATCTCCGCGTGGGCCGCGCAGATCGTGCCGACCACCTCCGGCAGCCCCTCACGCGTCGGGGTCGCCATGCGCTCAGACGGCCGCGGCGAACGTCGCCCGGGACGCCAGGGCCTCCCGAAGCTCGGCGTCCGCGTCGACGAGCGAGCGGTGGACGGCCGGCGTCAGGTCGTCGCGCGAGATCGCCTCGGCGCTGAGGCGCGCCGTCTCGTCCGTGAAGACCCGCGGGAAGGCGACGAGGACGACGCGCGACAGGGCATCCTCGCCCACCCAGGCGGACATGGCCGGCACGTCGGTGAAGTAGCGCGGCACGTAGTCGGCGACGAGGGCGTCGTCGGGGGCAGCCCAGAAGCCGCGGGCCAGGTGCACCATCTCGTAGTTGGAGCGACCCTGGCGGCCGGTCAGCTGCTCCCACGCCCACGCCTTGGCCTCGGCACGGGGCAGGCTCGCACGGCACAGGAGCGCGTTGAGGCCGCCCTGCAGGGTGTCGTCCTTGGCGCGGAAGCCGTCGATGTCAGCGACGTCGATGAGCCCGCGTGAGGCCAGGTTGCGCACGACGATCCACCGGAAGTCGCCGTCCTCCTCGAGACCGGCGGGCAGGCCCTTGCCGTCGGCCCAAGCGCGCAGCAGCGTCTCGTCATCGCTCGTGCCGGCGACGAGACGGGCCGCCGCGAGGGACTCGGTCGTGCCCGCCGTCGCGCGCTCGAGCAGCCCCACCCCGGCCCGGTTGAGGCGGGCCAGGGCGGCCTCTTGCTGGTCGCGCGGGACGAAGTACGGCACGACGCGGTGCTCGGCGTATGCCGCGACCCGAGTCAGGATCGAGGAGTTCGTCTCGTGCGGCCACGCCGCGTCGAACACCTCGAGGAACGCCTCGGGCGAGGTCGTCGCACCGTGCACGCCGTCGATGAGGGAGGACCACACGACGGCGCGGGCCTGGCCGTCGGGGATCTGGGCGAGCTGCGTCGGGAGGGCCGCGACCGTCGAGTCCGAGAGGCGCACGCGCGCCCACGTCAGGTCCGAGGCGTTGGGGACGAGCACGGCCGGCTCCGGCGTGCCCTCGAGCTCGGCAAGGGTCGTCTCGGGAGCCGTGATCGTCGCCCTGACCCGCCCGAGCTCACGGCCGTCGGTCCACCCGGCGACGTCGAAGGCGTGCGGCCGGTCGGCGGGGCGGTCAGGCGGCGACTGCCGGTTCACGACGGCGCGCTCGACGAGTCCGTCCTGCTCCTCGATCTCGACCGAGATCGTGTCGCGATCGGCCGTCAGCAGCCATCCGCGTGACCACGCCTCGAGGTCCTTGCCGCTCGCGGTCTCGATCGCGCCGAGGAAGTCGGCGAGCGTGCCGTTGCCGTACGACTTGTCGGTCAGGTAGGCGCGGACGCCGGCGATGAACTGGTCGTCGCCGACGTACGCGATGAGCTGGCGCAGCGTCGCCGCGCCCTTGGCATACGAGATGCCGTCGAAGTTCTGCAGCGCGCTCTGCGCGTCGAGGGCCTCGACGCCCGCGACCGGGTGGGTGGACGGGGAGCGCTCCGCGCCGTAGCCCCAGACCTTGCGCACGATCGAGGAGTCGACCCACGCATCGGTGTACTCGGTCGCGTCGACGAGGCAGCGGTGCGACATGTACTCGGCGAACGACTCGTTGAGCCAGAGGTCGTCCCACCACTTCATCGTCACGATGTCGCCGAACCACATGTGCGACATCTCGTGGCTCACCGTGTTGGCACGCGTCAGCAGCTCGTCACGCGTCGCGGCACCCCGGTAGAGGTACTGGTCTCGGAAGGTCACACAGCCCGGGTTCTCCATCGCGCCGGCGTTGAACTCCGGGACGAAGACCTGGTGGTACTCCCCGAACGGGTAGCGGATCCCGAAGAGCCCGTGGAAGTAGTCGAACGACCGCTTCGTGACGTCGAAGAGCTCCGCCGCGTGCCGCTCGAGCGGCTCGCGCAGCGACGCCCGCGCGTGGACACCCAGGGGTATGCCGTCGTGTTCGTCGCGCACGGAGACGTAGGGTCCCGCGCACACCGTCATGAAGTACGTCGCGAGCGGCTTCGTCGTGGCAAGCGTCCACGTGCCGGGGCTCGTCTGCTCGGCGGCGCCGTTGCCGAGCACCGTCCAGTCCAGCGGGGCGTGCACGGTGACGTCGTAGGGGGCCTTGAGGTCGGGCTGGTCGAAGCAGGCGTAGACGCTCGGGGCGGCGTCGAGGAAGAGGTGGCCGTAGACATAGTCGAGGTCGTCGGCGGGGTCGGTGGCCCGGTGCAGGCCCTGCCCGTCGTGGCTGTAGGCCATCGTCGCGGCGACGACGAGCTCGTTGTCGGCGGCGAGCCCTGTGAGCGCCAAGCGGCCGTCTGCGGCGCTCGCCGGGTCGAGCGGCGCTCCGTTGAGGGAGACCGTCTCGACGGACCGGGCCTTCAGGTCGACCCAGGAGTCGGCACCGGGCTCGGCGCAGGCGAAGCGGACGACCGTGCGGGAGCCGAAGACCTCCGCGCCCTGGTCGAGGTCGAGCTCGACGGCATACGACGTGACGGTGATCAGCGAGGATCGCTCGCGGGCTTCGGCCAGGGTGAGACTGCGCATGGGGCCGAGCCTGCCAGATCGACGGCACCATCGGCGCGCGGGATGCCGGGATGCTCGGTCGCTGAGCAGGATCAGCGGTGGAGCGGGCCGCCGGCCATGCTCTCCAGGCGGGCGATCCGCTGGTCCATCGGCGGGTGTGTCGAGAGGAAGCGCGTCACGTCCTGGGCGCGGAAGGGGCTCGCGATCATCATGTGGCTCGCGTTGACGATGTCCTGCTGCGGCGCGAGCGGGGCGCGTGCCACGCCCGACTCGAGCTTGCGCAGCGCCGAGGCGAGGGCGAGCGGGTCACCGGTGAGCTTCGAGCCGTCCTCGTCGGCGTCGTACTCGCGGGTGCGGCTGATCGCAATCTGGATCATCATGGCGGCCATCGGGGCGAGCAGGCTCATCGCGAGCAGCGCGAACGGGTTCGGGCGGTCCTCGTCGGAGCCGCCGCCACCGAACATGCTCGTGAACATCAGCATCTGGCCGATCGAGGTGATGACACCGGCGATCGCGGCGGCGACCGAGCTCGTGAGGATGTCGCGGTTGTAGACGTGCATCAGCTCGTGGCCGAGCACGCCGCGCAGCTCACGCTCGTCGAGCAGGCCGAGGATGCCCTCGGTGCAGCACACCGCCGCGTTCTGCGGGTTGCGCCCGGTCGCAAAGGCGTTCGGCGCCTGGGTGGGGCTGATGTAGAGGCGCGGCATCGGCTTGCCGGCGGCGGTCGAGAGCTCTCGGACGATGCGGTACATCACCGGCGCCTGCGCCTCGGAGACCGGGTAGGCGTGCATGGCGCGGATGGCGAGCTTGTCGCTGTTCCAGTAGCCGTAGAAGGTCGTCGCGACACCGATCAGCGCAAAGACCCAGATGAAGCGCCCGCCACCGACGAGCGCGCCGATCCCGAGCAGGAGGGCCCAGATGCCGCCGAAGAGGGCGGCCGTCTTGAGCCCGTTGAAGTGGTTGTGCATGTCGGGTGAACGAGCGACCCGAGGGCGGTGTTCCCACTGGGAGGTCGCTGGGAGCGTGCTGTGACACGGAGCAGCCCGGGACATCGTGTGACACAGACCGGCCAGGAACCCGACCACCACGACCCCGCGGCCCATCGCCTCGGGGTCGCCGTCAGCCCAGCAGGCGCAGCAGCAGGTCTGGCTGGACGCTGACGACGACGAGCACCGCCGAGGCGAGGACGAGCCCGGCCACCATGACCGGCCGGCGGCGCGCCAGCGCCCCGCCACCCCCGTGAGCACGCGCGGTGTCCGCCGCGTCGGCGGGCGCGGTGATGACGGCCCGCAACCATCGGAGGTAGACGGCGACGCCGATGACGGCGTTGGCCGCCGCGATGACGGCCAGCCAGATCCAGCCCTCTGCCACGACCGGTCGCAGGGCCGTGATCTTGCCGACGAGGCCGATGATGCCCGGCGGCAGCCCGGCGAGGGACGTCAGGGCCAGGACCAGGGCGCCGGCCCGCCACGGACTGCGCTGCCACAGGCCCTCGTAGTCGGCGATCGAGCGCCCCTGCCCGGGCCGGTCGCGCACCATGACGGCGACGACGGCGAACGCCACGAGCGTCGCGACGACGTAGGTGAGCAGGTAGGTGGCGCTGGCCCCGACCCCGAGCGCGGAGATGCTGACGAGGGGCAGCACGACCCAGCCGGCCTGGGCCACCGTCGACCACGCGAGCAGGCGCACGACGTCGTCCTGGCGCAGCGCCATGACGTTGCCGAGCGTCATGCTGAGCGCGGACAGCACGGCGATCGACAGCACGGCAGGGGTGCCGAGGACGGCCACCGCACGCAGCACGACGAGCAGGGCGGCGAGCGCCGCCACCTTCGACACCGTCGCGAGGAACGTCGCCACGGGCACCGACGAGCCGGCGTATGCCGTGGGCGTCCACGCGTGGAACGGCACGAGCGAGAGCTTGAAGCCAACACCCGCGAGGACGAGCACGGTGGCGAGCGCCACGACCCCGCCCGACACGGACGGCAAGGCCGCGGCTGCGCCCGACGCCGCGGCCGACGCAGCGGCCGACGCAGCGCCGGAGGCGCCGCCCACCGTCGAGAACGCACCACCGGACGACAGCGCCGCGTCCGGCGTCAGGAACGGGCTGCCCGTCCCGGCGAACCACAGGGCCACCCCGAGCACGAGCAGGGCGAAGGAGACGAGCGAGGTCACGAGCAGCTGCGTGGCCCCGGCGACGGCGGACCGGCGGCCGGAGAGGGCGACGAGCGCGATGACGGGCAGGGTCGCGAGCTCGAGTGCGACGAGCCAGGTGCCGACGTCCCGGCTGGCCGCCACGACGACCGTGCCGGACAGCGCCGCGAGCAGCAGCACGGCCTCGACCGGCTCACGGGTGCTGCCGGTCGGACGGCTGCGGCGGGCGCGGGGCCACGCGAGGGCGATGCAGACAGCCGCGGAGAGGGCAGCCGCGAGCTGGAGGGTGCTGCCGAGGGCGTCGGCCTGCCACAGGCACACCTGCGGCAGCCCGCTGCTGGCCGGCAGCGAACCGGCGGCGCGACCGGTCAGGCAGAACGTCTCCCGCGTCGTGCCGCCGGCGAGGCCGGGCACGGTCGCGGCCGCCGACCCGAGGGCGGCGAGCCCGGCGACGGCATACGGCAGGCGGCGCAGGTGCGGGCTGACGAGGTCGGCGACGAGCACGAGCACGAGACCGGCGAGCGGCACGAGCGCCGGCAGCAGGATGGCGTAGTCGATGGCGAGGCCCTTCACGGCGTCGCCCCGAGTCCGGCCAGCAGACCGGCGGTCGCGGCGTGGGACAGTCCGAGCAACAGCTGTGGCAGCACGCCGAGCGCGACGATGACGACGACGAGGGTCATGGCCACCGCCCACCGGGAGCCACGGGCGTCGGCGACCGGCTCGGCAGCGGGGCCCTCCGCGGCGTCGCTGCCCTCACCGGCCCAGACGATGCGGGCGACCCGCAGCGCGTAGGCCGCCGCGAGCGCCAGGCCGGCGGCGCCGAGCACGACACAGACGCGCAGGAGCGCGACGGGACGGCCGGGCGCGGGCGACCACGCGGCATACAGCGCCAGGAACTCTCCCCAGAAGCTGACGAGGCCCGGGAGGCCGAGGGCAGCAGCGAGCCCGACGACGAGCGCGAGCCCGAAGCGGGGAGCCTTGTCGCGCAGGGCGGCCCGCGCGACGTGGAGGTCGGACGAGCCCCACTGCTCCTTGAGGTCACCGACGACGAAGAAGAGCAGCGCCGCGACGACACCGTGCGCGATGTTGCCGAAGAGCGCCGCTTGCAGTCCGGTCTCGCTGCCGGAGGCGATGGCGAGCGCGACGAAGCCCATGTGCGCCACCGAGCTGTAGGCGATGAGGCGCTTGAGGTCGCGCTCGACGAGGCAGGCCAGACCTCCCCAGAGGATCCCGACGACCCCGAGGAGGGCGAGCACGGGGCTCAGGACGGCGACGCCGTCGGGCACCGTGGCGACGGCGAGGCGGACGATGCCGTAGGTGCCCATCTTGAGGAGCACGGCCGCGAGCAGCACCGAGCCGGCGGTCGGCGCGATGGTGTGCGCCGAGGGCAGCCACGTGTGCAGCGGCCACAGCGGCACCTTGATCCCGAGCCCGAGCAGCAGGATCGCGGCGATGGCCACCTGCTGCGACCGGGAGAGGCCGGCGCCATGGCGGTCCGCGAGGACCATGAGGTCGCTCGTGCCCTGCTGGTGCACGAGGAAGAGGATGCCGATGAGCATCAGCGTCGAGCCGAGCACGGTGAAGAGCACGAAGCGGCCGGCGGCGTCGGCGCGCGTCTCGTCCGGCACGTGGTCGTCGCCGAAGCGGCGCACGAGCACCCACATCGGCACGAGGACGACCTCGAACGCGATGAAGAAGAGGATGGCGTCGCGCGCCATGAACGTCGCGAGCGCCCCCGACTCGACGAGCAGGATGCAGCCGAGGAAGGTCGAGCCCGTGCCGCCCTTCGGGATCGGGCCGGAGAGCGCGTGCGCGACGACGGCGACGGTGAGCAGCGCCGTGAGGAGGACGAGCGCGGCCGAGATGCCGTCGACGCCGAAGTGCCACCGGACGCCGAGCGAGCGGATCCACGGCGCGTCCACCTCGTCACGTCCCCGGACGACGACGACGGCGAGCACCGCTGTCACGACGGTCGATCCGAGCGCGATGCCACGCTCGGCCGTGGACTCACCGGGGATCGCGATGAGGGCGATCGCCGCGAGCAGCGGCAGCAGGAGCATCAGGGTCAGCGCCATGCCGTCACCCCCAGGATCGCGACGAGCACGACGCCCGCGAGCAGGCTGAGCAGCGACAGGGACGGCACGCCGCGGTGGCTGCGCTCACCGGCGCGCCCCGCTGCCCGCGCCACGACCGCCGTCGCTCGTGGGTAGGCGTCGACGACGTCACGGTCGAGGGCGACGACGAGCCGCGCGACCGCGGTCACCGCCCGCCCGACGCCGACGTATGCCGTGTCGACGCCGAACCCACGCACCGCCGGCTCCCGCAGGTGGTCGGGGATGAGGTCGGCGACGTCGACCCGGCCGCGGTCGCTGAGGGACCACACGGCATACGCGGCGCCGGCGACGAGCAGGACGGACAGCAGGGCGCTGAGGAGGCCGACGTGCAGGCCGCCGCGCAGGCTCGTGAGGAAGAGGGTGCCGACGACGGTGAGGGCGGCGAGGACCGAGACGACGAGCGCGGCGGGCAGGGTGATGGCGGCGTGCCCGTGCGCGTGGACGCGCTCGATCTCGGCGTCGTCGGCGGTGTCGGCGGTCGTCACGACGGCGACGTCCTCCTCGGCGACGACGGCGGCCACAGAGGTCGGCAGCTCACCGGTCGCGGCCACCGGGGTGTCGAGGAGCAGCCAGGCCCGGGTGCAGTAGGCCGCGGTCAGCACGACGGTGACGAAGAGCGCGACGACGACGAGCCAGGCACGGAAGCCGCCGCCGCTCGTCGCGCCCTCGAGGGCGGCGTCGATGACGGTGTCCTTGGTGAAGAAGCCGATGAGCGGCGGCACCCCGGCGAGCGCGGCCAGGCCGAGGCCCATCGACCAGCGCAGCGCTCCGGTCGGGCGGAGCCGACCACGCAGCGCCGCGAGCGCCGTCGCGCCAGCGAGCACCGAGAGCCAGCCGGCGCCGAGGAAGAGCAGCGCCTTGAAGAACGCGTGTCCGATGAGGTGCGAGATGCCGGCTCCGGGGCCGAGCTCGGCAGGCGCCGCGGCCAGGGCCGAGAGCATGATCGCGATCTGGCTCAGGGTCGAGTAGGCGAGCATCCGCTTGAGGTCGGTCTGGGCCAGCGCGACCAAGGCGGCATAGACCATCGTCACCGCGGCGAGGATCGCCAGCAGCGTCCGCGCTGCGTCGTTCTCGGCGTAGAGCGGAAAGAGGCGCGCGATGACGTAGGTGCCGGCCGCGACCATCGTCGCGGCGTGGATGAGGGCCGACGCCGGGGTCGGGCCCTCCATCGCGTCGGGGAGCCAGTCGTGGAACGGCACGAGACCCGACTTGCCGGCGACACCGATGACGACACCGACGAGCCCCACGGTGAGCAGCGTGCGGTCGCCCGTCGCCGTGAGCACCGCCAGGAGGTCGGTGGACCGGACCCGCACCGAGAGCGCGACGATGCCGACGACCATGCCGATGTCGGCCACCCGGGTGACGAGGAACGCCTTGTAGGCGGCCCGCCGGGCTGCCGGACGCTCGCTGTCGTGGCCGATGAGCAGCCACGAGCACCAGCCCATGATCTCCCAGCCGACGAGCACGAGGACGAGGTCGCCGGCCTGGACGAGGAGCAGCATGCCGGCCGCGAAGAGCGAGACGGTGGCGGCGAACCGGCCGTAGCGGTGGTCGTCGCGCAGGTACCACGCCGTGAAGACCTGGATGCCCAGCACGACGAGCGCGACGACGAACGACACGAGCCCCGAGGTCGGGTCGGACCACAGGTGCAGCGGCACCGAGAGGTCGCCGAGCGGGAGTCTCCCGAGGGTGTCGATGTCATCAGTGCCAGACGGCGCGACCCACTGGATGAGCCCGAGCACCGCGACGGAGGCCGAGGTGGCGACGGCCACTCCGGCCGCGAGGGCTCGCCGTCGTCCGACGAGCAGCCCGATGGCAGCGGCGAGGGCCGGGAGCACGACGAGCATCCGCACGACCCAGCTCACGACGCCCCCTCCCCCGCCGGCGCGGGCTCGTCGGTGAGGTCGGGAACCGCGGTGAGGTCGATGTGACCGGCGCGGCGGAACATCACGAGGATGATGGCGAGCGCCACCGTGATCTCGGCGGCGGCGATGGTGATGACGAAGAGGGTGAGGACCGGCCCTGCCGAGAGCGGTGCCCCCGGGCGGCTGCCCGCCGTGACGAGCAGGAGGTTGGCGGCGTTGAGGATGAGCTCGACGCCGATGAGGACGAGGACGGCGTTGCGCCGGGCGAGGACGCCGTAGACCCCGATGCCGGCGAGCAGGGCGGCGAGGGCAGCCGGGAGCGAGAGGTGGATCATCCGCGCCCCCTCGGCGCCGGTGCCGACGTGGACGTGGACGTGGACGACGTCATCGACGCCGTCGCCGATGCCGTCGCCGACGTGACGGCCAGGCTGTCCCGGTCGCCGTCCGGTTGGAGGACGAGGCGCGACACCGCGAAGGCGCCGATGAGCGCGACGAGGAGCAGCACCGAGAGCAGCTCGAAGGGCCAGACCCAGGTGCCGAAGACCGCCTGGGCCACCTGCGGCGTGGTCGTCGTCGGGGTGTCGAGGTTCGCCGTCGCACCGGAGAAGAGCGGCAGGAGGAGCGACGCGAGCAGCGCGGTCGTCGCGCCCCCGAGCACCGCGCCGGCGAGCCGCTGCCAGCGCGGCGTGTCGATCTCGGCGTGGGGACCGATGGGGGCGCGGGTCAGCATCAACGCGAAGAGCACGAGCACGACGATCGCCCCGACGTAGACGAGCAGCTGGACCAGACCGACGAGCTCCTGGCCGAGCACGAGGTAGGCGCCGGCCAGCGAGCCGAGCGAGACCAGTAGCCACAGCGCTGCGTGGACGACGTGCTTCGTCGTCACCGACAGCAGGGCCGAGAGCGCAGTGACCGCACCGACAGCGACGAAGACGATGTCGCGGGTGGTCACTCGCGGCCCTCGTCGTCGGTGGACACCGTCGGCAACACCTGCGTCGAATCCCCCTGCGCCGCAGCCTGTTCCGCAGCCTGCTCCGCCTCGGCGCCGTCGGCGGGCACGACGGGCGACGTCTGCTCCACCTTGGGCATGACCCGCGTGGGGTCCGCCGCGGGCGGGGCCGGGGTGGACTCCTTGCGCACCCGGGTCGGCCGGGCGGCGGCGCCCGCCCCACGCATACCACCCGCTCCGCCGCCTGCCCTGGCGGGCCGCGCGGCGGCGGTCACCTCGGCGGGGTCGGCGCTGCCGGGGTCGAGCGCAGGCGGCGCCGGGACGGTGGCCATCCACGCTCCGAGCCGGTCCTTCTCGTGGAGCAGGTCGCGGATGTCGAGCTCGGCGTACTCGAACTCGGGGCTCCAGTGGAGCGCGTCGAACGGGCACACCTCGATGCAGATGCCGCAGTACATGCAGAGCGAGAAGTCGATGGCGAAGCGGTCGAGGACGTTGCGCTGGCGGGCCCGGCCTCCCGGCGTCGTCGGGGGCAGCTCCTCCTTGTGCGAGTCGATGTAGATGCACCAGTCGGGGCACTCACGCGCGCAGAGCATGCACGAGGTGCAGTTCTCCTCGGTGAGCGCGATGACGCCGCGCGAGCGGGGCGGGAGCGCGGGCGAGACGTCGGGATACTCAGCCGTGTGCGTGTGCCGCGTCAGCGACCTCGCCGTCGTCGCGAGCCCCTTGACGAGCCCGGGGAGTATGCCGTCACCCACGTCCGCTCACCCCCTCCTCCACTCGCTCTTCCAGTCGCTCTTCCGCTCGCTCCTCGACGCCAGCCAGGCGGCCACACGTGGCCTCTCGACGCGTCAGGGGCGGCCACAGGTGGCCTTTCGACGGTTGGGTCATGAGGTCATCACCACCACGCCGATGGCGGTGATCGCGAGCTGGAGCAGGGCCATCGGCACGAGCCACACCCAGGCGAGGCGCTGGAGCTGGTCCTCGCGCATGCGGGGCCAGGAGACGCGCAGCCAGATGACGACGACCGCGACGACGAACCCCTTGAGCACCGTCCAGAGCCAGCCGACCCACTGCTCGAAGGGCCCGGCCCAGCCGCCGAGGTACAGCACGGCGAAGAGGAGCGACATGACGACGATGCCGGCGTACTCGGCGAGCAGGAAGAACGCGAAGCGCAGACCGGTGTACTCGGTGAAGGCGCCGAAGACGATCTCGGAGTCGGCCAGCGGCATGTCGAAGGGCGGTCGCTGGAGCTCGGCGAGGGCCGCGACGAGGAAGACGACCGCGCCGGGCAGCTGCCAGAGCATCCACCACGGGTGCCAGGCCTCGGCGATGCCGACGAGCGAGAGGGTGCCCGCGGCGAGCGCCACCGAGGCGACGGCGAGCACCATCGGCAGCTCGTAGGAGACGAGCTGGGCCGCGGCGCGCATGGCCCCGAGCAGGGAGTACTTGTTGGCCGAGGCCCACCCGGCCATCAGCGTCCCGATGATGCCGACGCCGATGACGGCGAGCACGAGCACGACGCTCGCGTCGACGTCGGCCCCGACGACGCGCGGCGAGAGCGGGATGACGGCGAGGGCGACGAGGTAGGGGATGAGCGCGACGAACGGCGCCAGGCGGAAGGCCCAGCGGTCGGCGCGAGCGGGGGTGATGTCCTCCTTCTGGACGAACTTCACCCCGTCGGCGACGAGCTGCGCCCACCCGTGGAAGCCACCGGCATACATCGGGCCGAGCCGGCCCTGCATGTGGGCCATGACCTTGTGCTCGGTCTGGCCGACGAGGAGCGGCAGCACGAGGAAGGCCGCGAGGACCGCGACCGCGCGCAGGACGACCTCGAGCCACGGCGCCACGTGGAGGGTCACCGCGGCCCCCACTCGGGACCCGGGACACCGGGGGCCTGGACGCGGCGCCGGCCGGGAGCCCGCGCCGAGTCGTGGCCCTCGCCCGGCTCCTTGGCCCCGGGCCACGCCTTGGAGGCGCGGGCGGCGAGCACGAACGACTTGCGCAGCGGCGTCCCCTCGAAGCCGTCGGGCAGCAGGAGCGGTCGCAGGCCGAGTCCGGTGCCGTCGTCGAAACCGTCGAACTCGATGCCGAACATCTCGTGGGTCTCGCGCTCGTGCCAGGCCGCGCCCCGGAAGACCGCGGTCAGCGACGGGACCGGCACCCCCTCGGGCGCCCGCGTCCGCAGCAGGATCGACCTCAGCGCTCCGGGCGCACGGGTGTCGAGCAGGTGGCACACGAGGTCGAAGCCGGCGGCGTCACCCTCGCGATCGGTCTCGTCGACGGCGGTCAGCCAGTCGAAGTACGCGTAGCCCTCCTCGCGGGCCGCGAGCACCGCGCTGGACCACTCCCCGAAGGGCACGTCGTGCACGTCGGTGACCCTCACCGGGCACCCTCCGGCGGCTTCGGGCCGCGACGCAGCAGCGGGCGGCGGACGTCACCGGCGCTGCCGACGCGTGTGCCGGCATACCTGCCCTTGAGCTTCTGCGCCGAGAGTCGCTCGCTCGCGATCTGCTCCTGGAGGCGGATGATGCCGTGCAGCAGGGCCTCGGGCCGGGGCGGGCAGCCGGGGACGTAGACGTCGACGGGGACGATCTGGTCGACGCCCTTCGTCACGGAGTAGGAGTCCCAGTAGGGACCGCCCGAGTTGGAGCAGGCGCCGAAGGAGATGACGTACTTCGGCTCCGGCATCTGGTCGTAGAGGCGCCGGATCGCCGGGGCCATCTTGTCGGTCACGGTGCCCGAGACGACCATGAGGTCGGCCTGGCGCGGGCCGGGCGCGAAGGGGATGACGCCGAGGCGGATGAAGTCGTGCCGGCCCATCGACGCCGCGATGAACTCGATGGCGCAGCAGGCGAGCCCGAAGTTGAAGACCCACAGCGAGTAGCGACGCCCCCAGTTGAGCACGACCTTGATCGGCTTGGGCGCGTGGCCACCGAGCACGCCCATCGAGGCGGGACCGACCGTCGGCATCGGGAGGCTCACGGGCCGGCTCGGCTGATCCATCACATCCACCTCAGCAGGCCACGGCGGCCGGCATGGGCCAGGCCCAGCACGATGACGCCGATGAAGACACCCATCTCGACGAGGCTCGCGCGGCCGAGGGCGGCGTCCCGGATGACCGTGGCCCACGGGAAGAGGTAGACCGCGTCGACCGCGAAGATGACGTAGAGGAAGGAGAAGACGAAGTAGCGCACCTTCGTCTGCGCCCAGCCCTCGCCCACCGGGTCGACGCCGGACTCGTACGTCGTCAGCTTGGCCGTGTGCGGGGCGTGCGGGGCCAGCAGGCGCCGAACGACCATCGCTGCCGTGACGAGCAGGACGCCCGCCCCCAGCACCGCTGCGACGGCCACGTACCCGGACATGACGGCCAGCCTATCCATGCGCGTTGCCCCGTGGCGTCGTCCCCGCGCCCGGCTCGTGATGTCCACGTGATGGCAACCCGCGCAAATGTCCGCAGAGGGCGATCTACCATGGAAATTACCCGCCGCACAGTGCCCCGGGCCGTGAATCGTAGGGAAGATCGAGGACGTCGCAGAGCATGAGTGCCAAACTGGTCCAGAAGCTCGATCGCGTGGTCATCCGATTCGCCGGGGACTCCGGCGACGGCATGCAGCTCACCGGAGACCGCTTCACGTCGCAGACCGCGCTGCTCGGCAACGACCTGTCGACGCTGCCCAACTTCCCGGCCGAGATCCGCGCCCCTCAGGGCACCCTCCCCGGCGTCTCGAGCTTCCAGCTGCACTTCGCCGACCACAACGTCCTGACGCCCGGCGACGCGCCCGACGTGCTCGTCGCGATGAACCCCGCAGCGCTCAAGGCCAATCTCCGCGACCTGCCGCGCGGGGCGACGCTGATCGTCAACACCGACGAGTTCACCAAGCGGAACCTCTCGAAGGTCGGCTACGTCGAGAGCCCGCTCGACGACGGGTCCCTGGAGAGCTACGTCGTGCACCCTGTCGCCCTGACGTCCATCGCCGTCGAGGCGCTCGCGTCGTTCACCGACCTGACCCGCAAGGAGAAGGAGCGCGCGAAGAACATGTTCGCGCTCGGGCTGCTCTCCTGGCTCTACACCCGGCCGATGGACGGCACCGAGGCGTTCCTCAAGGCGAAGTTCGCCGACAAGCCCGAGATCCTCGAGGCCAACCTCGCGGCCCTGCGCGCGGGCTTCAACTACGGCGAGACCACCGAGGACTTCGCCGTCGCCTACGAGGTCGCGGCGGCCACGATGGCCCCCGGCACCTACCGCAACGTCACCGGCAACGTCGCGCTGTCGCTCGGCCTCGTCGCGGCCGCGCACCGCGCGGGCCTGCCGCTCTTCCTCGGCAGCTACCCGATCACGCCTGCGTCCGACATCCTGCACACGCTCGCCGGCCTCAAGCGCTACGGCGTCGCGACGATGCAGGCCGAGGACGAGATCGCCGGGGTCGGGGCCGCGCTCGGCGCGTCCTTCGGTGGCGCCCTCGGCGTCACGACGACGTCCGGCCCCGGCCTCGCGCTCAAGGCCGAGACGATCGGCCTCGCCGTCTCGCTCGAGCTGCCGCTCATCGTCTGCGACATCCAGCGCGGCGGACCGTCGACGGGCCTGCCGACGAAGACCGAGCAGGCCGACCTGCTCCAGGCCCTCTTCGGGCGCAACGGTGAGTCGCCCGTGGCCGTCGTGGCTCCGGCGACCCCGGCCGACTGCTTCGACATCGCCGTCGAGGCCGTGCGCATCGCGACGACCTACCGCACGCCCGTCATCGTCCTGTCCGACGGCTACCTCGCCAACGGCTCCGAGCCGTGGCGCCTGCCGCGGACGGCCGAGCTGCCCGACATCGCCGTGGAGTTCGCGACCGAGCCCAACGCCGTGGACGACAAGGGCCAGCCGACCTTCCACCCCTACCTGCGCGACCCCGGGACGCTCGCCCGGCCGTGGGCGGTCCCCGGCACTCCCGGTCTCGAGCACCGGGTCGGCGGCATCGAGAAGGCCGACGTCACCGGCAACATCTCCTACGACCCCGACAACCACGACCACATGACGCGGCTGCGCCAGGCCAAGATCGACGGGATCGCCGACACCATCGGCCCGCTCGTCGCCGACGACCCGACCGGCGACGCCGACGTGCTGGTGCTGGGCTGGGGCTCGACCTACGGCCCGATCGCCGCGGGCGTGCGGCTCGCGCGGTCCACCGGCGCCCGCGTGGCCCAGGCGCACCTGCGCCACCTCAACCCGTTCCCCGCCAACACCGGTGAGGTGCTCCGTTCCTACCAGCGCGTCATCGTTCCCGAGATGAACCTCGGCCAGCTGGCGATGCTGCTGCGCGCGAAGTACCTCGTCGACGTCGAGTCGCACACCTCGGTGCGCGGCCTGCCGTTCCAGGCGGGCGAGCTCGCCGACGTCATCGCCACCGCCCTGGCGTCCGTCTCGGACGCGCCCCTGAAGGAGGCCGCCAAGTGACCACCGACCTGCCCGTCGACCTGGGTATGCCGACACACGAGGGCTCCGCCCCCGTGGACCCCCGAAACGGTGCCACCGGCACCGCTGCCGTTCCCCGCCTCGCAGACGGGACCGCGCTGACGAAGAAGGACTTCACGTCCGACCAGGAGGTGCGCTGGTGCCCCGGGTGCGGTGACTACGCGATCCTGGCCGCCGTGCAGGGCTTCCTACCCGAGCTCGGCCTCAAGCGCGAGAACATCGTCTTCGTCTCGGGCATCGGGTGCAGCTCGCGCTTCCCCTACTACCTCGACACCTACGGCATGCACTCGATCCACGGGCGCGCCCCGGCCATCGCGACGGGTCTGGCATCGACGCGCGAGGACCTGTCGGTCTGGGTCGTCACCGGTGACGGCGACGCACTCTCGATCGGCGGCAACCACCTGATCCACGCCCTGCGCCGCAACGTCAACCTCAAGATCCTGCTCTTCAACAACGAGATCTACGGCCTGACGAAGGGGCAGTACTCCCCCACCTCACACCTCGGCCAGGTGACCAAGTCGACGCCGCTCGGGTCGCTCGACACCCCCTTCAACCCGGTGTCGCTCGCACTCGGGGCCGAGGCGAGCTTCGTCGCACGGACCATGGACTCGGACCGGCAGCACCTGACCGGTGTGCTGCGTGCCGCTGCCGAGCACCGCGGGTCGGCGCTCGTCGAGATCTACCAGAACTGCCCGATCTTCAACGACGGCGTCTTCGACGTCCTCAAGGACCGCACCGAGGCGGCCGCCCGCATCCTGCACCTCACCGACGGTGAGGAGGTCGCGGCGGGCGACACCGTCGTCGTGCGCGACGACCGCGGGTCGCTCGACGTCGTGCCGCGGGGCGAGGCCGACCCGGCCCGCATCGTGCGCCACGACGTGTCGGCGACCGACCCGTCGGCGGCCTTCGCGCTCTCGCGGCTCGACAGCCCCGACCTCGGCCACGTGCCGATGGGGATCTTCCGCAACGTGCAGCGCCCGACCTACGACGACCTGCTGCGCGAGCAGATCGCCTCGGCCCGCACGGGCGAGGTCACCGACGCCGACATCGACGCGCTGCTGGCCGGCCGGGACACCTGGACCGTGGGGGCGTGAGCGCGCGCGAGACCGTCTCGTCCGTCGCGCCCACCGGGGCCGACACGCGTGGGTCCGGGTCGAGCGCGCCGCACGGCGAGGTCGGGCGGGGCACCCTCCTCGGCTTCGCGGCATACGGCCTCTGGGGGCTCTTCCCGCTCTACTTCGACGCGCTCAAGCCCGCCGGGCCCTGGGAGATCCTCGCCCACCGCATCCTGTGGACCCTGCTCTTCTGCGTCGTCGTGCTGCTCGTCGTGCGCGACCTCGGCTGGATCCGGCCGCTGCTGCGTCGGCCCCGGCTGCTCGCCGGCACCGCGGTCGCGGCGGTGCTCATCGCGGTCAACTGGGTCGTCTACGTGGCGGCCGTGACCTCGGGCAACACGTCCGAGGCGGCGCTGGGCTACTTCCTCAACCCGCTCGTGACGGTCGCACTCGGCGTCGTCGTGCTCGGCGAACGGCTGCGCCTGCTGCAGTGGGTCGCGGTCGGCATCGGCATCGTCGCCGGCATCTACCTCGGGGTCTCCGGCGGCCGCGTGCCGTGGGTGGCGCTCACGCTCGCGGTGTCGTTCGCGCTCTACGGCCTGACGAAGAAGAAGGTCGGCGTCAGCCTCGACGCGATCCACGGGCTCACCGTCGAGACCGTCGTGCTGGCCCCGGTCGCCGTCGTCCTGCTCCTCGTCGTGGGCGCCCAGGGCGGTCTCGAGTTCGGCCGGCACGGTGGGGTGCACACCTCGCTGCTCGTCCTGTCGGGCGTCGTCACCGCCGTGCCGCTGCTGTGCTTCGCGGCCGCCGCGCGCCGCATCCCGCTCGTGTCGATCGGGCTCATCCAGTTCATCACCCCGGTCATGCAGCTGCTGTGCGCGGTGCTCCTCCTGGGCGAGCACATGCCCCGGGAGCGGTGGATCGGCTTCGGCATCGTCTGGGTCGCGCTGCTCGTCCTGACCGTCGACTCGCTCGTCAGCCTCCGTGGGGCTCGGGCCGCCCGTCGCGAGGCCCTGCCGGTCGACGACTGCCCGCGCTGACGGCTCGGAGGACCCCCGCAGTGACAGACTGCGGATGTGAGCGACATCGCCCTCGGCTCCCGCACCGGTCGATTCGTCATCGCTGCCGCCGTGCTCGGCTCGGGCATGGCCCTGCTCGACGGGACCGTCGTCAACGTCGCGCTCGTGCGGATCGGGCACGAGCTCGGGGCGAGCCTGGCTGACCTGCAGTGGATCACCAACGGCTACCTCCTCGCTCTCGCCTCCCTCATCCTGCTCGGCGGCTCGCTCGGTGACCGCTTCGGCCGTCGGCGCGTCTTCGTCATCGGGGTCGCGTGGTTCACCGTGGCATCCGCGGCCTGCGGGCTCGCCCAGTCACCCGGTCAGCTCGTCGTGGCCCGCGTGCTCCAGGGCATCGGCGGAGCGCTCCTCACGCCCGGCAGCCTGTCTATGATCCAGGCCTCGTTCCGCCCCGACGACCGCGGCAAGGCCATCGGCACGTGGTCCGGGCTCGGCGGGATCGCTGCCGCCCTCGGGCCGTTCGTGGGCGGGTGGCTCGTGCAGTACGCGAGCTGGCGGTGGGCGTTCCTCGTCAACGTGCCGCTGGGCGCGGCGACCGTGTGGATCGCCCAGCTGCACGTCCCCGAGACCCGGGACGAGGACGCCGACCCCCGGTTCGACGTCATCGGCGCGGTCCTGGCGACGCTCGCCCTGGGCATCACGACCTTCGCGCTCATCGAGCACGAGGCCCTCGGTCTCGCGGCTGCCGTCGGGGTCGGCGCGCTCGGTCTCGCCGTCGGTGCCGCCTTCGTCGTGGTCGAGCGGCGCAGCTCGCACCCCATGGTGCAGCCGGCCCTCTTCGACTCCCGGCAGTTCAGCGCGGCGAACGCCATGACCCTGCTCGTCTATGCCGCCCTCGGCGCGGTCTTCTTCTTCCTCACCCTCCAGGTGCAGACCGTGCTCGGCTACGGTCCGCTGCTCGCCGGGATGGCCTCGCTGCCGGTGACGGTGCTCATGCTGCTCTTCGCCGCCCGGGGCGGTGAGCTCGCGTCGCGCATCGGCCCGCGGCTGCCGATGACCGTCGGTCCGCTCGTGTGCGGCGTCGGCGTGCTCCTGCTCTCCGGTGTCGGCGCGGGCTCGACCTACTGGACCGGCATCCTGCCCGGCATCACCGTCTTCGGCGTCGGCCTCACGCTGCTCGTGGCACCGCTCACCGCCACGGTCCTGGCCGCCGCCCCCGACCGCTACGCCGGTGTGGCGAGCGGGGTCAACAACGCCGTCGCCCGCGCAGGGAGCCTGCTCGCCGTCGCGGCCCTACCGGCGGTCGTGGGGCTCAGCGGCTCGGACTACGCGGTGCCCGAGGCGTTCTCGTCGGCCTACCGGACGGCGATGCTCATCTGCGCCGGGCTGCTGGCCGCCGGGGGCGTCCTGTCGTGGTCGCTCATCCGCAACCCGGCCCCGGCGGGGCGGCCCGCGCCCGAGCGGGAGGGTGTCGTCGTCGGGCACCCGGGCACACGGCATACGACGGCGATGCCTGCCGGGTGGTCCTGCGCGGGATCCGAGGGCTGCCCGGGCACGAGCCACGACCACGACGTCACTGCCTCCAGCACCCACTGATCCTCCCGACTCACGGCCACCGCGACCACCACAACTCCGCCGGGGCGGGGTCGGCGCACCCCGAACCAGCCCCATCACCACCACAACTCCACCCGGGCGGAGTCGGTGCACCCCGAACCAGCCCCATCACCACCACAACTCCACCCGGGCGGAGTCGGYGCACCCCGAACCAGCCCCATCACCACCACAACTCCACCGGGGCGGGGTCGGTGCACCCCGGACCAGCCCATCACCACCACAACTCCACCCGGGCGGAGTCGGTGCACCCCGAACCAGCCCCATCACCACCACAACTCCGCCGAGGCGGGGTCGGCGAGGCCGGTGCGCCCGGTGCAGACCCCGGGCTGGCGCATGATGGGGGCATGAGCGACGCCGCAGCACAGGGATTCCGGACCGAGCACGACTCGATGGGCGAGGTCCAGGTGCCCGCCGACGCGCTGTGGGGCGCCCAGACGGCGCGGGCCGTCGAGAACTTCCCGATCAGCGGCCAGCCGGTCCCGCCGGGCGTCGTCCACGCGCTCGCGCGCCTCAAGGCCGCCGCCGCCGAGGTCAACGCCGAGCTCGGGGTGCTCGACGAGGGACGCGCGCGTGCCATCGCTGCGGCGGCCGGTGAGGTCGCGGACGGCGAGCACGACGACGCATTCCCGATCGACGTCTTCCAGACCGGCTCGGGCACGTCCACGAACATGAACGTCAACGAGGTCGTCGCACGGATCGCGCACCTCGCGACCGGCCTCGACGTGCACCCCAACGACCACGTCAACGCGGGCCAGTCGAGCAACGACACGTTCCCAAGCGCGCTGCGCATCGCGGCCACCTCGGCCGCGGTGCTCGACCTCGTCCCGGCTCTCGAGCACCTCGCGATGACGCTGGGCCACAAGGAGACCGAGTTCACCGACGTCGTCAAGGCGGGCCGCACCCACCTCATGGACGCCGTGCCGGTGACGCTCGGTCAGGAGTTCGGTGGCTACCGGCGGCAGATCGAGCTCGGCGCCAGCCGGGTGCGCACCGCCGCCGAGGCGACGAGCGAGCTCCCCCTCGGTGGGACCGCCGCGGGCACGGGACTCAACGCGGCACCCGGCTTCGCGCGCCAGGTGATCGAGCGGGTCTCGGGGGTCACGGGTCTGCCCTTCCGCGAGGCGGCGAACCACTTCGAGGCGCAGTCGGCGCAGGACGCCGTGGTCGAGCTGTCGGGTGCGCTCAAGGTCGTCGCCGTGAGCCTGACGAAGATCTGCAACGACCTGCGGTGGATGAGCTCGGGGCCGCGCACCGGCCTCGGCGAGATCCACCTGCCCGACCTGCAGCCCGGTTCGAGCATCATGCCGGGCAAGGTCAACCCCGTCGTGCCCGAGGCGACGCTCATGGCGTGCGCGCAGGTCATCGGCAACGACGTCGTCATCACGACAGCGGGTGCCGCGGGCAACTTCGAGCTCAACGTCATGCTGCCGGTCATGGCCAAGAACGTCCTCGAGTCGATCGGGCTGCTCGCGGCGACGAGCCGGCTGCTCGCCGACCGGTGCATCGACGGCATCACGGCCGAGGTCGAGCACGCGCGGACCCTCGCCGAGGGCTCCCCGTCGATCGTCACGCCCCTCAACCGCTACATCGGCTACGAGGCCGCCGCGGCGGTGGTCAAGCAGGCCGTCAAGGAGCGCCGGACGATCCGTGACGTCGTCATCGACCGAGGTCACGTCGCGGACGGCACGCTCACCGAGGAGCAGCTCGACGACGCCCTCGACGTCCTGTCGATGACCCGTCCCGCCACGCAGGCCTGACCGAACCCTCCATTTCGCTCCCCTGGTCGTATGCCGCGTGGCCGTGACCCGGTGACCCGGTGACCCCGTGACCCCGTGACCCCAGGGTCTCATGACCCCCGTGGGCCGCACCGTCGGGCTACGGTCGGCAGATGACTCTCGACGACGTCGACGCCCACCTCCGGGCTCTCGACGGTGTCCGCGCCCGCAACACCGAGGGGCGGCGCGCGTGGTACGTCGACGGGCTGCTCGTCGCCCGCGCCGACGCTCAGGGGACGCTGCTCGTCCGCCTCGGTGGACGGGACCGGGAACGCCTCGTCTCAGCCCATCCGACGACGTTCGGGGTGCCGCCGCGCTGGGAGGCGCACGCCAAGGTGCAGGCCGACCTCGCGGGAGACGCCGACGCGATCCGGGCCGCCCTGCACCTCGCGTGGGAGCGCCAGCGCACGGCGCGCTCAGGAGTCTGACGCGGACCCGGCCACCCGGCATACGACCCCGCGGTCCACGTCAGGGTCCGAGGACCCGCTCGAGGTAGGGGTTGGCGAAGCGCCGCTCGGGGTCGACGCGGTCGCGCACGGCCAGGAAGTCGTCGAACCTCGGGTAGACGCCGCGGAGGTAGGCGGCGTCGCGGGTGTGGATCTTGCCCCAGTGCGGCCGGCCACCGTGGTTGACCGCGATCGCCTCGAAGGCGTCGAAGTACGCGCCTCGGGGCTGCCGGTGGTACTTGTGGACCGCGATGTAGCAGCTCTCCCGCTCGTACGCCGTCGAGAGCCAGACGTCGTCGGCGGCCGCGACACGGCACTCGACGGGGAAGGAGATGCGCTCGTCGTGGGAGTCGACCCACTCCCGCAACTCGAGCAGCACGGCGGAGAGACTCGCGCGCGGGAAGGCCCACTCCGACTCCATGAAGCGCACCTCGCGCGCCGTGACGAACACCTTGTGCGAGCTGTCGGTGTACTGCCGCTCGCTCAGGGCGCGCGACGCGACGGCGTTGATGCCCCTCGTCGCTCGCGGCATCCGGGTCGCGAGGCGGTTGGTCAGCTCGAAGACACGGTTGCTCAGCAGGTCGTCATCGAGCTTCTCGCGCCACGTGGGCAGCGGCCGCCTGGGCGTGCCCTCGGGCACGCGGTTGTTGCGCTTGGTCAGGACCCGGTCGGTGTGCGGGAACCAGTAGAACTCGAAGTGGTCGTTGGCCTCGACGTCGGCGTCCGCGTGCTCGAGCACCGCCGTGAGGGACGCGGGGCGTTCGACCGCGTGGAGCAAGAAGGCCGGCACGACCCCGACGGTGATCTCGGTGATGATGCCGAGTGCACCGAGCCCGAGCCGGGCGGCCTGGAAGAGCTCGGGTTCACGGGTCGGCGAGCACTCGCGCACCGACCCGTCCGCCAGGACGATGCGCAGGGCCCGGATCCCTGCCGAGAGTCCCGTCAGGCGCAGCCCGGTGCCGTGGGTTCCGGTGCCGGTCGCGCCGGCGAGGCTCTGCCGGTCGATGTCGCCGAGGTTGGGAAGCGCACAGCCGAAGGCCGCCAGCTCCTCGTTGAGCACGTGCAGCGGTGTGCCCGCCCGGACGGTGGCCTCGCCGCGCGTCGCGTCGATCGAGGTGACTCCCGTCAGGGCGCCGAGCCGCAGCTGCACCCCGTCGGTGACGGCGACGCCGGTGAACGAGTGGCCGGCGCCGATGGCCTTGACCCGGAGGCCGCGAGCCCCCGCACGGGTGACCTCCTCGACGACCTCGGCCTCGCTGCGCGGCGTCGCCACCCGGGCGAGCCTCGCGGACTCGGTGCCGGCCCAGTTGGACCAGTCGACGCTGCGCACGACGCGGCCCCCGACACCGCCCTCGCTGTCAGCCAAAACACTGCCCTTCCCCACGATAGGTCGCAGCCCGCCCCACGACCTGGTCGCCTCCGTCGCCGCTGACGAGCGCGAACTCCGCGAAGCGCTCGGCCAGCTCCCCCGCCTTGGCGTGCCGGAACCATATCCGATCACCCAGTGAGAGCCGGTCGGCCCCGGGCCCCTCGAGGGGCGTCTGCACCTCACCGGCGCCCTCGCGCCGGACCAGGGCGAGGTCCTGCTCGGCGAGCGGACTGGGCACCCGTGACCAGCCCGGCGGCCCGGACGCGACGTAGCCGCCGCCGTATGCCGTCACCATCCCCTCGCCGGGTCGGCGCACCACCGGGACGGCGAAGTAGGCAGCCGGCCGGAGCGACAGCGCGTCGTAGCCGTCGAAGAGAGTCGGGGCGAAGAGCCCGGAACCGGCAGCGAGCTCGGTCAGGGACGGGTCCCGGTGCGTGACGTGCAGGCTTCCCGTGCCACCGCCGTTGACCACCTCCAGGTCGGCAAGGTCTCGGGCGGTTGCGACGACCTCGGCGCGGCGGGTCCGCAGCTCGGCGTCGGAGGCCTTCTTCATCCGGCGCACGGCCGGCGACGAGTCGGGCAGGCCGGCGATCTGGGCGTCGTAGAACATCAGGCCGGCGACGACCAGGCCCCGCTCCTGGGCCCGACGGATGACGGTCTCGACCTCGTCCGGGGTCCGGGTCGGCGACCGACGTACGCCCAGGTGGGCCGGCCCGACGCGAAGGGAGGCGTCGACGTCGATCGCCACGCGCAGGCCCTCGTGCCCCGGCACCTCCCGGGCGATGAAGTCGACGTGCTCGACGCTGTCGATCATGACGATGACGGCCCTGGTCAGGGCGGGGTCGGCCGCGAGCTCGGTCAGGGCGGGCACGTCGACGCTCGGGTAGGCGACGAGGAGGTCGTCGTGGCCGTCGCGGGCCCACCACAACGCCTCACGGACGGCGTAGCACATGAGCCCCTCGAAACCGTCGCGACCGAGGGCTCGCTCGATGAGCGGTCGGCTGCGCAGCGACTTCGTCGCGATGCGGATCGGCATGCCCGCAGCGAGCTGCACGAGCGCGGCGGCGTTGGCGTCGAACGCATCGAGGTCGACGACGGCCAAGGGCGCGGGCAGGTCGGCGGTCGCCGCCGAGAGGCGCGCCGCGACGGGCGGCGACAGGCGGCGATGCATGCCCTGCACCCTACCCAGCGTCAGCCGCCTCGCGGCCCCCTCCCCGATCAAGCGGACGATCCTCTCCGATCGCGCGCAGACATAATCGAAAGAGCGATCCGTCCGGACGGATCGCTCTTTCGATTGCGGGTGGTCCGGACGGATCGCTCTTTCGATTCGGGGTTCAGCCGACGCGGTCGACGACGCTGAGGGCGAGGGCTTGCAGGGCTGCCTTGGCGTCGCTGTCGGGCAGCGGGTCGAGCAGGGCCTGCGCCTCGCGGGCGACGGCATACGTCTCCTCGCGGGCCTGGGCGAGCGCGGGGTGGGCGCGCAGGAGACCCAGCGCCTCGGCCAGGCGCGCGTCGTCGGTCAGGTCGCCGTCGATGAGATCCAGCAGACGCGCGTCCGACGCATCGGCCGGGTCGGCCATGGCCCGGAAGCGCAGGACGGCCAGCGTGTCGACGCCCTCGCGCAGGTCGGTGCCCGGGACCTTGCCGCTGTCGTCGGCGTCGGAGGCGATGTCGATGAGGTCGTCGGCGAGCTGGAACGCGATGCCGACCTTCTCGCCGTAGAACCGCATGAGCTCGGCGGTCTCGGCCGAACCGCCGCTGAACATGACGCCGTAGCGACCGGCCGTCGCGATGAGCACGCCCGTCTTGTCGGCGAGGACCCCGAGGTAGTAGTCGACGGGGTCGACGCCGTCGGGGCACGCCCGGTCGTCACGGATCTGTCCCGAGCACAGCCGCACGAACGTCTGCGCCTGGATGAGGACGGCCTCGGCCCCGAGACCGGCGACGAGCTCGGACGCCTTGCCGAAGAGCAGGTCGCCGACGAGGATCGCCGTCGAGTTGTCGTAGGCGGCGTTGACGGACGCGACGCCGCGTCGCACGCTCGCCTCGTCCATGACGTCGTCGTGGTAGAGCGAGGCGAGGTGGGTCAGCTCGACGCCCGCGGCCGCGCTGACCACGTCGTCGTTGATCCCGTCGCCGAGCTCGGCGGCGAGGAGGGTCAGCAGCGGCCGGAACCGCTTGCCGCCCGCCTCGACGAGGTGTCCGGAGGCGCCGGCGATGAAGGGGTCCTCGTGGTCGACGACCCGCGTGAGCACGGCGTCGACCCGAGCCAGCCCGTCACGCAGGCGTGCCGACAGGTCCGCGCTCGCCCCGGGGATCCCGAGGATCGGCGGGGTGGCTTGCGTCGTCATCGAACCCCATGACCGTGGTGCGGTGCCGGCGCCGTCATCGGACGAACTGCGAGGCGCGGTCGGCCAGGTCGAGCAGCGCGGACGGCAGGACGCCGAGGGCCAGCGTGATGAGCGTGCCGATGGCGATCGAGAAGGTCGTCGACACCGACGGCGTCACGACCTCGACCGCGTCGTCGGCGGCGTCGCTGAAGAACATCAGGACGATGACCCGCGCGTAGACGAACACCGTGATCGCGCTGCACACGACGCCGACCACGGCGAGGACCGTGCCCGTCGCGCCCCCGGTGCCGACGGCCGCCGAGAACACCCCGAACTTCGAGACGAAGCCCGAGGTCAGCGGGATGCCGGCGAAGGCGAGCATGAGGAAGGCGAAGGCCCCGGCCACGACCGGGTAGCGCTTGCCGAGACCGGCCCACTGGGACAGGTGCGTCGCCTCGGCGCCGTTCTGGCGCACGATCGAGACGATGGCGAAGGCCGCGATCGTCGAGAAGCCATAGGCGACAAGGTAGAACAGCACGGCGCCGACGCCCTTGCGGTCGAAGGCGAGCACGCCGACGAGGATGAAGCCCGCGTGCGCGATCGAGGAGTAGGCGAGCAGGCGCTTCATGTCGGTCTGGGTGACCGAGAGCACCGAACCGACGACCATCGTCAGGATCGCGACGAGGACCAGTGCGTTGGTCCACTCCCAGCGGGCGGTGTCGAGCCCGACGTAGGCCAGGCGCAGGATCGCGCCGAACGCGGCCGCCTTGGTGCACGCGGCCATGAAGCCGGTGACCGGCGTCGGAGCGCCCTGGTAGACGTCGGGCGTCCACGCGTGGAACGGCACCGCACCGACCTTGAAGAGCAGGCCGACGAAGACGAGGAACGCACCGGGCACCAGCAGGCCGTTCATCGCCAGCGGGCCGGCGGCGATCGCCCTGGAGAGGTCGCCGAAGTAGACCGATCCGGCGTAGCCGTAGAGCAGGGCCGTGCCGAAGAGGAAGAAGGCCGAGCTGAACGCGCCGAGCAGGAAGTACTTGAGCGAGGCCTCCTGCGAGAGCAGTCGCCGACGGCGGGCCAGGCCCGAGAGGATGTAGAGCGGCAGCGAGAGCACCTCGAGCGCGACGAACATGCCGATGAGGTCGTTCGTCGTCGGGAAGAGCATCATGCCGAAGATCGCGAACATCGTCAGCGGGAAGACCTCGGACGTCAGCGCGCCTGCGCGGGCCGCCGCCGTCTCGGTGGCCGAGCCCGGCGTCGACGCACCGCTCGGGGTGAACGCGTCGGGGCCGACGCCGCCGAACCGCTCGGCCATGGTGAGGACGCCGAGCACACCCATGAGCAGGATCGCGCCCTGCATGAAGAGCGCCGGGCCGTCGATCGCCAGGGCGAAGAGCTGGTGGCTGGTCGTGCCGTCCGTCAGGCCCATCGTCAGGCCCTGGTGCTTGGCCGCGAGGATGATCGACGCGGCCGCTGCGATCAGACCGACGACCGCGAGCGTCACCTGGATGACATGCCGACGCTCACGGGGGGCGAAGGCCTCGACGAGGACGCCCACCAGGGCCGTCACGAAGACGATGAGCAGCGGCAGGACTGCGAGGTATTCGACGTTCGACTGCTGGAACGCTGCGGGAAGTGCGGGCAGCGCCAGCGGAGCGACGGCGGTCACTTCGAGCTCCCTTCGGCCACGGTGCCGGTCGTGTTGAGGTTCGGAATGGCGTGCTGGACGTGCGACAGGGTCTTGTCGACGGCCGGGTTGATGACGTTCAGCGCGATGTTCGGCAGGAAGCCGAGCACGACGAAGGCGATGATCAACGGGGCGGCGACGAGCTTCTCGCGCGTCGTCAGGTCACGCACGGCGGTGAGGCCGCGACGGCCGCGCTCGTCGAGCCGGTCGTGCTCGCGCTCGCCCACGAGGCCCTCGGGCTTCGGGCCGGTCATGACCTTCTTGTACATGAGCAGGATGTAGAGCGCGGCGAGGATGATGCCGGAGGTCGCGATGACCGCCGCCACCGGCTGCGTCGAGAAGCTGCCGACGAGCACGAGGAACTCCGAGACGAAGCTCGACAGGCCCGGGAGGGCGAGGCCGGACAGACCCGCGACGAGGAAGATGCCGGCGAGTGCCGGCGTGATGCGCTGCCACCCACCGAAGTCGGGGATGCGCTTGCTCCCCCGGCGCCGGACGAGCATGGCCGCGAACAGGAACAGCGCTGCCGTCGAGAAGCCGTGGTTGACCATGTAGAGCGTCGAGCCGCCCTGGCCCACCGTCGTGAACGCGAAGATCCCCAGCACGATGAAGCCGAAGTGGCTCACCGACGTGTAGGACACCAGGCGCATCATGTCGGTCTGGCCGATGGCGAGGAGCGCGCCGTAGATGACGGAGAGCACCGCGAGGGCCACGACGACGGGCGTCGCCCACTCGCTCGCCTGCGGGAAGAGCTGCAGGCAGAAGCGGATCATCCCGAACGTCCCGACCTTGTCGAGCACGCCGACGAGGAGCGTCGCCGTCGCCGGCGAGGACTCGGTGGCGGCGTCGGGCAGCCAGGTGTGGAACGGGACCATCGGCGCCTTGACCGCGAAGGCGAAGAAGAAGCCGACGAAGAGCAGCCGCTCGGTGGTCGGGTCCATCGAGAGGCCGGTGAGGCGTTCGATGAGGAAGCCGTCGGTGCCGCCGGGACCCTGCAGGTAGAGGGCGATGACGGCGACGAGCATGATGAGCCCACCGGCCAGCGAGAAGAGCAGGAACTTCATCGCGGCGTACTGCCGGCGCGGACCGCCGAAGCGGCCGATGAGGAAGTAGACCGGGATGAGCATCGCCTCGAAGAAGACGTAGAAGAGGAACACGTCGGTGGCGGCGAACACCCCGACCATGAACGTCTCGAGCACGAGGATCAGCGCGAAGTAGGTCTTGACGCGCTGAGCGCCGTTACGGCCGGGCTCCTCGGGCACGTCGTGCCAGGCGGCGAGCAGGCAGATCGGCGTCAGCACGAGGGCCATGAGGATGAGCACGAGGGCGATGCCGTCGACGCCGAGGGCGTAGCTGACACCGAACTGCGGGATCCACGAGTGCTGCTCACCGAGCTGGAACTGGGCACTCGATCCACGGTCGAACTGTGTCGCGGCGATGATGCCGACGACGAGCGTCACGACGGAGAAGCCGATCGCCATCCGCTTGGCGCTCTCGGCGGTCCCCGGCGCGAAGGCGACGACCAGCGCGCCGACGAGCGGGATGAGGCCGAGGATCGTCAGCCAGGGGACGGTGGACATTGCGGTCATCAGGACATCACCCAAAGAGCACCGAGGATGGCGACGACACCAGCGAGCATCGTCAGGGCATAGGAGCGCGCGAAGCCGTTCTGCAGCTTGCGCAGGCGGGAGCTCGTCCCGCCGACGAGGGCGGCGAGGCCACCGGCCGCGCCGTCCACGCCCTTGCTGTCCGCGAAGACGAGCGAGCGCGTGAGGTGGATACCGGGTCGCATGAGGAGAGCCTCGTTGACCTGGTCCTGGTAGAGGTCCTTGCGCGCGGCCTGCGTGAGCAGCGAGCCCGTGGGGGCCGTGGCCGGGACCTCGTCACGCCAGTAGCGCATCCAGGCCAGCGCACCGCCGGCAGCCACGAGGATCAGCGTCAGGGCCATGAGCACCGGGACCGGGATCACGGGCTCGGCACCAGCGGGCTCGGCGCCGGTGACCGGCTCGAGCCACGTGTTGAAGAAACCCGTGGGGCCCAGGATGAGGCCGAGGAAGGCCGACCCGACGGCGAGCACGATCATCGGGATCGTCATCAGGCTGCCCGACTCGTGCGGGTGCACGTCGTCGGTCCAGCGCTTCTTGCCGTGGAAGGTCATGAAGAACAGGCGGGACATGTAGAAGGCCGTGATGCCGGCACCGATGAGGGCGGCCATACCGAAGACCCACGGGCGCCAGCCCTCACCGATGAAGGCGGCCTCGATGATCTTGTCCTTGGACCAGAAGCCGGAGAACGGCGGCACCCCGAGGATGGCGAGCCAGCCGATGCCGAAGGTGGCCCAGGTGATCTTCATGGCACCGGAGAGACCGCCGAAACGGCGCATGTCGACCTGGTCGTTCATGCCGTGCATGACCGACCCGGCGCCGAGGAACATGCCGGCCTTGAAGAAGCCGTGCATGAGCAGGTGGAAGATCGCGAAGGCGTAGCCGACCGGGCCGAGGCCCGCAGCGAGCATCATGTAGCCGATCTGGCTCATCGTCGAGGCCGCGAGGGCCTTCTTGATGTCGTCCTTGGCGCAACCGACGACGGCACCGAAGAGCAGGGTGATCGCCCCGACGATGACGACGACGAGCTGGGCCGTGGGTGCCGCCTGGAAGATCGGCGACGAGCGCACGACGAGGTAGACACCGGCCGTGACCATCGTTGCCGCGTGGATGAGCGCCGACACCGGCGTCGGGCCGGCCATGGCGTCGCCGAGCCAGCTCTGCAGCGGGAACTGGGCCGACTTGCCACAGGCACCGAGCAGCAGCATCAGGCCGATGGCGGTCATGAAGCCCTGGTTGGCGTTGCTGCCGGCCGCGCCGAGCACCGTCGCGAAGTCGACGGCGCCGAAGTGGAAGAACATCACGATGATGGCGATGGACAGGCCGAAGTCACCGACGCGGTTGGCCACGAACGCCTTGTTGGCCGCCGTCGCGTAGGCCGGGTTGTAGTTCCAGAAGCCGATGAGCAGGTAGCTCGCGAGGCCCACGCCCTCCCAGCCGACGTAGAGCAGCAGGTAGGAGTTGGCGAGGACGAGCAGGAGCATCGCCGCGACGAAGAGGTTGAGGTAGGCGAAGAAGCGCCGCTTGTCGGGGTCGTGCTCCATGTACCCGATCGAGTACACGTGGATGAGCGAGCCGACGAAGGTGATGAGCAGGACGAAGACCATCGACAGCTGGTCGACGAGTAGCCCGGCGCTCAGCTTGAACGAACCGTCCGCGATCCAGTCGTAGAGGTTGATGCTGACCGCGCGGTCCTCGGCGCCGCGGCCGAGCATCGCGAGGAAGACGACCGCGCCGACGACGAACGCGCCCCACGACAGGCAGGTCGCCAGCACAGGACCGAACGAGTCGGTGCGGCGGCCACCGAGGAGCAGGATGGCGGCGCCGAGCAGCGGCAGCGCGACGAGCAGCCACGCGTATGCCGTCACCCCGCTGGCGGCGTGCGCCTCACCTTCGTGCGTGGCGAGGCCCACGGCATACGTGCTCAGCGTGCTCGACGAGCTCGCGAGCGTCTGGACGAGAGTTCCCATGGTGGGCGGCGCTCCTTACAGCTTCAGCAGGTTGGCGTCGTCGACCGAGGCCGAACGGCGGGCGCGGAAGATCGCCATGATGATGGCGAGCCCGACGACGACCTCCGCGGCTGCGACGACCATGACGAACAGGGCCATGACCTGCCCGTCGAGGGCGCCGTGCATCCGGGAGAAGGTGACGAGGGCGAGGTTCGTCGCGTTGAGCATGAGCTCGACACCCATGAAGACGATGATCGCGTTGCGTCGGATCAGCACGGTGGCCGTGCCGATCGCGAAGAGCAGCACCGAGAGGTAGACGTAGTGCATCGGGCTCACTTGGACCGACCTTCCTCGATCTCGCGCTCCATGTGCCGCTCGACGTCCTTGAAGCCGTCGGCGGTCGCGACCTGGTCACGGGCCACGAGGACGCGCGAGACGGACAGGTCGCTGGGCGTGCCGTCGGGCAGCAGCGCCGGGGTGTCGACCGCGTTGTGGCGGGCGTAGACACCGGGCGCGGGCAGGCCCGCGACGTTCTTGTTGTCGCGGACGCGCTTGGCGGCCCACTCGGCCTGGGTGATGCGCGGCGTCAGGCGCTCGCGGTGGGCGAGCACCATGGCGCCGAGGGCGGCCGTGATGAGCAGCGCGGAGGTGACCTCGAAGATCCAGACGTACTGACCGAAGATCAGCTCGGCGAGCCCGGTCACGTTGCCGGTGTCGGCGTTGCTCGCGACGAGCTTGTCCATGCCGGCCTGCACGCTCTGCTGGTCGAAGACGACCTGGCCGAGCGAGAAGACGAGCACACCGGCGAGGCCGACGACGAGGACCAGGGAGGCCCAGCGCTGGCCCTTGATCGTCTCGACGATCGAGTCGGACGAGTCGACGCCCACGAGCATGAGGACGAAGAGGAAGAGCATCATCACGGCGCCGGTGTAGACGAACACCTGCACGATCCCGAGGAAGTCGGCCTTCTCCATGATGTAGAAGATCCCGAGGATGCACATGACGAGCGCCACGCCGAGGGCGGCGTGGACGGCCTTCTTGGCGAAGAGCAGGCCCATCGCGGCGATGACCGCGACCGGGGCGAGCAGCCAGAAGCCGACGGCTTCGGCGGTGGAGGTCACGGGTTGGCCCCTTCCCGGGTGTGTGCTGCGGTCGGGTGGGTCGAGTGCACGACGTCGTGCTCCCCGGGCACGGCGGCCGCGACGTTGCCCGGCGCGCCGGCATACGCGTCGTCATCGTCGGCGGCGGCCCCGTGGCCCTCGCGGGCCTCGACGTAGGCGCGCTGCGCGTCCGTCGGTCCGCTGACCTTGCCCTGGTAGTAGTCGCGCTCCTCGAGCCCGTCGGACATCGGGAACGGTGCCGTCAGCATGCCGCTCTGGAGCGGGGCGAGCAGCTGGTCCTTGGTGAAGATCAGCTTGCCGCGGTCGTTGTCGGCGAGCTCGTAGAAGTTCGTCATCGTCAGGGCGCGGGTCGGGCACGCCTCGATGCACAGGCCGCAGAAGATGCAGCGCAGGTAGTTGATCTGGTAGACGCGGCCGTAGCGCTCGCCGGGGCTGAACCGGCCCTTGCCACCCTGGTCGAGCGGGGTGTCGTCGTTGTCGGCGCCCTCGACGAGGATCGCGTCGGCCGGGCAGGCCCAGGCGCACAGCTCGCAGCCGATGCACTTCTCGAGCCCGTCCGGGTAGCGGTTGAGCTGGTGGCGCCCGTGGAAGCGCGGCGCCGTGGGGCGCGGCTTCTCGGGGTACTCCTCGGTGGCGACCTTGCGGAACATCGTCGAGAACGACACCCCGAACCCGGCCACCGGCGCGAACAGCTCCGAGAGGAAGCCCTTCTCGCGCTTGTCGCTGCCGGATCGCTGGTCACGCGGCGCGCCGACCTCCGAGCCCTGGGCGGGGCTCCGGGGCGACACGTGCTTGCCGACGGTGTCGTCAGCCATGGTCCTCCTCCTTGACGGCGGTCGAGGTGCTGGCGGCGCTGCTCGTCGTCAGCACGGGCTGCCGCGACGAGGACAGGCGCGGGGTCGGTTCGGCGAGGCGCTGGCCCGGCAGTGGCGGCACGGGGTAGCCGTCCTCGAAGGGGTCGATCTCCTCCGGCGGCGTCTCGTCCTCGGCAGCGGCCCGGGCGGCGCGCTTGTCGTCCCAGATCCACGCCGCGGCGAGGGCGATGACGGCGACGATGCCCACGATGACGACGGTGGCCACCGACAGCTCGCGGTTCGCGAAGGTCAGCTTGCTGTCACCGAGGAAGCCGAGCTGCGCGCCGCGGATGAACGCGACGGCGACGACCCAGGCCAGGGTGATCGGGATGAGGAACTTCCAGCCGAAGCGCATGAACTGGTCGTAGCGCACGCGCGGCAGGGAGCCACGGAGCCAGACGAAGATGAACATGAACAGCCACAGCTTGGCGGTGAACCACAGCAGGCCCCACCAGCCGCCGCCGAACATGTTGTCGTTGATCGCCGAGATGAACGGCGGGGCCTGCCAGCCACCGAGGAACAAGGTGGTGGCGAGGGCCGAGACGGTGAACATGTTGACGTACTCGCCGAGGAAGAACATCGCGAAGCGCATCGAGGAGTACTCGGTGTGGAAGCCACCGGTCAGCTCGCCCTCGCCCTCGGCGAGGTCGAAGGGCAGACGGTTGGTCTCGCCGACCATGGTGATGACGTAGACGGCGAAGCTGAAGAACGCCGGGAGGATGTACCAGAGCGAGCTCTGCGCCGAGACGATGGCCGAGGTCGACATCGAGCCGCTGTAGAGGAAGATCGCGACGAGCGAGAGGCCCATGGCGATCTCGTAGCTGATGACCTGGGCGGTCGAGCGCAGGCCACCGAGCAGCGGGTAGGTCGAGCCCGAGCTCCAGCCGGCGAGGATGATGCCGTAGACGCCGACCGAGGCGACGGCGAGCACGAGCAGGACGGCGACGGGGACGTCGGTCACCTGCAGGGGCGTCCGGTGGCCGAACATCGACACCGTGCCGCCGACCGGGATGATCGCGAAGGAGACGAACGCCATCGTCGCGGCGATGAGCGGCGCGAGGGTGTAGATGAGCTTCTCGGCGCGGGCCGGCGTGATGTCTTCCTTGAGCATCGACTTCATGCCGTCGGCGAGGGTCTGGAGCAGACCGAAGGGACCGTTGCGGTTCGGGCCCGGGCGCTGCTGCATGCGGCCGATGACGCGGCGCTCGAACCAGATGACGAGCAGCGTCGAGATGAGCAGATAGACGAAGATGCCGACGGCCTTGATCAGGGCCAGCCACCACGGGGTGTCGCTGAAGTCGGCCGTGGGGTTCTCGGTCATGGGCAGCGCGGCCGCCACCCCGTATGCGGTCAGGCCGAGGCTCATGCCGCACCACCCTTCGTGACGTGGACGCGGCCACCGGCATCGGTGCCGAGGCCCGTGCGGATCGAGCAGTCCTTCGCGTTGGTCGGGAGCCAGACGACACCGTCGACCATGTCCTCGGTGACGACCGCCGGCAGCGTGACGCTGCCCACGGGGCCGGTCACGGTGACGGCGTCGCCGTCGACGACGCCGAGCCCGGTGGCCGAGGCCGCGGACAGACGCGCGACCGCGAGCGGTGCGGTGCCGGCCAGGAACGGCTCGCCGTCCTGCATGCGGCCGGCATCGAGCAGCGTGGCCCAGGTGGACAGGACGAAGTCGCCGGTGCCCACCGGCGCCGCGGCGGCGCGCTGGCCCTCCGGAGCGCTCGTGGCGCGGTCCCCAGCCCACGGCCCGAGGGCCTCGAACTGGGCGTGGATCTCGCGCTGCGTGCGGGTCTCGAGGAAGACGCCCATCTCGCCGGCGAGCATGTCGAGGGCGCGGTGGTCGCTGACGGCGTTGCTCTCCAGCGCCTCCTGGAAGGCGCGGACGCGGCCTTCCCAGTTGACGTAGGTGCCGGTCTTCTCGGCCTGCGGCGCGACGGGCAGCACGACGTCGGCGACAGCCGTGACGGGCGACTCGCGCAGCTCCAGGGAGACGACGAACGCCTTCTCGAGCGCCGCAGCGGCGGCCGCGTCACCGAGGTCGGACGGGTCGACGCCGCCGACGAGCAGGGCCTCGATGTCTCCCGCAGCAGCCGCGGCGATGATGCCGGCCGTGTCACGGGCCGGAGCGGCCGGGACGTGGTCGACCTCCCAGACCCGGGCGACCTCGGCGCGAGCCGAGGCGTCCGCGACGGGGCGGCCTCCGGGCAGGAGCGCACCGAGCGCGCCCGATTCGAGGGCACCGCGCTCCCCCGCCCGACGCGGCACCCAGGCGAGCCGGGCACCGGTGGCGGCGGCGAGGTCGGCCGCGGCGCGCAGCGCGCCGGGGGCCGTGGCGAGGCGCTCACCGACGAGGATGACGCCACCCGCGGCCAGTGCCTCTCGCGCGGGAGCCGCGAGGTCGGCCAGGGCCGTGGCCTCGTGGCCGGGCACGGTCGGCAGCAGGGTGCCACCCACCTTGTCCAGGCCGCGCGTCGCGTGGGACGCGACGGCATACACCTGCGTCTTGCGCTTGCGGAAGGCCTTGCGCAGGCGCAGGAAGACGATCGGGCTCTCGTCCTCGGGCTCGAAGCCGACGAGGAGGACGGCCTTGGCGGCCTCGAGGTCGGCGTACGTCACCGCGCCGCTGTCGGGGCCGGTCGCGGCGACGTGCTCGGCGAGGAAGGCGACCTCCTCGGCCGAGTGCGGCCGGGCGCGGAAGTCGACGTCGTTCGTGCCGAGCACCACGCGGGCGAACTTGCCGTAGGCGTAGGCGTCCTCGGCCGAGACGCGGCCGCCGACGAGCACGCCGGCGGTCCGGGCGCGCGACAGTCCGGCAGCCGCGGCCGCAAGGGCCTCGGGCCAGCCGACGACCTTGAGCTCGCCGCTGTCGTCACGCACCATCGGCAGCTGGATGCGGTCGGGCAGCGTGGCGTAGGTGAACGCCCACCGGCCCTTGTCGCAGTTCCACTCCTCGTTGACGGCCTGGTCCTCGGCCGCCATCCGGCGCAGCACGACGCCGCGACGGTGGTCGGTGCGGATGGCGCAGCCGCTCGCGCAGTGCTCGCAGACCGACGGCGTCGACACGAGGTCGAACGGACGGCTGCGGAAGCGGTAGGCGGCGCCGGTCAGCGCGCCGACCGGGCAGATCTGGACGGTGTTGCCCGAGAAGTAGCTCTCGAACGGCTTGTCCTCGTAGATGCCGATCTGCTGGAGCGCGCCACGCTCGACGAGCGCGATGAAGGGGTCGCCGGCCACCTGGTCGGAGAAGCGGGTGCAGCGGGCGCAGAGCACGCAGCGCTCACGGTCGAGCAGCACCTGCGAGGAGATGTTGACCGGCTTGGGGTAGGTGCGCTTGACGTCCTCGAAGCGCGACACCGGGCGCCCGGAGCTCATCGCCTGGTTCTGCAGGGGGCACTCGCCGCCCTTGTCGCAGACCGGGCAGTCGAGCGGGTGGTTGATGAGGAGCAGCTCCATGACGCCCTGCTGCGCCTTGTCGGCGACCTTGGACGTGTGCTGCGTGTTGACGACCATGCCCTCGGACACCGTCATCGTGCACGAGGCCTGCGGCTTGGGCATCGGGCGGACGTTGCCGTCACGGTCGGGCATCGCGACGTCGACGAGGCACTGGCGGCACGCCCCGACCGGGTCGAGCAGCGGGTGGTCGCAGAAGCGCGGGATCTCGATGCCCACGGTCTCGGCGGCCCGGATGACGAGCGTGCCCTTGGGCACTCTGACGGGCACGCCGTCGATCGTGAGGCCGACGTGGTCGGGGTTCGGGGGCACCTGCGCGTTGCCGCCCTTGTCGACGGCGTTGCCGCCTGCGGACGGGGAGGTCGTGACGGTCATGCGGACACCATCCCGCTGGACTCCTTGGTCGACGTGGGGGCCGGGACCGGGAAGAGCACCGACCGCTCCGGCGGGAACAGCTCGTGCGCCGGCGTGTGCATGCCGGCCTCGAACTCCTGGCGGAAGTACTGGACGGCCGACGTGATCGGGCTCGTCGCCGCGTCACCGAGCGCGCAGAAGCTGCGGCCGAGGATGTTGTCGCAGATGTCGACGAGCTTGTCGATGTCGTCCTGCGTGCCCTCGCCCGCCTCGATGCGGTTCATGATCTGGCGCAGCCACCACGTGCCCTCACGGCACGGCGTGCACTTGCCGCAGGACTCGTGGGCGTAGAAGTCGGTCCACCGGGCGACGGCGCGCACGACCGAGACGGTCTCGTCGAAGACCTGCAGCGCGCGGGTGCCGAGCATCGAGCCGGCCGCGGCGACCGAGTCGAAGTCGAGCGGCACGTCGAGGTGCTCGTCGGTGAAGATCGGCGTCGAGCTGCCACCGGGCGTCCAGAACTTCAGCTTGCGCCCACCGCGCATGCCACCGGCAAGCTCGATGAGCTCGCGCATCGTGATGCCGAGCGGGGCCTCGAACTGGCCGGGGTTCGTGACGTGGCCCGAGAGGCTGAAGATGCCGAAGCCCGTGGACTTCTCGGTGCCCATGCCCTTGAACCAGTCGGAGCCCTCGAGGATGATCCCGGGCACCGAGGCGATGGACTCGACGTTGTTGACCGACGTCGGGCGGGCGTAGAGGCCCGCCGCGCCGGGGAACGGCGGCTTGAGGCGCGGTTGGCCGCGGCGGCCCTCGAGCGAGTCGAGCAGCGCCGTCTCCTCACCACAGATGTAGGCACCGGCGCCGGCGTGCACCGTGATGTCGACCGTGACGCCCTTGCCACCGACATTCGTGCCGAGGTGGCCGGCCGCGCGGGCCTCCTCGACGGCACGGAGCAGGCGACGGTAGACGTGGACGACCTCACCACGGAGGTAGATGAAGGCGTGCTCGCAGCCGATGGCGTACGACGCGATGATGACGCCCTCGATGAGGGCGTGCGGGTTGGCCATCATGAGCGGCACGTCCTTGCACGTGCCCGGCTCGGACTCGTCGGCATTGACGACGAGGTAGCGCGGACCGCCGTCGGGCGGGCTCATGAACGACCACTTCATGCCGGTCGGGAAGCCGGCGCCGCCGCGGCCACGGATGCTCGAGTCCTTGACGGCGTCGATGATCGCCTGCGGCTCCATGTCGAGCGCCTTCGTGAGGGCCTTGTAGCCGTCGTGGCGCTCGTACGTCGCGAGGGTCCAGGACTGCGGGTCGTCCCAGAACTTCGTGAGGATCGGGGTCAGGGTGTCGGTCACTTCGATCCCTCCTTGCCGTCGGCCGTGGATGGGCGCGAGCCGTTGCCGCGGTCCGAACCCGGCGCGACCCAGCCGTGCTCGTTGGCGATCTTCAGGCCGAGCAGCGACGCCGGGCCGGCGCCCACGCCCTCATCGGCGCGACCGTCCTCGAAGCCCGCGAGGACCCGCGAGACCTCCTTGAACGTGCAGACCTTGGCGGCTCCGCGCGTCGGGGCGACGTCCTTGCCGGCGCGGAGGTCCTCGACGAGGCCGATCGTGCTCTCGGGCGTCTGGTTGTCGAAGAACTCCCAGTTGGCCATGACGACCGGCGCGTAGTCGCACGCCGCGTTGCACTCGACGCGCTCGAGGGTGATCTTGCCGTCCTCGGTCGTCTCGTCGTGTCCGATGCCGAGGTGCTCGGAGACCCGGTCGAAGATCAGGTCGCCGCCCATGACAGCGCAGAGGGTGTTGGTGCAGACGCCGACGGTGTAGTCACCGTTGGGGTGGCGCTTGTACTGCGTGTAGAAGGTGGCGACCCCGCTCACCTCGGCCTCGGTGAGGTCGAGCACCTCCGCGCAGAAGCTCACACCGCGGCCCGTGACGTAGCCGTCGACCGACTGCACGAGGTGCAGCAGCGGCAGGAGCGCGGAGCGCTTCTGCGGGTAGCGCGCGATGACCTCGGCGGCGTCGGCGTGCAGCTTCTCGAGGACGTCGGCGGCATACGGCGCCTTGGACTCGGGGCTGACGTGCAGGTGGCCTGAAGCGTCGTGGCCGCTCAACGGTCCACACCTCCCATGACGGGGTCGATCGAGGCCACGGCGACGATGACGTCGGCGATCTGGCTGCCTTCGCACATCGCGGCCACGGCCTGCAGGTTGTTGAAGCTCGGGTCGCGGAAGTGCGCGCGGTAGGGGCGCGTGCCGCCGTCGGAGACGACGTGACAGCCCAGCTCGCCCTTCGGCGACTCGATGGCGACGTAGGCCTGGCCGGGCGGCACCCGGAAGCCCTCGGTGACGAGCTTGAAGTGGTGGATCAGCGACTCCATCGAGGTGCCCATGATCTCGCGGATGTGGTCGAGGCTGTTGCCAAGACCGTCGCTGCCGAGCGCGAGCTGCGCCGGCCACGCGATCTTCTTGTCGGCCACCATGATCGGGCCCTCGTCCGCCTGGAGACGGTCGGTCGCCTGCTCGATGATCTTCAGCGACTCGTACATCTCGTCGATGCGGATGCGGAGGCGGCCGTAGGCGTCCTGGCTCGTGCGCGTCTTGACCTCGAAGTCGTAGGTCTCGTAGCCGCAGTAGGGGTCGAGCTTGCGCAGGTCGTGCGGCAGGCCCGTCGAGCGGAGCACGGGGCCGGTGATGCCGAGGGCCATGCAGCCGGCCAGGTTGAGCACGCCCACGTTGACGGTGCGGCCCTTGAGGACGGGGTTCTCGTTGAGCAGGGCCTCGAGCTCGCCGAGACCGCGGCGGACCTCGGGAACCATCTCGCGCAGCGCGTCGATGCAACCGGGCGGCAGGTCCTGGGCCACGCCGCCGGGGCGGATGTAGGCGTTGTTCATGCGCAGGCCGGTCACCATCTCGATGACGCGGAGCAGCCGCTCGCGCTCACGGAAGGCGACGGTCATGACCGTCGTCGCGCCCATCTCCATGCCACCGGTGCCGAGGCAGATGAGGTGGCTGCTGATGCGCGTCATCTCCATCATGAGCACGCGGATGACGTTGGCGCGCTCGGGGATGTCGTCGGTGATGCCGAGCAGCTTCTCGATGGCGAGGCAGTAGGCCGCCTCCTGGAACATGGGCGTGAGGTAGTCCATGCGCGTGCAGAACGTGACGCCCTGCACCCAGGTGCGGTACTCCATGTTCTTCTCGATGCCGGTGTGGAGGTAGCCGATGCCGGCGCGGGCCTCGGTCACCGTCTCGCCGTCGATCTCGAGGATGAGGCGGAGCACGCCGTGCGTCGACGGGTGCTGCGGGCCCATGTTGACGACGATGCGCTCCTCGCCGAGCGAGGTGGCCTCGTCGACGAGGTCGTTCCAGTCGCCGCCGGAGGCGTTGAAGACGTGGGCGCCCTCGCTGGCCTGCTCGTCGGCCACGGACGTGGCGTAGACGTCGTTGGCGCCGGCGTCCGGCACCTCGGTCTGGCTGAACTCGGTGTGCGTGCTCATCAGTTGTACGACCTCCGCTGGTCCGGCGGCGGGATGGTGGCGCCCTTGTACTCGACGGGGATGCCGCCGAGGGGGTAGTCCTTCCGCTGCGGGTGGCCCGGCCAGTCGTCGGGCATGAGGATTCGGGTGAGGGCCGGGTGGCCATCGAACTCGATGCCGAACATGTCCCACGTCTCGCGCTCGTGCCAGTCGTTGGCCGGGTAGACGGAGACGATCGACGGGATGTGGCGGTCGTCGTCGGGGCAGCTGACCTCGACGCGGACCCGCCGCCCGCCGTGGGTGATCGACAGGAAGTGGTAGACGGCGTGCAGCTCCTCACCGGTGCGGTTCGGGTAGTGCACGCCCGAGACGCCGGTGACGATCTCGAAGCGCAGCGAGGCGTCGTCACGCAGCACGCGGGCCACGGCAAGCAGGTGCTCGCGGCGGACGTGGATCGTCATCTCGCCCCGGTCGACGACGACGCGGTCGACGGCCTCGGCGTAGGAGGCGGTGCCGCCCACGAGGCCGCGCTCGAGGTTGTCGGCGATCTCGTCGAAGTAGCCGCCGTAGGGGCGCTCGGACGCGCCGGCGACGAGGATCGGCCGGACGAGGCCGGAGTAGCCGCTGGTGTCGGCACCTTGCGTGGCACCGAACATGCCGTGGCGGACGCCGACGACCTCGGGCTCGGCGGGGGTGCGCTGCTGCGCGAGCTCGATCTCGTGGGGCGTGAGACCCGAGGACTGGTCCTTGGTGGTGTCGGCGTTCACGGCGCCCTTGTCGTCCTTCTTCTCGCCGTCGCTCATGCGAGCAGGCCCTTCATCTGATGCGTCGGCGTCGCGGACAGCGCGGCAGCCTCGGCGGCCTTGGCGGCGTTCTCGCGGTTGACGCCGAGCGGCGAGGTCTCGATCTGGTGGTGCAGCTCGATGATCGCGTTGAGCAGCATCTGCGGGCGGGGCGGACAGCCGGGCAGGTAGATGTCGACCGGGATGATGTGGTCGACGCCCTGGACGATCGCGTAGTTGTTGAACATGCCGCCCGAGCTGGCGCAGACGCCCATCGAGATGACCCACTTGGGGTTGGGCATCTGGTCGTAGACCTGGCGCACGACGGGGGCCATCTTCTGGCTCACGCGTCCCGCGACGATCATGAGGTCGGCCTGGCGCGGGGTCGCCGAGAAGCGCTCCATGCCGAACCGGGCGATGTCGTAGTCGGGCGTGCCCACGGCCATCATCTCGATGGCGCAGCAGGCGAGGCCGAAGGTGGCCGGCCAGATCGAGGCCTTGCGCATGTAGCCGGCGAGGCCCTCGACCGTCGAGAGCAGGAACCCGGCTGGGAGCTTCTCTTCGAGACCCATTGCTTACTCCTTAACCTTCCTGATGAAACCCGTGGACGTGCGCCGCTGGTGCGGCGTCATCCGGGGTCAGTCCCACTCGAGCCCGCCGCGGCGCCAGACGTAGGCGTACGCGATGAACACCGTGATGATGAACAGGACCATCTCGACCAGCGCGAAGAGGCCCAGCTTGTTGAAGGCCACCGCGAACGGATAGAGGAAGACCGACTCGATGTCGAAGATGATGAAGAGCATCGCCGTCAGGTAGTACTTGATCGGGACGCGCCCACCGCCGGCCGCCTGGGGCGACGGCTGGATGCCGCACTCGTAGGCCTCGAGCTTGGCGCGGTTGTAGCGCTTGGGCCCGACGACGAGCGAGGTGAAGACCGACAGCGCGGCGAACGCGAAGCCGAGCCCCAGCATGAACAGGATCGGGACGTAGGAGTTCATCCGAGGTCACGTGCCTTTCGGTCGTGCGAGTCGTGCGATGCGTGCATGGCAGGGGCTGCGGGGGCTGGAGGGGCGCAGGTGCGCGGCGCACCCATCCTAGGGGCGTCCGACTTGATGCTGCTCGGCGCCACCGTCGCGCCCACGGAGGCGTGGCTCATGCGCTGGGCGCCAGCCGCGAGAGGGCGGTGATGAGGCGGTCGCTGGCGCCCTTGCTCATCGGGTCGGCGAGGTTGGCCATGATCTTGAGCAGCAACGGCATGAGCCGGGTGCGCGGCAGGCCGTACTTCGTCGCGAGCCGCATGACCTCGGGGTTGCCGATGGCGTGGGCGAACCACCGACCGAGGGTGAAGTAGCCGCCGAGCTCGTCCTTCATGACCTTGGGGTATGCCGCGAGCACCCGCTCGCGCGCAGCGTCGCTCGGGCGTGCCATCGCCTGGGCGACGAGCTCGGCGCCGAGGCGCGCGGCCTCGAGGGCGTAGTCGATGCCCTCGCCGTTGAAGGGGTTGACCATGCCGCCGGAATCGCCGACGAGGAGCAGGCCGTCGGCGTAGAGGGGCGTGCGGTTGAAGCCCATCGGCAGCGCGGCGCCGCGGATGGGGCCGGCCGACTCGTCGTGCTCGAGCTGCCACTCCGGAAAGATGTCCTCGACCCACCGACGCATGACGTCCTTGTAGTCGGTCTTCTGGAAGGCCGACGTGGTGTCGAGCGTGCCGAGGCCGACGTTGGTGCGGCCGTCCTCGAGGGGGAAGAGCCAGCCGTAGCCGGGCATGAGGATGCGGTTGCCGGCGTCGTCACGGCTCCACAGCTCGAGGTGGCTCTCGAGGTAGTCGTCGCGCTTCGGGGTGGTGTAGTACGCCCGGACGGCCACGCCCATGACGCGGTCCTCACGCTTGGGGCGACCGACGGCCGTCGCGAGACGGCTCGAGACGCCGTCGCTCGCGACGACGACCGGGGCGCGGTAGGTGACCGTCTCACCCGTGGCGCGGCCCGACTCGTCGACGCGCTTGGCGGTGACCCCGGCGACGCGACCCGAGGCGTCGCGGATCGGAGCGGAGACGCTCGTGCGCTCGTGGAGCTGGGCGCCCCTGCTCACCGCGTGGCGGGCCAAGGCCTCGTCGAGCTGGGCGCGGGTGCGGACCATGCCGTAGCCGGGGAAGGCGTCGGACTCGGGCCAGTCGAGCTGCAGCGTGTGGCCGCCACCCTTGATGCGCAGACCCTTGGTGCGCTGCCAGCCGGTCGTGTCTACGCCGAGGGAGATGAGCTCCTTCGTCGCGCGGGGCGTCAGGCCGTCGCCGCAGATCTTGTCGCGCGGGAACGCCGACTTCTCGAGGAGGACGACGTCGAGGCCGTGGTCAGCGAGGTACGCGGCCGTCGCGCTGCCACCCGGACCGGCACCGACGACGATGACGTCGGCCCGCTCGACGGGTGCACCGCCACCCCCTGGGGGGCTGGGCGCGACGCTCGAACTGGTCATGTCTCCCTGCACGCTTCCGAACCGCTTGTGAAGAACTTCACGAACTACCGGGGAGTCTATTCCCGCACTTTCGTCCTTGTCAGATAAGGCATGCCTTACCTTCGACAGCCCCCCAGCGTCGAGAGGCCACGTCGTGCCGCTCCCCGCACGTCGAGAGGCCACGTGTGGCCGCGGGACGGGCACGCGGCATACGCAAGAGGTCGTATGCCGTCAGCGCTTGGTCCCGTGGTGGAGCGCGACGATGCCGCCGGTGAGGTTGGTCCAGCCGACCCGCTGCCAGCCGGCGGTCTCGACGATGCGGGCCAGCTCGCCCTGCGGCGGCCAGGCACGGATCGACTCGGCGAGGTAGACGTAGGAGTCGGGGTTGCTCGACGTGCGGCGGGCCACCGGCGGCAGCGCGCGCATGAGGTAGTTCGAGTAGACGGTGCGGAAGACCTTGTTGACCGGCTGGCTGAACTCGCAGATCAGGAGGCGGCCGCCCGGCTTGGTGACGCGGAGGAACTCGCGCAGCGCGGTCTCGGGGTCGGCGACGTTGCGCAGACCGAAGCTCATCGTCACGACGTCGAAGCTCCCGTCGGCGAACGGCAGGCTCATCGCGTCGGCGGCCGTGAAGGCCATGTCGGGGCGGCGACGACGACCGACCCGGAGCATGCCGAGCGAGAAGTCCGCGGGCACGACCTCGATCTCCTGGTTCGCCCACGGCTCGCTGGAGGTTCCGGTTCCCGCGGCGATGTCGAGGATGCGCTCCCCCGGCTGGGCGTCGACGGCCTTGACGACGGCGCGGCGCCACAGCCGGTCCTGACCGAGCGAGAGGACGTCGTTGGTCACGTCGTACTTCTCGGCGACGGTGTCGAACATCGACGCGACGTCGACCGGCTTCTTGTCCAGCTGCGCACGGGTCATGCACTCATCCTCGCACCCGCGACAGGGGTGGCATCGGTCGCACCGCGGCGACGCGGCGAGGTTCCCGGGCGTTCGGTCGTAGAGTTGCCACCGATGTCCACGCTGCCCGCCCCTGGAGCGCCGTCCCCCTCAGCGGGACCGACGGTCGTCGTCCGCACGGTGCCCCTCGAGGCCGCGGACTCCCTGCTGGCCTTCCTGCCGTCCGGCCTGCCTCACGACGAGCTGCTGTCGTGGGTGCGCCGCGGTGAGGGCCTCGTCGGGTGGGGTTCGGCGCTGACGTTCGAGTCGAGGGGCGACCACCGCTTCCGCGCGGCGGAGGCGTGGTGGCGTGAGGTCAGCGGGCGCGCAGTGGTGCGCGACGAGGTCGGGCGGCCGGGCACGGGGCTCGTGTGCTTCGGCTCGTTCCCCTTCGCCTCGGACTCTGCAGAGTCGGCCCGTCTCGTCGTGCCGTCGACGATCGTCGGCCGCCGTGACGGACACGGGTGGCTCACGACCGTCTCACTCGAACCACAGCTGACTCTGCTCGAAAAGCCCTCTGTCGCAGGCGAGCCCGAGGCGCCGCGAGACGTGGCCTTCGCCGACGGCCAGGTCTCCCCCGCCGCCTACGCGCATGCGGTCGCCGAGGCCGTGCAGCGCATCGGGGCGGGTGAGGTCGACAAGGTCGTCCTCGCCCGCGACCTCATGGCGACGGCATCGGGCCCCATCGACCCCCGCTGGCTGCTGCGCCGCCTGGCCGAGCGCTACGAGAACACCTGGGTGTTCTCGGTGGCCGGCCTCGTCGGCGCCACCCCGGAGCTGCTCGTGCGCCGCGACCAGGGCCTCATCACGTCTCGGGTGCTCGCCGGCACGATCCGCCGGACCGGCGACGACGCGAAGGACCTCGCACTCGCCGCCTCGCTGGCCCGGTCGTCGAAGGACCTCGAGGAGCACGAGTACGCCGTCCGCTCCGTCGCAGAGGCCCTCGCCCCGCACTGCTCCTCGATGAACGTGCCCGAGGCGCCCTTCGTCCTGCACCTGCCCAACGTCATGCACCTCGCGACCGACGTCGCCGCCGTCAGCGCCGATGATGCCTCCTCGCTGACCCTCGCCGCGTCGCTCCACCCGTCGGCTGCCGTCGGCGGGACCCCGACGGCCCGCGCCGTCGAGCTGATCGGTGAGCTCGAGCAGATGGACCGGGGCCGCTACGCCGGGCCCGTGGGCTGGATGGACGCACGCGGCGACGGCGCGTGGGGCATCGCGCTGCGCAGCGGTGCGTTCGACGCCGAGGACCCGTCGCAGATCACGCTGTATGCCGGGTGCGGCATCGTCGCCGGGTCCGACCCCGAGTCCGAGGTCGCTGAGTCCGACGCCAAGCTCATCCCGATGCGCGACGCGCTCGCGAGCGACTGACAGGGGCGACGGTGACCGGAGACCGGACTGCGCCAGAGCTCGCGCTGCACGTGCTGCAGCAGCTGTGGCTCGGCGGTGTCCGAGACGTCGTGCTCGCGCCGGGCTCGCGCTCGGCCCCCTTCGCCCTGGCGCTCCATGCCGCCGACCGGAACGGCGACCTGCGCCTGCACGTTCGCGTCGACGAGCGGTCGGCAGGATTCCTCGCGCTCGGTCTCGCCACCGGGTCACGACGACCGGTCGCCGTCGTCACGACGTCGGGCACCGCCGTCGGCAACCTGCTGCCGGCGGTCATGGAGGCGCACCACACGGGGCGTCGCGTGGTGGTCGTCAGCGCGGACCGTCCCGACCGGCTGCGCGGCACGGGCGCCAACCAGACCACCGACCAGGCCGGCATCTTCGGGACCTTCGCGCCGTGCCACGACCTCACAGCCAGCACGTCTCCCGACGAGCTGGGGTTTCTTGTGGGGCAAGCCTGTTCGCGCCGTGGCCCGACCCAGCTCAACGTCCAGCTCGACGGTGACCTGCTGCCGTCGGACGCCGACCCGGACACGTGGTGGCAGCGCCCCGACAACTCCGCCCCGGCGGACTTGGTGCGCGGATCTGCCCCGGAACCCCACCACGACTCCGCCCCGGCGGACTTGGAGCGGCCGGAGGCGCGGGTGCTGGGCGTCGAACCGTCGGTGTCGGTGCCGACCGACGGGGAGGTGCTCCGCCTCGGACCGCGCACCGTCGTCGTGGCCGGTGACGAGGCCGGGCCGGCGGCACGACTACTCGCCGAGGCCGCCAACTGGCCGCTCGTGGCCGAGCCGACGTCAGGGGCCCGCATCGGGCGCCAGGCCCTGCGCACCGGCCGGCTGCTGCTCACGACCGACCTGCGCGACGTCGTCGAGCGCGTCGTCGTCGTCGGTCACCCGACCCTGTCGCGCCCGGTCGCCAACCTCATCAGCGACTCCGGCGTCGAGGTCCTCGCCGTCCGCGGACGTGACGGCGTGGCCACCGACCCCGGCAAGGTCGCCCGTGTGCTCGACGTCGTGCCTCGCGTCGACGGCCCCGACGACGCGGCATGGTTCCACGCCTGGCGGGACGCCGACGACCTGCTGTCGACCCTCATCGACGCGGGACTGGCCGCCCCGGCGAGCGATCCGAGCCGGGCGCCGGGTGGTGACGGCCTGTCACCCCTCGCCGTCGCGTCGGTGGTCGGGGCAGCGGTGGCCGCCGACACGACCCTCGTCGTCGGCTCGTCGAACCCGGTGCGCGACCTCGACATCATGGCCACCCCGTGGAGCCCCCACGAGCACCGCTTCGTCGTCGGAAACCGCGGGCTCGCCGGCATCGACGGCATGGTCTCCACGGCCATCGGCATCGCGCTCGGTCGACCACGAGCCGCGCGCAGCATCGCCTACCTCGGCGACCTGACGTTCCTGCACGACTCGAACGGCCTGCTGACCGGGCGCGGGCAGCGGCGGCCTGACCTCACCTTCGTCGTCCTCAGTGACGACGGTGGCGCGATCTTCAGCACCCTCGAGCAGGGTGACCGTCGCTACGCCGGTGCCTTCGAACGTGTCTTCGCGACCCCGCACGGCACCGACCTGGGGGCCCTGTGCGCGGCCCACCACACGGCATACGAACGCATCGACGACCTCGGTCGGCTCGCGGCCGCACTTGACGAGTCGCCCTCGGGGACAAGGGTTCTCGAGGTCCCGGTCTCCCGAGCGGACCGACGGGCCGAGGCCACCTGGCTGCGCGAGCTGACGCAACGGGTCGTGCCCCGCCAGGACCGGCACCGCTGAGCCGTCCTGCTCGAGCCGGGCCCGTATGCCCCGGCCAGCTGGATCACCGGCCACTGCCGCTCGCAAGCACCGCATGGCAGCGGACGAGCCGGTCGCGCCACCACTGCTGCCGCTCCGGCGGTGCCGCGAGCTCGGCGAGAGCCTGTGGGTCCGGCACGGCACGCCCTGTCGTCAGGACGCCGCCCGCCGGGCGCCACGGCGTCGCCGACACGTCGCGGCCGAAGAGCCCCACGGTGCCCAGGCCGCACGCGTGGTCGAGGGACGGGAGCGCCGCGGCGAGCGCCACGCCGGCAGCGATGCCGACGCTGGTGTCGAGCGCGGACGACACGACGGCCGGCAGCGCGCACGCGTCGACGATCTCGAGGGCACGCGCGACCCCACCGAGCGGCGCCACCTTGACGACGACGATGTCGGCGGCGCCGAGCCGCGCCACCCGGATCGGGTCCTCTGCCTTGCGGATCGACTCGTCGGCGGCGATGAGGACGTCGACCCCGTTCCGTGCCAGTGCAGTTCGCAGCTCGACGAGCTCCTCGACGCTGGGACAGGGCTGCTCGGCGTACTCGAGGTCGTATGCCGTGAGCCGCCTCAGCGCCTCTACGGCCGTCTCCATGTCCCAACCGCCGTTGGCGTCGACCCGGATCCGCGCGGACGGCCCCATCGCGGACCGGACAGCAGCGACGCGGTCCACGTCGTCCTCGAGCGTCTGCCCGCGCTCGGCGACCTTGACCTTCGCCGTCGTGCACCCGTCGAAGCGGGCAAGGACCTCCGGCACGCGCTCCGGACGGACGGCGGGCACGGTCGCGTTGACGGACACGGTGGCGCGCACGGGAGCCGGCCACACGGCATACGCGGCCTCGATGCCGGCGAGGAGCCAGCGCGCCGACTCAGCGTCGGCGTACTCCACGAAGGGGCTGAACTCGCCCCAACCCGAGGGCCCCTCGAGGAGCAGGGCCTCGCGGGCGTCGACGCCACGGAAGCGGACCCGCATCGGCAGGGAGACGACGTGTGCCCTCGCGAGGAGGGCGTCGATGGGCGGCAGCGTCGTCATGCCCCCATCATCACCGACGTGGGTCAGCGGGCGGGAAAGGCCTCGTGACGATCGCGGGTGGGGTCGGGTTGCGCGACGGGCTCGGCCTGCAGGTCGCGGCGTCGGCCACCTCGCCGACGGGCTACCGGGCCGCAGACGTGCCCACGCCGCCCGGCGTGCGGCAGGAACCAGAGGAAGCCGACGAGCCACCAGAGCCCGTGACCCGACGACCCGAGGGCGACGGCGATGAGCACGAGTCCGGCGATGCTGAGGTTGCGTGGCGAGAACACGGCGGTCTCCTCCGTCCGTGGGACCGGTCGGCCCCGTTCTCCCTCGACGGTAGGCGTGCGGGAGCCCGTCGACCCAGCCCCTGTTGTCAGCACCTCCCCCTGACAGATGTCACGCCTCCTCTCCTCGATCGAAAGAGCAATCCGTCCGCCCGCCTGCCCACGTGGTGGGCCAGAAGAGCGGACGGATTGCTCTTTCGATTGGGGTGGGGCGATCAGTGGCCGAGGACGACGTCGGCCGGGTTGTTGACGGCCACCGTGATGCGGTCGCGGTGTCGTTCGGCCATCTCGGGCAGGGCGTCGAGCGCGAACCAGCGGGCGTCGGTCGACTCGTCGTCACCCGGACGCGGCTCTCCTGACACCCAGCGACACCGGAACGTGTGGTCGAGGTACTGCCCCAGGTCGCCGTTGACGTGCGTCACCACCTCCGTCGCGGACACCCAGACGAGCCGCTCGACCTCCGCGACGACACAGGCCTCCTCCTCGACCTCGCGCACCGCGGTCACGTGCGGGTGCTCCCCCGGGTCGACGATGCCCGTGACCGGCGTCCAGGCTCCGTTGTCGGAGCGCCGGACGAGCAGCACCTCGGGGCCGCCCTCCCCGTCGCGCAGCACGACCGCCGTGATGCCCGGCATCCAGAGCAGCTCCTGCCCGACCATGGTGCGCAGGTGGGCGACGTAGGGAGGGATCGGCATGCGTCCGACCCTAGCCCCGCCGATAGGGTCGGCCCGTGAGCAGCGAGCCGAGCCAGAGCGCCGTTTCCGAGATCTTCGACCCGAGCGAGTGGGCACCGGTCGAGGGCTTCGACCTCACCGACATCACCTACCACCGCCGCCGTCCGATGGCGGGGCGCCCGCACGCGGAGTCGGGCGTCGTGCGCATCGCCTTCGACCGACCCGAGGTGCTCAACGCCTTCCGACCGCACACCGTCGACGAGCTCTACCGCGCGCTCGACCACGCCCGCATGACCCCGGACGTCGGGGTCGTGCTGCTCACCGGCAACGGCCCGAGCCCCAGGGACGGCAAGTGGGCCTTCTGCTCCGGCGGCGACCAGCGCATCCGTGGTCGCTCCGGCTACCAGTACGCCGAGGGCGAGACCGCGGACACCGTCGACGAGGCGCGCGTCAAGGCCCAGGGCGGCCGCCTCCACATCCTCGAGGTGCAGCGCCTCATCCGGACGATGCCGAAGGTGGTCATCGCCGTCGTGCCGGGCTGGGCGGCCGGGGGCGGGCACTCGCTGCACGTCGTGTGCGACCTGACCATCGCCAGCCGGGAGCACGCCCGCTTCAAACAGACCGACGCCGACGTCGGCAGCTTCGACGCCGGCTACGGCAGCGCCTACCTCGCCAAGATGGTCGGCCAGAAGTTCGCGCGCGAGATCTTCTTCCTGGGCCGCACCTACTCCGCCGAGGACATGCAGCGGATGGGCGCCGTCAACATCGTCGCCGACCACGCCGACCTCGAGCGCGAGGCGCTGCAGGTCGCGACCGAGATCATGGGCAAGAGCCCGCAGGCACAGCGGATGCTCAAGTTCGCCTTCAACCTCACCGACGACGGCCTCATGGGCCAGCAGGTCTTCGCCGGCGAGGCGACCCGCCTGGCCTACATGACCGACGAGGCCGTCGAGGGCCGCGACCAGTTCCTCGAGAAGCGCGAACCCGACTGGTCGCCGTTCCCCTGGTACTTCTGAGGAGCCGATCCGGTATGCCGTCGGCCCCCGTCCCTGAGCTCGACCTCGCTCGCGTGCGCCGCTGGTGCGCCGCCGCCGTCCCCGATCGCGCCCTCCACCAGGTGCGCGTCGAGTTCCATGTCCGCGGGCGCAACGTCACGCTGTGCGAGACCCGGGCACCGTTTGACGGGGCCGGCGAGTGGACGCACTTCGCGTTGGCCCAGCTGCGCTACCGGGTCGGGACCAAGGACTGGGCGCTCTACTGGCGCGACCGCAACGAGCGCTGGCACGAGTACGTGGAGGGCAACCGCCAGATCGGCTCGGTGGAGCAGCTGCTGGCCGAGGTCGACGACGACCCGACCTCGATCTTTCGCGGCTGAACCCGTGAAGGGCACCATCCGGGCACGGTCGGTCACGCGCCGGCGCCCCCGACAGGGCAGGATGTTGGGGTGGAACCGAGCGACGACCGCCGCGCCAGCTCTGGCCGCAGTGCGCCCGGCGCCTCACCGGACGTTCCCGAGGGAGGCCGCCCCGCGGACTTCCGTCAACCACCTCGCACCACCGCGGCCAACGCGACACGCGCCATCGGGCGAGGACTCGGTCGCGCCGCCACCGGGACGGCCCGGGTGACAGCGCGCTCGGGCCGCTTCGCCGCCGCCAAGGCCCACGCGTACACCCACTCCGGCGGCGCCGGCGAGACCGGGCTGGCGCGCATGACCGAGCTGCACGCGAGTCACACCGCGGGCGACACGATCATGACGCTGGCCCTCGCGGGCACCCTCTTCTTCAACCCGCAGACGGCCCAGGCCCGCGGCGACGTCGCGACCTTCCTGCTCCTGACGATGGTCCCGTTCGTCCTCGTCGCGCCACTCATCGGCCCGCTGCTCGACCGCTTCAGGCACGGTCGGCGGTGGGCCATCGGCACGACGCTCGCGGTCCGGGCCTTCCTCTGCTGGGTCCTGGGCGAGGCGATCACCAACGACAGCAGCTGGCTCTTTCCCGCCGCGCTCGGCTGCCTCGTCGCGTCCCGGGCCTACAACATCACCCGGGCAGCCGCGGTCCCGCGCCTGCTGCCACCGGGCACCACTCTCGTCAAGGCGAACTCGCGCGTGTCGATGGCCGGGGTCGTCGGGGCGCTCATCGGCGGTGCGCTCGGCGGCGTGGCGATGCTCGCCGGGCCGGCCTGGGCGCTCCGGGTGGCGTTCGTCGTCTTCGTCGTCGGCACCGTCCAGGCCATCCGGCTGCCGGAGCGTGTCGACTCCTCCCTCGGTGAGATGTCCATCGACGACACGACCCCGATCCCCCTCAGCGCCCCACCGCGCGACGGCACCGACGGCACCGACGGCACCGACGGCGGCACGGGGACCCCGCCGGTCGCCAGCTCGCTGCGCGGCACCCAGCGCGGCTGGTCGGACTCCTCGGCGCGACGGCATACGGCCGCTGACGGGGACACCCTCACCGTCGACTCTCTGGGACCGCTGGGCCGGTTCCGTCGACGCAAGCAGGCGATCCCGTGGCCGGTCATGCACGCCATGTGGTCGACGGGTGGCACGCGCGTGCTCACCGGCTTCCTCATCCTCTTCATGGCGTTCCTTGCCAAGGAGCACCCGATCGACGGCGTCCGCGGCGAGGTCGTCCTCGCGATCATCGCCGTGGCCATCGGGGTCGGCAACTGCCTCGGGAGCGTCGTCGGCAACGTCGTGCGCGACCAGCGGCCGGAGCGCATCGCCATGGTGTCGGTGCTCGCGGCGACGGTCTGCTGCGCCGCGACAGGCATCTGGTACGGCGTGTGGACCCTCGCCCTGCTCGGCTTCGTCCAGGGGCACTCGGCGCAGCTGTCCAAGCTCTGCTTCGACGCGCTCGTGCAGCGCGAGGTCCCCGAGAACGTCCGCACGTCGGTCTTCGCGTGGTCCGAGACGATGCTCCAGGTGCTCTGGGTCGTCGGTGGCACCCTCGGCATCGTGCTCCCCCTCAACCCGTACGTCGGGTTCCCCGTCTGCGCGGTCGTGCTCGTGTGGACCGTTGCCATGGCGGCCCGGCAGCGCCGCCGCGCCCTGCCCACCGCCCGACCGAGAGCGAGACGTGCCTGATGGCCGCGCCGTCCCCCCGACCGCTGGCGATCCCCGCCGGACCCGCCGTCCTCGACGTGCTGCCCGCCCTCGAGGCGTCCCTCACGGGCCGCTCCCCCGTGCTGCCGTATGCCGTCGACGAGTCGCCGCCGGCCGTACCGTCCCATGCCCCAGCCGACCTGCCCGACGGCCTGGCGGTCGCGATCGGCACGTCCGGATCGACCGGCCGTCCCAAGCGGGCGCTGCTGACGGCGGACGCGCTCGAGCGGTCGGCGTGGGCGACGCACCAGGTCCTCGGCGGCAGTGGCGCTTGGCTGCTCGCGATGCCGGCCCACCACATCGCCGGGCTGCAGGTGCTGCTCCGTTCGATCGCCGCCGGGGTCGCCCCGGCCGTGCTCGACCTGCGTGACGGCTTCTCCGTCGAGGCGTTCGCCGCCGCGTCAGCCCGGGTCCACCCCACGAGCGCGGCCGCGCGGCGCTACACGGCGCTCGTGCCGACGCAGCTGTCGCGGCTCGTCGACGACCCGGCGGGGGTGGCAGCCCTGCGCGGCTTCGACGGCGTGCTCGTCGGCGGCGCCGCCACACCTCCCGCGCTCGTCGAGCGCGCCCGCGCCCTCGGGGTCGTGCTCAGCCTCACCTACGGCATGAGCGAGACGGCCGGTGGCTGCGTCTACGACGGCATCCCGCTGCCCGTCAGCCGCGTCCACGTCGACAACGACCGGCACGTCGTGCTCGGCGGCGACACCGTCGCCCACGGCTACCTCGGCGAGCCGGGCCTGACCCGCGACGCGTTCACCGTCGACCCCGACGGCGTCCGGTGGTTCCGCACCGACGACCTCGGCCACTTCGACGACGGGGGCCTGCTCGTCATCGACGGCCGGGCCGACGACGTCATCAACACCGGCGGCCTCAAGATCAACCCCGGCGTCGTCGAGGACGCCATGACACGGCACCTCGACGACGTCCTCGACGTGGTGGTCCTCGGCCTCCCCGACCCGGAGTGGGGCGAGTCCGTTTGTGCCGCAGTGACGCTCGTCGACCCGACCGGGCACCTGACGACGCGCCAGGTGCGTGAGCGCCTGCGCGGCATACTCCCCGACGCGGCGCTGCCGCGCCGGGTCCTCGTGCTCGCCTCCATCCCGCAACGCGGGCCCGGCAAGCCTGACCGGGCCGCCATCCGACGCGCCGTTCAGGGTCCCGCCTGAGCGGTGGCAAGATAAGGGTGTTCCCACCCTCGCCGAAGGAGGTCGTCGTGCTGCGCGTCATGCTCGTCGCCCTCGTCGTCTTCGCCTCCATCTATGCGTTCGTCGACTGCGTGCAGACCGACCACCGGGTGGTGCGGACGATGCCCAAGCCGGTCTGGCTCATCGCGGTCCTCGTGCCCGTCCTCGGCCCGATCGGCTGGCTCGTGGCCGGCCGAGCCGGTGCCCGCGGCGGTCCCGCACCACGAGGGCCGGGTCGCCGCCCGTCCGGGCCGCGAGGACCCAGAGGGCCACTAGGACCCGACGACGACCCCGACTTCCTCCGCAAGCTGTAGAAGGACGCCCCGAGAACTCCATGGCCACTCTCTCCCAGTGGATCGAGGGCGCCCGCCCTCGCACGCTGCCCGCCGCCGTCTCCCCCATCCTCGTCGGCACCGGTGCCGCCTACCAGACCGGCCACGTCGTGTGGGCGTATGCCGTGCTCGCCCTCGTCGTGGCCCTGGCCCTCCAGGTCGGGGTCAACTTCGCCAACGACTACTCCGACGGCATCCGCGGCACCGACGAGGTGCGGGTGGGCCCGGTGCGCCTCGTAGGGCAGCGGCTCGCGGCGCCGCGTTCGGTCAAGATCGCGGCCTTCGCGTGCTTCTTCTTCGCGGGTCTCATGGGCCTCGCGCTCGTCGGCCTCTCCGGCCTGTGGATCATGATCCCGATCGGTGCGGCCGCCATCGTCGCGGCGTGGTACTACACCGGCGGGTCACGGCCCTACGGCTACCTCGGGCTCGGCGAGGTCTTCGTCTTCGTCTTCTTCGGCCTCGTCGCGACCCTCGGCACGATGGCGACGATGACGCCGCCGACGGCAGCCGGCTGGTGGGGAGCGATCGGGGTGGGTGCCCTCGCCTCGGCCATCCTCGTCGCCAACAACCTGCGCGACATCCCGACCGACCGCGAGCACGGCAAGCGCACGCTCGCCGTCCGGATGGGAGAGTCCGGCACGCGAGCCTTCTACGTCGCGCTCGTCGCGGTGGCGTTCGTCATGACCGGTCTCGCAGCGCTCACCTCGCCGTGGGCGCTGCTCGCGGTCCTGGCCGCACCGCTCGTCGTCCGGCCGATGCAGGCGGTCATCGGGCGCGCCACGGGCGCGGGTCTCATCCCGGCCCTGGCCGGCACGGGCCAGTTCCAGCTGGCGTGGTCGCTGCTGCTCGCCGTCGGCCTCGCCCTCGGGCGGGCCTGACACCCTCCGCCCCCGCGGGTCGAGGTGATCCCTCGCGACCCGGCGCGACGGCATACCTGCACAGCGGTCGGCCGGCAGCGGATCGAGGTGATCCCTCGCGACCCGGCGCGACGGCATACCTCGGCATTCGGCTGACGGGGGCCACGTCCCGGTGCCACCGTGGACGCGTGGTCGAGGAGATCGACGTCGTCGTCATCGGGGCCGGTCAGGCCGGCCTCGCGACGAGCCACGAGCTCGGGATGCGCGGCGTCGATCACGTCGTCCTCGAGGCGAGTGTCCCGGGCTCGTCGTGGCTCGGGAGGTGGGACAGCTTCACCCTCGTCGGCCCCAACCACACGGTGCGACTCCCGGGCGCCGCCTACGACGGCGACGACCCGGGCGGCTTCATGACCGGCTCCGAGGTGGCCGGACACCTCCAGGCGTATGCCGGCCGGCTCGGCCGCGTTCGCCAAGGCGTGCCGGTGCGCGGCCTGAGGCGGCATGCCGGCGGCGGGTTCGAACTGCGCACCGACGGCGAGGGGATCCGCAGCCGCATCGTGGTCGTCGCGACGGGCGCCTACCAGCGGCCGCTCGTGCCCGCCGCCGTGGCTGGTCTCTCGCCCGACGTGCCGTACGTCGACGTGTCCGGCTACCGCAACCCGGCGGCCCTGCGGGACGGCGCGGTGCTGGTCGTCGGCAGCGGGCAGAGCGCCTGCCAGATCGCCGAGGAGCTCGCGCTCTCGGGACGCGACGTCGTCATGGGGTGCGGGCGGGCGCCCTGGTTCCTGCGCCGGATCGGCGGCCGCGACCTCTTCGATTGGCTGCTGGACTCGACGTTCTACGAGCAGACCCCAGACCAGCTCCCGGCCCCCGCGGCGCGGCACGGGGCCAACATCCAGGCCACGGGCGCCGGCGGCGGCCACGACCTGCACTACCGGACGCTGGCCGCACTCGGCGTGCGCCTCGTGGGGCACCTCGTTGCGATCGACGGGCACACCGCCACATTCGCGCATGACCTGCCGGAGGTCATCGCCGCCGGAGACGCCGGGTTCCGGTTCGTGCGCGACACGATCGAGGCGGTGTGCCGACGGGTCGGGGTGCCGGCCCCGGACATCCCGGCGCCCGGACGGCTCGACACGACGGCGCCGACCTCGCTGGACCTGCGCGGTTTCGGCGCCGTCGTCGTGGCCACCGGATTCCGCTCGCGCTACACCGAGTGGATCGACATCCCAGGTCTCGTCGACGAGCAGGGCTTCCCGGTGCACGTCGACGGCGAGAGCGTGGTGGCACCCGACCTGCACTTCGTCGGCGTCCACTTCCTGCGTCGGCGCCGCTCTTCACTGCTCTTCGGTGTCGGCGACGACGCCACCGCGACGGCGACTCGCATCGCCATCCGGAGCGGCCTGCCGGCCTAGTGGTCGGCTAGTGGTCGGCCTTTCGGGGGTCCTCGGCGGCTGCCGCTCCCGTGGCGTCCGCGTCGCGCGTCGGGCGCTCGTCCTCGGCGTCCTCGGCGAACTCGTCGCTCGTCGGGTCGACCTCCTGCTTCGCCACGAGCTTGGCCTCGTGCCGGTCGACGAGCTTGGCCGTGATCTCGTCGCGCATGCCGCGCAGCAGGATGTAGGACGCAGCGGCCGACGCGATGGCCGACGCCCCGAGCAGGAGCACCGGGTTGTTGCGCAGGCCGATGAGCCAGAAGAGGAAGAGGAACCCGAAGAAGATCAGGATGCGGAGCAGGGAGTAGCGGACCATGTCAGATCACATGCCTGAGTAGTTGTGCATGCCCACGAAGGTCGACACGAGGTTGACCAGCGTGAAGTTGATGAGGACGGCGACGTAGCCCGCGAGCGCGATGTACATCGACCTGCGGTGGTCGACGCCGGCCGTCGCGCGGCTGTGCATGTAGGCGGCGTAGACCGTCCAGATGACGAAGGTCCACACCTCCTTCGGGTCCCACTGCCAGTAGGCGCCCCAGGCCTGCTTGGCCCAGATGGCTCCCGCGATGAGCGTGAACGTCCAGAGGATGAAGGCCACCATGTTGAGGCTGTATGCCGTGTGCTCGAGTGAGGTCGAGCTCGGCAGCGACTCGATGAAGCTGGCCTTGGCCGGGGGCTTCTCCTCGCGGCGCAGGCGCACGAGGTAGAGCACACCGACCGCGAACGCGAGCGTGAAGAAGGAGACGGCGAGGAAGGCCACCGTCACGTGGATGCCGAGCCAGTAGGACTTCAGGGCCGGCATGAGCTCGCCGGCCTCCGTGTAGAGCACCGTCAGTGCGAGGCCGAGCACGAGCAGGATCGGAGTGACGATGAAGACGCCGAGCCACTGCCAGCTGTTGCGCTTGGCGAGCACGCTGTAGGCCGCACCGACGGCGGCAGCCGCGGCGGTCGCGAACTCGAACATGTTGCCCCACGGGGGGCGACCCACGGCCAGCCCGCGCATGAGGACCGACGCAACGAGCAGCGCCGACGCGAGGTAGGTCAGCATGAGGGCGATGCTGCCGCGCTGGCGGCTCTTCAGGCTCTCCTCGAAACCGGCCCCGGCCGCGTCCGATGTCGCCGGACGGCGTTCGGTCGTCGTCGGCGCGCCGGCCCCGACGAGGACACCCGCGCGCTCGTTGGCCGGGACGGCGGCGACGTCGGAGTCGACCACCTTCGGCACTCGCGCCGCCAGGTGCCAGGTGAAGGCGAGCATGGCGAGCGTGTAGACGATCATCGACGCGTAGAGCGCGGCGTTGGCGTTGGCTGCGAGGTTCACGAGCGGTCGGTCCGTTCTGCAAGGCGGTCGTGCACGCCGGTCGTGATCGCGGTGACGATCGCGGCGAGCCCGGGGTCGGAGTCCTTCGAGAGGCCACCGATGGTGACCACGGTAGTCGGTCGCCCGTCGGCGCCGGGAGGGCTGTCAAGGGTGCCCCCGGCGTCGGGCTCGCCACCGGCGCCCACCGGGGCCGGGCGGACGCGGACGAAGACGCGGCGGCGCTTGATGGTGAGGCCGAGGATGAGGCCGAGGGTGGCGAGGATGGCACTGACGAGACTGATCGGGGCGCCGGGATCGGTGCGCACCGACAGGCCCGCGAACCGTTTGACGGAGTCGAAGGTGATCGACCCCCGGCCGCCGGGCAGCTGCTTGGTCTCTCCGGGCTTGAGGCGGAACAGTGCCGGCGAGCCGCCCCGCTGCAGCACCTGCTTCATCTGCTCGGTGTTGAGCGTGTAGACCGACTGGGGTGCACCACCGGGGAAGAGGTTGCCCTCCCACAGCGACATCGCGATCTCCGGGTTATTCGCATCGGGGAAGATCGAGACCGGGCCGTTGGTGAAGGTCGGCTCGGCCGTCGGGAGGAAGAAGCCGGTGAAGCCGAGCTGCTTGGGCGACGCCGACGGCACCTTGATGACGCCGACGGACCGGTAGTTCGGATCCTGCGGGAGGAACGGCGTCGCCTCGCGGTAGAGGACGGCGCCCTTCGCGTCACGCACCGTGATGACCGGGGTGTAGCCGTTGCCGAGCAGGAAGATGTCGGCGCCGTCGACGGTGATCGGGTGGTTGACCGAGACGCTCTCGCTCGTCGCCGGCGCGCCGGGCGAGCTGCGCAGGGTCGTCTGGGCGTCGAAGAAGCGCGGCTTGCCGAAGTTGCGCCCAGGGGTGTCGTTGAACTCGACGTGGAGCTTGTCGAGCGACAGGACGAAGGGCGGCAACGTCTCGGTGTCGACCCAGGGCCCCGGCGAGATCGTGTTGTAGGTGCCCGCCGACGACGCGAACTTGTCGCCCTCGGCGAGGATGACGTCGCCGCGCCAGCCGAACAGGTGACCGACGGCCATGCCGATGATGATCCCCGTGAGCGCGAGATGGAAGAGCAGGTTGCCGGTCTCGCGGAGGTAGCCGGACTCCGCGGAGATGCTCGTGCCGTCGTGTGAGTGCACACGGAACCGTTTGCGCTTCAGGACCTTCCGCGCTGCATCGAGGGCCTCGTCGGGCGACAGGGCGGTCGTGAGCTCCGTGTGCTCGTCGAGCCGCTTCAGCCGGGCGGGAGCGCGCGGCGGGGTCGAGCGCAGGGCCGACAGGTGCACCTTGGTGCGGGGCACGATGCAACCGACGAGGGAGATGAAGAGCAACAGGTAGATCGCCGAGAACCACGGGGACGCGTAGACGTCGAAGAAGCCGAGCCGGTCGAGCCACGGCGACGTCTTGGGGTTCTGCGCGATGTAGTCGGCGACCCGGCCGGCATCGATGTTGCGCTGCGGGAAGATCGAGCCCGGCACGGCGGCGATCGAGAGCATCAGGAGCAGGAAGAGCGCCGTCCGCATGCTCGTCAGCTGGCGCCAGCCCCAACGGAGCATCCCGACGACGCCGAGGGTCGGCAGCGTCGGCTCCTGACGGTCGGGCCTCATCCCGTTGCGTAGTCGCTGGGCTCCCTGGGTGCGCGCCCCGTCCTTCGAGCCCTGCTCGGTGGCCGGGTCGGTGGCCGGGTCGGTGGCCGGGTTCGTGTCGGTGCTCATGTCAGATCGCCACCTGGAAGCCGTTGACGAGTCGCACCTGGAGCCAGATGATGACGTCCTCCCAGACCCCGGTCAGCATGAGCAGCCCCACCGCGACGAGGAGCAGTCCTCCGACGTTCTGCAGCGCCCGGCGGTGACGGCGCAGCCAGTCGCTGGCGGTGCCGGCGCGCTCCCACAGGGCGGCCATGAGGACGAAGGGCAGGCCCAGCCCGATCGAGTAGACGGCGGCGAGCGCGAGGCCCCGCCCGATGGAGCCCGACTCCGCCGAGATCGGCGCGGCCATGGCCTGGATCGCCCCGAGAGTCGGACCCATGCACGGGGACCACCCGATCGCGAACGCGGCGCCGAGCAGGGGTGCGCCCGCGAGGCCGGCGCGCGGGCGCCAGCTGACGGGGACGGCATACGACCGCCCGATCCCGAGGAAGAGCAGTCCCATGACGAGGACGACGGCGCCGCCGAGGCGCAGCAGCGCGCTCTGGTGCTCACGGAAGGCGAGCCCGACGGCCGAGACGGCGGCTGCGGCGACGAGGAAGACCACGGTGAAGCCGAGGACGAAGAGCAGCGCCCCGAGCACGAGCCGCCCCCGTGACCGCTTCTCGAGCGACACGTCGGACAGGCCGGTGACGTAGCCGAGGAAGCCCGGGACCAGCGGCAGCACGCAGGGAGAGGCGAACGAGACGAACCCGGCCACGAGGGCCACGAGCGCTGCCACGAGGAGCGAACCGGTGGCGAGCTCGGTACCCACGCCGGTCTCAGGCCTTCTCGGCGAGGACGTCGTCGATGAGCCCGAGCAGCGTCGAGGTGGAGACCGGGCCGGAGACCCGGGCCGCGATGCGGGCCTCGTGGTCGAGGACGAGGGTCGTCGGCGTGGCCGATGCCTTGCCCTGGAGGGAGAGGATCGGCACGCCGCCGTCGTAGGCGAGCGAGGGGTAGGTGACCTTGTTGGCGGTGAGGAAGGCGCGGCCGGTGTCCGGGCCCTCGAGCTTGTCGAGGCCGAGGAACTCGACCTTCTTACCCTTGGCCTGCACGCTCTCCCACGCCTTCTGCAACGCGGGTGTCTCCTCGATGCACGGGGGGCACCAGGAGCCCCACACGTTGAGGACGAGGACGGTGCCGACGCGCTCGGCGTTGCTCCACGGCTTGCCGTCGAGGGTCGTGCCCTCGAGCTTGACCGGCTCGCCACGGTCGGTGACGGGCAGCTGCTCGATGGAGCCGTCGCCGGCGACGTAGCCCTTGCGGTCACCCGAGCGGGCTTGGTCCGCAACGGAGTTCGGGTCGGTCGAGCAGCCGGCAGCGAAGGTGGCGATGCCTCCGGCCATGGCGACGGCGGCCCACCGCAGCGCGGTGCGTCGGTCGAGGTGGTCCATCAGGCGCCCACGCTCTTGCTCGCCCTCGCGAGCAGCTCGGCGGCCGGTTCGGAGTAGGTGATCGAGGCGAGCTCGTCACCGTGGTAGGTCAGGGAGGTGAGCGACGCGAGGGTGCACTCGCGCTTGCGGGGGTCGTGCCACAGGCGTCGGCCCTCGAGCTTGTTGCGGACCGTCCAGACCGGGAGCTGGTGGCTGACCACGACGGCCTCGTGGCCGCGAGCGGCGTCGCGGGCGTCGGCGATCGCCGCCAGCATCCGGGTGGCGATGTCCTCGTAGGGCTCGCCCCAGGACGGCTTCGTGAAGTCCGTGAAGAGGTGCCAGTTGCGCGGGTGCATCAGGTCGCTCAGGCCGACGCTGCGACCCTCGAACTCGTTCTCCGACTCGATGACGCGCACGTCCGTGGCGACCTGCAGGTCATGGCCGGTCGCGATCGGGGCCGCCGTCTCCTGGGCCCGCTCGAGCGGCGAGGCGACGACGTGGGTGATGTCGTTGGTCTCGAGGTGGGCTGCGACGAGTCGCGCCATCTCGCGGCCGAGCTCGGACAGGTGGAAGCCGTCGAGGCGGCCGTAGAGCACGCCCTCGGGGTTGTGGACCTCACCGTGTCGCATGAGGTGCACGACCGTGAGGTCGCCGGAGTTCGCCGACTCCCCGCTCGTGCTCTGACCCATGGACGACAGTCTCTCAAACGTCCTGCTCAGGACCGAATCCGCGTCCGAGCCTGTGCACCCCCTGTGACGTGCTGCAACGTCCGTGGAACACCGGGCGGCGGCCGGCCGGCGCCGCCTACACTCCACGACGTGTCGTGGTCGGTCTGGCTGGCGCTCGTCGGGACGGGCGTGCTCATCTCCCTCACCCCCGGGGCCGGCGCCGTCAACACGATGGCCAACTCGCTGGGGTCCGGCTGGACCCGCTCGATCTGGGGCATCCTGGGCCAGCAGGTGGCGCTGCTCGCCCACCTAGCCGTCGTGGCCGCCGGGGTCGGCGTCCTCGTTGCGGGCTCCCCCGTGCTCTTCGACGTCATCCGGTATGCCGGCGCCGCCTACCTCGTCTACCTCGGCGTCCGGCAGTTCCGCTCGCGGGCCACCGTCGCCCGGGTCGGGCAGGGGCACCGCGAACCGGCGTGGTCGATGTTTCGCCGGGGCCTCCTGGTCAACCTCACCAACCCCAAGGCCGTCGTCTTCTTCCTGGCGTTCACGCCGCAGTTCATCCGTCCGGAGCGCCCGCTGGTCGAGCAGTACGCCGTGCTCGCCGCGACGATCGTCGCCATCGACGTCATCGTCATGTGGTTCTTCTTCGCCGCGGCGGCACGCGGGCTCGGGCGGCTGACCCAGCGAGAGTCGGGCCAGCGCGCCCTGAACCGCGTCTTCGGCGGACTCTTCGTGAGCGTCGGCGTGCTGCTCGCCGCCGTCCACTAGAGGCGCAGCGGGCTCAGACGAGCTCGGGCGCGTCCAGGTGGGCGATGGCGAGCGTGAACTCGCCGATCTCGGTGATCCTCATGCCGGTGTCCTGCACGAGGTCGGCCCGCAGCCCCATCGCTGCGTCGCGGGTCGCCACCATCGCCTCGGGCGAGTCGTAGGTCGCCGTCACACAGCACCTACCGGACATCCGGTCCACGAACAGGCTTGCACTGCAGAACCCTTCGAGCTGCTCGACCCGCGGCATGATCCCCATCCGGAAGGCGTCGAGGATGGAGTCGATCTTCGTCGGGTCTCCCTCGGCCCACGTCACGCGGGCCGAGCAACCGTCCGCGACACGGTGGTCGCGGTGGAGGTAGGCGATCTCCCACTCGTCGACCGTGGCCTCACCGCCGAGGAGCTCGGCCGCCTGCTGCCGCAGGGGGGTGACGCTGTCGGCCGTGGCCCGCATCGCCGCCTCGTCGCGCCAAGCCGTCGTGACGATGCACCGGCCGCTGGCGCGGTCGGCGACCATCGACAGGCCGACACAGCCGTCCATCGCCCTGACCTGCGGCATCACCACGTCCTGCACGTGCGTGATGCCGGTCTCGATCATGTCGGGACGGCCCATGACCGTCGTGGAGCGTGCGTGCACGACCCCACCTCCCTCGGTCGGGGCGACGCCCGGACGGCGCCGCCGTCACCGACCAGCGTCCTCCACCCCGGTCGCCCACCACAATGCCCCGGACCGCCTGGGTGCGTATGCCGTGTGGCCGGCTCCGCTCGGACGGTGCCGTCAGTCGGGCGTGCCGTCAGTCGGACGGTGCCGTCAGTCGGGCGTGGCGGCGGCGCGGGCCGCGGCCGGCAGCGCCGCGAGCACGTGGTCGACGGCCTCGTCGTCGTGCGCGGCCGAGACGAACCACGACTCGAAGGCGCTCGGCGGCAGGTGCACGCCCTGGCTCAGCATCGAGTGGAAGAACCGGCGGAAGGCACCGGTGTCCTGGTCCTTGGCGTCGTCGTAGCTCGTGACGGCGCCGTCGCGGAAGAAGACGGAGAACATCGAGCCGGCCCACTGGATCGTGTGCGGCACCGAGGCGGCGCTCAGCTCGCTCGCGACGGCGCCGGCGATGGCGCGCGAGACGACGTCGAGGCGGTCGTACACCGCGGGCGTGCAGCCCTGCAGCGTCGCGAGGCCGGCGGCCGAGGCGACGGGGTTACCGGACAGGGTCCCGGCCTGGTAGACGGGCCCCTGCGGCGCGAGCAGCGCCATGACGTCGGCGCGGCCGCCGAAGGCCGCGGTCGGGAAGCCCCCGCCCATGACCTTGCCGAAGGTGAAGAGGTCGGGCGCGCCCGCGGCATACGGCCCCTCGAGGCCGTAGAAGCCGGAGGCGCTGCAGCGGAAGCCGGTCATCACCTCGTCGGACACGAGCAGGGCGCCGTGGGCCCTGGTGACGCGCAGCAGGCCCTCGGTGAAGCCGGGCGCCGGCGGGACGACGCCCATGTTGCCGGCCGCGGCCTCGGTGATGACGGCGGCGATCTCGTGGCCCCGCTCGGCGAACGCGGCCTCGAGCGCGGGGAGGTCGTTGTAAGGCAGGACGATCGTCTCGCCGGCGCTCGACCGCGGTACCCCGGCCGAGTCGGGGAGGGCGAACGTCGCGATCCCGGAGCCGGCCGAGGCCAGCAGCGCGTCGACGTGGCCGTGGTAGCAGCCGGCGAACTTCACGATGACGTCGCGCCCGGTGAAACCGCGCGCGAGCCGGATGGCCGACATCGTCGCCTCGGTGCCCGAGTTGACGAGGCGCACCTGCTCGACCGGCTCGACACGGGCGACGATCTCCTCGGCGAGGCGCACCTCGTTCTCACTCGGCGTGCCGAAGGAGAAACCGCGCGCGGCGGCCTCGTTCACGGCCGCCAGGACCTCAGGGTGGGCGTGACCGAGGATCATCGGGCCCCAGGAGCAGATGAGGTCCACGTAGCGCTTGCCGTCGGCGTCGGTGAGCCACGGTCCCGCGCCGCTCGCCATGAAGCGCGGCGTGCCGCCGACGGCGCGGAAGGCGCGCACCGGGGAGTTGACCCCACCGGGGATCACGACGCTCGCTCGCGCGAGCAGCGCTGCGGACGCGGGGGCGTCGGAGGCGGTCTGGACGGGGACGGGCTGCGAGCTCATGACCCCAGTCTCTCAACCGTCGCTCGGAGCGCCTGCCGCCGGGTCGTCAGCGGTCGGTGGCCCCGTTGGGGTCGAGGTGGTCCCGCACGATCGCCATGGCATCGCCGATCGCGGTGAACTGCGCCGGGCTCATGATGTCGACCAGGTTGTCGCGGACGCTCTGCACGTGGACCCGGGCGATGTCGCGGACGGCACCCAGGCCGCCCGTCGTCAGGACGAGCTCGACCCCGCGCTTGTCGTCGGAGCACTGCTCGCGGGTGACCCAGCCACGGTCCTCGAGGCGCTTGGCGGTGTGCGTCAGACGACTGCGTGACTGGACGACCATGGAGGCGAGCTCGGACATCCGCAACCGGTGGTGGGGGCTCTCGGAGAGCATCGAGATGATCTCGTACTCGCTCAGCTGCAGACCGGCGTCACCGAGCGCGTCGTCGAGTGCGCGCTCGAGCAGCCGCGTCCCACGCAGGATGGCGCGCCACGAGGTCTGCTCCGAGTGGCTCAGCCACCGCACGCCGTCGTCCCCTGCACCTGACATGTCGACCTCCTGTGACTCCACAGATGGTAGTGGTGTCACGCGGTCCACTCGGGCACGTCGAGAGCGAAGTAGGTGAGCACGATCTGGGCACCGGCCCGGCGGATCGACGTCAGCGACTCGATCGCCGCCGTTCGCAGGTCGATCCAGCCGTTCGCGGCCGCCGCCTGGATCATGGAGTACTCCCCCGACACCTGGTACGCCGCGACCGGCACCGACGAGCGCTCGGCTGCGGCCGCGACGACGTCGAGGTAGGACATCGCGGGCTTGACCATGACCATGTCGGCGCCCTCGGCGATGTCGAGGTCGATCTCGCGGAGCGACTCGACGATGTTGGCCGCGTCCTGCTGGTACGTGCGGCGGTCTCCCTGCAGGCTCGACTGCACGGCGTCGCGGAAGGGGCCGTAGAACGCGGAGGCGTACTTGGCGGCATACGCGAGGATCACGGTGTCGGTCAGACCCTCGGCGTCGAGCGCCTCGCGGATGACGGCGACCTGGCCGTCCATCATCCCGGAGGGCGCGACGACGTGGGCGCCGGCGCGTGCCTGGGCGACGGCCATCTCGGCGTAGAGGAGGTTGGTGGCGTCGTTGTCGACACGACCGCGCTCGTCGATGACGCCGCAGTGGCCGTGGTCGGTGAACTCGTCGAGGCACGTGTCGGCCATGACGACGAGGTCGTCACCGACCGCCTCACGAACCGCGCGCAGCGCGACGTTGAGGATGCCGTTGGGGTCGACCGCGCCCGAGCCCGTGGCGTCCTTGTGCTGGGGAACGCCGAAGAGCATGATCCCGCCCAACCCCGCGGCGACACAGCGGTGGGCCACCTCGACGACACTCTCGAGGGTGTGGTGCTCCACGCCCGGCATGCTCGCGATCGGCCGCGGCTCGGTGATGCCCTCGGCGACGAAGACGGGCAGCACGAGGTCGCGCGGGTGCAGCCGGGTCTCTGCGACCAGGGACCGCAGGACGGGGTTCTGCCGCAGGCGGCGAGGACGCTCGATCATCGGGGCGCCCCCTTTCAGCGGGCGCGGCGTCGCGACGCGGGACGCTTGTCGCTGGGACGCTGCACCGGCTGGCCCGCCTCCGCCGCGGCGACGGCGAGGCCGACACCGTGCCCTGCGAGCGCGTCGACGAGGCTGAGGGCCGACGCCTCCGGCGCGAGGACGTCGACCCGGAGGCCGTGCTCCTGCGCCGTCTTGGCCGTGGCCGGTCCGATGCAGGCGACGACCGTTGCGGCGTGAGGCTTTCCGGCGATGCCGACCAGGTTGCGCACCGTCGAGCTCGACGTGAAGAGCACCGCGTCGTAGTCGCCCCCCTTGATGGCGTCGCGGATGTGCGCGGCCGGCGGGGCGGCGCGCACGGTGCGGTAGGCGGTGACGTCGTCGACCTCCCAGCCCATGTCGCGCAGACCGGCGACGAGGGTCTCGGTCGCGATGTCGGCGCGGGGCAGCAGGACCCGGTTGATCGGGTCGAGGGTCTCGTCGAACTCGGGCCACGACTCGAGCAGGCCGGCCGCCGACTGCTCGCCCGCGGGGACGAGGTCGGGGTTGATCCCCCACTCACGGAGGGCGGACGCGGTGACGCCGCCGACGGCGGCGACCTTGAGGCCGGCGAAGGCGCGGGCGTCGAGGCCGAACTCCTCGAAGCGCTCCCGCACGGCGCGCACGGCGTTGACCGACGTGAAGCCGATCCACTCGTAGCGGCCGGTGACGAGGCCCTTGACGGCCTTCTCCATCTGCTGCGGCGTGCGCGGCGGCTCGACCGAGATGGTGGGCACGACGTCCGCGGTCGCACCGTAGCCGGCGAGGCGCTCGACCATCGAGCCGGCCTGGGCCTGAGTGCGCGGGACGAGGACCTTCCACCCGAAGAGCGGCTTGGACTCGAACCAGTCGAACTCGTCACGCAGGGCGACGGTGGGCGACACGACGGCGAGCGTGACCGCGAGCGGCTCCTTGCCGGCGAAGACGGCGTCGGCCTCGCCCAGGGTCGTGGCGACGGACGACTGGCGCACCGTGGTGCCGTGGGCCGTCAGCGCCACGAGCGAGTCCGCGGGCCGGCCGGCAGCGCGAAGTGCGGCGAGCGCGTTCCGGATGCCCTCGGTGCCGCCGAGCAGCACGAGCGTGTCCGTGTCGGCCGCGTAGGCGGAGTAGTCGATGGCCGTACGCTCGACGCCGACGACGTGGACGGCCCCGGTGGACTTCGACGTCAGGGGGACCCCGGCATACGTGGGCCCGGCGGTGAGGGCCGAGACTCCCGGCACGACGTCGTAAGTGATGCCGGCCTTGCGGCAGGCGCGCACCTCCTCGACGAGGCCGTTGAAGGTCGCGGGGTCGCCGTCCATGAGACGGACGACGAGACCCCCGGGGGCCACGGACTTCGCCGCCTTGACGACGAGCTTGGCGCGCACCGCGTGGGTGAGCTCCTGGCCCTGCTCGCCGTGGCCCGCGTCGATGATCTCGACGGCGGGTCGGGCGTGCTCGAGCACGACGTCGTCACGGGCGATGCGGTCGAGGACCACGACGTCAGCGGCGGCGAGCAGGTCGCGACCGCGCAGGGTCATCAGGCCGGGGTCGCCCGGGCCGGAACCGACGAAGGCGACCCGCGCCGGCGTCGTCGCGTGGGTGGGAGTGGGGTCCGTCTGCTCGGACGGCTGGCGGGAAGGAGTCACGAAACTTGCTCCGGTTGGTGTGGGGCGTGGTCTGGGGCAGGTCCAGCTGACGTGGTGGCGATCTGGATGTCGGCGGCGCCGTCCTCCAGCAGGATTCGGGCGAGACGCGAGCCGAGGACCTCCGGCTCGCAGTAGGGGCCGACGAGGGAGCGACGCAGCTCGACGGAGCCGTCCTCGGTGCCGGCGAAGGCACGCAGCGACAGCTCGAGGCCGTCGTCGCCCTCGACGACCTCGGCGAGCGCCCCGACGGGCGCGGTGCACCCGGCCTCGAGCGCGGCAAGAAGGGAGCGCTCGGCGACGACGCAGGCGCGGGTGTCGGGGTCGTCGAGCACCGAGACCGCGGCCACGACGTCGTCGCGGTCGGACCGGCACTCGACGGCCAGGGCGCCCTGCCCGGGGGCGGGGAGCACCTGGATGGGGTCGATCACCTCGGTGGCCTCGTCGAGACGTCCGAGGCGAGCGAGACCCGCCCGGGCCAGCACGACGGCGTCGAGTGCACCAGTGGAGACGAATCCGATTCTCGTGTCGACGTTTCCGCGGATCGGACGAATCTCGATGCCGAGCCCGAGCGCTGCGAGCTGGGCCGTGCGACGCGGCGAGCCGGTGCCGACGACAGAACCCGCGGGCAGCTCGCCGAGCGTGAGGCCGTCGCGGGCCACGAGCACGTCGCGGCTGTCCTCGCGCACCGGTACGGCCGCGACCACGAGCCCCGGCTCGGGCGTCGTCGGCAGGTCCTTGAGCGAGTGCACGGCGACGTCGATGCGGCCCTCGAGGAGGGCACGGCGGATGGCTGCGGCGAAGACGCCGGTGCCACCGATGGCGGTGAGCAGCTCACCGGACACGTCGCCCTCGGTCGTGATCTCGACGAGCTCGACCTCGTGGCCGGCCTCGCGCAGGCGGTCGGCCACCCAGCGGGACTGTGTGGTCGCGAGGGCCGAACGGCGCGTGCCGAGGCGCAGGGCGCTCATGTCTGGGCCCGCTTGGGGGGCGTGGACACGTTGGCGACGTCCTTGGGCTCGAGGTCGAAGAGCTCGCGAAGGGCTGCGGCGTAGTCGTCCCCGCTCCCCTCCATGGCGAACTCCTTGACCCGCATGGTCGGCGTGTGGAGCAGCTTCTCGACGATGCGGTGCACGGCGAGGCCGACCTCGGCCCTCGTCGCCTCGTCGAGTCCCGGGAGCCGTTGGTCGAGCCGGTCCATCTCGGTCGCGACGAGAGTGGCGGCCCGCTCGCGCAGCGCGGCCACGGTGGGGGCCACGGACTTCTCCATGCGGCGCGTCAGGTAGTCGGCCACCTCGCCCGTGACGAGCTCACGGACCCGCACGACCTGCGTCGTGTCGGCACGCCCCTCGAGGAGGAGTCCCAGGGCCTGGAGGTCGACGAGGGTGACAGCCGGCACGGCGTGCGGCCAGGAGTCCACGGGCTCGACGTCGCGCGGGAGCGCGAGGTCGACGACGACCTGCGGGCGACCGTCGCGACGGGCTGCGCTCTCGGTGAGCATGTCGGCGTTGATGACGTGGCCGACCGCCCCGGTGCAGGTGATCACGAGGTCGCTCGCAGCGAGCACGTCGGGCAGCTCGGACCACGACCGGGCCACTCCGGACGTCGCGGCGGCGAGGCGCTCGGCGCGCTCGGGGGTGCGGTTGACGATGGTGAGGGACTCGACGCCCTGGCGGCGGGCGGTCGCGGCGGCCAGGCCACTCATCCCCCCGGCTCCGACCACCGCGGTGGAGACGCTGTCGAGCGGTCCGAGGACGGAGGCCGCCTCCTCGAGAGCGATCTGCACGAGCGAGACGCTGTGCTGGTCGATGTCGGTCTCGGCGTGGGCGCGCTTGCCGACACGGAGGGCACCCTGGAAGAGCGCGTTGAGCGACTCCCCCACCTGTCCCCGGCCCTGGGCTCCGGCGAGCGCGTCACGCATCTGACCGAGGATCTGGGCCTCACCGACGGCCATCGAGTCGAGCCCGCAGGCCACGGTGAAGGCGTGGGCGACGGCCGCGTCGTCGTAGCGGACGTAGAGGTGGTCGGCGAGCGCCTCGGCACGGGCGGCGAACGCATCCGCCGGTGCGCCCGGCGTCAGCTCGGCGGGCCGACGGGTTCGCGACGGCTCCTCGATGCCGGCCGCGAGCGCGAGCGCCTCGCCGATCGCGGCGACGGCGGGGTGGAAGGCCGGCACCGACGCGTACACCTCGAGGCGGTTGCACGTCGAGAGCACGACCGCTTCGGTGGCCGTGGCCGACCCGAGGACCGAGGCCGAGATGGCCTCGGCTCGGTCTGGGCGCTCGGACAGCGCCTCGAGCACCGACAGGGGTGCCGTGTGGTGGGACAGTCCGATGACGAGCAGGTTCACTGGGCCACCACCGCCGACCGGAGGTCGCCCGCGGCGAGGGACTTGCGCTGGGCGTGGAAGGCGAGGATCTGCAGCTCCGTCGAGAGGTCGACACGGCGTACGTCCACGCCGCTCGGCACGGACAGCACGGCAGGGGCGAAGTTGAGGATCGAGCTGATGCCGGCGCCGACGAGGGCGTCGCACACGGCCTGGGCGGCGGGCGCGGGCGTCGCGATGACACCGATGGCGATCGGGTCCACGGCGTGGTGCGCGGTGAGCTCGGCGAGCGGGCGGATCGGCACGCCGACGATGCGCTCGTCGGCGAGCGCGGGGTCGTCGTCGTAGAGCCCGACGATCCGGAAACCCTTCGTGACGAAACCGGAGTAGGAGGCGAGCGCGTGTCCGAGGTTGCCCATGCCGACGATGGCCACGGGCCAGTCCTCGGTCAGGCCGAGGGCGCGGGAGATCTCGAGCGCGAGCGTCTCGACGTCGTAGCCCACGCCGCGTACGCCGTAGGAGCCGAGATGGCTGAGGTCCTTGCGAAGCTGCGCGGAGCGCACTCCGACTTCGGCCGCGAGCTCCTCGGACGAGACCGAGAGGACGCCGTCCTCAGCGAGGCGGGAGAGCGTTCGGAGGTACTCGGGAAGCCGCGCGACGGTTGCGTCGGGGATCTCTCGACGCAGTGCTGGGTCGGCGGTCACTCTTGCTCACCGGCTCCTCTCGAACGAGGCTTTGTCCCGAACGCGGAGCACGTGGGGACCCGTTCAGGCTAGACGTTTGTGAACCCATGCACAAAGTTGACTTCAGCGGCCTACCACGGCATGGGACGCGCCGCTGAGGCAGGTCACTGCAAGGCGGCGCGCAGGCGCGTCTCGTCGACCCGCCAGAAGTCGTGGCGCTTCCCGTCGACGAACGTCACGGGGATCTGCTCGGCATAGCGCCGCAGCAGCTCGGGGTCGTCGTCGACGGACTGCTCCTGCCAGGCCACGCCCAGCTCGCCGGCCACGCGCTCGACCACGGCGCGGGCCTCGTCACAGAGGTGGCAGCCGGGGCGCCCGAGCAGGACGACGCGAGGTGCCGACCGCAGCACGGGAGCCTCGGCGGATGGTTCGCTCGACATGGAACCCACTGTAGGCACGCCCGCTGGGCACGCACGCCCCAGCGGCGCGTTCGATGCGCCACAGACGCCGCGTGGGGGGTCCCGCCCGAGGGCGTAGTGAGACAGACTGTGCACGATGCGCGCGAACAGGACACCGGGGCGCCGGTACCCACCTGTCACCGCGTCGGGAACGACCCCGGCGCGAGTGCTGCTGACACCTGTCCGCGGGGCCGCGCCGACCCTCGTGGCCCCCACGCCCGTGCTCGCGATGCCCGCCCCCGGAGGCTTCGGCCTGCCGGTCGTGCCCACCTGGCGGTCCGCGCTCGACGCCGTCTGGGCGGCCCTGGCCAACGAGGGGGCCGACCGTGCCGAGCTCACCCGGGCCGCCCCCGGGCCGCCCGGCTCGCACACCTCCCGGCGCCACGTCGAGCGTGACGCTGACGAGCAGGCCCGCGTCGCCGCCCTCGTGGAGCTGGCGCAGGGTGGGGACAAGGATGCCTTCGCGCTGCTCTACGACGTCTACGTCGACACCGTCTTCCGCTACGTCCTCGTCCGCGTGGCCAACCGCGCGCTCGCGGAGGACCTCACGTCCGAGACGTTCCTGCGGGCGATGCGACGGATCGACTCGTTCACGTGGCAGGGCAAGGACATCGCCGCCTGGTTCGTCACCATCGCGCGCAACCTCATCGCCGACCACGTGAAGTCGGCGAAGTTCCGCTTCGAGGTCGCGACCGCGGACATGCGGGACGCCGACGAGCGGGTCGACTCCCCCGACACCGAGGTGCTGACGCGGCTGCGCGACGAGCGGCTCGTCTCGGCGATCAGGGATCTCGGCTCCGACCAGGCGGAGTGCATCACCCTGCGCTTCCTCCAGGGGCTCAGCCTCGCTGACACGGCGAAGGTGCTCGGCAAGTCCGAGGGGGCCGTCAAGCAGCTGCAGCTGCGGGCGACGCGGGCCCTGCGCAGGACGCTGGAGGGGGTCGAGCTGTGACCTGCGTAACCCGACCGGCACCCTCGTCGTTCTCACGGTGTAGGGGCGGCGCGTGTGGGCTCGTCCCGACGCTCGGCCCGCACCACCCACCCCTCGCCGTATGCCGTGTCGTATGCCGTGCCGCGACGTGCCCGCACGGGGCGCCGCGTCAGGAGGGGAGACCATTCCCGCCCTGACGGGGACGATGCGCCAGCAGCATCCACGACTGACCACCACCAGGCCGGGCACGACGACACACGCGAGACACGCGAGAGAAGCGAGAGACGAAGGAGGGGACATGGACCTCGGACCCAGAGCCGACGGCGAGCTCCTCCAACGCGCCCTCGACGGCGAACCGGTGGCCGAGCCCGGCATCCTCGAGCTCGTCGCCGTGCTCCACGCCGTCCAGTCGGTCGAGCAGGCGGGCCTCGCCCCGCGCGCCGAGTTCGTCTCCGACCTGAGGGCCCGCCTGCTCGCTGACGACGCGGCCGACGTCGCGCCCGCGGCCGCGCCCCTCCCCACGGACGGCACCCCGGGAATGGGTGGCACCGTGTCCGTGCTGCGGGTGGCGGCCAAACCCCTGAAGATGATCGCTGCCGCTGCCGCCAGCATCCTCGTCATCGGCGGGGCCCTCGGCTTCGCGTCCCGCTCGGCGGTGCCCGGTGACGCGCTCTACGGGGTCAAGCAGCTGCTCGACCGCGTCGCGGTCCAGCTCGCAGGCTCCCGCTACGACCAGGGCCTGACCTACCTCGCCCAGGCGCAGGAGCACATCGGTGAGGCGCGCGACCTCATCGACGCCGGCCACCCCTCGACACACGACCTCGACGCGGCCTACGACGCGGCGACCGACGCCACCAGCCGCGCCCAGACGATCCTCATGGAGGTCTACCGGACGGAGCAGCGCACCGAGGCGCTGACGGAGCTGTCGGACTTCTACGCTCGGGCCATCCCGCAGGTCGACGCCATGCGGCCGCGCGTGCCCGCGGCGTCGCTACCGGCGTGGCAGCGCCTGCGCAACCTGCTCGGGGCCGGAGACGTTGCGACGTTGCGGGAGCTGGCAGCCTGCGGCGCGTGTGGCGAGCGCGCCACAGCGGCCAGGCAGACGCTCGCGGGCCTGACTGGAACGGCCCGGCCCGGCAGCCCCGGCAGCGGCACGTCCGCCCCCGGCGCGCTGCCGTCCCAGCCCGGCGGCGTCACACTCTCGCGACCCCCGCAGTCGGCTCCGCCCCTGCCCGGCGCGTCGGTGCCGCCCGTCACGGGCCTCCCGCTGCCCGGCGGCACCGTCAACCTGCCGGGCGTCGGCGTGGGCAGCTCGTCGGTGGGTGTCGGTGGCGGTGGCGTCACCCTGCCCGGCGCGACGGTGAGCCTTCCGCACGTCGGCGTCACGTCCTCGACCATCGGGATCGGTGGCGGCGGGGTCACCCTGCCCGGGGCGACGATCTCGGTGCCGTCGGTCACGCTCGCCGTCCCCCTGCTGCCGACCAAGGTGCTGCCCACCACGATCCTGCCGCCCCCTGGCCTCCCCTGACGCGCGGGACCGCTGATGTCCCGCGCCGCCTCGGTGGACGTCTCGGTGGACGTCTCAGAGGAAGACGGACTTGCGCTGCATCAACAGGCTGTAGAGCGTCTGCTGGATCGTCTCTCGCACCTGGTCGGTGAGGTCGAAGACGAGCATCGGGTCGTCGGCCGCCTCGGGCCCGAAGCTCGTGGTCTCGATCGGCGGCCCGAACTCGATGAGCCACTTGCTCGGCAGCGGCACCATCCCGAGCGGACCGAGCAGCGGGAACGTCGGCGTGATCGGGGCGTAGGGCAGCCCGAGCAGCCGCGCGACCGCCGGCATGTTGCCGAGGATCGGGTAGATCTCCTCGGCCCCGACGATCGACACCGGCACGATGGGCACGCCGGCGCGCAGGGCCGCCGAGACGAACCCGCCGCGGCCGAAGCGCTGCAGCTTGTAGCGCTCGCTGAACGGCTTGCCGACGCCCTTGAACCCCTCGGGCCAGACCCCGACCAGCGCGCCGTTGCTGAGCAGCCGCTCCGCGTCGGAGTTGGCCGCCAGGGTGGTGCCGGAGCGGCGGGCCATGGTGCCGATGAAGGGCATCTGGAAGACGAGGTCGGCTCCGAGCATCCGCAGGTGCCGGTGGCGCGGGTGCTCGTCGTAGACGGCGACCTGCGTCATGAGCGAGTCCATGGCGATGGTGCCGGAGTGGTTGCCCACGACGAGGGCACCGCCGACGTCGGGGATGTTCTCGATGCCGCGCACCTCGACCCGGAACCACTTCTGGTAGAGCGGGCGCAGCAGGGGCAGGTGGACGCTGACGGTGTAGTCCTCGTCGAACCCGAACTCGTCGACGACGTAGTCGCCGGTCAGGCGGCGCCGCAGGTACGCGAGCGCCTCGGCGACCTGACGCTCGGCCTCCTCGGCGGGCACGCCGGCCGAGGTGGCAGCCGCGCGCAGCACGTTGACGGCGAGCTCCACGAGCTCGGTCGGGCCGGGTCGGGACTCCGAGGAGAACTCGGCGCCCTCGAGCACCGCGCCGACGAGCTTCTCGGCGCGCGACTGCAGCCCCGAGGTCAGAGCGTGCTCCCAGCCGCCCTCCGTCGGCGATGGCGTATGCCGTGGGCCCGGGTCTGCGCCGCGCGCCTCGTCGTGGGGGGTGTCCGAGTCGACCGACGGGACGGCGCGCAGACGGGTGGGCGCGCCGGTGGTGGCCCGACGCGTCGAACGCATCGAGGCGCGACTGGGCCGGGTCCGGGCCGGGGTCGGCTCGGCTGGCAGGGCGTCGGACGGCTCGTCGGGCTCGGCGACGTCCGCCACGTCGACCGCCCCGGGCTCGCGACCCGTGGTCCCGGTCGTCGCCTCCCCGGTCGTCGCCTCCCCGGTCGTCTCCTCCCCGGTCGTCGCCTCGATGGCCCCGGGCGTCATCGCCGCTGACGTCTCGGGCTCCGTCGGGCCCTCCGTGACGGCCGCCACGATGACCTCGTCCGCCGTGTCGTCGGAGCCCGCAGCCAGCCGCCGGGCCGGGCTGAGGTCGACGGGGGCAGTCGGGATGAGGGGCGTGCCGCTCCGCCGACGCCGCTCGCCTGACGCCCGGGCAGCACCGGCTGCGAATGCGCCGCGAGCCGGTCGGGCCTTGGGCGCACTCTGCTTCGGCGGGGCCTTCTCGACCGTTGCCCCCTTCGCCCGGGTCTTCGTCGTCGCGGGCTTCGTCGTCGCGGGCTTCTTCGTCGCGGGCTTCTTCGTCGCAGCCCTCTTCGTCGCGGGCTTCTTCGCTGCCGCCATCTTCTTCGCGGTCTTCTTGGTGGCGGTCTTCTTTGCGGCGGACGTCGTCGCCTCGGGCTGTGGCGTCGCACCCTGCTCAGCCGGAGCAGTCGAGGGCGTGGCCTGCTCCGAGGCTGGGGCCTTGGTGGGGTCGGCGGTCACGGCTGGATCCTGTCGAAGACACGGGAGAGTGCTGCGGCGGTGCCGCCTGCGGCGTCGCTGACGACCTCACCGACACCCTCCACGCCTGGCACGGCCGGACGAAGGTGGCGGGCGTAGTCCTCGAACGCCTCGCGGGTGGTGAAGTGCGGCTCGAAGTCGAGCACCGAGCGCATCCGTGCGGTGTCGAGGCCGCGGCCGAAGGCGAGGAAGGTCAGCTGGTCGGACGAGAAGTCGGCCAGGCCGCTGCGCCTGACGATGGTGCCGATGACGCCGGCCGCCGAGAGCGGGACGGGGACGACCGGGCGGCGGGCGATCGCCGTGCACTGCGTGACGGTGAGGAACCCGTCACCCGCGACGTTGACGATGCCGGCGGGTGGGCCGGTGGTCGCCAGGATCATGGCGGCCGTCGCGTCGTCCTCGTGGACGAACTGGAACCGCGCGTCGTAGCCCAACGGGACCGGGACGACGGGCAGCGAGAAGTAGTCGGTGATGGCCGTGTGGATGCTCGGGCCGACGACGTTGGCCAGGCGCAGCATGGTGATCTCCACGTCGGGCCGGCGCCGGGAGAAACCACGGACGTACCCCTCGACCTCGACCGAGTCCTTGCCGAAGCCGGTGCGCGGCAGGGTCTTGGGGTTCATGTCCTCGGTGAACATCGCGGGGTCGCGGGGCGAGGAGCCGTAGACGGCGGCGGACGACTTCACGACGAGTCGCTTCACCGACTCGGACTTCTGGCACGCAGCGAGCAGCTGCATCGTGCCGATGACGTTGATCTCCTTCTGGGTCACCCGGCCGCCGGTGTCCTTGGGAGTCGCGATGACGTTCATGTGCACGACCGTGTCGACCTCGGCCTGCGCCATGATCCGACCGATCATCGGGTTGCGGATGTCCGCGCGGACGAACTCGGCCCGGCCGATCGAGTGCTTCGGGGGCACGACGTCGACGCCGAGGATGCGCTCGATCGAGGGGTCCGTCGACAGCCGGCGCGCGTAGAGGCCACCGAGGTAGCGCGACACCCCTGTGACGAGGACGACCTTGGCCATCGGCTCCTCCTGTCGACATGGGTGCGGACGCGTCGTGCACGCCCGGCCCGGCGCGCGCTGCGGAGCAGCCCTCGCTCCCCCGCACTGGAAGCCTATCGATGCGTGGCCGCATTCGTGGCCGGGCCCGGTGCGGATACCCGGATGTGTCGAGCCTCTCAGCGGCAGACGCGTGCAGGCATCGTGTCCCAGCACGCGAACGACCCCCACCGATGGCGAGGGTCGAGAGCGTGCGGGGCGATGCCGCCGGAACCTGAGCTGGTCAGGTCACTTCTTGTTGCGACGCTGGTGACGCGTCTTGCGCAGCAGCTTGCGGTGCTTCTTCTTCGCCATCCGCTTGCGGCGCTTCTTGATGACAGAACCCATGGTTGTCCTTGTCGTGTGACGTGTCCTCGAACTGAGCTGGTGCCGACCTGCGTCGACACACCTCGAAGGAGGATAGGTCGAACTTCACGAGCCGAACAGGATTGACAGCGTAGCGCGTGAGGGCCGCTACCCCAAAAGCGTGTGGATCACGCCACCTGGTGCACACCGAAGGGGGCGGTCGGACCCGGTGGTCGCGGCCGCCCCCTCAGGTGCGTGGTGACCTGCAGTCACGCGGTGTCGATGTAGGACGTCTCCAGGTACTTGTGCACCGCATCCTCCGGGACCCGGAAGGAGCGGCCGACGCGTACGGCCGGAAGGTCTCCGCCGTGGACGAGCCGGTAGACGGTCATCTTCGACACGCGCATGATCAAGGCGACCTCGGCGACGGTCAGAAACCGCACCTCGGCGAGCTGGCGCTCATTCGACATGTGTTACCCCGATCTTGAGTGGGTCTGCACCCCCGCGTCGACGGCTTCCCCTCCGACGAAACTGCACGCAGGTGCAAGAGGCAACACTAGGGGCAGTTGTGACTGGAGGGGAAGCGATCGACAGAACGAATCGATGACGCGCAACTCGACACGCCGATGACGGGCCTGTGGATCTCCGGACCTGTCACGGCCCGTCAGGGCTTGTCAGGGCCGTTCACGGCTCGAGTCGGTGCAGGTCGCGCGGGAACAGCGTCACCTCGCGGACGTTCTCGGCTCCCGTCAGGCGGGCTACCCACCTCTCCAGCCCGATGGCGAAGCCGCCGTGCGGAGGCATGCCGTGGGCGAACGCGTCGAGGTAGCCGGCGAGGACCGCGGGGTCGGTGCCGGTCCGCTGCATCGCCGCGGCGTAGTCCGACGGGCGGTGCAGGCGCTGGCCGCCGGTGGTCAGCTCGAGCCCCCGGAAGAGCAGGTCGAAGCTGTTGCTGCCCTCGGGGGGCTCCGCCCCCCGAGCACCCCCCGAAGACACGCGTGGCCCAGACGGCCCGTAGCCCTCCGGCGCTGTGTAGAAGGGGCGCTTGCCCATCGGATAGCCCTCCACCGCAAGGAAGTCCGAGTCGTATGCCGCCTTGGCCCACTCGCTGAGCGCGCGCTCGTGCGCCGGGCTGAGGTCGGGCTCGTCCGGGTCGGCGCCGACCTTCGCGAGCGCGTCGCTGAAGTGGATGACGGGGAACTCCTCCGGCACCCGGGGCAGCTCGACGGCCAGGAGCGCAGCGGCGTCGCCGGCATACTCCCGGATGGCCTCGACCATGCCCGCGATGGCCTCGCGCAGGACCGTCAGCACGTCGCGGTGGTCGCGGATGAAGCCGAGCTCGGCGTCGAGAGAGGTGTACTGCGCGAGGTGGCGCACGGTGTCGTGCGGCTCGGCGCGGAAGACCGGGCCGACCTCGAAGACCCGCTCGAAGACCCCGACGAGCATCTGCTTGTAGAGCTGGGGGCTCTGCGCGAGATAGGCGGTCCGCCCGAAGTAGTCGACGGTGAAGACGTTGGCGCCCGACTCGGTGGCGGTGCCGACGAGCTTCGGTGTCGCGATCTCGGTGAACTCGAGCGCCCCGAGAGCCGAACGGAACCCGCGCATCGACGCGCTGGCGATCTGCCACGCCGCCCGGTGGCGCGGGTGTCGCAGGGTCACCGCGGCGTGGTCGAGGTGCGTCGGCAGCCCGGCCCCGAACGTCGGGCGCCACAGCTCGGCGGGCGGGGCGAGCGCGGGCTCGGTGAGTGCCGTGATCGAGGGTTCGACGAGCTCTGCGCCACCGGGCGCCGACTCGTTGGCCGAGACCGTGCCGGTCACCTCGACGACGGTCTCCTCGGGCAGCCCGGCGAGCTGCTCGACCGTGTCGCGGTCCTTGACGACGACCTGGGCCAGGCCCGACCGGTCGCGCAGGACGAGGAACGTGACGCTCGCGAGGACGCGGCGCCGGTGGATCCAGCCGGCGAGCGAGGCGCGCTCACCGGGTTGGGCGGACGCCAGGTCGCGGGCCAGCACGCGCGGAGCGGTGGCCGTGATTGGGGTTGGTTGCATTCCGTTCACCTCCAGAGGGTTGGTGCCCCGGAGGTGTGGGCGATGGGGAATGTCGCTGTGCCACCACACCTTCGCCGCCGCGGATCGCGGACGGCCTCTGGTCGTGCTCGGCTCAGGATCGTCAGGCCCGTCGTCGCCGTGCCGGCCACCCTACCCCTATCGAAAGAGCGATCCGTCCGCCAATTCCCGATCGAAAGAGCAATCCGTCCGCCTTTTCCCCGATCGAAAGAGCGATCCGTCCCCCACGCGGGGGGACGGATCGCTCTTTCGATCAGGGTGGTCAGTCGAAGTGGATGTCGAGACCGTGTAGGGGAAAGACGGCGGTGCGCGTGGCCATGATGGCGCGGTCGACCTCGCTGGCCGGGTCGTAACCCATCTCCCACGAGCGCCACCAGAGCGGGCCGTCCTCCGGCGTCAGGTCGCCCATCCGACGCGGGCCAGGTCGGCCGAACACGTGCTCGACGTGGGCCCGCCAGTCCTCGGGGACCTCCACGGTCGTCTTGATCGGGGCGTGGGCGGCGATCGCGGTCAGGTGCGTCCACGTGCGCGGCACGACGTCGACGACCTCGTACCCCCCGCCGCCGAGTGCCAGCCAGCGGCCCTCGCAGACGTCGTGCGCGAGGCGGTGGAGGGCATCGGCCGCGGCACGTTGGGCGTCCACGGTGACGGCGAAGTGGGCCAGCGGGTCCTCGACGTGCGTGTCGCACCCGTGCTGGGTGACGAGCACGTCGGGCCGGAACGCTCGGACGACCGGCATCGCCACGGCGTGGATGGCCCGCAACCAGCCGGCGTCGCTGAGGCCGGGCGGCAGCGCCACGTTGACCGCGCTGCCCTCCGCACCGGGGCCCCCGACGTCGGTGGGCCAGCCGGTGCCGGGGAAGAGCGCCCGGCCGGTCTCGTGCACCGAGATCGTCAGGACCCGGGGGTCGTCCCAGAAGATCCGCTCGACGCCGTCGCCGTGGTGCACGTCGACGTCGACGTAGGCCACGCGCTCCGCGCCGTGGTCGAGCAGCCACTGGATGCCCACGGCGATGTCGTTGTAGACGCAGAAGCCGCTCGCCTTGCCGCGCATGGCGTGGTGCAGGCCGCCGGTGAAGTTCACGGCGTGCTCGGCGTCGCCCTCCCAGACGGCGCGGGCCCCGTCGACGGTGCCCGAGACGACCCGGGCACTCGCGTCGTGCATGCCCTCGAAGGCCGGGTCGTCCTCGGTGCCCAGCCCGAAGGCGTCGTCGGCCTGGGACGGGTCGACGGACGCCGCCTTGACCGCGGACACGTAGTCGGCGTCGTGGACGGTCGCCAGCAGCTCGTCGGACGCCACATCGGCACCGACCACCTCGACCCCGTCGGCGTCGAAGACACCGAGTGCCTCGCAGAGCCGGGCCGTGAGGTCGAGGCGCGCGGGAGCCATCGGGTGGGTGGGGCCGAAGTTGTACTTCGTGAAGGACGCGTCCCAGACGACCCGGGCCTGAGTTGGCATGATTGAGACGCTATCGCGGAAACGCGCACCGGATGACGGAGGTAACACGCATGGGCCGGAACCGGCTCTACGACGACGACGTGATCGTCATCGGGCTGGGACGCTTCGGCTCGGCCGTCGCTCTCGAGCTCACCAGGCTCGGCCACCGCGTCATTGCCGTCGAGCGCGACAACGCCATCGCCGAGAGCTACGTCAACAAGGTGGCCAAGGTCGTGCACGCCGACATGGCACAGTCGAGCGCGCTCGACATGATCCGCAGCGCGGAGCCGAAGATCGCCATCGTCGGCATCGGCTCCTCGGTCGAGTCCTCGGTCCTCGCTGCCGCCAACCTCGTGGACGCCGGGGTGCCGTCCATCTGGGCCAAGGCGCTCTCCCCCGAGCACAAGCGCATCCTCGACCGCATCGGCGTCCACCACGTCATCTCGCCCGAGGCCGACTCCGGCCGTCGCGTGGCCCACCTCGTCAACGGCAAGCTGCTCGACTACATCGAGTTCGACGACGGCTTCGCCATCGTCAAGCTCAAGCCGCCGTCCGAGACGGTCGGCTTCACGCTCGAGCAGAGCTCGATCCGACGCAAGTACGGCGTCACCGTCGTCGGCGTCAAGGCACTGGGCGAGGACTTCACGTATGCCGTGCCGCAGACGAAGATCTCGGCGCACCACACGCTCATCGTCAGTGGTCCCGTCGAGCTCATCGAACGCTTCGCCGCACGTCCCTGACGGTCAGAGGCGCAGCCGGGGTCCGTTGTCGACGCCGAGCGGGAGGACCATGGCGATCTCCTCCTCGCCGTCCTCCTCGCTGACGACACCCATCGGACGGCGGTAGTCGGTCGGGCGGAAGCCCATGCCGCTCGCGAAGGCGACGGCGCGGCCGTTCTCCGTGCCGACCCAGTAGACGAGGTGGGAGTGGCCGCGCTGCGCCGCGAGTGAGGCTCCGTCCTTGACGAGACGCGTGGCGACGCCCGAGCCGCGTGCCTCCGGGCGCACCCAGAGGCCGAAGAGCTCACCGGCCGTCTCCTCGTTCCCGGTGGCGGTACCGACGCTGACCACGCCGATGGCGCGACCCTCCCGCTCGGCGACGAGCCGTGCCGAGCGCTGCATGCGTTGGCGCCAGAAGTCCTCGTCGTAGGCCTCTTCCTGCTCGACCGTGGCCACGAACGCCTCGGGCGACTCACGTAGTGCAGCGAGACGGACGGAACGGTAGTCCTCCCAGTCGTCCTCGCCGAGGGGACGCACGGTGATGTCGGTCATGGGGTCCACCTTCGCACGACAGGCGCTCGGACCGCACCAGCGGGCCGGTGAACGTTCGGTGCATCACAGGCTGCTGCCCGAGCGAGTGGATCAGAAGCGGTGCGTCATCTCGATCTCGCGCAGGTCGGGACGCCGCGGGTGGTCGTGGACGGCACCGGTGCGCACGAACCCGCACCGCGCATACAACGCCTCGGCCGCCGCGTTGGAGCTCGTCACCTCGAGCACGACCTCGGACTTGCCGAGCCGCCGCGCCTCGTGGAGGACAGTGCGGACGAGCGCCTCACCCACCCCCCGACCGCGTGCCCGCGGCGCGACGTACATGCCGAACAGTGTTGCCGTGGTTGCGCGCTCGGGCTCCCAGTGCGAGCCGAGCCCGGCGCTGCCGAGGACCCCGTCGGAGTCCCGCGCCTGCACGAGCCAGGCCCCCTCGATCCGTTCGCGCCAGTCGGCCTCGTCATAGACGGCCTCGTCCGCGTAGGTGAACCAGAACGCGTCCGGAGCGTCCTGCAGCATCGCGAGACGGACGTCGCGGTGCGACTCCCAGTCGTCGGGCGAGACCGGGTGCAGGTGCAGGGCGCGGTGCGGTTCGGTCATTCCCCCACAGTGCCCTCAGACCTGGCCCGACGCCAGCTCCTTGGACCGGGCGGCGGCGGCCTCGATGGCCGTGACGAAGGCGGCGCGCACCTTGTGGTCGTCGAGCTGGCGGAGGGCGGCGACGGTCGTGCCGCCGGGTGAGCTGACCTGCTCGCGCAGCACCGTCGGGTGCTCCTTCGTCTCCTTGAGCATGGTCGCCGCACCGTAGAGGGTCTGGACGACGAGCTCCGTGGCCGTGGCGCGGGGCAGACCCAGCACGACGCCGGCCTCGATCATCGCCTCGACGACGTAGAAGATGTAGGCCGGCCCGCTGCCGGAGATCGCGGTGACGGCATCGAGGTGCTTCTCGGGCAGCCGCACGACCTTGCCGCACGAGCTGAGCAGCGCCTCGGCCTCGGCGAGGTGGTCGTCGGTGCAGTGGCTGCCGGGCGAGATGCCGGCCATGCCCTGGTCGACGAGGGCCGGGGTGTTGGGCATGACCCGGATGACCGACGTGCCCGCGGGAAGCCGCGACTCGAGGTACTCGGTCGTGATGCCCGCCGCGAGCGACACGACGGCGTTGCCGGGCGCCACGTGGTCGCGGATCTCCTCGAGGAGCGCGGCCATGTCCTGCGGCTTGACGCACAGCACGAGGGTGTCGGCGACGTCCGCCGCGTCGGCGTTGGCCATGACGCGGACGCCGTGGCGCTCGGCGAGCGCGTTGACCTTGTCGGGGGTGCGCCCGGTGACGACGAGGTCGTCGGGCGTGCGGCCCGAACGGATGAGGCCCGAGACGAGGGTCTCGCCCATGACGCCTGCACCGAAGATCGCCGTCGTCGTCATCGCGCCTCCCTGCTCAGCTCTTGGTGGCGACGCCGCGCAGGAAGAACATGACGTTGGCCGGCTTCTCGGCCATCCGGCGCATGAGGTAGCCGTACCACTCCTGGCCGTAGGGGATGTAGACCCGCATCTGGTCGCCACGGTCGGCGATCCGCTTCTGCTCCTCGGGCCGGATGCCGTAGAGCATCTGGTACTCGAAGGACCTCGGGTCGCGGCCGGCCTGACCCGCGAGCGCCCCCGCGATCTCGATGAGGCGCGGGTCGTGCGAGGCGACCATCGGATAGCCCTCGCCCTGCATGAGGATCTTGAGGCAGCGCACGTAGGACTTGTCGACCTCGGCGCCGGCCTGGAAGGCCACCGACTCCGGCTCCTTGTAGGCGCCCTTGCACAGGCGCACGCGCGAGCCGGCGTGCGCGAGGTCACGGCAGTCGGCCTCGGTGCGGTAGAGGTAGGCCTGGAGCACGGCGCCGACCGTCGGGAAGTCGGCCCGCAGCTCGCGCAGGGCATCGAGCGTGAGGTCCGTCGTCGTGTGGTCCTCCATGTCGAGGGTCACCGTGGTGCCGGCCTGCTTCGCCACCTCGCAGATCTCGCGGGCGTGGTCGAGCGCGATCTTGTTGCCGTCTCCCGGCAGCGCCTGACCGAGGGCGCTGAGCTTGAGCGACACCTCCACCGCGCCACCCTCGGTGAGGCCATGGTCGCGCAGCGCCGTCAGCAGGGAGACGTAGGCATCCCGGGTGTGCTCCGCCTGCGCGAGGTCGGTCGTGTCCTCGCCGAGGTAGTCGATCGTCGACAGCCGACCGGAGGCGGAGATCTCGGACGCGGCGCCGACGACGTCGGCACGCTCCGCGCCGGGAACGAAGCGCCTGACGACCGAGCGCGACACGGGCGCCTTCTCGATGACGTCTCGGATCTTCTCCTGCTTGGACAGCTGCAGGAGCGAGTTGCGCAGCAGGTCGCTGGCGTCCACGGGGGCCTCCGGGTGGTGCTCGGGATGTCGCTCGGGTGACGGCGGCGGACGGTGGTGACCGTCTCGCCGGGCAAATCTACCGCCGACCCGAGCCGTTGCCAGCCCGCCACCTGCTCGCCACGCCCCGTGCACGCGTCCCCGGCTCGCGCCGGCGGCCGACGGATGGGGCAGACTCGCTGCCATGGCGACCCCCGGACCACTGGGCCTGACGCTCGACGCGCTCGGCGAGGCCCTCGGGGCAGCGTCGACGGTGCTGCGCGCCAACGCGATGGCTGCCGGGCTCGACGCTCCCGTCCCCACGTGCCCCGACTGGACGGTGCTCGACCTCGTCGCCCACCAGGGCATGGTCCACCGCTGGGCCGCGAGCCACCTGCGCGGAGAGCCGATCGACCCGCCCGAACCGCTCGAGCGCGAGGGGCGCGAGTCGGCCGACGTCCTCGGCTGGTTCGACGACGGCGCGACCGCGCTCCTGCAGGCGATCGTCGACGCGCCGGATGACCTGGACGCGCTCGTCTTCCTCGAGGGCGCACCCGCACCGCGGCTGTTCTGGGCTCGGCGGCAGTGCCACGAGACGACGATCCACGCCGTCGACGCGCTCGGGGCCAGGCTCGGGCGGCCGGCGCGCGCCGACGAGACGTGGGTCAAGCCGGCCGTCGCGCTCGACGGCATCGACGAACTGCTCGTCGGCTTCGTCACCCGGCGGAGGAAGGGCGCGTCGCCCGACTCCCCCACCCGGCTGCTCGTGCGCCCCGACGAGGCGGACGTCGCATGGCTCGTGGACCTCGCGCCGGGTCGGCCGATCTCCACCCGGCGGCTCGGACCCGCCTCCCCCGAGGCGGCCGGCGCCGACCACGCCCTCACCGGCGACCCGGTCGACCTCTACCTTCGCCTGTGGAGCCGCAGCGCCGCCGAGCCGGCCGACGAGCTCGAGCGCTGGTGGCGCGACACGATCTCCGTCACCTGGTGATCCCGGACGCCCTCCGTAGCAGGATGTGCGCAGCACCCGACCGCATCGCCGCGGGCGGGGTTCGCGCGACCAGAGGAGCTCGTATGCCGCCCGAGAGCATCGGCCGGACCGTGCAGTCCGCCATCTACCGGGCGGGCGCCTTCGGCCGCCGGCCGGCCGTACCCACGGACGGCACGCAGCTCGAATCGGCAGCCCGCAAGGTCATGTCCAAGCGCGGATTTGCCTACGTCGCAGGCTCGGCCGGCTCGGAGGCGAGCGCCGAAGCCAACGTGGCGGCGTTCTCCCGGTGGCGGGTCGTGCCACGGATGCTCGTCGACACGACCGAGCGCGACACGTCCGTCGAGCTCTTCGGCCGCCGGCACGAGAGTCCGCTCCTCGCCGCGCCGGTCGGCGTGCTGTCGATGGCGGACGACGAGGCCGACCTCGCCGTGGCGCGGGGCGCCCGCGAGCAGGCCGTCACCCCGATCCTCAGCACCCAGGCCTCCGTGTCGATGGAGGAGGTCGCCCGCACCCTGGGTGGCTCGGGGCACTGGTACCAGCTCTACTGGAGCAGCAACGACGACCTCGTCGAGAGCCTCGTCTCGCGGGCCGAGGCGTGCGGCAGCGAGGCCCTCGTCGTCACGCTCGACACGGCATACCTCGGCTGGCGTCCACGCGACCTCGACCTCGGGCACCTGCCGTTCGCCCGCGGCGAGGGCATCGCCCAGTACACGTCCGACCCCGTCTTCCGGCGGCTCGTCGCCGAGCGCGTCGCGAGCGCGGCGGGCGCCACGCCGCCGCCCCGCCCGCGTCCGACCCCGGCCGCCGTCGCCACCCTGCTGTCGATGTCGCGCAACCACCCGGGAGGCACGCGCCGCAACCTCACCGCGCCCCAGCCGCGCGCCGCAGTGGAGACGTTCCTCGACGTCTTCAGCCGACCGTCCCTGACCTGGGACGACCTGCCGCGGCTGCGCTCGCTGACGAGCCTGCCCATCGTGCTCAAGGGGATCCTGCACCCCGAGGACGCGCGTCGCGCCGTCGACGCCGGAGTCGACGGGGTCTACGTCTCGAACCACGGCGGTCGCCAGGTCGACCGGTCGATCGCGGCGCTCGACGCCCTACCCGGCGTCGTCGAGGCGGTGCGCGGGACGGGGTCGAGCGCGCCGGTCATCTTCGACAGCGGGATCCGTTGCGGGGCAGACGTCTTCATCGCGCTGGCGCTGGGGGCGACGGCCGTCGGCATCGGTCGGCCGCACGTCTACGGCCTCGCCCTCGCCGGGGCCGTGGGCGTGTCCGAGGTCCTGCGCAACCTCCGCGCCGAGCTCGACCTCCAGCTGGCGCTCTCCGGGTGCACCTCGCTCGCCGACCTCACCCCGGACCGGCTCGTGCGCGCCGACTGACCCGGTCTAGCAGAGCGACGCACGGCACGACGCTGGGCTCTGCCGGCGACTCGACCCATGGAACGGGTCGACGCCGTCCGGGCTCGTCCCGGAGGATCGGGACATGCCTGCCCTCGACCACCTGAGCCGCGACGCCTTCCCCAAGTCCTCGAAGTACGACGCCAAGTGGCTCGTCGACCTCGACATGGGCCCGCACCCGCTGTGGCTGCTCGAGGACCTCGCCGCCGACCTCGACCTGCGCCCCGGCATGCGCGTGCTCGACCTCGGCTCGGGTCTCGGCGCGACGTCCGTCTTCCTCGCCAAGGAGTACGGCGTCCACGTCATCGCCGCCGACCTGTGGGTGGACCCGACCGCCGCCGCGGGGGTCTTCCGCAAGGAGGGCGTGGAGGACCGGGTCCTGCCGATGCGGGTCGACGCGCACGCGCTCCCCTTCGGCCGTGGCTCGTTCGACGCCATCGTCAGCATCGACGCGTGGGAGTACTTCGGCACCGGCGACCACTACCCGCCCTACCTCGCCACGTTCCTCAAGCCCGGCGGCCAGCTCGGCGTCGCGACGCCCGCCCTCACCACGGAGGTGCGCGAGCTCGGCGAGATCCCCGAGCACATCGACCGCGTCGTCGGGGCCGAGTCGGCCGCGTGGCACACCGCCGAGTGGCTGCGCAGCCAGTGGGAGTTCAGCCGGGCGTTCCAGATTGTCAGGGCACGCAACCAGGCGGACGCGTGCGCCAACTGGCTGCTGTGGGAGCGCGCCGTCATGGAGCTCAAGGGACAGCCCACCTCGCCGGTGCAGGGCATGCTCGAGGCCGACGGCGGCGCCTTCGTCACCTTCGCGCTCGTCACGGGGAGGGTCGGGTGACCATCGATGCCACCGACCTCGGCCACCTCCGCCGGGCCGTCGAGCTCGCGCGCCTGGCGCTCGAGCGCGGCGACGAGCCCTTCGGGTCGGTGCTCGTCGCCGGGAACGGCGAGGTGCTCTTCGAGGACCACAACCACGTCGTCGCGCTCGACGCGACGCAGCACCCGGAGCTCGCCATCGCCCGCTGGGCCGGCGCCCACCTCACAGCCCCCGAGCGCGCCGTCGCGACCGTCTACACCTCCGGCGAGCACTGCCCGATGTGCTCCGCCGCGCACGGCTGGGTGGGGCTGGGTCGCATCGTGTATGCCGTGAGCTCGGCCCAGCTGGGCGAGTGGCGGTCCGCGTGGGGTGCGCCGGCCACATCGGTCGCGCCGCTCTCGATCCGCGAGGTCGTGCCGGGTGCGATCGTCGACGGTCCCGCTCCCCAATTCGAGGACGAGGTCCGCGACCTGCACCGCCGCTTCGCCGCAGCTAACCGCTGACCGGCCCGCCCGGTCACCCGGTCGCGACCACCACAACTCCGCCCGGGCGGACCTGGAGAAGCGATCCGACCCACCCCGACCACCACAACTCCGCCCGGGCGGACCTGGAGAAGCGATCCGACCCAACCCGACCACCACAACTCCGCCCGGGCGGACCTGGAGAAGCGACCCGACCCACCCTGACCACCACAACTCCGCCCGGGCGGAGTGTGTGCGGGCCGGGGCGTTGTGGTGCCTCGAGCGCTGGTCGGACAATGACGGGATGGCGACCCGTGTGCTTGTGACGCTGTCCGGAGAGTCCGACCCAGAGCATGTCGTCCGCGCCCTGCGCGACCTCGGGCCCGTGAGGGTCCAGGCGCCCGCCCCGGACCTGCCCGGGGTGGCCGTGGCCGAGGTCGACGACGACGCCGTCGAGTCCTTCGTCCACGATGCCCGCTCCATCGAGGGCGTGTCCGTGGCCGAGATCGACACGCTGAGCCACACCCAGCCTGCCGAGCCGGAAACCCCGACGCCTGGCTCGCTGGGCCGCCCGGACCTCTCCGTCGGCTGGAGCTCCACCTCCTAGCGGGGTCCTTCGGCCCGGGCGTCCCGGGAGCGCTCGCGGAGCGTGAGCGCGCCGAGGAAGGGGTCTGCCGGGGAGGGCCCACCGAGAGGTCGTGGCACCGCGCGAGGGTGAGAGCGACTTCCCCACCCCGACGAGGAGGTTGGGGCTGCGCCACGCCGTAGCGGCCCGCGACCGGGGCCCCGCGACGGACCAAGGGCGTATGCCAGCCGGCGGGCTTCGCGTTTCCCTCCCGCTCGCGGGTCCCTCGGCTCGACCACCACAACTCCGCCTGGGCGGAGAAGGCCCGGCCGGGAGCGCGCTGGCGACCGCCACAACTCCGCCCGGGCGGGGAAACGGCGCCGACGGTTTCGGCGGCTGTGGATGGAGGGCGCGGAGGGCATGCCTCGTGGCGCAGAGTGACGGCATGACACCAGCGGCCAGCCCCGGCAACGGCCGTCCCTTCCTGCGCACCACGAGCGGAGAGGATGAGCTGAGCGTCTGGCGCTTCCGTCGAGCGCATCGCGCGCTGTATCGCGGCGTCTACGTCAGCGCCGAGACCCCCGTGACGCACCGGCTCCTCGCGGAGGCCGCCCTGCTGCTGGCCGAGCCGGGCAGCTACCTCTCCCACCACACGGCAGCGCAGCTGTGGGGCGGCACGGTTCCGGACCATGCAGACGTCCACGTGACGTATCCGAGGATGCGCGCCCAGTGCTTCGGCATCGCCGCCCATCGACCCAAGGCCCGGCAGCACGTCGTTCGGTGGATGGGCCTTCCCGTCACCGGACCGGTTCAGACCTTCTTGGACCTGAGCCACGTCCTCGGGCTCGTCGATCTCGTGGCGCTCGGAGACTCCCTGGTGCGGAAGAAGCGTTTCACGCCCGACGAGCTGGTCGCCCTCGCCGAGAAGCACCGCGGCCCGTACTCGCGACTCGCCCGGCGAGCGGCCAGGCTGGTGCGTGCCGGCGTCGACTCGCCGATGGAGACCAAGCTTCGTCTGCTCATCGTCCTCGCCGGGCTGCCCGAGCCGGAGGTGGATCATCGAGTCCACGACGACAGCGGGAGGCTCCTGCGCCGCTATGACCTCTCGTACCTCGAGTGGCGGCTCATCATCGAGTACGACGGCCGCCATCATGCGGAGTCCGAGGAGCAGTGGCACCACGACATAGACCGGGACGAGCAGCTCGACGACTGCGAGCTGAGGCGCCTGGTCATGGTCTCGAAGGACATCCATCGCACTCCGGCGCGGACGCTCACCCGCATCGTGCGCGCCATGACACGACAGGGCATGACGGTGCCGCCGCTCACGGACGAGTGGCGGCGCCACTTCCCGAGCCGGCCGGGCGACGTCGCGCTTCCGGCCTAGCGGTCCCGGGTCCGGCCCGGGGCACGCGACCGCAGCAACTCCGCCCCGGCGGAGAAACCACCACCGAAACCGGCCCCACCACCACCACAACTCCGCCCCGGCGGAGAAACCACCACCGAAACCGGCCCCACCACCACCACAACTCCGCCCCGGCGGAGAAACCACCACCGAAACCGGCCCCACCACCACCACAACTCCGCCCCGGCTGAGAAGCCGGCAGGAGGGGGCCGCGCGGTGGCGGCGGATGCGCGGCGGGTACGTCACGGCATACGCAAAAGAACGACGGGCAAGAGCTGTCTGTCCGCTCACGGCGAACAGAGGCGGAACCTGAGCCGATCACGCTCAGGATGGGGAACAGGACACGCATGCCTCGCGTTGGTCGGGGTGTGCTCGTCCACAGCGGGCACGGATAGCATCGAGATGTCTCTCGATCAGTCAGGAGAAGAACATGTTCGAACGGTTCACCGACAGGGCCCGAAGGGTGGTTGTCCTCGCGCAGGAGGAAGCACGCCTGCTCAACCACAACTACATCGGGACCGAGCACATCCTCCTGGGTCTGATCCACGAAGGCGAAGGCGTCGCCGCGAAGGCCCTCGAATCGCTCGACATCTCGCTCGAAGCGGTCCGGGCCCAGGTCCAGGAGATCATCGGCCAGGGGCAGCAGGCCCCGACCGGCCACATCCCCTTCACGCCGCGCGCGAAGAAGGTTCTCGAGTACTCGTTGCGCGAGGCACTCCAGCTCGGCCACAGCTACATCGGCACCGAGCACATCCTGCTCGGCCTGATCCGCGAGGGTGAGGGCGTCGCCGCCCAGGTCCTCGTCAAGCTCGGCGCGGAGCTGAACAAGGTCCGCCAGCAGGTCATCCAGCTGCTCTCGGGCTACCAGGGTGGCCAGAGCGGCGAGAAGGCCGGCGCCGGCGTCGGCCCTGGCCAGACCGAGGGCACGCCCGCGGGCTCCCTCGTGCTCGACCAGTTCGGTCGCAACCTCACGCAGGCTGCCCGCGAGGGCAAGCTCGACCCGGTCATCGGACGTGAGAAAGAGATCGAGCGGGTCATGCAGGTGCTGTCCCGCCGCACGAAGAACAACCCCGTCCTCATCGGCGAGCCCGGCGTCGGCAAGACCGCCGTCGTCGAGGGCCTCGCCCAGGACATCGTCAAGGGCGAGGTGCCCGAGACGCTCAAGGACAAGCAGCTCTACACCCTCGACCTCGGCTCGCTCGTGGCCGGCAGCCGCTACCGCGGCGACTTCGAGGAGCGGCTGAAGAAGGTCCTCAAGGAGATCCGCACCCGCGGCGACATCATCATCTTCATCGACGAGATCCACACGCTCGTCGGTGCGGGTGCCGCCGAGGGCGCCATCGACGCCGCGTCGATCCTCAAGCCGATGCTCGCCCGTGGTGAGCTGCAGACGATCGGCGCGACGACGCTCGACGAGTACCGCAAGCACATCGAGAAGGACTCCGCCCTCGAGCGGCGCTTCCAGCCGATCCAGGTGATGGAGCCGACGCTCCCGCACACGATCGAGATCCTCAAGGGGCTGCGTGACCGCTACGAGGCCCACCACCGCGTGACGATCACCGACTCGGCGCTCGTCGCGGCGGCCAACATGGCCGACCGCTACGTCAACGACCGCTTCCTGCCCGACAAGGCGATCGACCTCATCGACGAGGCCGGCGCGCGACTGCGCATCCGCCGGATGACGGCCCCGCCGGACCTGCGCGAGTTCGACGAGAAGATCGCCGCGCTCGTGCGCGAGAAGGAGTCCGCCATCGACGGCCAGGACTTCGAGCGCGCGGCCCGCGTCCGCGACGACGAGAAGCGCCTGCGCCAGGAGAAGGCCGCCCGTGAGGCCCAGTGGAAGTCGGGCGACATGGACATCGTGGCCGAGGTCGACGAGGAGCTCATCGCCGAGGTCCTCGCGGCCAGCACCGGCATCCCGGTGTTCAAGCTGACCGAGGAGGAGAGCAGCCGCCTGCTCCACATGGAGGACGAGCTGCACAAGCGGATCGTCGGCATGAACGACGCCGTCAAGGCCCTCTCGCAGGCGATCCGTCGCACGCGCGCCGGCCTGAAGGACCCCCGTCGTCCCGGTGGCTCGTTCATCTTCGCCGGCCCCACCGGTGTCGGTAAGACCGAGCTCGCCAAGACCCTCGCCGAGTTCCTCTTCGGCAGCGAGGACGCGCTGATCCAGCTCGACATGTCCGAGTACTCCGAGAAGCACACGGTGAGCCGGCTCTTCGGCTCGCCTCCCGGCTACGTCGGCTACGAGGAGGGCGGACAGCTCACCGAGAAGGTGCGCCGCAAGCCGTTCTCCGTCGTGCTCTTCGACGAGGTCGAGAAGGCCCACCCGGAGATCTTCAACTCGCTGCTGCAGGTGCTCGAGGACGGCCGCCTCACCGACTCCCAGGGTCGGATGGTCGACTTCAAGAACACCGTCATCATCATGACGACCAACCTCGGCACGAGGGACATCTCCAAGACCTCTCTCGGCTTCTCCGCCGGGCCTGACACCCTGTCGGACTACGAGCGGATGAAGGCCAAGGTCACCGACGAGCTCAAGCAGCACTTCCGGCCCGAGTTCCTCAACCGCGTCGACGACACCATCGTGTTCCCGCACCTCAACCGCGCGGAGATCACGCAGATCGTCGACCTCGAGATCGCCAAGCTCGACAAGCGGCTCAAGGACAAGGACATGGGCATCGAGCTCACGCCTGCGGCCAAGGACCTGCTCGCCAAGAAGGGCTACGACCCCGTGCTCGGTGCGCGCCCGCTGCGTCGCACCATCCAGCGCGAGATCGAGGACGCCCTGTCGGAGAAGATCCTCTTCGCCGAGTTCACGTCGGGTCAGTACATCAAGATCGACACCGAGGGCGAGGGCAAGGAGGAGAAGTTCACCTTCTCCGACATGGCCCACCCGGACGCCGCGCATCGTCCGGCCGACGACCTGCCGGAGCTTCCCGAGGGCGCAGCCCTCGACGAGGCGCTCGGGGTCAACATCGCGGCCGGTCCGCCGGTGCCCGACGACCAGGTCTACCCCGACGCCGGGCTGTCCGGCACGGAGCGCTGACGCGGACGAAGCGCTGACCGCTCGACCGACCGAAGGGGCCGGGGACACGACGTCCCCGGCCCCTTCGGCATCCCTCCCCTCGAGGGCGGGCGTATGCCGGGACGCCGGGCAGGAGCGCCCGCCCGGACGGGCTCCCGCGCCGTCCGAGGTGGTCGTCTACCGTGGGCCCGTGACCTCCGACGACCGCCCCGACGACCACGTGCACCCACCGGCCGGCGCGTCAGACGCCGGTCGGCGGCCCCGTCGCCAGACCGGTCGCCGGGCCGGTCGCCAGGCCGGTCGCCGAGTCCGCCTCCGGGCCACCGGTGGTGCGCTCCTGATGACGGCGGCCGTCGCCGTCGCGCTCTCGGCCTGCACCTCGCAGTCGCCGCCACCGTCGGGATCCTCCACGTCCACCACGGCCTCCGCGGGCACGTCAGGGGGCGACGCCCCGTCCTCCGCAACCGCGTCGGGCGTTCGGGTGAGCGGCGCGCCGGCTTCGCTGGCCGCGCTCGTCTCGGCCGTGTATGCCGGAGGCGACCTCACGCATACGTCCTCCCCCACCGCGGCTGCGGCGCTCAAGGCCCGCAAGCCGACGACCGGCCCGGTGACCGCCACCGCCAAGGTGGGGTCGTGGATGGGCACGCCCGTCGCCGTCGTGACCACGGGCCAGGACGTGACCCTCGCCGTCGGGCCGACGTGGAAGGTCGTCGGCGGCTGGTGGCCCTCCCTGGGTGTCGCGACGCCGAGTCTCGGCAAGGGTGGGCCACGGTGGGTGCTCGGCATCGGGTCCGATGCGCGCCCGGGTGAGGACCTGAGCCACACCCGTGCCGACAGCCTCCAGGTGGTCGGATCCGACGGGCGCGGGGGCGGCGGCGTCATGGGCGTGGCCCGCGACTCGTGGGTTCCGCTCGCCACGGGAGGCAAGGGCAAGATCAACTCGGCGATGGTCTTCGGCGGGCCCCAGGCCGAGCTCACCACGGTCCGCTCCGCGACCGGGCTGCCGATCGAGGGCTACGTCGTCATCGGCTTCACCGGCTTCACCCGGGTCGTCGACGAGCAGGGCGGCATCCCGATCGCCGTCCCGCAGACGGTCAACGCCTCGCACGCCGGCATCATCATCAAGGCCGGCCCACAGCGCCTCACCGGCACCCAGGCCCTCGCCTACGCGCGAGAGCGCCACACGCTGCCCGACGGCGACTTCGGGCGCTCACGCCACCAGGGTGAGCTGATCCTCGCCGTCGGCATCAAGGCCAGGCTGGCCGGACCGATCGCGATCCCCGGGGTGCTGTCGAGCGCGAGCACGGTCGTCAAGACCAACCTGTCGGCCGAGCAGGTACTGACCTATGTCGCCGGCCTCGAGCGGCTCAACCCGACGAGGATCGGGCACGGCGTCGCCAAGGGGCCGACCGGGTGGGCCGGCCAGCAGTCGATCGTCGTGCTCGGCGCCGAGGCCCAACGCCTGTTCGCCGACTTCCGTGACGGGAACCTCTCGTGAGTGGCGGCACCCCCGTGATCCGGCGCGCCCGCACGGCCGACGTCCGTGCCATCCGGGCCCTCGTGGCCCCGCTCGCCGAGCGCCGGGTGCTCGTCAGCAAGGAGGCAGTGACCTACTTCGAGAGCCTCCAGGAGTTCCGGGTCGCCGACCTCGACGGACGGGTCGTCGGCTGCGGAGCCCTGCACGTCATGTGGGAGGACCTCGCCGAGGTCCGCACCCTCGCCGTCGCGCCCGACCAGCTCGGCACCGGCCTCGGCGGTCGCCTGCTCGAGACGCTGGTCGAGGACGCGCGCGAGATCGGCGTCGAGCGGCTGTTCTGCCTGACGTTCGAGACGGACTTCTTCGTCCGGCACGGGTTCGAGGTCATCGAGGGCCAGGCCGTGCCGATGGACGTCTATGCCGAGCTGCTGCGCTCCTACGACGAGGGCGTCGCCGAGTTCCTCGACCTCGAGCGCGTCAAGCCCAACACGTTGGGCAACACCCGGATGCTCCGCACCCTCTGACCGGCGCTCAGCCGGGCGGCGGGAGGTGACGGGCGAGGTGCGCCAGCAGCGCATCCACCGCTGGGGATCGGCCCTCCCGGCGGGCGATGACCGACAGCTCCCATACGGGGTGGTCGACGAGCGGCACGACGACCACGCCCTCGCCGTGTGCCGCGGCTGCCGTCTGCTCCGGGACGACGGCGACACCCAGGCCCGCCGCGACGTAGGCGGGCACCGTCGACAGGTCCGGCACCTCGAGGGTGACGCGACGCCTCATCCCTGCCGCTCGTAGCCAGTCGTCCACGACCTTGCGGTTGCCGAACCCGACCGGCATCTCGACGAAGTCGTCGTCGAGGAGCTCGCCGAACCGGACCGAGGCGTGGGCCGACAGGGCGTGGCCCGTCGGCAGGAGGACGACGAATGCCTGGCGCCTCAACACCTGGACGTGGACTCCGGTGAGGTCGTCGAGCGCGAGACCGCAGAAGGCGACGTCGACCCGTGAGCGGCGCACGTCGTCGACGAGGCCCGTGGAGCCGCGCGGGGACGTCCGCATCGACAGCTCGACCCCGGGGTTCGTCCGGTGGAAGGCGCCGAAGACCGCGGGCAGTCCGAGCGACTCGAGGTTGGTGAGCATCCCGACACGGAGCGACCCGGTCACGGTGCCGGTGGCCCGGGCCCCGACGCGGCGCATCTCCCCGACGGCCTCGAGCGCCGTGCGGGCCCGTGGCAGCAGGTCGCTGCCGGCCCTCGTCAGCGCAACGTGGCGCGTCGAGCGGATGAACAGGGCGGTCCCGACCTCGCGCTCGAGCACCGCGACGCCCGACGAGACGGTCGACTGGACCGCTCGGAGCCGCTCGGCGGCCCGGGTGAAGCTCAGCTCCTCGGCGACCGCGACGAAGTACTCGAGATGCCTGGTGTCCACGGACCCATCATTCACCGGTTTCATCGCTGAATGCGACTGAGAATGCGCGTTGGACATGGTCAATACCTCTGCCGCACGCTGGAGGCATGACGACGACCAGCCAGCGTCCCGCGCGCACCCACCACGACGAGGCCTTCCGCGCGCGCCACCGTCGCGGCTTCTGGGTCGTCGTCGGTGCGTTCACCGTGCTCATGGCCTTCACGACGCTGCCCACGCCGCTCTACCCCCTCTACCAGCAGCTCGACGGCTTCCCGACGTTCGTCATCACGCTGATCTTCGCGGCCTACGGTCTCGGCGTCATGAGCGGCCTCTACCTCGCCGGCCACGTCAGCGACTACCTCGGCCGGCGCCGCGTGCTCCTGGCGGCCACCGCGGTGGAGCTCGTCAGCGCCGTCATGTTCGTCCTGCTCCAGGACACGGCGAGCCTGCTCGTGGCCCGGTTCCTCTGCGGCCTCGGGATCGGCGCCGTGACCGCAACCGCGACCGCGCACCTCGCCGAGCTGCACGCCGTCGGCCGCCCCGAGGCCGACGGCCGCTTCGCCTCGGTCACCGCGGGCGCCGTCAACACCGGCGGCCTCGCCCTCGGACCGCTCGTCGCCGGGCTGCTGACGCAGTTCCTCCCCCACCCCCTGACCGTGCCGTATGCCGTGTGGGTCGTCCTGCTCGTGCTGGCCTTCGGGGCGCTGCTGGTCGCCCCCGAGACCGTGGACCGGCCGGCCGAGCGCCCGGCGTATCGTCCGCAGCGCGTCAGCGTGGAGCCGGCCGCGCGACCGCACTTCTCGGCCGCCGCGGTGGCTGCCGGGGCCGCCTTCTCGGTGCTCGGCGTCTTCACCTCGCTGACGGCCAGCTTCGTCGGCGGCACGCTCGGGCTGCACTCCCGGCTGCTCACCGGCGCCCTCGTCTTCGGCGTCATCGGGACGTCCGCGCTCTCGCAGATCGTGCTGGGGTCCCGGGAGGTGGCCGACCGGCTGCGGGCGGGCATGGCCGCCATGTCGGTCGGGCTCGTCCTCGTCGCCGTCGGTGCCTGGACCACCTCGCTCCCGCTGTTCGCCGTCGCCGGCATCCTCGCCGGGGCGGGGGTGGGCCTCGTCTTCAACGTCGCGATCACAACCGCTGCGACCGTGTCCTCTTCCGAGCACCGTGGCGAGACGCTGGCCGGGATGTTCCTGGCTGCCTACGCGGGGATCACCGTGCCCGTCGTCGGTGCGGGGGTCGCAGTGACGTTCTTCCCCGCCCAGGCGGTGCTGGTGGTCTTCGCCGGCGTCGTCCTCGTCGCCGTCCTCGTCTCGACCAGGCGACTGCTCGCCCGATCGACCCCGTCGCGCTCGGCCTGACCCCACGGCATACGACCGGGGGCCCCGCGAGGTCAGTCCCAACGCGACGGGGGCGGCTTGGTCAGGTGCGGCTGGAGGCCGCGTAGATACGGCGGACGACGTCCTCGATGTCGGGCTCCTCGATCGTCAGGTCACGCACCTCGTGCCGCGACGAGACGTGGGCGAGCACGGCCGCGACCGTCGTCGACTCGGCGTCGAACGCGAGCCGCTGGCGCAGGCCGTCGGACTCGCTCTGGACGAGGGTCGCGCCGGGCACGTCGTCCAGGTCGGCCGTCGGAGCGGCGAGGTCGATGACGAGGACGCGCTGCGCCCCGACCGTGCCCGCCAACCCCGTCAGGGTGCCGTCGAAGGCGAGCCGCCCGTGGTCGACGACGAGGACCCGGTCGCAGAGCCGCTCGATGTCGCCCATGTCGTGCGTCGTCAGCAGCAGGGTCGTGCCGCGCTCGCGCCGCTCGGCGACGAGGAACTCGCGCAGCCGCTGCTTCGAGAGCACGTCGAGACCGATCGTCGGCTCGTCCAGGATGAGCAGCTCCGGGGAGTGCAGGAGCGCGGCCGCGATCTCGGCCCGCATCCGCTGGCCGAGCGAGAGCGAGCGCACCGGCGTGCCGAGCTGCGGACCCATCTCGAGCTGCTCGACGAGCAGGTCGGTGCGGGCACGGGTCGTCTGGTCGTCGAGGCGGTGGATCGCCCCGAGGATGGCGAACGAGTCGCGCAGCGGCAGGTCCCACCAGAGCTGGGAGCGCTGGCCGAAGACGACACCGACGCGGCGGGCGACCTCGACCCGCTGGCGCATGGGATCCAGCCCACACGTGCGCACGTGCCCCGCGGTCGGCTTGAGGATCCCGGTCAGCATCTTGATCGTCGTCGACTTGCCGGCGCCGTTGGCGCCGATGTAGCCCACCGCCTCACCGGGTGCGACCGAGAAGGTCATCCGGTCGACGGCACGGGTCTTCTTGAACTCGCGCACGAGGTCGCGCGTCTCGATGATGGCGCTGTCGATGCTCATCCGCCGGCTCCTTGGTAGTGACGGGTCCCGAGCCTCCAGCAGAGGCCGGCGATGCCCCAGGCCAGCAGGGCGGCGAGGGGCGTGCACCACGCCAGCCAGTGGGGCGCGAGATGGTCACCCGGCAGGTCGAGGATCGCCACGGCCGGGATGTAGGCGACGAAGGCGGTCGGCACGACGAACGTCCAGAAGATCCGCAGCGGGTCGGGGAAGACCTGCTGGCTCTGCTGGGCGGCATACGACCCGCCGTAGGTGAAGGCGTTGGTGAACTCCGCCCCGTCGACGAGGAAGAACTGCAGGCCGCCCGCGGCGGTGAACAACGCCGAGAAGATCGCGGTGCCGCTGACGACCGTCAGGACGATGAGCGCGACGGTGGCCACCGACCAGTCGATGTCCGCCCTCGTCAGTGCCACGGTGAGCACGACGAGTGCGACGCTGAGGCGCCCGATCCGCCGCAGCGACAGGTCGCTCGTCATGAGCTGGGCGAGCAGCGGGAGCGGGCGGACGTAGAACGCGTCGACCTGGCCGGCCCGGATGTAGCGCGGCAGCTGGTCGAGGTGGCCGACGAACATGTCGGCGAGCGAGAACGCGAGGTTGGAGAGGGCGAAGACGAGCATGGCTGACGTGAAGTCGAGCCCGCCGAGGACGTCGACGTTGTGGAAGATGATCCACACCTCGGCGAACTCCGCCAGGCCGACACCGACGGTGCCGAGGATGTCGGTGACGAACGAGGTGCGGTACTGCATCTGCGCCCGGGCGCGCGAGGCGAGCAGCACCCGGTAGGGCCGCAGCCGCTCGGTCAGCGTCACGTCAGCCACCCTGCACCTCCAGACGACGACGGCCAGCGCGCAGCACGAGCTGCCCCAGGCCGAGCAGCGCGAGCGCCCAGAAGACCTGCACGGCGACCGCGGAGGCGATGTCGGTCCCGACGACACGCCCGGCGAGGATGTCGATGGGGTTCTGCAGCATGGACGGGAACGGCGACCAGTGGGCGACGGTGCGCAGCCAGTCGGGGAACCACGGCACGGGCAGGTAGAGGCCGCAGAGCAGACCACCGGTGATCATCCACAGCAGCGTGATGCCGCGGATCTCGACGAGCCAGAACGCGAGCAGGTTGATGACGAAGTTGCCGGCGAACGCGACGACGACCGCCAGCAGCACCGAAAGGGCCCCTGCGGCCCAGCTGACGGCGGACGGCGGGGGCGCCATGTCGAAGAGGAGCGCACCGAGCAGGATCGCCGGCAGGCCGCGACCGATGAGGTTGATGCCCGCACGGCCGAGATCGCCTGCGAGGTAAGCGAGCTGGGGGTCGATCGGCCTCAGGAAGTCGACGGCGATGTCGCCCGTGCGCACGCGGTCCTTGACCTCGGCGAAGCCCCACAGGTTGACCGTGCCGAGCAGCGCCTGGCCCCACCACACGAAGGCGATCGCCGTCGGGGCGTCGTAGCCGCCGATGGAGGTGCCGGCCGAGGCGAGCGCCGCGAGCAGGATCGAGGCTCGGATGAAGCCGAACACGGAGTTGGTCGTCATCCCGGCCAGCAGTGCCAGCCGGTACGTCGAGTGCCTCCTGAAGCCGGCTCTGACGAGCAGCCAGAAGGTCTTCACGACGGTCGGACGGGCGCGGGCACAAAGGGGCACGCTACCGAGGAGCACGGCGCCCGGCAACAGGGGTACGTTCGGCACATGCCGGACGTCGTGGACCACCCACCCTCCTCAAGCCCAGCACCCGACGTCGTGATCGTGATGGGCGTCAGCGGCAGCGGCAAGAGCACCGTCGCCAAGGGCATCTCGACGGTCATGGGGTGGGAGTTCGCCGAGGGCGACGCGTTCCACTCCGAGGCCAACGTCGCCAAGATGCACGGTGGCCAGCCGCTCACCGACGACGACCGCTGGCCCTGGCTCGAGTCCATCGGCGACTGGATCAGCGGCAAGGAGGCCGCCGGCGAGTCCGCCGTCGTCACGTGCTCGGCCCTGCGCCGCGTCTACCGGGACCTGCTGCGCCGGGGACGCCCCCACGTGCGCTTCCTCCACGTCGAGGCCCCCAGCGACGTGATCCAGGACCGCATGGAGCACCGCCCCGGCCACTACATGCCGGCCTCGCTGCTGCCCAGCCAGCTGGCGACCCTCGAGCCCCTCGGCGCCGACGAACCCGGCGTCTCCGTCACCAACGAGGGCACCGCCGCCGAGGTGCTCTCCCGATCCCTGCGCGCACTCGGACTCAGGAAGGACCCCACCGCATGACACTCGCGACCCTGACCACCCTCTCGCCGGGGCTGACCCCCGCGGCCACCCGCGTCGCCGTCGAGGCAGCCAAGGAGCCGTATGCCGGCAACGCGCAGCTCGTGCTCGCGTGCTTGCTCGGCATCCTGGCCGTGGTGCTGCTCATCACCACGGTCAAGCTGCACCCGTTCCTGGCACTCATGCTCGGATCTGCCGTCCTCGGCGTCGTGGCGACCATGCCCCCCGCCGACATCGTGACCAGCTTCATCGCCGGCTTCGGGGCCACCGCCGGCGCGGTGGGCGTGCTCATCGCCCTCGGAGCCATGATCGGCAAGATGCTCGAGGACTCCGGCGGGGCGAACCGCATCGTCACCACGCTCGTCGGGCGCGTCGGCCCGGGCGGCCTGCCGTGGATGATGGCCGTCATCGCAGCGATCCTGGGCCTCCCGCTCTTCTTCGAGGTCGGCGTGGTCCTGCTCGTGCCCGTCGTGATCCTGGTGGCCCGCAAGACCGGCCTGTCGGTGATGAAGGTCGGCATCCCGGCCCTCGCCGGCCTCTCGGTGCTGCACGGACTCGTGCCGCCGCACCCGGGTCCGCTGACCGCCATCGGGCTGCTCCACGCCGACCTCGGCCGCACGCTGCTCTTCGGGATCATCGTCGCCATCCCCACGGTCATCGTCGCGGGCCCGGTGCTCGCTCGCTTCGTCGACCAGTGGGTGCCCAAGTACGTCGACACACTCGTCGGCACCCCGGTGTCGGCGGGTGCGGGTGTGTCTGGCGGCGCGGCTGTGTCTGGCGGCGCGGGTGTGTCTGGCGGCGCGGGTGTGTCGGCGGGCGGCGGCCGCACGGCCGTCGCGGACCGCCCGGGCGGCACGTCCTCGCCGTCACGTGACGCGGGCGGTGGTCGCTATGGCAACCTCGAGGAGCTCGAGGCACCTCTCGAGCCCGGGCGCCGTCGTGTCGGCTTCGGCTCTGCCATCGTCGCGATCACCCTGCCGGTGGCGCTCATGCTCATCGACGCGATCGCGAAGCTGGCCGTGTCCGACAAGGGGAGCGGCGTCCGCCAGGTCTCCGACGTCCTGGGCACCCCCGTCGTGGCGCTGCTCATCGCCGTCATCTTCTGCTACTTCCGGCTCGGACTCGCCTCCGGCATGACCCGGATCCAGGCCAGCGACTCCCTGGGTGCGAGCCTGCCGGGCGTCGCCGGCATCATCCTCATCGTCGCGGCCGGTGGCGGGTTCAAGCAGACGCTCGTCGACGCGGGCGTCGGCAAGGTCATCGCCGACTGGGCCACCGGCGTCAACATGTCGGTGCTCCTGCTCGGCTGGCTCGTCGCCGTGCTGATCCGCCTCGGCACGGGCTCGGCCACCGTTGCGACGATCACCGCGGCGGGCATCGTCGGCCCCCTCGCGACGACGCTGTCGACCAGCCACCTCGCCCTGCTCGTCCTGGCGATCGGCTGCGGCTCGCTCTTCTTCAGCCACGTCAACGACGCCGGCTTCTGGCTCGTCAAGGAGTACTTCGGGCTCACCGTCGGCGAGACGATCAAGTCGTGGTCGGTCATGGAGACCGTCATCTCGGTGGTCGGGTTCGTGCTCGTGATGGCCCTCAGCGTCGTCGTCTGACCGGCGTGGCGACCCTCCCCCGCGACCTGTCCGCCGAGGCGCTCGAGTTCCTGTCGGTGCGTCACCTCGCCACGCTGACGACCCTGCGCCCCGACGGATCGCCGCACGTCGTGCCGGTCGGCTTCACGTGGGACCCGGAGACGTCGGTCGCCCGCGTCATCACCAGCCGCACCAGCCGCAAGGCCCGCAATGCCAGCGCGGTCTGCCCCGCCGTGCTGTGCCAGGTCGACGGCCGCCACTGGCTCTCGCTCCAGGGCACCGCGCGCATCCTCGACGACCCGGCCTCCGTCGCCGACGCCGTGCAGAGGTATGCCGTCCGCTACCGCGAGCCGCGCCCCAACCCCGAGCGGGTCGTCATCGCCATCGACGTGCGGTCCGTTCTCGGCAACCTCTGACGGTGGGGGGCGGGCGCCGGCTTCCGGCCCGCCCCTCACGGTCGACGCCCGTGGTCAGGAGGGGAGCGCGAACCGGTTGCGCGACAGGGGCTCGACCAACCCGTCGGCGACGAGGGAGTCGAGGCAGCGCATGACCTGCGCGCGGTCGTCGGCCGAGTCCTCGAGCCGTGCGAGCGGCAGAGCCGCGTGGGCGTCGCGCAGGCGGCGCAGCAGCTCGCCGCGCACCTGCCGGTCGGTGCCGTGCCAGCTCTGCCCGCGCCGCGGCGGACCCTCGTAGGCCGGTCGGCCGGCGAGGTTCCACGCGCAGAGGTCAGCGACCGGGCACTCGTCACAACGGGGTCCCCTGGCCACACAGACGAGGGCACCGAGCTCCATGACGGCGACGTTCCACGTGTTCGCCGTCGCCGGCTCGGTCGGCATCGAATCGGCCGCCAGCTGCGCCTCGGCGCGGTTGAGCGTGAGGTTGGGGAAGGCCTTGCCCTCGCGGGTGCGAGCGAGGACGCGCCGGACGTTCGTGTCGACGACGACCTCCGGGATGCCGAAGGCGAAGCACGAGACGGCTGCCGCCGTGTAGGCCCCGACGCCCGGCAGGGCCAGCAGGCCCTCGGGGGTGGCGGGGACCTCACCGCCGTGCCGCTCGACCATCGCCCTCGCCGCCTCGTGCAGGCGCAGGGCACGACGCGGGTAGCCCAGACGGCCCCAGGCGCGGACGGCGTCGCCCGGCGCCGCAGCCGCGAGGTCGGTGGGGGTCGGCCACCGGTCCATCCACTCGCGCCAGATCGGCTCGACCCGGGCCAGGGGTGTCTGCTGCGACATCACCTCGGAGAGGAACACACCCCACGCGCTCGCGTCGGGCTCGCGCCACGGCAGGTGCTTGCGGCCGGCCTCGGCGTACCACCCGTTGACGCGCTCGTGGAGCAGCGACAGCGGGACCTCGCGGGACGGCATACGGACACGCTAGTGACGGCCTGACCGGGCGGGACCTGCGGGGGCACCCGGGGCGCAGGCCCACCAGGACCGTGAGCTCCCGAGCGGTCAGACGTAGCGTTCGAGGATGCTCGACTCGGCGAGGCGCGAGAGACCCTCGCGCACGGCCCGAGCACGACCCTCGCCGACGCCGTCGACGAGCATGAGGTCCTCGATGCCGGCCGCAAGCAGCCGCTGGAGCGACTCGAAGTGCGTCACGAGCCGGTCGACGATCGCGGTCGGCAGGCGCGGCACCTTCGTCAGCAGCCGGTAGCCCTGCGGTGAGACCGGGAGGTCGAGGCTGTCACCGACGACGGAGAAGCCGACGGCGCGAGCACCCGCAGCGAGGTCGAGCAGCTCGACCGCGTTCAGCGCCTGCAGGTTGTCGAGGGCCTCGTCGACGTCGAGCCCGGACTTCGTCGCCGGAAGGTAGTCGCGGATGACGAGCTCGCGGTCGTTGCCGAGCCCGCCCACGAGCTCCTCGAGCTGCAGGCTGAGCAGTCGTCCGTCGGTGCCGAGCTCCACGACGTAGTCCTGGATCTCGGCGGAGATGCGCCGCACCATCTCGAGGCGCTGCAGCACGGCGGTGACGTCGCGCACCGTGACGAGGTCCTCGATCTCGAGGGCGGACAGGGTGCCGGTGACCTCGTCGAGACGGGCCTTGTAGCGCTCGAGGGTCTGCAGCGCCTGGTCGGCGCGCGACAGGGTCGTCGGCGACCCCTCGATGACGTGGCGCAGGTCGCCGACGTAGAGCGCGACGACGCCCATCGACTGGCTCACGGAGATGACGGGGTAGCCGGTCTGCTTGGCCACCCGCTCGGCCGTGCGGTGGCGGGTGCCGGACTCGGTGGTCTCGATGCTGGAGTCGGGCACGAGCTGGGTGGCCGCACGCAGGATGCGGGTGCCCTCGCGGTCGAGCACCACGGCGCCGTCCATCTTGCAGAGCTCGCGCACGCGCGTGGCCGAGAACTCCATGTCGAGCACGAAGCCGCCCGTGCAGATCGAGTCGACGACACGGTCGAAACCGAGCACGATGAGCGCTCCGGTGCGACCGCGAAGGATCCGTTCGAGGCTGTCACGCAGCTCCGTCCCGGGTGCCACCGCCGCGAGGGCCGCGCGCAGCAGCAGCTCGTCGTTCCGGTCCATCACTTCCCTGTTCGCAATGGGGGCGCCGAGCGCGTCCACCCGGTCGGTCGCAGTCTAGACGGTGCCGACGGCGGCTGCGCTCGTTGACCGCCCACCGGCGAGGCGGCCCATGGCCTCGATGGCACGCGCCACGTCGGCGACCTCGACAGCGCGGATGCCGGGGGGCACGACGGAGCCCGCCAGGCTGCCAGCGGGGACGAGCGCATGACGGAAACCGAGCCGGGCCGCCTCCGAGAGGCGGCGGTCGAGCCCGGTCACCCGCCGCACCTCTCCGGCGAGCCCGACCTCGCCGAAGGCGACGACGTCGCTGGCCAGCGGCTTGTCGACGACGGACGAGGCGACGGCGCAGACGATGGCGAGGTCGGCGGCCGGCTCGGTGATGCGAACGCCGCCGACGGTGGCCGCGAAGATGTCACGCGAGCCCACCGGCGCACCGGCCCGCTTGTCGAGGACGGCGATGATCATCGCGAGCCGCGAGGCGTCGAGACCGCTGGAGGTGCGTCGCGGTGACGGCAGGGTCGAGGGCGCCACCAGCGCCTGCACCTCGGCCACGAGCGGCCTGCGGCCCTCGAGGGTGACGGTCACGCACGTGCCCGGCACCGCGTGGTCGCGGGTGGACAGGAACAGCCCGCTCGGGTCGGCGAGGCCGATGATGCCGGTGTCGGACAGGTCGAAGCAGCCGACCTCGTCGGTGGGGCCGAAGCGGTTCTTCACGGCACGCACGAGCCGCAGACCGGAGTGGCGGTCGCCCTCGAACTGGATGACGACGTCGACGAGGTGCTCCAGCAACCGGGGACCGGCGATCGAGCCGTCCTTGGTCACGTGCCCGACGAGGAGCACGGCGACACCACGGGTCTTGGCCGCGGCGATGAGGCTGCCCGTGACCTCACGCACCTGGGAGACGTTGCCGGCCTGGCCCTCGACGTCGGCGCTCGCGATCGTCTGCACCGAGTCGACGACGAGCAGTCCCGGCGAGCGCGCCTCGACATGACCCAGCACGGTCGCGAGGTCGGTCTCGGCGGCGAGGTAGAGCGTGTCGGCCATCGCCGAGATGCGTTCGGCACGGGTGCGCACCTGCGCCGCGGACTCCTCGCCGCTGACGTAGAGGACCTCTGAGCCGGACCGGGCCGCGCGGGCGGCGACGTCGAGCAGCAGGGTCGACTTGCCGACCCCCGGCTCCCCCGCGACGAGCACCACACCACCGGGCACGAGGCCGCCCCCGAGCACGCGGTCGAACTCGGCCACCCCGGTCGGCCGCGCAGCGGCCCGGGTCAGGTCGACGTCGGCGATGCGCTGGGCCGGGGTCACGACGGGTGCCGCGGTGGTGCGCGCCGCCGTGGGCGCGCCCGTCTCGGCGACGGTGCCCCAGGCCTGGCACTCTCCGCAGCGGCCGACCCACTTCGCCGTGGTCCACCCGCACTCGCCGCAGCGGAAGCCGGGGGTGCGTCGCGTCGTCGTCCTCGTAGCCATGGGCACGACCGTACGGCGCGGGTGCGACATCGCTCCGCGGGGCCGGCCGCGCGGCCGTGAGAAAATGGCTGCATGGAATCGGTTCTGCCCTATGTGCTCGCCATCGTCCCGACGGTCGGCATGGGCACGCTCTTCTACTTCGTCATCAAGAGCATCCTCCAGGGCGACCGTCGCGAGCGCCTCGCGCAGGCCCAGTGGGAAGCAGAGCACGACCGGCGTGGAGCCGGCACCCACGCCCCCTCGTCCCCGCCGGTCGCGCACACCGAGCCGTCCACGCCCCCGCCGGCGCCGAAAGACCGCTGACACTGAATTCTGGTCGTGGTGCCATGGCGTCGATCTCTGTCGGGAATCTTCGCAGAGGTGCTCACGCGGCACATTTCACATTCGAACGGGTGCCATTGTTTTCGGAGTAAATGCATTGTCGGGCCGGAGGCGGTAAATTGATCTCGCCCGCGAGTCACGCATTCGCGGAACGCCCCTCCCCAAACCCGATTTCAGATGGAGAAAAATGGCTCAGCGTGTCGAAGTGGTGTTGATTGATGACATCGATGGTGGAAATGCGGCCGAGACGGTGACCTTTGCCCTCGACGGCGTCACGTACGAGATCGACCTGTCCGAAGAGAATGCCCGCAGGCTGCGCGACGACTTCGCGACGTGGACCGGTCACGCGCGCCGGGCGGGCACGGCCAAGGCTGCTTCGCGTCGCCGCGCAGGTGCCGGTTCGGGCGCTGCGAAGCGCACCGACCTCGCCGCCGTGCGCGAGTGGGCCCGCGCCAACGGCCATGACGTCTCCGACCGCGGCCGCATCTCGGCCGACGTCCAGGCGGCCTACGACAAGGCGCACTGACCGAACCGGTCACGACGGACGAGAGGGCCCGGCACACCACAGGTGCCGGGCCCTCTCGCGTCCCCCTACCCGGTGGCGCGCGGGTCAACCAGCGATCGCTGCGGCGAGGTCGCCGTCGCGCGCGACGCGCTCGAGCACCTCGTCCGCGGTCAGCTGGGTGAGCTCGCCACCCGCTGCCCCTGCCTCGATCTCGTCCCACGAGCGCGGCGCGGCCACGGTCGGGCGCTCCCGGCCGCGCAGCGAGTAGGGGCACACCGTCGTCTTGGCAGCGACGTTCTGGCTCCAGTCGAGGAAGATCTTGCCGGGCCGCAGCTCCTTGGCCATCTTCCACACGATGAGGTCGGGGTGGGCCTTGGTCAGCTCCTGTGCGAGCTGCTGGACGGTGTCGCGGATCTCGTCGCTCGTGTGCGCTCCGGGCAACACGGCATACAGCTGGAGCCCCTTGCTGCCGCTCGTCACCGGCAGGGTGTCGAGCCCGATGCCGCTGAGCCGCTCGCGCACGATGAGCGCGACCCGCGCGCACTCGTGCAGCCCGGTGCCAGGACCGGGGTCGAGGTCGATGACGAGCCGATCGGGGCCCCGCGCCTCCGCGTCGCGCCCCTCCCCCTCGTAGCGCCACTGGTGCACGTGCAGCTCGAGGGAGTTGAGGTTGGCGAAGTACGTCAGTCCCGCCAGGTCGTCGATGAGCGGGAAGACGGGGTCGCGCCCGACGCGGCGGATCCACGCCGGCGTGCCCGCGGGGATGTTCTTCTCGAAGAACTGCATGTCGCCGACCCCGTGCGGGAAGCGGATCCGTGTGACCGCGCGGTCGCGCAGGTGCGGCAGGATCACCGGCGCGATGCGCGCGTAGTAGTCGAGCACCTGCGCCTTGGTCGTGCCGGTGCGGGGATACATCACCTTCTCGAGGCTCGACAGCTTCATCCGCCGGCCGTCGACCTCGACCGTGACCTTGGTGGCCTCGTAGGGCATCACTCACCGCCCGCGTGGTCGTCGACGTCGCCGGGGGTGAGGTCGCTTCGCAGGCCCTTGTATGCCGGCTGGCGCAGCTTGCCCTGCCCGCTCAGTCCCAGCGACTGCACGTCGGCGACGAGGACCGGGTGGACCCAGGTGGCGCCGGCGGAGTCCTCGACGGGGACGTCTGTGGCGAAAGGGGATTCGGCGGCCGTCAGGGACTCGAGGTCGCGCATGAGGGCCTGTCCTGTCTTGCCGGCGAGGCCGGAGCCGACGCGTCCCAGGTAGCGGAGGCCCCCGGGGCCGGGCACACCGACGAGCACCGCTCCCAGGCGGCGTGACACCGTGCCGGCGGACTCGGGGCGCCACCCGCCGATGACGACCGAGACCGTGCCCCGGTGGGGGGACTTGAGCCAGAGGGGCGACCGCAGGCCGGGGACGTAGACCGAGTCGACGCGCTTGGACACGATGCCCTCGAGACCCTGCTCCTTCGTCGCCGCGTGGAGCGTCACCCCGTCGGCGAAGGTCGGTGGCGTCTGCCACCGGGGACCGGCGAGCTCGAGCCGTTCGAGCGTCGCGCGGCGGTCGGTCCAGGGGCGGGACAGCAGCTCTACGCCGTAGAGCCTCAGCAGGTCGAACGTCATGAGGGTGACCGGTGCGGCCTCGGCGAGCAGTGCCGCCCGCCGGGCGTCGGTGACGTGGAAGCGTTCGGCCATCGCGGCGAACGACGGGATGCCGTCCCGCATCGAGACGATCTCACCGTCGAGGAGCATGTCTGCGTACTCGTCGGCGAGGCCGCGCAGCTCGGGAAAGGCGACCGTGACGTCGCGTTCCGTGCGCGAGAAGAGGCGGATCTCGCCGTCGCTCACGTCGGCCAGCACCCGCATACCGTCCCATTTCACCTCGTGCTGCCAGCGGTCTCCGACCGGAATGGTCGTCGTTGCCGTCGCGAGCATGGGGCGCATGGGTGCATTCTTGTTCCCATGCGAGCCATCTGGAAAGGCGCCGTGTCGTTCGGCCTCGTCAATGTGCCGGTTCGACTCTTCTCGGCGACGGAGAACCACGACGTGCAGTTCCGGCAGGTTCACGAGAAGGACGGTGGCCGCATCAAGTACCAACGCGTCTGCTCGATCGACGGCGAGGAGGTGCCCTACTCCGACATCGCCAAGGGATATGAGGCGGCCGACGGGCAGATGGTCGTGCTGACCGACGAGGACCTCAAGAGTCTTCCGACCCGGTCGACCAAGGAGATCTCGATCGAGAAGTTCGTGCCGTCCGAGCAGATCGACCCGCTGCTCTTCGACAAGAGCTACTACCTCGAGCCGGACAAGACCGGGCTCAAGCCCTACGTCCTGCTCCGCGACGCGCTCGAGAAGGCCGACCGGATGGCCCTCGTCACCGTGTCGGTGCGCACCCGCATGACCCTCGCGGTGCTCCGGGTGCGCGATGGCGTCATCGTGCTCCAGACCCTGCTCTGGGCGGACGAGGTGCGCGCCCCCGAGTTCGAGTCGCTGTCGGAGGAGACCCACGCGACGGCCAAGGAGCTCGCCATGGCGTCCTCGCTCGTCGACTCGCTGTCGGGCGACTACGAGCCCGAGGAGTTCGAGGACGACTACGCCGAGGCCGTGACGCAGCTCGTCGCGACGAAGATCGAGGGCGGTGACATCACCGAGACGCCCGAGGCCAAGGGCGAGGAGACCGAGGTCGTGGACCTGCTCGCGGCCCTGCAGCGCAGCGTCGACAAGGCCAAGGCGGCCAAGACCGGCGGGTCCCCCAGCGACTCCGGGTCGTCGGACGAAGGCGCGGCCACGAAGACCGCGGCCAAGCCTGCGGCCAAGAAGGCGACGACGACGAAGACCACCGCGAAGAAGACGACGGCCAAGAAGACCGCCAAGGCCACGGCCAAGACCACGACGAAGAAGGCGGCGGCCAAGAAGGCGAGCTGACCCGACCCGACGGGACGCGCCCTCGCCCGCTGGCGACGTTGGTCACGTCGACGGCATACGCCTTCTTTCGGGCACCCGCTGCGCGAGGATGAAGACGTGCGGACGGCGACGATCGACGAGCTCACCCAGCGGCTGCGGACACTTCCCGAGAACCCTCGTGTCGTCGTCAGCGGGAACATGGCGGTGCCGTGGGAGGCGGTGCGGGCACTCGACGAGGCACAGCCCACCTACGTGCTGCACGCCCTGAACGCGCCCGCGGGCCTGCCCACGCGCGAGGGCGTGACCGTCGAGACGTGCTTCGTCGGTCCGGGTATGCGACGGCACCCGCGCCTGCGCTACGTGCCGTCCCGTCTCTCGCTCGTTCCGCTGCTCTTCGGCCGCGCCCTGCCGCCCGACGCCGTGCTGCTGCACTGCGCGCCACCGCGGCACGGCCAGGTGAGCATGGGCCTGGAGGTCAACGTGCTGCCGGCCGCGCTCGAGGCGTGCCGCGCCCGAGGCGGGCTCGTCGTGGCCGTCGTCAACCCGCAGATGCCCTACACGTTCGGTGACGCGGAGGTGCCGCTGGAGCACATCGACCTCATGATCGAGGTCGACTCCGCCCTGGCGTCGCTCGCCGCGGCGCCGCCGGACCCCGAGAGCCGGGTCATCGGTGAGCGCGTCGCGGCCATGGTCAAGGACGGCGCGACGATGCAGCTCGGCATCGGCGCCGTGCCCGACGCCACCCTGGCCGGTCTGACGTCGCGCCGCGGCCTGCGCATGTGGACCGAGATGTTCTCCGACGGCGTGCTCGCCCTCGACGAGGCGGGCGCGCTCGATCCCGACCACCCGCTCGTCACCTCGTTCAGCTTCGGCTCGACCGACCTCTACGCCTGGCTCGACGGCAACCCGCGCGTCCGGATGATGCGCACCGAGAAGACGAACGACCCCGGCCTCATCGCCTCGCAACGGCAGATGACGTCGGTCAACACGGCGCTCGAGGTCGACCTCTTCGGCCAGGCCAACGCCTCGCGGATCAGCGCCCGCATCCACTCGGGGTTCGGCGGACAGACCGACTTCATCGTCGGGGCCCTGCACTCCCCGGGTGGCCAGTCGTTCATCGCGCTGCGCTCGTGGCACCCCAAGGCCGACGTGTCGACGATCGTGCCGTTGCTGTCCGAGCCGGTGACGAGCTTCCAGCAGAGCGCCATCGTCACCGAGCACGGCGTCGCGCCCCTCTGGGGTCGCAGCGAGAAGGACCAGTGCCGCGACATCATCGAGGAGTGCGCGCACCCCCGCGTCCGGGACGACCTGTGGGAGGAGGCCCACGCCCTCGGCCTCGCCTGACCGAGGGCGGATGCCGCTCGGCTCGTAGGGTGACCGCATGCGCTCCTCCTCGCCTGCCCCGTCGTCGCAGCACCGTCCGGTCGCCGTCATCACGGGCGGGACGCGGGGCATCGGCCTCGCCATCGCCCGGGACCTGGCTCCGACCCACCACCTCGTGGTCGGCGGTCGCAACGCGGACTCCGTCGCCGAGGTGGTCGCCTCGCTGCCGTCGGCACAGGGGCTCGTGGCCGACCTCGCCGACTGCACACCGGGCGGATCGCTGACAACCGCCCTCGACAGCCTCGTGCCACACCTGGATCGGGTCGACGTCCTCGTGCACTCCGCCGGCGTCCTGCGCAACGGCACCGTCGCAGAGTCGCCCGTGCAGGACTGGGCCGACTCGATGACGGTCAACGTCGTCGCCGTCGCAGCCGTCACGCGGGCCCTGCTCCCCGCCCTGCGCACGGCCCACGGCCTCGTCATCACGGTCAACTCCGGATCGGGGCTGACGGCGAGCCCGGCCTCCGGTGCCTACTGCGCCTCGAAGTTCGCCCTCCGCGCGTTCAGCGACTCGCTGCGGCAGGAGGAGCGCGAGCACGGTGTGCGTGTGACGTCGCTGCACCCGGGACGCGTCGACACGGACATGCAGCGCGAGCTCGTCGAGTTCGAGGGCGCGGACTACGACGCCGGCGCCTACCTCGACGTCGCCTCGGTCGTGCGGGCAGCCCGCCTGGCCATCGACGCCGGCCCCGACGCGAGTGTCGACATGGTCTCGGTGCGGCCCCGCGGCTGGCGCCCCGCCACAGCCTGATCCCACCCCAGCACCCGCAACACACCCGGTAACGGTCAGCGCACCGGGGTTGCAACCGGCGCGCGTTGACCGCTACCGGGTGTGTTGCCGGGGGTGGTGTTGCTCAGATGCGGCTGGCTCCCCGCGTCGGCACGAGCGCGAGGCGGGCGAAGGCGAGCGCCTCGGCGAGGTCGACCTCTCGCTGCGTGCGCGCGACCTTGCGGGTCGAGACCTCGACGACCACCTCCCCGTCCCACCGGCTGTCGGCCAGGTGCTCGAGCACCGCGGCGCACGGCTGGGCACCGCGGCCCGGGACGAGGTGCTCGTCGAGGAACGACCCGAGACCGTCGGCCAGGTGCAGGTGCGCGAGCCGGTCACCGAGACCCTGCGCCATCGCCAGCGCGTCGGAGCCGGCGGTCGCCGTGTGCGACAGGTCCAGGGTCACGTTGTCGTAGGGCTGGTCCACGGGGTCCCAGTGCGGGAGGTAGGCCATGACGTCACGGCGCGCGGTGCGCCAGGGGTACATGTTCTCGACGGCGAGACGGATCCCGGACTCGTGCTCGCGCCGCGCCACCCCGTCGACGAACCCCGCGGCATACTCCCGCTGCCAGCGGAAGGGCGGGTGCAGCACGACGGTGCCGGCCCCGACCTCCAGGGCGAGGTCGATGGAGCGGTCGACCTTGCCCCAGGGGTCGGTGCCCCAGACGCGCTGCGTGAGCAGCAGGGTCGGGGCGTGCACCGAGACGATCGGCAGCGCGTGCAGCTCGGACAGCGCCCGCAGCGCTCCCGCCTCGCGCGTCACGGGGTCGGTCCAGACCATGACCTCGATCGCGTCGTAGCCGAGCCGCGCCGCCGTCGCGAAGGCGGTCGCCGCGTTGTCGGGGTAGAGCGAGGCGGTCGACAGGCCGACCCGGATCGTCATGCGGCCATTGTGCGCCACCCCGCCGAGGCGGCTCGGGCCGGTCCACGCCGGGCGTCAGGACCCGGACGTCAGGAGGTGAGGTGGTCGAGGCGCCGGAGGATGAGACCCTCGCGGAGGGCCCACGGGCAGATGTCGAGCTGCTCGACCTGGAGCAGGTCGAGGGCCGCCTCGGCGACCAGCGCGCCGGCATACAGCTGCCGGGCCCGCCCCTCGGAGACGCCGGGCAGCTGGGAGCGCGCGGCCGCGTCGAGTCGCCCGACGCGCGCGACGATCTGGCGGAGGTCGTCCCGCGAGAGGGTGCGCGGCACGAACGGGCCCTCTGCCCGCGGAGCGGCCCCGGCGATCCGCGCGAGCGAGCGCATCGTCTTGGACGTGCCGACGGCGCGGTCCGGCGAGCCGGACGCCAGGAGGGGGCGCACGTGCTGCGCCAGGGTGGTGCGCACGTGCGCCCGCAGCTCACGGGACGCCGCCTCGGTCGGCGGGTCGTCGTGCAGGCGCTCGCGGGTCAGCCGCCCGGCGCCCAGCGGCAGGCTGAGGGCGACGTCGGGCTCCTCGTCGAGACCGGTGGCGAGCTCGAGGGACCCGCCGCCGATGTCGACGACGAGGAGCCGGCCGCTCGACCACCCGAACCAGCGCCGCACGGCGAGGAAGGTCATCCGGGCCTCGTCCGAGCCGCTCAGGGCCTCGAGCTCGACACCCGTCTCGGTCCGCACGCGCGCGATGACGGCGTCACCGTTGGGCGACTCGCGCAACGCCGAGGTCGCGAAGGCGAAGAGGTCGCCGACGCCCTGGTCCTCCGCGACCCCGAGGCACTCGCGGATGAAGCCGACGAGGCGGTCGGCGGTCTCGTCGCTGACCCGACCGTCGGCTTGGAGGCTCTCCGACAGGCGCAGCTCGGTCTTGTGCGAGAAGGCCGGCAGCGGCTGCGCGCCGGCGTGGGCGTCGACGACGAGGAGGTGGACCGTGTTGGACCCGATGTCGATGACGCCCAGGCGCATGCCCCAACCCTAGTGCCGCGTTCCCGGTCGCCCGGGGACGCCCGGGCTCAGACGAGGGCGTATGCCGTCAGGCGGAGCGGCGGCTCAGCGTGAGCGACGCGAGGGCCAGGGCTCCGGCGATGAAGGCCGCGACGATGCCGAGGTCGCCCAGGACCGCGGTGACGGGGTCGGCGTTGGCGGCGATCTCCTTCATCGCGTCGACGGCGTAGGACAGCGGCAGGAGGTTGCTGACCCACTCGAGCACGGTCGGCAGCTGGTCCCGGGGGACGAGCAGGCCGCACAGCAGGAACTGCGGCAGGAGGAAGGCCGGCATGAACTGCACCGCCTGGAACTCGGTCCGCGCGAAGCCGCTCGCGAGCAGACCGAGTGCCGTGCCGAGGACGGCGTCGAAGACGGCGACGACGACGAGCAGCCACAGCGGTCCGGCGACGTCCAGACCGCACACCCACACGGCGAATCCCGTTGCGATCAGGGCCTGCACGGCTGAGAGCGCTCCGAAGGCGGCGGCATACCCCATCATGAAGTCGCCCTTGCCCATCGGCGTCGTGAGGAGGCGCTCGAGCGTGCCGGTCTGGCGCTCGCGCAGGGTCGCGACGGAGGTCACGATGAACATGACGATCATCGGGAAGACGCCGAGCAGGGCCGGCCCGATGGCGTTGAAGACGTGGGTGCCGTTGTAGATCCAGGCGAGCAGGCCGAGGAGCACGCAGGGCACGACGATGATGAGGGCGATGGTGCGGCGGTCGGTGCGCACCTGGCGCAGCACGCGGCCCGAGGTGGCGACGGTGAGCCCGGCGTTCATGACGCCCGCCTCTCCCCGGCCCGGGCGGTCTCGGCGTCGATGAGGGCGAGGAAGGCGGCATCGGCGTCGACGGCGCCGGTCTGCTGGAGCAGCTCGGCCGGGGTGACGTCGGCGAGGACGCGGCCCTCGCGGAGCAGCACGAGCCGGTCGCAGCGGGTGGCCTCGTCCATTACGTGACTCGACACGACGAGCGAGTGCCCGCGGTCGGCGAGGTGGCGGAAGAAGTCCCAGAAGTCTCGTCGCAGCACCGGGTCGAGGCCGACGGTGGGCTCGTCGAGGACGAGCAGGCTCGGCCGTCCGACGAGGGCGGCGGCGAGGGACACCCGGGACTCCTGCCCGCCCGACAGGTCCTGGACGAGCTGATCGGCATACGAGACGAGGTCGACCTCGGCGAGCGTGCGGTCGACGGCCTCGCTCAGCTCGGCGCCGCGCAGGCCGATGGCGCGGCCGAAGTAGACGACGTTGTCGCGCACGCTGAGGTCGGCGTAGACGCTGGGGCTCTGCGTGACGTAGCCGACGCGGTCACGCAGCACGGGCGACCCCGCCGGGTGACCGAGCACCGTGACGGTGCCGGACTCGATGATCTGCACCCCCACGATGCATCGCATGAGCGTGGACTTGCCCGAGCCGGAGGGGCCGAGCAGCCCGATGACCTGCCCACCGGGGATCTCGAGGTCGAGCCCCGGGATGACCCGGCGCTTCCCGCGCACCACCTGGAGGCCGCTCACGGCGACCGCAGGACCCGTGTTATTCATCATGCGATGAAATCTACCCCCCTCCGGGGGACCTGTCCACGAGATGCAGCTGGAGCACGGGGCCGATCCGTTCGACGAGCTCGTCGCGAGTCGCGTCCGCCACCGCCGGCAGCCGGATGACGTAGCGCGCGACGATGAGCCCGATCATCTGCGTGGCCGCCAGCGCACCGCGCAGCTGCGGGTCCGGGACCCCCGTGCTGGCCGCGATCCGCCCGAACACCTCGCGACCGAGGAACTCGCGCAGCATCCGGGCTGCCTCCTCGCTCGTCATGCTCGAGCGGACGAGGGCCACGAGCGCGTCCCGGCGCTTGGGCGGCTCCCACACCGTCAGGAAGGTCTCGACGATGCGCCAGCCGAGGCGGTCGACGTCGCCCGCGGTGATGTGCTCGATGAGCTCCGCGGGGTTCACCGGCACGTCGAGGGTCTCCGCGAAGAGCGCGGCCTTGCCCTCGAAGTAGTGGTGCACCAGAGCCGGGTCCACCCCGGCCTCCCGGGCGATGCCACGCACGCTCGCCTTGTCGTAGCCCTTGGCCGCGAAGGACTTCCGTGCGGCCTCGACGATCGCGGCACGGGTGTCCACCCCGCCGGGGCGTCGACCGCGGCCCTTCGCGGTCACGCCCTCCTGTGCGCTCGAGGTCATGGGCTCACGCTAGCGCCATCCGTGGGGGTCTCGTCGCGCCGTCACCCGCGCACACACGGGCGCACACGGCATACGCAGGCATTTCAACCTCGCGACCCGGCGTCCACGACGTGGCCCTCGCCTGGCGCGGTCCGAATGTCGGCGGCATAGGGTGAGCCGGTGGCTGAAGCACCTCTGGACCTCCCCCGCGTCTGGGTCGAGTTCACCGACCCCGCCGACCCGAACCAGCGCTACCGGTGCGACCTGACGTGGCTGACGAGCAGCTGGTCGTGCATCTTCGGCAGCGGCTGCCAGGGCATCTACGCCGGCCGGCCCGACGACGGCTGCTGCACGCTCGGCGCGCACTTCACCGAGAAGGACGACTGGAAGCGCGTCGAGAAGGCCGTCGAGGAGCTCGGTGAGGACGAGTGGCAGTACCACCCCGTCGGCCGCGCCACCGGCAGCAAGGACGACTGGACCGAGAAGGAGGACGGCGCCCGCAAGACGAAGGTCGTCGACGGCGCGTGCATCTTCCTCAACCGGCCCGGCTTCCCCGCCGGCGCCGGCTGCGCCCTGCACCAGCACGCCGTCCTGACCGGGGTCGAGCCGCACACGCTCAAGCCCGACGTCTGCTGGCAGCTGCCGATCCGGCGCACCTTCCGCACGGTCGAGCTGCCCGACGACACGAGCTACCTCGAGGTGACGATCACCGAGTACGACCGCCGCGGCTGGGGTCCGGGCGGCCACGATCTCGACTGGTACTGCTCGGGCAACTCCGAGGCGCACGTGGGCCGCGAACCGGTCTACCGCTCCAACGCCCCCGAGCTCACCGAGCTCATGGGACCGCTGGCCTACGCCGAGCTGGCGATCCGCGCCGAGGCGCACCTCGCCCAGGTCAAGGCCGTCCGAGCCCGCGGCGTGCGCAAGCTGTTGCCCCTGCTCGTGCACCCGGCCACCCTCGAGGCGCAGAGGACGAAGTGACGTCGCGATGAGCGAGATCATCCCCTCCCCCAACATCTGGGAGACGCCCGACGTCTACGAGATCGAGAACCGCGGCGTCGACCGCGCACACGTCATCGAGGACGCCATGCGCTCGGTGCTCGAATGGTCTGGGCTCGACGTCGTCGACATCGGGTGCGGCACCGGCTACCACCTGCCGTACTTCGCCCGCGACGCCCGCTCGGTCGTCGGCGTCGAGCCGCACCCACCGCTGGCCACCCTTGCGGCGCAACGCATCTCGGGTATGCCGTCAGTCTCGGTCCGCGAGGAGGGTGCGGCCGCGCTCGGGGTGCCCGACGGCTCGTTCGACGTGGCGCACGCTCGGTGGGCGTACTTCTTCGGGCCGGGCTGCGAGCCGGGCCTGGCCGAGCTGGAACGGGTCGTGCGGCCGGGCGGCGCGGCCTTCGTGCTCGACAACGACGCGACGCGCTCGACCTTCGGCCGGTGGTTCCGGCGTGCCTTGCCGACCTACGACCCGCGGGCCGTCGAACGCTTCTGGGAGCGGCAGGGCTGGTCGCGCGAGCGGCTCGACATCCGCTGGGACTTCGACTCGCGCGAGGACTTCGAGGCCGTCGTCGGCATCGAGTTCGCACCCGAGCACGCCGACCTCATCCTCGCCGAGCACCCCGACGCCACGGGCGTCGACTACGCCGTCAACCTCTGGTACCGCCACTTCTGACCCACCCTCCCCCTCTTTCCACCGTCGAGAGGCCACGTTCGGCCGCCTCCGACCGGTCGAGAGGCCACGTTCGGTCCTGGTCCACAGGCGGTCGAGGTGACCACACGTGGCCTTTCGACCGTTACCTGGCGGCCACACATGGCCTCTCGACGAGTGGGAGGCGGCCAGACGTGGCCTTTCGACGGTTGCGTGGCGGCCACACGTGGCCTTTCGACGGTTTCAGTCGGTGAGGTCGAGGGCGATGTCGACGATGGGCGAGCTGTGCGTCAGGCCACCGACCGACACGAAGTCGACCCCGATCGCGGCATAGTCGCCGACGACCTCGAGGGTGAGCCCGCCAGTCGCCTCGATCTCGACGGGTTCACCTGCGGCGCGGAGCAGCTCGACCGTCTCACGCAGCACGTCGACCGACATGTTGTCGCACATGATGAAGCGCGCCCCCGCGTCGTAGGCCTCCTGCGCCTCGGCCGGCGTCGTCACCTCGACCTGCACGTCGACGTGCGGGAAGCGCTCGCGCACGAGGCCGTATGCCGCCGCCACCGAGCCGGCTGCGAGCTTGTGGTTGTCCTTGATCATCGCGACGTCGTAGAGGCCCATGCGCTTGTTGGTGCCACCACCGCACCGCACGGCGTACTTCTCGAGCCAGCGCATGCCGGGCGTGGTCTTGCGGGTGTCGAGGACCATGGTCGAGGTGCCGCCGAGCGCGTCGGCCCAGCGCCGCGTGTGCGTGGCCACGCCCGAGAGCCGGCTCATGATGTTGAGAATCGTGCGCTCGGCGACGAGGATGACCTGGGTCGGGCCGGTGAGCCGTGCGATGACGTCACCCCTCTCGAGCCGGGCACCGTCGTCGTTGACGACCTCGACCGACGGCACCTCTCCCCCGACCTTCCCGGCGACCGCGGCGAGCACGAGAGCGATGACCGGAACGCCGGCGACGACACCCGGGGCGCGGGCGACGATCTCGGCGGTGCGCGTCTGGTCAGCCGGGATCGTGGCCAGGGTCGTCACGTCGACGCCGTCTGGACCGAGGTCCTCTCGCAAGGCCACGTCGACGAGCGCCGTCGCCCACTCGTGCGGGAAGCCGCTCAGTCCGTCGGTGGTCACCGGTGTCCTCTCAGCCGTGAGTAGTCTTCTGCCGCAGTCGTGCCCGAGGCCTGGTGGTCGAGGTCGAGGCCGTCGAGGTTCGAGCGTGGCACAGGCACCACACGGGCCTCGAGAACCCCGGCATCGGAGCGCTGCAGGTGCACATGGTGCAGGAAGTTCTCGTCGTCGCGCGACGGGAAGTCCTCGCGCACGTGACCGCCACGGGTCTCGTCCCGGAGGGCCGCGGCATACGTCAGGGCGCGGCCGAGGTGGAGCAGGTTGGTTGCCTCCCAGCTCTTGGGTCCACCCTGCTTGTCGGCGTCGTCGGTCACCGCACGAGCCGCGAGCGCGGCGAGGGTCTCCTGCGTCGCGGCGAGCGAGCCTGCCGAGCGGACCGTCCCTGACCCCGCGGTCATGGCGCGCTGCACGTCCAGTCGGCGCTTCCCGCGGATCAGCTCCGGGGTTCCGACGGGTGCGGCGGGCGTCGTCTCGGGGAGCTCACCCGCACCGAGACGGGTCGTGAGGTCGTCGGCGATGCGGCGCGCGAAGACGAGCCCCTCGAGAAGCGAGTTGCTGGCAAGACGGTTGGCCCCGTGCACGCCGGTGCACGACGTCTCGCCGCACGCGTAGAGACCCTCGAGCGAGGACCGTCCGCGCAGGTCGGTGCGCACCCCTCCGCTGGCGTAGTGCTGCGCCGGTGCGACCGGCAGCAGCTGCGTCGCGGGGTCGAACCCGAGCTCGCGACAGCGGGAGACGATCGACGGGAAGCGCTGCTCGAGGAACTCGGCGCCGAGGTCACGGCAGTCGAGGTAGACGTGGTCGGTGCCCGTCTCGCGCATCCGGGCGATGATCGCGCGGGCGACGACGTCACGGGGCGCGAGGTCGGCGAGGGGGTGCTGACCCTGCATGAACCGCTCGCCGGCCTCGTCGACGAGGAAGGCACCCTCGCCCCGGACCGCCTCGGAGATGAGGGGCTGCTGGCCGCGCGAGCCCTCGCCGAGCCACAGCACGGTGGGGTGGAACTGCACGAACTCGAGGTCGGCGAGCACGGCGCCGGCCCGCAGCGCGGCGGCCATGCCATCGCCCGTCGCCACCGACGGGTTCGTCGTCGAGGCGTAGATCTGGCCGAGCCCACCGGTTGCGAGCACGACGGCGCGGGCGTGGGCGGCACCGACACCGTCGACCTGGCCCTCGCCGATGACGTGGAGCGTGACGCCGCAGACCCGCTGGTCCGCATCGGTGAGCAGGTCGACGACCAGCGCGTGCTCGATGACCTCGATGCCCGGGTCGTCGCGCACGCGGTCGAGCGCCGCGATGAGGGCGCGGCTGATCTCTCGTCCCGTCGCGTCGCCACCGGCGTGCAGGATGCGGTCGCGGTGGTGTCCGCCCTCGCGGGTCAGCGACAGCCCACCTGTGTCGCCACGGTCGAACTCCGCCCCGAGCGCGATGAGGTCCCAGACGGCGTCCGTGCCCTCCCGCACGAGAGTCTCGACGGCGTCGACGTCACAGAGGCCGACGCCCGCGACGAGCGTGTCGTGGATGTGCTCGGCGGGGCTGTCCTCCGGCGACATGACGGCGGCGATCCCGCCCTGTGCCCAGGCCGTCGACCCCTCGTCGAGCACCGTCTTCGTCACGAGCAGGACGCGGTCGACGCGTCGGCGCAGGCGCAGCGCGGTCGTGAGCCCGGCGATGCCGGAGCCGACGACGATGACGTCAGCCGTGGTCGTCCAGCCGGGCGCAGGCGCACGCAGCCGCCGGGGGACGGTCACGTCGGGGAGCCCGCTCTGCGGCATACGGCTGGCCTCTCAGTCCTGGGTCTGGTGCTGGGTCTCGTGCTGGTACTCGTGCTGGTACTCGTGGTGGCGCCCGGTCACGGCCGAGGTCATCAGGCCGAATCCGTCCGGCACGTCCCCTGCATCGTGCCCCACCTCGACGACGTGGTTGCGCTCGTCCACGAAGACGACGTGCGGCTCGAACGTACGCGCCTCGGCATCGTCCATCGCGGCATAGGCGATGATGATGACCGTGTCGCCCGGCGAGATGAGCCGTGCGGCGGCGCCGTTGATGCAGACGATCCCCGTGCCCCGCTCGCCCTCGATCGCGTACGTCGTCAGGCGGTTGCCGTTGTCGACGTCGACGACGTCGACCTGCTGGCCCGGCCACAGATCGGCCGCGTCGAGCAGGTCGCGGTCGATCGTCAGCGAACCGACGTAGTGCAGGTCGGCCTGCGTCACCGTCGCACGGTGGATCTTCGAGTGGAGCATGAAACGCTGCACGATGGGCTTCCTCGGGGGCTGTCGACGGCGAGCGCCGTTGTGGGAGAGCGGGACTCAGACCCCTCAGGTCTGCGTGAAGGTCTCGAGCGCCCCGCCGCCGGGGCCGACGAGGACCGGCAGGTTGTCGATGAGGCGGGTCGTGCCGACCCGACCGGCCACGGCCAGCAGCGCTTCGCCGCGATACCACTCCGGCACGTCCTCGAGGGTGTCCGGATGGACGAGCACGAGGTAGTCGATGAGCGCGAGCGGCTCGCGCACGAGGACGGACCGCGCGGCGCGACGGACCGCCGACGGGCCCTCGGGCGCCGCTGCCGCGCCGGCGCGCAGGGCGGCCGAGAGGCACAGGGCCGTCTCGCGGTCGGACGCCGTGAGGTAGGTGTTGCGGCTCGACATCGCGAGGCCGTCGGACTCGCGCACGGTCGGCACCGCCACGACACGCACCGGGAAGTCGAGGTCGCGACACATCCGGCGGATGAGCAGCAGCTGCTGGGCGTCCTTCTGCCCGAAGTAGGCCGCGCTGCACCGCGTCAGGTGCATGAGCTTGCCGACGACCGTGAGCATGCCGTCGAAGTGCCCGGGCCGGGCCTGGCCCTCGAGGACGTCGCCGAGCGGACCTGCGGAGACGCGCACCCCCGGGTCGCCCTCGGGGTAGACGACGTCGGGGGTCGGCGCGAAGACGAGGTCGACACCAGCGGCTGTGCAGATCTCGAGGTCGGCATCGAAGGTGCGCGGGTAGCGCGAGAGGTCCTCCTTGGGCCCGAACTGGAGCGGGTTGAGGAAGATCGTCACGACCACGTGGCGGTGCGCCTGGCGCGCCTGGTGGATCAGCGTCGCGTGTCCCTCGTGCAGGGCACCCATGGTCATGACGACGGCGATGTCGCCGTCGTCCAGCGCAGACCGGGCCTCGTGCAGCTCCTCACGGGTGCGGGCGACGACGGGGGCGATGGGCGGCGACGCGGGTGGCGCGGTGGTGTCGGTCACGGTTGGTCCTCCTCGTGCGCGAGCAGCTCGAGCAGCGGGTCGGCGTCGGAGGCGCGGAGGCGTCCGCTCAGCAGGGCACGCTGCGCCGTCGCGCGGGCCAGAGCCAGGTAGGTCGGGCGGATGTCCGGGGCCACCTTGCGCAGCATCGCGACGTGCTCGGCAACGGTACCGGCATCGCCGCGCGCCACCGGACCGGTGAGGGCTGCGTCACCTCGCTGGAGCGTGTTGGACAGGGCGGCCGTGAGCAGTGGCTCGAGGACACGTGCGGGGTCCTCGACCCCCGCGTCGACGAGCAGCTGCATCGACTGGGCGACCAGGGTGACGAGGTGGTTCGAGCCGTGGGCCAGGGCGGCGTGGTAGGTGACGCGGTCCTCCTCCGCGACCCAGACCGGGTCGCCGCCCATCTCGATCACGAGCGCCTCGCCGAGGGGCCGCGCGAGATCGGGGGTCGTCACGCCGAAGCAGCAGTCGTGCAGCCGGTCGAGGTCGAGCGGCGTGCCGGTGAACGTCATGGCCGGGTGGATCGCGAGCGGCACGATGTCGCTGCCGGCCGCCGACTCGAACACCGAGATGCCGTGCGCCCCGGACGTGTGCATGACGAGCTGGCCGGGCGTGAAGGTGCCGGTCGCGCTCAGCCCCGCGATGAGGTCGGCGAGGGCGTCGTCGGGCACGGCGAGCACCACGAGGTGGGCGCCGGCGACGACCTCGGGGATCGGCTTGACCGGCACTCCCGGAAGCAGGGTGGCGGCCCGCTCGAGGCTCTCCTCGCTGACGGCCGAGACGGCGCTGACGACGTGGCCGGCACGGGCCAGAGCGGCTCCGAGGACGGCTCCGACGCGCCCGGCGCCCACGATGCCGACGTCGAAGCGCGCGGGACGCTCGTGCGGGGTGCTCACCCACGGCACGCTATCGCCTACAGTCCGGAGGCGTGGATCCCGTTCCCTGGCGCGACGCGTGGCACGAGGCGTTGTATGCCGCCGGGCGGGGTTTCTACGTCGCGCGCGGCGGTCCCGCCGCCCACTTCACGACGGCCGCACACGGTCCGACGGGACGCGTGCTCGCCGAGGCGGTGCTCGGGCTGTGGGCCGCCGAGCACGGCGCGGCGCTCCCCTCGGTCGTCGTCGACGTCGGCGCGGGCCGCGGCGAGCTCGCGACGCACCTGCTGGCCGCCCTCGAACACTCCGGGTCCAGGTATGCCGTCGCGCCCCCTCGCGACGGATCACCTCGACCCAGCGACGCCACCTCCGGGTCGAGGTATGCCGTCGCGTCCCCTCGCGACGGATCACCTCGCCCGCGGGTGGTGGCGGTGGACGTCGTCGACCGTCCGGAGGGGCTCGACCAGCACGTCGAGTGGCTCCGCTCCCCCGGCGGCGCGGGCCTCCCGCCCGAGCTCACCGACCTGCGCGACGCGCTCGTCGTCGCGCACGAGTGGCTCGACGTCGTCCCGTGCACCGTGGCCGAGGTCGACGACGACGGCACCCCCCGCGAGGTCCTCGTCGACCCCGCGTCGGGCGAGGAGTCCCTCGGTGCCATGCTCACCGACGCGGACCGTCGCTGGGCCGAGGCCCACTGGCCGACCACCAGGCCGGGCGACCGCATCGAGGTCGGCCGCGCCCGTGACGACGCGTGGTCCGACCTCGTCTCGCGCGTCGCCTCGGGCACGCTCGTCGCGGTGGACTACGGCCACACGGCGACGACGCGTCCCCTCGGTGGGACGCTCACGGCATACGTCGGCGGTCAGCTGACCCCACCGGTGCCCGACGGGTCGTGCGACCTCACGGCCCACGTCGCGATGGACACGCTCGACGCGGACGTCGTGCGCACCCAGCGAGGGGCGCTGCAGGCCCTGGGGCTGACGGGCGCCACCCCGCCGCACGCGCTCGCGAGCGCCGACCCGCTCGCCTACCTCGCGGCGCTCGAGCGGGCCGGCGCCGAGGCGGGGCTGCTCGACCGGGACGGCTTCGGCGGCTTCTGGTGGGCCGTCAAGCGCGTTCCGGGCACGACGTAACCTGAAGAGCATGCGTCGTCTCGCCTCGGCACTGCTGGCCCTCGGGCTGCTCGTCATGGTCCCCGCGGCGGCCTTCGCCCACGACGTGCTCGAGCGCACCAACCCGGCGGACGGCACGACCGTCACGCACCTGCCGAGCTCGGTGGTACTCACCTTCTCCGAGGCGCCCCTCACGATCGGCGCGCAGGTCGTCGTCACCGGTCCCTCAGGACCCGTGTCGTCCGGCGCCCCGACGATCAAGGGCCGCGACGTCTCCCAGGCCATCGAAGCCACGGCCCCGGGCGGGGACTACACGGTGTCCTACCGCGTCACGTCCGACGACGGTCACCCCGTGACGGGCACCTTCTCGTTCCACGCGACGACCGGGCTCGACGGCTCGACGGCGACCGCGGGGGCCACGGTGCACGTCAAGCCGGTCACCGCCACCGACGACCAGGGCTCACTCCTCGTGCCGATCCTGCTCACGATCGTGGGCACGGTCGTGCTGCTCGGGGTGGGTGGCTTCCTCGTGCTGCGCGGCCGCACGGCCGACCGGTCATGACGCCCCGGGCGGTCAGTCGGGCTCCGGGACCGAGTCCGTCGCCGGCAGCGGCTGGTTGAGGAACCAGCGGTGGCCGAACGGGTCGTGGAAGACCGCGAGCCGGCCGATCGGCGGGTTGTCCTCGGGACCGCGGTCGAGCGTCGCGCCGCCCGCCTGCGCCCGGCGGCAGCGCTCGTCGATGTCGGACACCGTGAGGTGCAGCGTCACGGCGTTGCCGCGCCCGGGGTCCGGGGCTGCCACACCTGCCTCGTCGAACGCGTCGGACATCATCCAGCTCGCTCCGTCGACGTCCAGCTCGCAGTGGCCGACGCGCCCGTCGTCCATGACGATCGGGTCGACGGTCAGCTCGGCGCCGAGGTGCTCGCGGTACCACTCGATCGCGCTGCGTGAGTCGGCCACGCAGATGTAGGGCGTGAGCTCACTCATGCCGTCCGCCTCTCACTCGCTCGATGCGGCGACCCGGCCACGGGCACGCCCTGCCTGCCCTTCACGACGGGCGACGACGAGCCGCTCGTAGCCGCGCAGCACGAACGTCGGCCTGCGTGAGGCGTCGACGACCTCGACCGGTCCGAGTCGTTCGAGCAGTGCCCGGGTCGAGATCTGCAGCTCCATCCGGGCCAGCGGCGCCCCCAGGCAGAAATGGATGCCGGCACCGAAGGCGAGGTGCGGGTTCGGGTCGCGGTCCGCCACGAAGCGGTCGGGCTCGGCGAAGACGGCAGGGTCGCGATTGGCGGCGCCGAGCAGGGCGGCGACCTTCTCACCGCGGCGGACCGTGACGCCGTGGAGCTCGACGTCCGCCGTCGCGGTGCGCTCGAAGAGGTGGAGCGGTGAGTCGTGCCGCAGCATCTCCTCGACGACCCGGTCGACGGCGGCCGGCTCGTCCAACGCCGCCACCACGGCCTCGAGCTGGGCGGGGTCCGCCAGGAGCGAGGCGAGGCCGTTGCCGAAACCGTTGACGCTGGCCTCGTGGCCCGCGTTGAGCAGCAGGACGACCGTGGCGACGAGCTCGCGCGGCGAGAGCCGGTCGCCGCCGTCACGCTCCTGCACGAGCGAGGTGAGCAGGTCGTCCCCCGGTGCCGCGGCCCGGTCGGCGGCGAGCCGCTCGACGTAGGCCGCGAACTCCTCACAGGCGCGCTGCGCGTCCTGCTGGGCGTGCTCGTCCGGGTCGACCTCGTACATCCGGACGATGGCCTGCGACCAGTCGCGGAGCCGCTTCCAGTCCGCCGTCGGCGCGCCGAGCAGCTCGCAGATGACGAGCACCGGCAGTGGCTCCGCATAGGTGGCGATGACGTCGACCCGGCCGTCGCGCTCGAGGACGCGCTCGACCTCGTCGAGCAGGCCCGCCGCCACCTCCTCGGCCCGGGGACGCAGCCGTGCCACGTGCCCGCGGGCGAAGGCGCCCGCGACGAGCCGGCGCAGCCGCGTGTGCTTGGGCGGCTCGGAGTCGAGGATCGAGTCGGCGTGCAACCAGTCGAACGTCGTCCAGCCGTCGTCGCCGCTCGACCGCGGGCGCAGGATGCGGCCGAGTCGACGGTCACGCAGGACGTCGTTGGCGGCCGCGTGGGTCGTCGTGACATAGAGGCCCAGCCCCTCGTGCCACAGGACGGGCGCGTGGTCGCGGGCCCGGGCCAGGGCCGCGTAGGGGTCGGCGACGAAAGCGGGGTTGCGCAGGTCGAAGGTCGCGCGCGGCACGGGCGTCGGGCTCACGTGTCCACTCTGCCGCACCGGGGCCACCCGGCGGGAGGAGGGGCCACACGGCATACAGCACGGGTCTGGGCCGTAGGCTCGGACGCATGACGGACACCACCGCCGCGTCGCCGCACCAGCGTCAGGCCCTGACCGTCGGGGTCGGTGCGGGCGGCCTTGCGACGGCCGACATGGTGCTCAACATCGGCCCGCAGCACCCGGCCACGCACGGCGTGCTCCGGCTGCGCATCGTCGTCGACGGCGAGCGGATCGTCAGCGCCGAGCCGATCGTCGGCTACATGCACCGGGGCGCCGAGAAGCTCTTCGAGGTCCGCGACTACCGCCAGATCATCGTGCTCGCCAACCGGCACGACTGGCTCAGCGCCTTCTCCAACGAGCTCGGCGTCGTGCTCGGCGTCGAGCAGATGCTCGGCATGGAGGTGCCCGAACGGGCTGTCTGGGCACGCACCGCGCTCGCGGAGCTCAACCGTGTGCTCAACCACCTGATGTTCCTCGGCAGCTACCCCCTCGAGCTCGGCGCCATCACGCCGGTCTTCCACGCGTTCCGCGAGCGCGAGGAGCTCCAGGCCGTCATGGAGGAGGTGTCGGGCGGGCGCATGCACTACATGTTCAACCGCGTCGGCGGCCTCAAGGAGGACCTCCCGGCCGGGTGGATGGGCCGCGTCGACAACGCGATCGCCAACGTGCGCAAGCGACTTCCCGACCTCGAGCGCCTCATCGTGGGCAACGAGATCCTCGAGGCACGGACGCGTGGGGTGGGGATCCTGTCGCGGGCCATGGTCGAGGCCTACGGCGTCTCCGGCCCGATCGCGAGGGCCAGCGGGCTCGACGTCGACCTGCGCCGCGACGCGCCCTACCTCGCCTACGGGGAGCTCTTCGGCGACCAGGGTCCCGGCCGTGTCGTGACCCGTACGGCCGGCGACTGCCTGTCCCGCCTCGAGGTGCTGCTCGAGCAGGTCCACGTCTCGCTCGACGTCGCGCAGGCCTGCCTCGACCGGCTCGTGCAGCTGCCGCGGGGCCCGATCAACGTCAAGCTGCCCAAGGTCCTCAAGGTGCCCGAGGGCGAGATCTACAGCGCGACCGAGAACCCCCTCGGCTTCAACGGCTACTACCTCGTCTCGCGCGGCGAGAAGACGCCGTGGCGGCTCAAACTGCGCTCCGCGTCGTTCAACAACGTCTCCGTGCTCTCCGAGATGCTGCCGGGCCAGCTCATCGCCGACATGGTCGCGATCCTCGGATCGATGTTCTTCGTCGTCGGGGACATCGACAAGTGAGGGGTCGTATGCCGTCCGCCCGCCCCACGCGCGCGAGTGTCCTGCGGGCCGTGGCCGTCACGGTCATCACGGCCACCATCGCCTTCGCAGCGGCGTGCTCCGACGAGGACACGGTCGACACCATCCCGCCGCCGTGGCCGGCGCGCACCACGACCCCGGACGGGCCGCCCCGGCCGCCGTCCGTCCCGACCACGCGTGCCCCCACGTCGACGGTCACCATCGCGGGCACCACCTGACGCGGGACCCCCGAGGACCTGCGGATGGTGCTGCGTCTGGTGGTGTCATCACCCCACCGGGCGCAGCACCATGACGCACACGATGCAGCACGGCACGACGCCAGGGGATCACGCCGGGGGCTGATCCTCGTCCTCGTCGTCGCGCGGACGCAGCCGGCACCAGTTCTGCACGACCATGCCCGCGACGGCGAGCAGCAGCGCCACGACGGCGTGCAGCACGAACAGCCAGATGCGGCCGCGCTGGGACTCGACGTCGGCGTCGGGCAGCAGGACGAGCGCGTTCGCGGCATACCACCCGACGAGCACCGCCCCGGTGAGCGCCCCAGCCTGGCCGAGCACGAGCGTCCGTGCGGCGCGCAGCGGGGTGACGGCAGGGTGGGACAGTCCGTCGCGGACCTTGCGCACCTGCCAACCGGCAAGGAGCAGCCCGCCGCCGAGGAAGAGCATGGCGACCGCCCCGATCCAGCCCGGCTCGGGCACGGGGCTGCCGCCGGAGGAGAGCCAGCGCAGCGCGAGCCACGCAACCACCGTCATGCCCACGCCCACGAGCACGAGCGTCTGGACCCGGATGCCGGAGTGTGGTCTCACTGCTGCTCCCATCGGGGACCGGGGCGCACACCCGATCGGTCGAGGTCGGCCAGCAGGTCGACCACCAGGCGTATGCCGCCGTCCCCGGCGCCCACGCGCAGCGTGGCCCTGGGGTCGGCGTCGGCCCACGGCACGAGGACGAAGGCGCGCTCGTGGGCGCGCGGATGGGGCAGGAGCAGCGCGGGATCGTCGCTGACGACTTCGCGCGAGCTGCCAGGGGTCCCGAACTGGATCAGGTCGAGATCGAGCGTTCTTGCGCCCCAACGAATCTCACGGGTGCGGCCGTGCTCGGCCTCGATGGCGTGGAGCGCGGCGAGCAGGTCGGCAGGCGCCGACGTCGCGCGTCCGACGGCCACCGCGTTGAGGTAGGGCGGCTGGTCCGGACCGCCGACGGGGTCGGTCTCGACGACCTCCGACACAGCCGTCACGGTGAGGCCGGGGAGGTTGCGCAGGGCTCGCACGGCCGCCGCGAGGGTCTCTCCGCGGTCACCGAGGTTGGAGCCGAGCGCGATGGCGACGTGCGCGGCGTTGGCGCGCTCGACGCGCACCTGAACGTCGGTGAACGGGTGGCCGACCGGCGCCTCGGGCTTGTGGACGACGACCTCGACGAGCTCGACGAGGTCGTGGCGCAGCACATCGTCGGCGATGACCTCGGCGAGGCGCTCGATGAGGTCGAACGGCGGGCCCGTGATGCGGGCGACGACGTCGCCGGCCACCTCGGCGTAGTTGACCGTGGCGGCGAGGTCGTCGGTGCGACCGGCCCGCTCGAGGTCGCACGCCATGGTCACGTCGACGAGGAAGGTCTGGCCGTCGCGCTTCTCGAAGGCGAGCACGCCGTGGTTGCCGGGGGCCGAGACGCCCTGCAGCACGATGCGGTCGGTCATCGGCCGAGGCCCCCGGACGCGTCGCCGAGCTCGTCGGGGGCATCGTCGTCGGAGGCATCGTCGTCGGAGGCATCGTCGTCGGGGGCGTGCTCGAGGGCGGCCTGGACGACGGTGAGCGCGCGCACCGTCGAGGCGACGTCGTGCACGCGTACGCACCAGAGCCCCGCCATGGCCGCCATCACCGAGGTCGCGGTCGTCTCGACGTCGCGGTCCGCGGCGGGCCTCGGCGCGGCCCCCTCGTCACGACCGAGGCGACCGAGGAAGGTCTTGCGTGAGGCTCCGAGCAGGATCGGCTGGCCGAGGTCGTGCAGCGCCGGCAGGGCGGCCAGGAGGGCCCAGTTGTGGTCGGCGTTCTTCGCGAACCCGAGCCCGGGGTCGAGCACGAGGTTCTCCGCCTCGATGCCGCCGTCGAGCAACGCGTCGCGCCGCTCGGCGAGCTCACGGATGACGTCGTCGACGACGTCGTCGTAGACGGCGCGCGACTGCATGTCGGTGCTGTGCCCGCGCCAGTGCATGGCGATGAAGGGCAGCCGGTTGGCCGCGACCCAGGGCACCATCACGGGGTCGGCCAGGCCGCCTGAGACGTCGTTGACGATCGAGGCCCCCGCCTCGACCGCAGCTCGCGCGACCGAGGCCCGCATCGTGTCGACGGAGACGACCGCACCCTCGGCGGCCAGAGCGGTGACGAGCGGGACGACGCGGCGCAGCTCCTCCTCGACCGACGGGCGCTCGGCTCCGGGTCTCGTCGACTCGCCGCCCACGTCGACGATGTCGGCGCCGGCCGCGACGACGTCGCGGCCGTGCGCGATGGCGGCGTCCGGCTCGAACCACTGCCCGCCGTCGGAGAAGGAGTCGGGCGTCACGTTGACGACGCCCATGACGAGCGTGCGGTCGGTGACCGACAGGAGCGTGGTCGCGTCGGTGGCGGTCCGGTCGCGGCGGGCTGACGAAGCTGACGAGGCAGACGCAGTCATGAGCGCCATTGTGTCGCGGGTGAAGTGGTGGAGGTCCGGCCCGGGATCACTTGTTGCCCTCGAGCATCAGCGCCATGGCCTCTGCTCGAGTTGCCGCGTTGCGCAGCTGACCGCGGACCGCCGAGGTGATGGTGCTCGCCCCGGGCTTGCGGATGCCACGCATCGACATGCACAGGTGCTCGGCCTGGACGACGACGATGACGCCCTGGACGTCGAGGTGCTCGACCATCGCGTCGGCGATCTGGGTCGTGAGGCGCTCCTGCACCTGGGGCCGCCGGGCGTAGACCTCGACGAGGCGCGCGAGCTTCGACAGCCCGGTGACCCGACCGTCCTTGCCCGGGATGTAGCCCACGTGAGCCACCCCGTGGAACGGCACGAGGTGGTGCTCGCACGTGCTGTAGAGCTCGATGTCCCGCACGATGACGAGCTCCTGGTGGTCGATCTCGAACGTCGTGCCGAGGACGTCAGCCGCCGTCATGTCGAGCCCGGCGTAGATCTCGGCGAACGAACGAGCCACTCGGCCCGGGGTGTCGAGCAGACCCTCGCGTTCGGGGTCCTCGCCGATGGCGAGGAGCAGCTCCCGCACGGCCGCCTCCGCCCGTGCCTGGTCGATCGCCACCCGTCAGCCCTTCTCGTTGGGGTTGACGGGGCGGTCGTCCGGCACCTCGATGATGTGCTCGGCGGGGTGCTCCTCGGCCAGGGGGTGGGCGCCCACCGACGCAGCCTCGTCGATCTTGTCCTCGAGCCTCTTGTCGGCCGGCACCGGCGGCGGCAGGTGACCGTTCTGGCCACCCGAGCCGTTCTGCGCAGCGATCTCTGCGGGCGTCAGCACCGGCGGCCGGTCGCTGAGCTGGCGCGTCTGCGACGACAGCCAGGTCGGGCGCTGCGGCGCCTTGGAGACCGACTTGAACAGCTCGGCCAGCTCGTGGACGTTGAGCGTCTCCTTCTCGAGGAGCTCGAGGACGAGGTGGTCGAGCAGGTCGCGGTTGGCGTTGAGAGCGGCGTACGCCTCGTCGTGGGCCGCGTCGATGAGGGCACGGACCTCCTCGTCGACGATGCGGGCGACCTCCTCGGAGTAGTCGCGCTGGTGGCCCATGTCGCGGCCGAGGAAGACCTCGCCGGTGCTCTGGCCGAGCTTGATGGCACCCACGCGTGCGGACATGCCGAATTCGGTGACCATCTTGCGGGCCATCCCCGTGGCCTTCTCGATGTCGTTGCTCGCACCGGTGGTCGGCTCGTGGAAGACGATCTCCTCGGCGACGCGGCCACCGAGGGCGTAGGCGAGCTGGTCGAGGATCTCGTTGCGCGTCGTGGAGTACTTGTCGTCGAGCGGCATGACCATCGTGTAGCCGAGGGCGCGACCGCGCGGGAGGATCGTGATCTTCGTGACCGGGTCGGTGTGGTTGAGCGCCGCGGCGACGAGGGCGTGACCACCCTCGTGGTAGGCCGTGATCTTGCGCTCCTTGGCCGACATGATGCGCGTGCGCTTCTGCGGACCGGCGATGACGCGGTCGATGGCCTCGTCGAGGGCCTCGTTGTCGATGACCTTCCGGTCGCCGCGAGCGGTGAGCAGGGCGGCCTCGTTGAGGACGTTGGCGAGGTCGGCGCCGGTGAAACCCGGCGTGCGGCGGGCGACGGCGAGCAGGTCGACGTCGGCCGTCACGGGCTTGCCCTGGGCGTGGACCTCGAGGATCCGGTGGCGGCCGATCATGTCGGGCGCGTCGACGGCGATCTGGCGGTCGAAGCGGCCCGGACGCAGCAGGGCCGGGTCGAGGATGTCGGGGCGGTTGGTCGCCGCGATGAGGATGACGTTGGTCTTGACGTCGAAGCCGTCCATCTCGACGAGGAGCTGGTTGAGCGTCTGCTCGCGCTCGTCGTGACCGCCGCCCATGCCGGCGCCGCGGTGGCGTCCGACGGCGTCGATCTCGTCGACGAAGACGATGGCCGGGGCGTTGGCCTTGGCCTGCTCGAAGAGGTCGCGGACGCGGCTCGCGCCGACACCGACGAACATCTCGACGAAGTCGGACCCGGAGATCGAGTAGAACGGCACGCCGGCCTCACCGGCGACGGCGCGGGCCAGCAGCGTCTTGCCGGTACCGGGCTGGCCGTAGAGCAGCACACCCTTGGGGATCTTGGCGCCCACGGCGAGGAACTTCGCGGGCTCCTGGAGGAACTCCTTGATCTCCTGGAGCTCCTCGATGGCCTCGTCGCAGCCGGCGACGTCGGAGAAGGTCACCTTGGGCGTGTCCTTCGTCGCGAGCTTCGCGCGGGACTTGCCGAACTGCATGACGCGGTTGCCACCGCCCTGCATCTGGCCCATGAGGAACCAGAAGAGCCCGAGGATGACGAGGATCGGCAGGACCGAGAAGAGCAGCGAGCCGAACCAGCTGGGCTGGTCGATCTGGTCGTCGACGCCCTGGGCCGGCGGCTTGGCGTCGAGCGCGTCGACGACCTGCTTGCCACGCGCGTCGACGTAGAAGGCATAGACGGTCTTCGCGTCCTTCACCGTGCCGTCGGGCGAGGTGTAGGGCTTCTTGAGGGTCAGCTCCATGCGCTCGTTGTTGAGCAGCTTGGCCGACTCGACGTTGCCGTCGGTGATCTGCGTCATCGCAGCCGACGTGTCGATCCGGGGCGGGCCGGACTCGGAGAACATCATGCCGAAGACGAGCGCGCTGATGAGGACCAAGATCCACAGCAGTGGTGTGCGCAGTATCCGCTTAGCGTCCATGTACGTGCGGGACCTGTCGGGCCCCGGTCCTCCTGCTCGTCCGGTGAGTTTGTCCACCGGCACAACGTCCGGTGGACCACCAGTGTTCCGCATGCGGCGGCCCGGTGACCAACCCGCCCGTCGAGGGTTCCGGTCGCAGCGTCAGCCGCCGGTGGCGGCGCGGAGGGCCTCGAGGACGCGTCGGTCGATGCCGTCGGGGCTGAGACGGGCCTCGTAGTTGGCGTTGCCGGCCCAGTCGGCCAGGGCCGTGGCGACGTCGTCGCCGGTGAAGCCGACACGCGCCAGCCGGTCGCGCACCTCGTCGGCAAGTGCTCCCTCGAGCGGCGCGACGTCCTCCGGCTTGCCGAAGAACATCTCCCAGTCCGAGAGCAGCCGGCCGAGCTCGGTCACCGGGTCGGCATGGTCGTCGACGCGGAGGTCGGCGAGCACCCCGCACGCGTCGTAGCCCGCACCCGGCTCCACGGCATACAGCGCCGCGCTCTGGCGTCCACGCGAGTCGCCGCCGGCCTCGTCGCCGGCGACGAGCGCGGCGAGGAGCCGTCGGGCCAGTGGCTGCCCGGCCGAGTCGTGCCACGCACGCTCCATGGCCTCGACGACCTCGGGCCCCGTGAGGATGTTGCCCTGAATGGCGTATGCCGTGTCGCCGTCGTCGCGCGCGACGCCGCCGGCCCAGTCGTTGCACTCCGAGCCGGTGAAGGTCGCGGCGGACGCGAGCCCGACGACCCCGACCTGGCGCGTCTCGCGGCCCTCGTCGAGGACGGTGGCCGCGTCGAGCGCGTCGTCCGCCGACTCCCCCGCGGCCAGGCGGCCGAGCAGCTCGTCGAGGTAGGCGACGCGGGCGAAGGACTGCGTCGCGACGGCCCCGACGCCGAGCCGTGCACCCGGGACGACGGCGCCGACGGCGAGGAACTTGCTCGCGACGGCGATGCCGTGGGCCTCACCCTGTCGGGCGACGATCGAGAAGGTCACGCGTAGACGTGCGGCGCGAGGGTGCCGACGCAGCGCAGGTTGCGGTACTTCTCGGCGTAGTCGAGCCCGTAGCCCACGACGAACTCGTTGGGGATGTCGAAGCCGACGTACTTGACCGGGATGTCGACCTTGACGACGTCGGGCTTGCGCAGCAGGGTGCAGATCTCCACCGACGCGGGGCTGCGCGACTCGAGGTTGGACTTGATCCACGAGAGGGTCAGGCCGGAGTCGATGATGTCCTCGATGATGAGCACGTGCCGGCCGGTGATGTCGGTGTCGAGGTCCTTGAGGATGCGCACGACGCCCGAGCTCTTGGTGCCGGAGCCGTAGGACGAGACCGCCATCCAGTCCATCGGCGCGGTGCCGGGCAGGGCGCGCATGAGGTCGGCCATGACGACCACGGCGCCCTTGAGGACCCCGACGAGCAGGAACTCCTTGCCCTCGTAGTCCTTCCAGATGTCGGCGGCGAGCTCGGCGAGCCGGGCCTGGATCTGCTCCTCGGTGAGCAGGACCTTGGCCAGGTCGTCTCCCATGTGCTCGTGATCCACGAAGGCTCCTCAGTGCGGTGCGGGGGTGCGGGGGGTCGTGCGGGGCGGGACCATTCAACCGCACCCGACCGTGGGGCCCACACCGCGCGGTCAGGCGTTGGCGGCTTGGCGCAGCGGGCTGAAGACGATGGCCCCGTCCGTGCGGGCGACGGCGATGCCGCCCGGGACGTGGAGCGGGCCCTGGCCGTGCCACGAGGTCAGCAGGGCGTCGAGCGACTCCACGTGCGCAGCGCTGACGTCGGCGAGCGGTGCGCCGGCCTCGGCGGCGAGCAGCCTCCACACACGGGTCCGGATCGCCCGGGGCAGGGCCGCGAGGGCTACGAGGTCCACGCCGTCGCCGCCGGGTCCCCCCGGGAGGTCCGCGCGGGCGGTCAGGGCCAGGCTCTCCAGGTAGTCGGCATCCTCGCGGAGCAGGTCGGCGCTGCGCGCGAGCGCCGCAGCGAACCCGGGCCCGAGCTCGGACTCGAGCGTCGCGAGCAGGCGCCGCGCCCGCACCCGGCGGAACGTGTCGTCGCTGTTGTGGGGGTCATCCCACGGGTCGATGCCGTAGGCCGCGCAGGCAGCCAGTGTCGTGGCGCGCGGCAGGGCGAGAAGCGGGCGCACGAAGCGGTCCCGGCGCACGGGCATACCGCTGAGCGACCGGGCCCCCGAGCCCCTCGACAGGCCCAGCAGCACCTGCTCGGCCTGGTCGTCGCGCGTGTGACCGATCAACACGGTGCACGCGCCGAGCCGGTCGGCAGCCGCCTCGAGGGCGGCGTAGCGCGCCGAGCGGGCGTCCGCCTCGAGACCAGCGCCGCTCGTGCGCACCTCGGCGCGCACGACCTCGACCGGGTCGAGCCCCATCTCGTGACAGAGGGCGGCAGCGTCCTCGGCCACCCGGGCGGAGTGCTCCTGGAGGGCGTGGTCGACGACGAGGGCGCCGCCGCGCAACCCCGCGCGGGGCGCCTCGAAGGCGAGCGCCGCGGCGAGGGCCACCGAGTCAGGACCTCCCGAGCAGGCGACCAGCACGACGCCTCCCGCGGGCACGTCAGCGAGGTGCTCGCGCACCGCGAGTCGGGTGGCGGCGACGGCGGGGTCGGGACCGGGCATCTGCGCTGGGGCTCGCATCGCTCAGCCGTGGACCCGACGCACCCAGGCGTCCGGCTCGAGGATCTCGGCGGCCAGCGGCAGGGTCTCCGGCGAGGTCCAGACGGCGTTGAACCCGTCGCGACCGACCCGGTCGGTGACGGCCCGGACGAAGACGGCTCCGTCGCGGTACTGGCGCATCTTGGCCTCGAGACCGAGCAGCTTGCGCAGCAGGCGGTCGACCCCGACCGCGCTGTTGCGGCGCGCGTCGAACTTGCGACGGATCTCGTCGACGCTCGGGATGACCTTCGGGCCGACGGCGTCCATGACGACGTCGGCATGGCCCTCGAGCAGCGACATGACGGCCGTCAGCTCGGCGATCTGCGCCTTCTGCTCGGGGGTCGCGAGGAGCTGGCCGATCCCCTCTCCCGAGCTCAGCACCTGGGGAAGGTTCTTCGTCAGCTGCTCGAACCGCCTCGACAGGTCCTCCGGCGTGGGCGCGAGGTCCACGGCGAGGGCCTGGGTGCGAGCGACCATGTGGTCACGCAGCCACGGCACTGCGGTGAACTGCACACGGTGCGTCTCCTCGTGCATGGCCACCCATCGGCGGAAGTCGATCGGGTCGACCTGCATGCGCCGCTCGGCGGCGACGATGTTCGGGGCGACCAGCAGCAGGCGAGGCGTGCCGCCGGGCGCGAGGTCGTACTGTCCCAGCACCTTGCTCGAGAGGAAGGCGAGCAGGCCGCCCATCTCGGCGCCGGTCACCTTGCCGCCGATCGCCGCGGCCGTGGCGCTCGTCGAGGACTTCTTCGTCGCGTTGAGCTTGTCGACGACGGGGTCGAGCATCGCCTTGAACGAGTCGACGTTGACGCTGATCCAGCCCGCACGGTCGACGACCAGCGGGTCGGGTGCGTCGGCGGGCGCCGTGAGGGCACTGGTCTCGGCGACCGGGGCGACGGCCTCCGCGGCCGCTGCACGCAGGTCGGCCACGATCGCGGCGGCCTCGTCGCTCGAGACCTGCGGGCCGGGGTTGACGACCAACCGTCCGGTCCGCTTCGCGAACTCGTAGTCGACGGACGCGGCCGGCGCACCCCCCGAGCGGTCAGGACGGCTGGCGTCCACTGGAGTCGGGAGGGTCGTGTCGGTCATGCCAGCCCTTTCCGTGCCGTGACGGTGTCGTCGTCGCGAGAGGTGTCTGGGAGGCCCATCGGCCCGTCAACGGCACCCGCAGGAGGCGATCGCCGCTACCAGATGGTCCAACGCCGCCCGCGCGTCGTTGGTTCCCACTCCGGCGACCATACCCACGAAGACGAGCAGCCGGCCGCTGTCGTCGACGACGCTCCCGGCGAGCGCGTTGGCGCCCGTCAGGGTGCCGGTCTTGGCCCGGGCCCGGCCCGCCGCAGCGTGGTTCGATCCGGCGAACCGGTCGGCGAGGGTGCCGGTCAGGCCACCGATGGGGAGGCCGTCCAGAGCGCGCCGCAGCACGGGGTGGTTCCCGTCGTAGCCGAGCACGAGCACGTCGGACAGGAGCGAGGCGCGCACCCGGTTCTCGCGCGACAACCCACTCGCGTCGGAGAGGGTCACGCCGGCCGTGTCGAGGCCGAGTGCGGCGACCTGTGAGACGACCCAGGAGCCCACCGCTGCGAAGGCTGTGCCGGCCCCGGAGCGGTAGGCCGCCTGGCGGGCGAGGATCTCGGTGAGGGCGTTGTCGCTGTCGGTCAGGGCCAGGGCCAGCTGCTCACGGACGGGGGCTGACTGGACGCTGCCGAGGATCGCGCCCGGCCCCTCGGTCGGCGCGGCGGTCCCGACGTCCTGGGTGGCGCTGTCGCCGGGCGTCGCAGACGGTGCACCGGAGCGGGTCGGTGTCGGCATCGGCGAACCGGGGGTACCCGGAGCCCGGCCCCGAGGCGCTACCCGCACCTCGATGCCACGGGACTCGAGCAGCTTGACGAAGGCCGACCGCACCGAGACGACGGGGTCGGCCGGACCCGGGGCGCCGCCCCGTGCCCGCTGGCTCGACAGGCCGAGCATCGCGACCGCGCCGGTGATGCCGGAGCTGCGGAACGTCGGGGCCCACGTCGGCGCCGTCGTGGGCCCACCGGCATACGACTCGTCGACGAAGAGCGTGACCCTGCGGGTGCCTCGGCCCTTGAGGGCCCTAGCGACCTGGTCGGCGAGGTCACCCAGGCCCGCGCGGCCGGCCACGGCCTCGGGGTCGCCCTTGCCGGGAGCCAGCAGCGAGTCGCCGCCGGCAACGAAGACGACCTGCTCGGGAGTGTCTCCCTCGCGCACCACGGTGCGCAGCGTCTCGTCGGGGGCGAAGACCCGGCCGATGGCCGCCGCGGAGAGCAGCTTCGTCGTCGAGGCCGGGATGCGCAGGTCGTCGCCGCGCTGGTCGAGGAGCACCTCGCCACTCTGGCCGTCCCGCACGACGAGTGCCGAGTCGCGCAGCGCCGGTAGCGACACCACGGAGGCCAGGGCCCGCTCCATGCCGCTCGCGGTCGCCGCGGCGGTGTCGCCCGCCAGCGACGGCAGCGGGGCCTCCACCGACGTCGACAGCGAGGGCTGGGGCACGAGCGGGAGCGTGCGCCTGGCGACGTACTCGGTCGGCGCGGGCGGCGGCAGTGGACGCAGCGTCAGCACACCGGGCGCGGCGTCGGCGACGTCGAGGACGGCATACCCCAGCAGGATCGCCACGACCGACCACACCACGGCCATGCCGTACGTCAGGCGGGGAGCGCGTCGGCCGGGCTCCGACTCTGGCGCCATGGCGCGTCACCCCCGTCCCGTCGTCCGTGCTGTTTCGCGCAAGGCCGGTCCTTGCTGACACACTGTCGCGAACGATTCTGTCAGCCGCAGGCGAGTGCTCCGGCACCCGAGCCGCACCCAGCCAGCACCCGAAGACCGTGAAGAAGGGGAAGACGTGGAGTTCGACGTCACCATCGAGATCCCGCGCGGACAGCGCAACAAGTACGAGGTCGACCACGAGACGGGCCGGATCCGGCTCGACCGCTACCTCTTCACGCCGATGGCCTACCCCGCCGACTACGGCTACATCGAGGACTCCCTCGGCGAGGACGGCGACCCCCTGGACGCCCTCGTTCTGCTGCCCGAGCCGCTCTTCCCCGGCGTCGTCGTCGAGGTCCGCCCGATCGGCGTCTTCCACATGACCGACGAGGCCGGCGGCGACGACAAGGTGCTCTGCGTGCCGGTCGACCCGCGCAACGTCGACGTGCAGGACATCACCGACGTCAACGAGTTCCGCCTCAAGGAGATCCAGCACTTCTTCGAGCGCTACAAGGACCTCGAGCCGGGCAAGCACGTCGAGGGCTCCGACTGGGGCAACCGTGAGGCTGCCGAGAAGATCATCGGCGAGGCGCTCGAGCGCGCCAAGGAGCAGGGCGTCTCGACCGCCCGCTGGGCGATGCCGCAGGGGCACTGACCCACCGAGGACGTATGCCGTGTCGCCGACCCCCGCCGCCCACCCGGGCTGCGGGGGTCGCGTCGTCTCCGGCACCGCCGCCGGTGCAGTCAGACCGGGTGGTGGCGATGGAGAAGCAGATGGTGCTGCGTCCGGTGGGGTGATCACCCCACCGGACGCAGCACCATGCGCCGGTTCATGCGGAGGAGGGTGTCAGCTCGCCTCGGCGCCGTCTGCTGCGCCCACGGCTGCCGTCTCGCGCCGGCGCTCGGACGACACGGCCACGGCCTGCGCCGGACGCGGCCGCAGCACGAACGCAGCGACCGCGAGCGCGACCAGCGTGAACGTCGCCGACGTCAGGAAGGCGGGCCTGACGCCCGGGACGAACTCGCCCGGCACGGCCTGCGACGCGTAGACGCTGACGATGGCCGCGAGCCCGACGGCGCCGCCGAGCTGCTGCGCGGTCTGCAGCAGGCCCGACACCGTGCCGGCCTGGGTGCGGTCGACGCCGCCGAGGACGACGACGGTGACCGGCATGAAGACGAGTGCCGCGGAGACTCCGTTGAGCACCAGCGCACCGAGGAGGTGGCCGGCATACGTGCTCGTCGTCGAGATGCTGCTCAGCCAGACGAAACTCGCCGTGAGCCCGAGCGTGCCGACGAGGAGCATCGGGCGCGGGCCGACCTTGGCGACGAGGCGGGCGCTGACCCGGGACGTCGCGAAGATCGCGAGGCTGAGCGGGAGGAACGCCGCTCCGGTGGCCACGGGGCTGAAGCCGAGGACGAGCTGGAGGTACTGCGTCACGAAGAAGAAGGTCGAGAACTGGGCCCCGACGACGAGCGCCATGAGCACGAGGGCCCCGCCACGGGTGCGGTTCCGGACCAGCGCGAGGGGCAGCAGGGGCACGGCCACCCGGTCCTCGGTGCGCACGAAGAGGGCGAGCAGGGCCATCCCGACGACGAAGGACGCCAGCGTCAGGGGGGCGGTCCAGCCACGGTCGGCGGCACTGATGAAACCGTGGACGACCGCGACCGACCCGAGGGTCGCCGTGACGGCGCCGACGACGTCGAAACGGCCACGGACCCTCGGCGTCTCCGTCACGAAGCGGCGCGCGAGGACGAGCACGACGGCGCCGATCGGGACGTTGACGAAGAGGGTCCAGTGCCAGCTGACGAAGTCCGTGAGGACGCCGCCGAGGAGCAGGCCGATGGACGCACCGGCCGACGAGACAGCCGTGAAGAGGGCCAGGCCACGGTTGCGGGCGGCTTCGTTCGGGGCGCTCGTCGTCACCAGCGCGAGGACGCTCGGGGCGGCGAGGGCGGCGCCGACCCCCTGCAGGGTGCGGGCGGCGATGAGCCAGGCGGGCGAGGTCGCGAGGCCGCCGAGCAGGCTAGCGACCGTGAAGATGCCGAGGCCGATCTCGAAGGTGCGCAGGCGCCCGAAGACGTCGCCGAGGCGGCCGCCGAGCAGGAGCAGTCCCCCGAAGGCGAGGGTGTAGGCGTTGAGCACCCACGAGAGACCGGCGGGCGAGAAGCCGAGGTCGGTCTGGATGTGCGGCAGTGCGACGTTCACGACGGTCGCGTCGAGCACGAGCATGAGCTGGGCGACGAGGACGATGCCGAGCCCGATGGCTCCCCGACGGGCAGCATGGTCGGCTCCGGTGGGTTGTCGGGGGTCGGTGGTGGTGCGGGTGGCGGTGGTCGACATCTCTGACCTCAGGATTCGTGGTGCTGGGACCGGTGGTCCGCGGACGGGGTGCGCGACGTCTCGGCGGTGAGCGGGTCGCGGGTCATGGGGGTGAAGGCCAGGGCTCGGGTGCGCGTGGCACCGGAGCCGCTGGCGGCGCCGGTCTGCTCGCGGCGCTGGACGAGCGGGGCGCGGTGCGTGGTGGCCAGGTGCGACCGGTGGACGCGCAGGGCCTGTCGGGTGGGGCGGATCGTGGTGGTCATGGTTGCCGGACTCCTCTGTGACGACGGTCGGCGCTACGATTAGCGGAGAACCACTCCGGTTCCGCCTGACCCACAATACGGAGACTGTCTCCGTTTTAGCAAGGGAGTTTCTCGTGACGCCTGCCGACACCGGCAAGGCGACGCTCGATCCGTCGCCGGAAACCGTTGCCGCCCAAGGGGACTCGGCCGACGGACCAGCTCAGGACGCCGCCGAGAAATCTCCCCGCCCGATGCGCGCCGACGCCAGGCGCAACTACGACAAGATCCTGGCGACCGCCCGCATCGTCTTCACGGAGCGCGGCACCGACTCCTCGCTCGACGAGATCGCCAAGCGGGCGGGGGTCGGTCCGGGCACGCTGTACCGCCACTTCCCCACCCGCGAGGCCCTCGTCGACGCCCTCATGCAGGACTGGACCGACCGGGTCGCCGCCGACGCCGACGCCGCGATCGCCACCGGACTGCCCGCGCGCGAGATGCTGCTCGGCTGGTTCGAGCACTTCATCGACCACATCACGCTGCACCGCGGAGCGGCGAGCAAGATCTGCGCCGCCATGGACGACCCCGCCTCGCCGATGTATCGCAAGTGCCGCGTCATGAGCGACGCCAACCGCCGGGTCATCGACCACCTCGACGAGGACGGCGAACTGCGTCCCGGCATCGACGCCGCGAACGTCATGCGCCTCGTGAGCGGCGTCGCGAGCGTCGCCGACACGAGCCACACGGAGCTCGACGTGCGCCCCATGCTCGAGGTCGTCGTCGACGGGATTGTTCGCGACTGACCCGTGGTTGCACGGGCATGACCGTCGACCTGCGCATCTTCACCGAGCCCCAACAGGGCGCCACCTACGACGAGCTGCTCGCCGTCGCGCGAGCCGCGGAGGACCTCGGCTTCAGCGGGTTCTTCCGCTCTGACCACTACCTCCACATGGGTGGGGACGGCGGCGTCGGCCCGACGGACGCCTGGACGACGCTCGCCGGCCTGGCCAGGGAGACCTCGACGATCCGCCTCGGCACGCTCGTGACGTCGGCCACCTTCCGCCTGCCCGGGCCGCTGGCGGTCCAGGTCGCGGGCGTCGACCAGATGAGTGGTGGACGCGTCGAGCTGGGACTCGGCGCCGGGTGGTTCGAGGCCGAGCACACGGCATACGGAATCCCGTTCCCGCCGCTCGGCGAGCGGTTCGACCGGCTCGAGGAACAGCTCGCCGTCATCACAGGGCTGTGGGACACCCCGGCCGGAAAGACGTTCAGCCACAATGGAACCCACCACTCGGTCGCCGAGGCCCCCGCGTTGGCCAAGCCCGTTCAGGAGGGTGGCGTGCCGATCATCATCGGTGGCGGCGGGACGCGGCGCACGCCCACCCTCGCCGCACGGTATGCCGCCGAGTTCAACGCCGCGTTCACGTCGGCCGCCGACTCCGGCCGGCTCTTCGGACGGGTCCGTGACATCGCGGGCGAGATCGGCCGTGACCCCGACTCGCTGACCTACTCGGCGGCCCAGGTCGTCTGCGTCGGCAAGGACGACGCGACCCTGCGACGCCGCGCCCAGGCCATCGGCCGTGACGTCGACGAGCTGCGCGCGAACGGACTGGCCGGATCACCCGACGAGGTCGTCGAGAAGATCACGGACTTCCGGGCGGTCGGCACCGAGCGGGTCTACCTCCAGGTGCTCGACCTCTCCGACCTCGACCACCTCGCCGACATCGCCGACGGCGTGCTGCGCCAGGTCGCCTGAGCGCGTCGGCCGGCAGCCACCGCGGACGGATCGCTCTCTCGATCGGAGTTCCTGACTCCCGGACCCCCAGACTCCCGGGCCCACAACCGATCGAAAGAGCAATCCGTCCGCCGTCGGTCGTGGCCCGATTTGATATGCATAGGTTATCTATGTAAGTTGGGGCGAGTGATTGAACCGACCACCTTGGGCAACGAGCTGCTGCGCTCGGCCGCACGGCTGTCGCGCTGGGCCAGCCGGCACGCCTCGTTCGACGTGCCGTTCGCGCAGGCCCGGCTGCTCGCCCTCCTGGACGAGCTCGGACCCTCGCGGGTCAGCGTCCTCGCGGCCGCCGATCACAGCAGCCAGCCGACGATCACCACCCAGCTCCAGCGCCTCGAGGCGTCGGGCTGGGTGCATCGCGGATCCGACCCCGACGACGCACGCGCCACGGTGATCTCCCTCAGTACCGAGGGCCACGCCGCGCTCGAGAGTGTCCGCCGGGCCCGGCTGGCCGTCCTGTCCCCCGCCCTCGACCAGCTCGACGGACCGGCCCTCGACCGCGTCCAGGTCGCCATCGACGTCATGAACGAGCTGCTCGCCGCCGCGGCGGACGCCCCCGCTCCCCACCCCACCCGAAAGGACGGATGACCACCACCATGTGGCGCCAACCCAAGACCGTCTGGTCGATCGCGTTCGCCTGCGTGATCTCCTTCATGGGCATCGGCCTCGTCGACCCCATCCTCAAGCCCATCGCCGACGAGCTCGGCGCCGGGCCCTCGCAGGTCTCGCTCCTCTTCACCAGCTACCTCGCCGTCATGGGCATCGCCATGCTCGGGACGGGCTGGGTCAGCAGCCGCGTCGGCGCCAAGCGCACCCTGCTGCTCGGCCTCGCGCTCATCATCGTGGGCGCGGCCCTCGCCGGCAGCCAGGACACCGTCGGCGGGATCGTCGCGTTCCGCGCCCTGTGGGGTCTCGGCAACGCCCTGTTCATCGCAACCGCCCTCGCGACGATCGTCAACGCCGCGTCGGGCTCGGTGAAGCAGGCCATCATCCTCTACGAGGCCGCTCTCGGTGTCGGGATCGCGACCGGCCCGCTGCTCGGCGGCTGGCTCGGCGGGATCTCGTGGCGCTGGCCGTTCTACGGCGTCGCCGTCCTCATGGCGATCGCCTTTATCGCGACCCTGACGACGCTGCCCAAGACGCCGCCGGCCGAGACGCCGACCTCGATCTCGGCGCCGCTGCGCGCCCTCGGCCACCGCGGTCTGCTCACCGTCGGCATCACGGCGCTGCTCTACAACTTCGGCTTCTTCACGCTGCTCGCGTTCACGCCGTTCCCGCTCGCCATGGGCGCACACCAGATCGGGTTCATCTTCTTCGGATGGGGCGTCCTGCTCGCCATCACGTCGGTCTTCGTCGCCCCGCTGATCCAGCGCCGGTTCGGCACCCTGGCCGGCATCGTCGGCGCGCTCCTCGGCTTCGCCGTGATCCTCGCGGCCATGGCCATCTGGACCGAGAACAAGACCGTCCTCGTCATCGGCGTCATCCTGGCCGGCGCGTTCCTCGGCGTGAACAACACCCTCATCACCGAGACGGTCATGAAGGTCGCCCCCGTCGAGCGCGGCGTCGCGTCCGCGGCATACTCCTTCGTCCGCTTCAGCGGCGGCGCCGTGGCCCCGTGGCTCGCCGGCAACCTCGGCGAGAAGTCGATCCACCTGCCGTTCTGGGTGGGCTCCGGTGCTGTCGTGCTCGGCGTCCTCGTCCTCCTGACGGCGCGTCGCATCATCAGCGCGCTCGACGAGGCGCCCGGACACGGCGCCGAGGCCGTCACCTCACGAGTCGAGGCCGAGGCCCTCACCGTCGGGGACGCCTGAGCGGGACCCGTCCCGTCTGCACGCCGAACGCCGCGCCCTTGAGGGGCGCGGCGTTCGCGCATCCGGGCTCGTGCGGTCCGGTCAGTGCAACGAGGCCAGGCTCGCCTCCCCGGACTCGACGAGACTCGTCTCCCGGCTGCCGAACTCGACGCCGCGGCGCTCCTTCCCCAAGGAGGTCAGGACGATCACGACGACGAAGACCGGCACGATCGTCACGGCCAGCGCGAAGGGATAGCCGTGCGTCGAGGCGATGGCCTGCTGGATCGGCAGGTTGAACGCCGCGAGACAGTTGCCGAGCTGGTAGGTGACGCCGGGGTAGAAACCGCGGATCTCGTCGGGGCTCAGCTCGGTCAGATGCGCAGGAATGACGCCCCAAGCACCCTGGACCATGACCTGCATGAGGAACGAGCCGAGGACGAGCATGCCCGCGGTCTGCGAGTACGCGAACAGCGGCACGATCGGCAGGCCGAGAAGGGCGCAGAAGATGATGACGACCTTGCGCCCGTACCGTTCCGAGAGCGACCCGGCGACGGCACCTCCGGCGATGGCACCCACGTTGTAGATGACGACGATCCACGACGCGGTGCTCTTCGCCAGCGCCGCACCGCCGTCGTCGGTGGCCTTGAGGAAGGTCGGGTAGATGTCCTGGGTGCCGTGGCTCATCCAGTTGAAGGCGGTCATGAGCAGCACGAGGAAGATGAATCGACGCCAGATCGCCCGGTTCGCGAGGAGCTGGCGCACCGAGGTGCTGGTCTGCCGGACCCGCTCGTCGGCACTGCGCCAGACCTCGGACTCGACGACGCGCGACCGGATGACGAACGTGATGGCGGCCGGGATGATCGACAGCGCGAACATCCAGCGCCACGACAGGCCGAGCCACGAGTTGACGACGAGGAAGGCCAGCGAGGCGAGCAGGTAGCCCATCGAGTAACCGCCCTGCAGGATGCCGGAGAAGAAACCTCGGCGGTCGCTCGGCAGCTTCTCCATCGCGAGGGCGGCACCGAGGCCCCACTCGCCTCCCATGCCGATGCCGTAGAGCATGCGCAGGACCATGAGGACGCCGAAGTTCGGCGCGAAGGCGCAGGCGAAGCCGACGACGCTGTAGAACGCGACGCACGTCATGAGCGGGACACGCCGGCCCCGCCGGTCCGCCCAGAGGCCGAAGATGAAGGCCCCGACGGGACGCATGATGAGCGTCATGGTCGTGATGAAGGCCATCTCCGGCAGCGACTTGTGGAAGTCCTTGGCGATGTCGGCGTAGATGAGGACGACGAGGAAGTAGTCGAAGGCGTCCATCGCCCAGCCGAGGTAGGCGGCGGCGAACGAGTTGCGTTGGTCGGACGTGAGCCTCGTCCGTGTCGGCGCTGGTGCAGCCATCCGTGCCTCCCTGTGGTCAGGGGCCGGCGGGGACTCCGTCGTACCCGCCCGGCTGCATACCCCCCAACCTGAAAAAAGCCTGTGAACGGGGCACCGGCGCCGGGATCGGCTCACACCCGGACATCAGCGGAGCAGGTCCGCGAGGCCGATGTCGCCTCGGCGGCGCGGCCCGCCCCGTACGTCGTAGGAGTCGAGGAGCAGCTCCGCCAGCTCGCGCCGGTCGAGGCGGTCGAGACGTGCCCACAGCGTCACGCGGAAGCGGAACGTGTCGATGCGCACGAAGACGTCGCGGCGGCCTGCTAGCGCCAGGGCGGTGTCCATCTCACCCGTCCACACCTGGACCAGCTCGCGTGCGTCGTCGTCGACCCTCAACCGAGCGAACGTATGCCGTCCGGCGCGCCAGGCGGGCGACCCCTCGTGAGTGACCGTCCGCTCGGCGCCGGGCAGGCGCCCGGCCAGCTCGTCCACGTCAGCCCACGTCGGCATCGCTCCTCCTCCCGTAGGCAGGCTAGACCGGACCGACCGGCCACACGTGGCCTCTCGACGGTTCGGAGGCGGCCACACGTGGCCTTTCGACGTGTCCGAGGCGGCCACACGTGGCCTCTCGACGGTTGAAGAAGGTGGGTCGAGGGTCGAGGGGTGGGGTGGGGGTGGGGAGGCAGGTCAGTGGAAGGTGACGGACTCGCCGGCCTGCATGGCGGCATACGCGTCCGGGTCGGCCTCGAGGGCGGCGCGCCGCGCCTTGCGGCGGTAGCGCAGCACCTGCACGACGCCGAGCGCCCACACGGGGTACTGGACCGTCATCGCGGCCCGGAACGAGTCGACGCCCCAGGTGGACGGGCCGGCCGGCGACACCCGGTCGAGGACGACGCCGACGAGCGCGACCGCCGTCAGGGTCGCGATGAAGCCGCCGGTGTTGACGATGCCCGAGGCGCTGCCGATGCGGGTCGGCGGGTTGAACGTCCGGGCGAGGTCGAAGCCGATCATCGACCCCGGACCGCCGATGGCGATGAGCACCACGAGGACGACGAGCATCCACAACGGGGCACGGCCCGGCCAGAGCAGCACGACGGTCCACGCTGCGATCGCCGCGGCGACGATCCACAGCACCATCGTGCTGCGGGAGAACGGGTAGCGCATCGTCAGGGTGCCGATGACCGGGCTCGAGACGACCGACGTGACGACCATGACCATGAGCAGGACGCTGGCCGTCGCCGGCGAGAGCCCTTGTCCTGCAACGAGGAACGGGAAGCCCCAGAGCATCGTGAACATGTTGGCGGCGAACTGCGACGTGAAGTGCGACCACAGCCCGAGCCGGGTCCCCGGCACCAGCCACGCGGCCCGCAGCGTGCGGGCGACCGCCCGGAGGCGCAGCTCGTCGCGGTGGTGGTCGGCGTACGGGCTGTCCTTGACGACCACCACGAGCGCGACCCCGCTGAAGACGCCCACCGACGCCGCGACGGCATACGACGGCGTCCACCCGAAGTGGGCGAGCGCGGCTGCGAGCGGACCGGCCGCGGCGAGCGCGCCGAGCTGGCCGAGTACGCCCGTCAGCTGCGTCACCATCGGCGTGCGCCGCGGCGAGAACCACAGGGCGACCAGGCGCAGCACCGAGATGAAGACCATCGCGTCGCCCATCCCGAGCAGCACGCGGCACAGCAGCGCGGCCTCGAAGGAGTGGACGAACGCGAAACCGAGCTGCGCGATGGTCAGCAGCGTGAGGCCGAAGCCGAGCAGCTTCTTGGATCCGTAGCGGTCGAGGAGCGCCCCGACCGGCAGCTGCATCGCGGCATAGACGAAGAGCTGCAGGATCGTGAAGGTCGACAGCTGCGCGCTGCTGATGCCGAAGCGGTCGGCGGCCTCGAGCCCGGCGACCCCGAGCGAGGTGCGGTGGAAGACGGCCAGGACGTACACGGCGATGGCCGCCGCCCAGACCGCCCAGGCGCGGCGGCCGTCGAGGGGGTGGCGCTGCCCCGGCTGGGCCGGCGGGGTCGTTCTCGTCATCCGGTGGGTCGCGCTTCTCAGTTCGCGCCGGTCATCGGGATGCTCTTCGCCGGGGCCTTGGGCACGCAGTCGACGATCGCCTTGGCGACGGTCTTGCTCATGTCGGGCTGGAAGACGCTGGGGATGATGTAGTTCGGGTTCAGCTGCTCGTCGGTGACGACGGACGCGATGGCGTCGGCCGCCTTGATGAGCATCTCGGTCGTCACGTCGGTCGCTCGCGCGTCGAGCAGCCCGCGGAAGACGCCGGGGAACGCGAGGACGTTGTTGATCTGGTTGGGGTAGTCGCTGCGGCCCGACGCGACGACGGTGGCTCGCTGCGTCGCCTCGTAGATGTCGACCTCGGGGTCCGGGTTGGCGAGCGCGAAGACGATGCGGTGCTCGGCCATCTCGTTGATCCACTCGGGGTCGAGGATGCGCGGCGCGCTGACGCCGATGAAGACGTCGGCGCCCTGGAGGCCGTCGCGCAGGGTGCCGGTGAGGCCGCGCGGGTTGGTCTTCTCGGCGAGGTCGCGCCATGCCGGGGTCAGCGACTCGTCGTCCCGGTTGAGCAGGCCGGGGCGGTCGGAGACGGTGACGTCGATCGCGCCGGCGGCCAGCAGCAGCTGGACGATCGCCGAGCCGGCCGCACCACCGCCGGAGACGACGATGCGTGCGTCGGGGAGCTTCTTGTCGATGCACCGCAGGGCGTTCTTGAGCGCCGCGAGCACGACGATGGCCGTGCCGTGCTGGTCGTCGTGGAAGACCGGGATCGACAGGCGCTCACGCAGCTTGGCCTCGACCTCGAAGCAGCGCGGCGCCGCGATGTCCTCGAGGTTGATGCCGCCGAAGCCGGGGGCGATGAGCTCGACGGTGCGCACGATCTCGTCGACGTCGGTCGTGTCGATGCAGATCGGCCACGCGTCGATGCCGGCGAAGCGCTTGAAGAGGGCGGCCTTGCCCTCCATGACCGGGAGCGCCGCCATCGGGCCGATGTTGCCGAGGCCGAGCACGGCCGAGCCGTCCGTGACGACGGCGACGGAGTTGCCCTTGATCGTCAGCTTCGGCACGTCCTCCGGGTGCTCGGCGAGTGCCTGGCTGACCCGGCCGACGCCGGGCGTGTAGGCCATCGCGAGGTCCTGGCGGTTGCGCAGGTTGACCTTGGACTCGACGGAGATCTTGCCGCCGAGGTGCATGAGGAAGACGCGGTCGGAGACCTTGTGGACGCGGACGCCCTCGAGCGTCTCGACGGCGTCGACGACCTCGTTCGAGTGCTCGGCGTTGCTCGCCGAGCAGGTGAGGTCGATGACGAGACGGTCCGGGTGGGAGTCGACGATGTCGAGCGCCGTCGTGATGCCGCCGCTCTCGGCGACCTTGACCGCCAGGGCCCCGATGACCGCCGGGTCGGTGCCGGCGTGGATCCGCATCGTGATCGAGTAGGAGGCGGTGGTGGCACGGGCACGTTGGATCGACTCAGTCACGCCCCCCATCGTCCCACGATCCGGGAACGACCCCGGACCTCGTCCGAGGACCGATCAGTAACATTTGTCCGCCCCGGCGTCCGAGCGATGACGTATGCCGTCACGCCCCGTCCCCGGAGAGCCCACCCGGGCGCTCCCGCACGTTCCACCACGGAGCCGGGCACCCGGCATACGACAATGGGCCGGTGACGACACACGGGACGCCGCCCGCGACGACACCCGGCGGGGCGTCGCTGACCCGTCCCGAGGGGCTGACGGCCGCGGAGGTGGCCGAGCGGGTCTCGCGCGGCGCCGTCAACCGGCTGACCGAGCGCACGTCGCGTTCCATCGGCGAGATCGTCCGCGCCAACGTGCTGACGCGTTTCAACGCGATCCTCGGCGCGCTCTTCGCGCTCGTCATGGTCACGGGATCCTTCGCCGACGGGCTCTTCGGGATCGTCCTCGTCGTCAACTCGGCCATCGGCATCGTGCAGGAGTACCTCGCGAAGCGGAAGCTCGACCGGCTGGCCCTGCTCAACGCCCCGACGACGCGAGTCGTGCGCGACGGTGAGGTGCGCGTCGTGCCGACGACGGAGGTCGTGCAGGACGACCTCATCGAGCTCCGCACCGGTGACGAGGTCCCCGCCGACGGCACGCTCATCGCGAGCGCCGGGCTCGAGCTCAACGAGGCCAACCTGACCGGCGAGTCCGACCCCGTCCCGCACGACGAGGGAGACGACATCATGTCCGGCACGAGCGTCGTCGCCGGGTCGGGCCGCTACCACGCGAGCCAGGTCGGGGCCGATGCCTACGTCAACCGGATCGCTGCTGACGCGAGGAAGTTCACGCGCACCCGCTCCGAGATCCAGGAGTCGATCAACACCCTGCTGACCTACATCACGTGGGTCATCGTCGGTGCCCTGCCGATCGCGATCTGGTCGCAGTGGCGCACGGTCGGCGACCAGGGCTGGCGCGAGGTCGTCATCCGCTCGGCGGCCGGCGTGGTCGGCCTCGTGCCCGAGGGGCTCGTGCTCCTCACGTCGGTGGCCTTCCTCCTGTCGGCGGTGCAGCTGACGCGCCGCAACGTGCTCGTGCAGCAGCTGCCCGCGGTCGAGGGCCTGGCGCGCGTCGACGTCGTCTGCATCGACAAGACTGGCACGCTGACGGTGGGCGAGATCTCCTTCCGGGATGCGCGGCCGCTCGACGGGCAGGACGACGACGAGATCCGTTGTGCGCTGGGCGCGCTCGCCGACGACCCGAACGCCAACGGCACGCTGACGGCGGTCGCCGCAGCCGTCGAGTCACCGGGCTGGGAGCGCACGCAGACGATCCCGTTCAACTCCTCGCGGAAGTGGAGCGCGGCCTGCTTCGCCGAGCGCTCGACGTGGGTCCTCGGCGCGCCCGAGGTGCTGCTCGCCGCCGACCCCCAGCCGTCGCCGCCGGCCGTGATCGACGAGATCCGTGCCCAGGTCGCCGAGCTCGCCGACTCGGGCCTCCGCGTCGTGCTCCTCGGCCGGAGCGAGGAGCACCTCGCCGATGCCACCCTGCCGGCCGACCTCACCCCGGCCGCGCTCGTCACGCTCACCGAGAAGGTCCGCCCCGATGCGGCGGACACGCTCGCCTACTTCGCCGGACAGGACGTCGCCGTCAAGGTGATCTCGGGCGACAACCCCGTCACCGTGGCCGCGGTGGCGCGCTCGGTCGGGCTCGAGGTCGGCGAGCCGGTCGACGCGCGGACGCTGCCCGACGAGCCCGACGCGCTGCGTGAGGTGCTGGCGGCACACTCCGTCTTCGGGCGGGTCACCCCCGAGCAGAAGCGGGCCTTCGTGCACGCCCTCCAGGCCGACGGCCACGTCGTCGCCATGACCGGCGACGGCGTCAACGACGCCCTCGCCCTCAAGGATGCGGACATCGGGGTCGCCATGGGCAACGGGGCGCAGGCGACCAAGGCCGTCGCCGAGCTCGTCCTGCTCGACGGCAAGTTCTCGCACCTGCCCGACGTGCTCGCCGAGGGGCGCCGTGTCATCGGCAACGTCGAGCGCGTCGCCAATCTCTTCGTGGCGAAGAACGCGATGAGCCTCGTCGCGATCCTCGCGGCCGCGGTCATCGCGGTGCCGTTCCCGTTCCTCCCGCGCCACCTGACCCTCGTGTCGGCCGTGACGATTGGCATCCCGGCGTTCTTCCTCGCGCTGGGGCCCAACAAGCGTCGCTACCTCGCCGGCTTTCTCGGTCGCATCCTGCGCTTCGCGGTGCCGTCGGGGGCCGTCGCGGGGGTCGCCGTCATCGCGTCGTACCTGTGGGCAGGCAGCAGCTACGGCGTGCCGCCCGCGGAGTTCGCGGACCGGTGCACCGTCGAGGCCGGCACGCGGACCGTCACCGACGTCGCGTGCTGGCAGCCCGGCAGCGGCGCCACCATCACGCTGCTCACCGTCTTCTTTTGGATCCTCGTCGTCCTCGCCCGCCCCTTCCGGCCGTGGAAGGCCGCCCTCGTCGCCGCCATGGTCGGCCTCGCGGTCGCGGCCTTCCTGCTCCCGTTCGCCGCGCGCTTCTTCAACCTCGACGCGCCCCTGCCGCTCGTGTGGCAGTCGCTCGCCGTCGGAGCCGTGGGAGCCGGCCTCGTCGAGACGATCTACCGCCTCTCCCCGTCCGTCCGCAACGCCCACCACCTGCGCGACTGACGCACCCTCGGGTCCGGCGGCGCCCCGCACCCGCGGGCCGTCGTAGAATCGAGGTGCACAGGGATCCGGCGTGACCTGATGGGCGGGTAGGCACGCAGCCGTGTCGCGCACCCCGCGACCAGATCCGGAGCCGCCCTGTGTCACCCATCGACTCGTACCGCCACCTCTTCGGCCTCACCGGCCGCACCTACATCGTCGTCGCATTCCTGGCTCGTCTGCCGCTCGCGATGAGCCAGCTGGGCACCCTCCTGCTCGTGTCCGCCGCCACCGGCAGCTACGGCGCTGGCGGCTTCTGCGCCGGTGCCCTCGCCGTGGCCAACGCCGTCGGGGCGCCCTTCTGGGGTTCCCGCGCCGACCGAGTCGGTCAGCGCCGCGTCGTGGCCTTCCAGTCCATCGCCGGCGGTCTCGGCATCGTCGGCGTCCTCGTCGTCGTGGCCGCCGGACTCCCCTGGGGCGTGGCCGCGGTCGCGAGTGCGGTCGCGGGTCTGCTTCTGCCGCAGATCGGTCCGCTGGCACGGGTGCGGTGGCGGCCCATCACCGCAGCCTCGGGATCGCGCCAGCACGGCCTCGTCGACGCCGCCTTCTCCTACGAGGGCGCTGCCGACGAGGCGTCCTTCGTCCTCGGCCCGGCGCTCGTCGGGCTCGGGGTGTCCGTCGCCAGCCCGACCGCGGCCCTGGCCCTCGCGGCTGCCGGCCTCGCGGTGTTCGGCACCTGGTTCGCCCTGCACGAGACCGCGGACGTGACGCACGCGGCGACCTCGAGGGCGACCGGTGCCGTGGGCCCGCTCCTGACGCCGGCGCTCGTCGTCCTCGGCGTCGCCCAGCTGCTCGTCGGCAGCGTCTTCGGCTCCGTCCAGACCGGCACCTCGGTGCTCGCCACCGCGGCCGGCTCCCCCGGCCTGACCGGCTACTTCCACGCCCTCCTCGGCGTCGGCAGCGTCATCGCCGGCCTCGCGGTCGCGGGGCTGCCGGCCCGGTTCGCGCTGCCGACGCGGTTGCGCTGGTTCGCCGCCGGCCTACTCGCGCTGTCGGCCCCGTTGCTGCTCGTCGGTTCGCTGCCGGCGCTCGTTCCCGTGCTCCTCGTGCTGGGCTGCACCGTCGCGCCCTACATGATCACGACCTTCACCCTGGGCGAGCGCGTCACGCCGCCCTCCCGCACCGGCGCCGCCATGACGGTGCTCGCCGCTGCGACCGGACTCGGTTATGCCGTCGGCGCCGCCCTGGCCGGTCGCCTCGCCGACTGGGGCGGCCACACGCCGGCGTATGCCGTCACCGTCGGCGCCGGCGCAGCTGCGGTCCTCGTGTCGTGGGGTGCGCGTCGCGTCCTCGAGCGCGCCGAGCTCCACCGGCAGCCCGACCCCGCGACGCACCCGTAGCCCAGCGGCTGGACCCGCTAACCCCGCCCCGGCGGACTTGTGGCAGCCCCCAGACCCGAACCAGGCCCCTTGACCCCGCCCCGGCGGAGCTGCTGCGGGTCAGGGGCGCAGGCGCATCCGCATCGCCGGCCACGCGGTCGGGGTGAAGCCGAGCTCCTCGTACAGACCCGATCCCTCCCCGGTGGCGAAGAGCTCGACCACCGTGGCCTCGGTCTCGTCACGCAGCCAGTCCAGGACCCCGACGACGCAGGCACGCGCCAACCTCTGCCGCCGCGCCTCGGGCAGCGTCGCGACATTGCTGACCAGACCCCAGACGCCGTTCGGGTTGACCGGCGACGGGGTCTCGAAGCGCAGGCCGGCCATCGCGCCGGCCACGACCGTGCCGTGGGCGCCCTCGGCCAGCACGACGCACGCCCGCGGGCCGCCCAGCTCCCGCTCGAACCACGCGGTCGCGGCCTGGCGCCAGCCCGGGTCGTCGACGCCCAGGACGCCCATGGCCGAGAACATCAAGGCCCGGAGCCCCGTGACGGCAGTGGCGTCGGCGGGCGTCGCACGCCGCGTGGTCCACGGCCCCTGCGCCACCTGCCCCGTCGTCTGCCCGGTCACTGGAGCGTCCCGCCCGTGAAGGCCGGTGCGAGCGGCACGTCGGTCGCGGCATACGTCGTCTCGACGGCCCGCGCGAGCCGCTGCGCGACCTCGGCCAGCCCCGGCAGAGCGCGCCCGTCGGCCGCCGTGCGCAGGAAACGCAGCACTCGGTCGGGCATGCGCGGCATCGGCTTGACCGGGTTGGTGCGCTGGGGCTCGCCGTCGACGAGCGGACCGAGACACCAGCTGCCAGCCAGCCACGCCCAGGCCTCGGTGGCGAGGTCGAGGTCGTCGTCGAAGCCGGCGCCCAACACCTCCGGCCAGACCGACCCGACCGACTCGCGCCAGCGGTCGAGGGCGACGTGCGCTGCAGCGGCCGCGAGCGACCACGCGCACCAGCACGTCGGCCACGGCACCCGGAGGTAGGCGGCGTCCCACGCGACCGGTCGCCACACCGCGAACTCGAAGTCGAGAAGCGCCACATCGCCGGAGTCGCGGACGAGGTTGTTGTCGGGGCACATGTCGGCGGCCGAGAGGCTGCTCGCATCGACCCGGAACCGCCCCGGCACCCCGGCGAGCACGTCGAAGATCCCTTCGGGCACGTCCACGTCGAGGGCCGTGGCCAGCCGGGCCCACTCGGTCGCTGCCGTGGCGAGCTGGCCGGGCAGGTAGTCGATCTCGACGCGGCTCTCCGGCTCGCCGGCGGCGCGGGCCAGCACCCCTGCCTCGAAGGCTTCGCGAGTGTCACGACCTGCGGTGTGCAAGCCCGCCAGGGCCGTCGCCCAGCCCGACAGCGTCTCGGCCGCCAGGTCGGCATCGGCGCCGAGCAGCGCGTCGGCGAGGTGCGTCCGCTCCCCCAGGTCGGCCATGACGACGAGCCGCGGGTCGCTGCTCTCGGCGACGAGGTCGGGGGTGCCGGCGAAGCCCGCGAGGGCCGCCAGGGCCGAGGCCTCACGGGCGAATGCCTCCCGCCCGTCCTCGCCGAGGTAGCGCTTGACGACGAGGGACCGCCCGGCCGAGCGGACCCGCACGACGAGGGTTCGACGGCTACCGGGGAAGGCATCGCCCAGCACCTCGAGACGCTCGCCGACGAGCCCCGAGGCAGCCCGAAGCGTCTCGTCCAGCAGGTCCGGGTTCGGGGACGGCGAGGTCACGGTCACCGGCGTCACTGTGCCAGATCGCGAACCCGGGAGCAGGCTCCACGGGACCCCTCACGGGCCCAGCCACATACCGCGCATTCGAGGCATTCAAAACTTCTGGCACAGATTCGTCGAAACCCGGTACATACGGCCACGGGTTGATTACTGTCACACATGTAACACCCCCCCGGCTGGCACGCACCCCCCCATCCGCACCAGCCTCGAAGGAGTCCGTCCTGCGCGCGCAGGCGGGCTCCTTCGCAATTTCCCCCGCGTATGCCGTGACCGCGGGTCCTCCGGTCACGGCTCGGCGCCTTCGGCCCGACGTTCGCCGGAGCCGCCGCAGCAGCCAGCGCTCCGACTAGTTCCAGAACTCGTCGTTGCGGGCTGTGTCCTCGAAGAACTGGCGGGCCTCGGTGACGCGCCCGTCGCGAAGCTCGAAGACGACGACGGCGCTCTGTTCCAGGCTGTCCGTGCCACGAGTGGCCTGGTTCCGGTTCAACGCCACCGTGTGGTTGTCGCCGCCCACGACGTCGTCGAGGGTGACGGCCAAGGTCCCACCCGAACGCGTCATCAGCTCGCCGAAGAAGGACAGGATTTCTTCCCGCCCTCGCTTCGCCCCCGAGAGTGACCCGCTGCCGGGCACGTGCCAGACGGCATCCTCAGCGAAGAGCTCAGTGAGGGTGGCCATGTCACCGGCACTGAACGCCGCGTACCCACGGCGGATGACCTCTACGTCCTCGGTTGTGCCCATTGCCGATCTCCTTCCGTGCCCGACTGCGCCGACCGTTGCTGAACCAAACAACGCTATCCCCGGCGTCCGGACCGTGTCCCTCGAACAGCCGAGCCAGAAGGAAGGGCACCCCGGGCGCCTGCCGGCAGACTCGGGGCAGAAGAAAGGCCCCCGACTCTGGCGAGAAGGGGGCCCGACCTGTGATGTTGCGTGGAGCCTGCTGGTCGACATCCAATCCAACGGCAACGAAGGCATCGGCAAACCCGAGGCGTTAAAGCACGACTTCGCCGGCTACTGGCCCCGACGAATCACCGACGAGCATCGCGCCTCCTCTACAAGATCACCAGCGATGAAGTCCGCATCGCTGCCTGCCGGTACCACTACGGATAGCCGCTCGATCTGCGGCATGAGAGTGCATCCCATATTGGGATTCAATGCAGTATCCTCGTCTACATGAGCACCCAGATTGCAGTCCGCCTGCCCGACGAGATGGTGGCCTTCCTCGACCGTGCTGTGGCCGCGGGCGAGGCACCGAGCAGGGCAGCCCTCGTCACGTCGGCACTGGAACGAGAGATGCGCCGGCTGGTCGCAGAGCACGACGTTCGGATACTTGGCGCCAAGGGTGCGGCGGACGATCTTGACGACCTCGTGGCGTGGACCAGCACCCACATTCGGGTCGAGGACTGACCGGGTGCGAGAGATCTGCTTGGTCCCCCTCGACAAGACGCGACCAGCGCTGGTCCTGACCCGGCAAGCTGCTCGGGGTGCGATGACCAAGGTGACCGTGGCCCCCATCACCGGCACCATCAAGGGGTTGTCCAGCGAGGTGGCGGTGGGACCCGGCAACGGGCTGGACCACAACTGCGTGGTCTCGTTGGACAACGTCCTCACCGTTCCGGTGGGCGCGCTCGGGCCCACGGTCGGCTACCTCAGCCCCGCACAGGAAAGGCAGCTGGCGCGAGCTGCCGTCCTGGCATACGACCTCGACGTGCCACTTCTCGAGTAGCTCACGGCGGCACGATCGGACGTCCCGTCCGCGGCATGACCGGGCGAGCGTAGCCGCCCTCAACGCGGCATGGTCGGGCGAGCGTCCTCCCGCGCAGCATGTCCGCAGGTTCCCGGAATTATCCGACCCTAAGCAGGTGCAGCCACAAGGGGGAACATCGGCGCTCATGGCCTTTTGTCTCTGCGAGAGCGACTTCTACACGAAATACTTGTACGAGCACCTTACGGCTGGAGAAGTGCCGACTTAATCGGTCAGAGATGGCGGGCCACACAAGCATGTCCGCGCCGTCTTACTGAAAACTGTCTGACGGGCGGCTCATTCTTGGAATTCGTCGACATTCAGCCGACGCCGGGAGTAGACCGGAAGATTGTACGGGTGACGCCGGTCAAACCGGTCGGGATGCCCGGCAAAGGAGGGCATTCGGGTACACGCCCGTCGGGACGGAGTCTTCCCATGTCCACTGAAACCAACCCCAGGTCCCTGCTATCGAGGCGTCGGCTCTGCTCGGCCGCCGTCGCGATCCTCCTGATGGTCACCGGCATAGCCGCGGCGAGCAACACGGCATCGGCGGCGCCGCCGTCGCGCGATCCGAAAGTGATCTCGGACTGGAACGCGATCGCGGTCAAGACCTTGGTCGGCGACACGACCAAGACCGGACATCCACAGGTCCTGCTCTATCTGGGCTTCGTGCAGGCTGCCGTGTACGACGCCGTCGTCGGCATCGACCGGCGCTACGAGCCGTATCGCTTCCACGGCCGCCCGGCGCGGCCGGCCTCGACGCAGGCCGCAGCGGTGGCCGCAGCGCACCGTGTGCTCGTCAGGTACTTCCCGTACGCGCAGGCGGCTCTTGATGCCGACTACGCGACGTCGTTGGCGCAGATCCCTGACGGGAAGGCCAAGGACCACGGGGCCGCCTTCGGCGTTCGCGTTGCGGACAGCCTGATCGCCGCGCGTGCCAACGACGGACGAGATGCGCCCATCTTCTTCACCCAGTCACCGGCACCCGGCGTGTGGCGCCCGACACCTCCGGGCTTCGTGTCGATGCTCGACCCCTGGTTCGGGTTCGTGACCCCCCTGCTGGTGCACAGCGCCACCGAGTTCGCACCACCAGCTCCGCCGACGCTCACCTCCGCGAGGTACACCCGCGATTTCAACGAGGTCAAGGCATACGGCTCGGCAACCTCGACCAAACGCAGCCCCGAGCAGACTGCCACCGCCATCTTCTTCTCGGGCAATGCGTTCGTACAAGCCAACGCCATACTGCGCGACCAGGCGTCGAAGCGCAGCCTCGACATCGTGCAGTCAGCTCGGATGTTCGCCGCAGCAGACATGAGCATGTCTGACGCGCTGCTCACGGTCTGGCGCGCGAAGTACATGTACGGATTCTGGCGACCGATCACGGCAGTCAACCTGGCGAACATCGACGGAAACCCCGCCACTCTCGCGGATCCGAACTGGGTGCCGCTGGCTACCACGCCGGCCTACCCGGAGTATCCCAGCGGTTACAACTCAGTCGCCGCATCATCGACCGGCGTGCTGCAAGCGCTGTTTCACACGCGGCAGCTGAACTTGACCGTCACCTCCACGGCCGTGCCCAACGTCAATCGTCACTACGACACCGGCAGCGCACTTCGGGCCGACGTCGTTGACGCCCGAGTCTGGTTGGGCTACCACTTCCGCTTTGCCGACCTCGCCAGCCGAGATCTCGCACTCAAGCTGTCTACCTGGACGGTCGCCCACTACTTCCAGCCAATCAGCGACAAATGACACGGAGCGCTATCACTAGCATCTCCTCGGCACAACCGAGCCTCCCCGGCCTAGGTGGCTAGGATCACCGTTTCCACCGACGTCATCCTCGGCAATCAACGCGATCTGGGCGTGCCGAGTCATCTCGGCACGTCCCTGCGTCCTCGCCGCCTCGCGTCGCCGGAACATCCCCACATCGGCATGTGGGTGTCCGGGTCGACGGCAAGCCGCTACCTCTCCACGCTGCGCTCGATGCTGGCGTTCGCGTTCGCGGACGGTCGCGTGACCCGGAATGTCGCAGCGATGGTCAAGCCGTCCAAGGCGGGGCGGGCTCGTCCTCAGGGCCAGTTCCTCGCTCTCGAAGAGCTCGAAGCGCTGGCCATCGCGTGCAACGGCCCGTACGCCGACGTGGTCCGGGTCCTCGGATTGTGCGGGCTGCGCTGGGGCGAGCTCGCCGGCCTGCAGGTCGGAGACCGTCTGAAGGTGCCGGGTGAGGCCTGCGGCTGCAGCGGACCGTTCTCGCCAGCAGCTCGAAGGGCGGCCTCTACGTCGACACGCTGAAGGGCCGCCGCTCGCGCACCGTCGCACTGCCGGCGGCAGTCGTGCCGATCCTCGACGTCTGGTCCGCCGGCAAGGCACCCTCGGACTGGTTGTTCAGTGCGCCCGGAGGCGGACCGCTCTCCGAGTCCAACTGGAAGCGCTCGGTCGGGTGGCGTGAGGCCTGTGCGGCCATCGGCCGTCCGACCCTGCGGGCTCACGACCCGCGGCATACGGCGGCGTCGATCTGGCCAGGCGCGCGGGCGCAGACCCGAAGGTGGTCCAGCGCATCCGGGGGCACGCTTCGGCCGCCATGACGATGGACCTCTACGGCCACCTGATCGACCGCAACCTGTGGGAGGCGCCCCAGAAGATCGGGGGCACGGCGGGGGCATCTGAGACGCTCGCGAGAAACGGAAAGGCCCCCGACTCTCACGAGTTGGGGGCCTGACCTGTGCTGTTGCGTGGAGCCGCTTGTCGGAATCGAACCGACGACCTATTCATTACGAGTGAATCGCTCTGGCCGACTGAGCTAAAGCGGCTGGCCGCGACCGTCACCACGAGGGTGACCGGGCACGGAGGTTGAGTATACGCACCACCCCTGCCGGAGAAAAATCGCAGCTGACCGCCCGACGCCCCTGCGCCCGGAACGACTCAGGACCACCCGGGACAGCCAGGGACTGCGCTGCGCTCGGCGGGAATGCGGCACCGTCCGCTCGGCCTTGTCCTCGAGGAGACCGTGACAGCGACTCCACCTGCGAAAGAAGAGGAGACCGTCGATGACCGAGACGAACGAGGCCACCGCCCCGGCGATGCGCGCCATGACCTACGAGACCTACGGGGGGCCGGAGAACCTCGCCCTCACCGAGCAGCCGCGACCCAAGGTCGGGCCCGGCGAGGTGCTCGTGCGGGTGCGCTCGGCGTCGGTCAACCCGGTCGACTGGAAGCTGATGTCGGGCGGGCTCGATCCCGTCATGGACGTGCGCTTCCCGGTCGTGCCGGGCTGGGACGTCGCCGGCGTCGTCGAGGCCGTCGGCTTCGACACCCCGGAGTTCTCTCCCGGTGACGAGGTCCTCGCCTACGCGCGCAAGGACTACGTCCACGGTGGCACGTTCGCCGAGCTCGTCACGGTCCCGGTGCGGGCCCTGGCCCGCAAGCCGGCCTCGATGTCGTGGGACGAGGCAGCCGGGCTGCCGCTCGCCGGACTCACCGCGCTGCGGCTGCTGCAGCGCCTCGAGGTCGGCACGGGCGACACCGTCCTCGTGCACGCCGCCGCCGGCGGCGTCGGCTCCCTGGCGGTCCAGATCGCCCGGTCGCTCGGAGCCCGCGTCATCGGGACCGCGTCCGAGCGCAACCACGACCGCCTCCGTGAGCTCGGGGCCGAGCCGGTGGCATACGGCGACGGGGTGGTGGAGCGCGTCCGGGCGCTGGCCCCCGAGGGTGTGGACGCCGTCGCGGACTTCGTCGGCGACGCGCTGGACGTCACGACTGCCGTCCTCGCCGAGGGCGGCCGCCACGGCTCCATCGCCGACGCCTCGGTCACCGAAGCCGGGGGCCACTACGTCTGGGTGCGTCCCGACGGCGACGCGCTCACCCACCTGACCAGGCTCATCGAGGACGGTGCGCTGTCCGTGCCGATCGCCCAGACCTTCCCGCTGGAGCAGCTGGCAGACGCCTTCCGGCTCAACGCGGAAGGCCACACGGCCGGCAAGATCGTGGTCCGGGTCTCCACCGACTGACGGACCGGACCGGCCCGTGCGAGAACGGTAGGGACTGCTCGGTCGACGGACGCTTCACGCCCCGCAGCGGAAGTCGTCCTCAGGCGCCTCGAACCGGGCCAGGTAGTCGTCGACGACGGCGTTCGCGCAGTCGTTGCCGGTGCCGTACGCGCCGTGGCCCTCCGCCGAGACGGTGACGAACCGGGACCGGACGATCTCCCCGGCCAGGGCCTCGGTGTCCTCGATGGGAGTCGTCCGGTCCCCGTCGTTGCCGATGACGAGCACGGGCGTCGACACCTCGGCTCCCACGAGCAGCGTCTCGCGGCGCACGCCGGTCCACCCGTCGCACGGGTCGGTCGACGGCGGTTGGATGCGGGCCCAGAGGGGGTGGTTGGCCAGGACGTCGTGGCTCGGCACCGCCGAGTCCCACGGCGACGGCGGCCAGTCGGAGCAGGTCACGAGCAGGTGCGAACGAGTGAAGGAGGTGGGGGCGTAGGTCCCGTCCTCGTTGCGCTCGACCATGCTCATGGCGAACGAGGCCAGCTCCGCGCCGTCGCCCTCGTGGACGGCCGTGTCCAGGGCGTCCACGAGGTCCGGCCATGCCTCCCGAGTCTCCAGCCCCAACCCGATCGCGGCGCTCGCCCAGCCCTCGGTCAGGTGGGGCAGGCTGGCCTCACCCGTCTCGAGCGGCTGCCTGTCCAGACGGTCGAGGAACGCGACGAGGGTGCGGGACACCGCGGGGGTGTCCGCGCCCAGCGGGCACGTGATGCTCGAGCCGCAGTCGGTCACGAAGTCGGTGAAGGCGTTGTCGAAGTCGTCGGCCGCGCCCCGCGCACTGGCATCGATGTCCTGCTGGCTGGGCTTCTCCTCCGCGAGCGCGTCGGGCAGGACGGCGGAGTCGAGGACCATGAGCCCCACCCTGCTGGTGAAGAAGTCGGCGTAGACGGCGCCGATCATGGTGCCGTAGCTGACGCCGTAGTAGTTGAGCCGCTCGTCGCCCACGGCTGAGCGCAGGACGTCGAGGTCTCGGGCGACGAACTCCGTGCCCATCCGGGCCGCGAGGGCGCCGCCGCTGGCGAGGCAGCGCCGGTTGCGCTCTGCAGGGGCTCGCTGCGCGGCGGCCCGTTCGGCGGCGGTGTCCGGGGTGGGGTCGGCGGCATACATCGCGTCGAGGTCGGCGTCGGTGAAGCATCGGACCGGGTCGGACTCCCCCATCCCTCGCGGGTCGAAGCCGACGATGTCGTAGCGTGCGCGCACGGCGTCGCCGAAGAAGGTCGGCGCGTCCCTGGCGAAGTCGATGCCCGAGCCGCCCGGGCCTCCGGGGTTGATGAACAGCGACCCGATGCGGGGTCCCGGCCCGGCGGCCGGCAGCCGGCGCAGCGCGATCGTCGTCCTCGCGCCGTTCGGTTGCCTGTAGTCGACCGGGACCTGGACGCTCCCGCAGTCGAAGGCCGCGTCGTCGTGGCACGACGCCCACGCCACTCGCTTGCCGTAGTAGGCGCGGAGCTCGGTCGGCTCGGGATCGACCGGGCCGGTGAAGCTGATCGGCGTCGTGTCCGGCCGGTCGCCGGAGGCGCCTCCCGAGGCAGCGACGGACGTCGCGGGAGGACTGCTCGCGCCGTCAGCCGTGTCGCGGTACGAGGCGACCCCGGACGCGTGAGTGGGCCCGGTGGCGAGCAGCAGGAGGGTCGCGAGGATCGCGACGGAGACGAGAGGGGCGGTCAGTCGGCTCAGCAGGTCGTGCCGTCGGCCGGCGCCGTTCCCCTGAGCAGGTAGCCGTCCACGGCGGAGTCCACGCACGAGTTGCCAGCGTAGTAGGTGCCGTGTCCGTCATGGTCGGAAGTGAGAAGAATGCCCGATGCGAGGTCTTTGGCCAGCTGCTTGGTCCCGCCGATGGGCGTCGCCGGATCGCGTTCGTTGCCGATGACGAGGATCGGGGCGGCCCCCTGTGCCAACGTCGTGCCCTTCGGCGTTCGTCCGGCGGCCGGCCAGGTGCGGCAGTTGTCGTAGAGCTCGCCGGTCATCCGGGCCCACAGCGGGTGGGCGGCCTTGGCCGACTTCTGCTCCGCCGCGAGGGTGGGGTCCGACGTGAACCGGGGCCAGTCCGCGCACCGGACGGGGATCATCGCCTGCAGGTAGGAGCTCGGTGCGTAGTCGCCGGTGATGTTCCGCTCGACGACTGACATGCCCTTGGCGAGAAGGATGTCGCCCTTGCCGGTGAAGGCCTGGGCCAGGCCCTTGTTGAGCGTCGGCCACGACGAGTCGGAGTAGAGGCACATGAAGATCGAGAAGCCGACCCAGCCCTCGCCGATCGTCGTCAGGCCCGGCTTGCTCGTCGTCAGGCCGTGCTTCTCGACCTGGTCGAGCAGGTCCACGATCTTCTGGCGCGCGCTGCTCTTGTCACTGCCCAGCGCGCAGTCGCTCCGCGTGACGCACCAGCCGATGAAGGCGTCGATCGAGGACTCGAAGCCCTGGATGTCGTAGGTCATCTCCTGCTCGTCCGTCTGGTTCGGCGACATCGCCGAGTCGAGCACCATCCGGCCGACCTTCTGCGGGAACGTGTCGGCATAGATGGCCCCGAGGAACGTGCCGTAGGAGCCACCGAAGAAGTTCAGCTTGGGGTCGCCCAGGAGCACCCGCATGACATCCATGTCGCGCGCGACCTCGGTGGTGCTCATGTGCATCGCCCGGGCCCCGCCACGCGCAGCGCACCGCTTGGTCACGCCGTCGACGTCCGCGAGCAGCGTCGAGCGCTCGGCCGCCGAGTCGGGCGTCGGATCAGCGCTGAAGAGGAGGTCCATGTCGGAGTTGCTCAGGCACTGCACGGGGCTCGACGCTCCGATGCCCCGCGGGTCGAAGCCGACGATGTCGTATGCCGCCCGCACCGCGGGTGAGAAGACGAACGACGCGTACTGGGCGTACTCGACACCCGAGCCTCCGGGCCCGCCGGGGTTGATGACGAGGGAGCCGATGCGCTTGCCCGGGTCGGTGGCCGGCGCCTTGCGCAGCGCGAGGGTGAAGCGGTCACCCTTCGGCTTGGCGTAGTCGACCGGCACCACCATGGTGGCGCACCGGTGCTTGGCGTTGTCGGCGCACGGGGACCAGTCGAGCTTCTGGGTGTAGAAGTCCGCGAGCGAGGCCGGATAGCCCTGTCCCGCAGTGCTGCTCGGGGAGGGAGTCACGTTCGACGGGCTCGGGGTCGCGGTGCCCGACGAGGTCACGGGAACCCGCGGCTGCGCGGCGGGTGTCGGGTTGCCGATGCGCCAGACGGCGAGGACGACGGCTGCGACGACGGCCACCACGGCGACAGCCGCGAGCACCGGCCGCTGCCACGAACGACCCTGCATCGCCCCGCCGGACCCGCCGGCGCTCGCGGTGGGCGGCGGGTAGTCGGGCGGCAGGGCGGCATACCCCGTCGGCCCGTCCGGGAGGTCGTCGGGGCGCGGGTCCTCGTTCAGCATCGCAGTCCGTCCTGGGGGACGCGCCCCTGCACGTAGTAGGCGTCGATGGCGCTGTCGACGCACGTGTTGCTCCGACCGTAGGCGGTGTGCCCGTCGCCGTCGTAGGACACGAGCACGGCGTTGTCGAGCTGGTCGCGCAGTCGCTTGGACCACTCGTAGATCGTCGCGGGGTCGCGCGTCGTGCCGACGACGACGATGGGGTCACTGCCGGCGGCGGTGATCTTGTGGGGGCCGTCGGTGGACTTCACCGGCCACACCCCACACGGCAGGGCTCCCCAGGCGAGGTTCGCGCCCCACGTCGGCGCCTTGACCGAGAAGTCCTTGGCATAGGTCTCGTACGCGGACAGGTCGGGGCTGTCCGGCCGGTCGAGGCAGTTGACGGCGAAGATCGACTCCATGAGGTTGCCGTCGTAGCCACCCCCCGGGCGTCGCTGGGCGTACGCGTCGGCGAGCTGCATCAGGCTCTGGCCGTTGCCGGACTTCGCCTCCCTGAGCGCGTCGGTGAGCACGCCCCACGCACCCTGGTCGTAGAGCGCGACGGCGACGCCGAGGCGGGCCCACCCCTCGGTGAGCAGGGGCGCGCTCGGGTCGCCGGTGGGCAGCGGCTGGCGGTCGACCTGCCGGAAGAAGTCGTCGAGGCCCTTGAGGGCGGCCTCGGGCGTGTCACCGAGGGGGCAGTCCTCGACGACGCAGTTGTCGATGTAGGCCTTCGTGGCGATCTGGAAGCCGCGGGCCTGTCCCTCACCGAGCTCGGCGCTGGTCAGGTCGGGCGGCACGACGCCGTCGAGGACGACGCGACCGACGCGCTGCGGGAAGAGCCCGGCGTAGGTGGAGCCGAGGAACGTGCCGTAGGACTTGCCGAGGTAGTTCAGCTGCGCGTCGCCGACGGCCGCCCGCAGGATGTCCATGTCGCGCGCGGCGTCGGCCGTCGAGAGGTGCTTGACGAGATCGGGGTTGTCGGCCTGGCAGCCGGCGGCCATCGCCTTGGCCTGCGTCAGCAGCGCCTGCTCCTCACCCGCGTCGTCGGGCGTCGGGTCGGCCGCGAGGAAACGGTCGAGCGCCTTGTCGCTGAGGCAGTTGATCGGGTCGGAGCGCCCGACGCCGCGCGGGTCGAAACCGACGAGGTCGTAGTAGCGACGGACGTCCGGCCCGCCGATCGTGTCGGCCCCGCCGCGGACGTAGTCGATACCGGACGCGCCGGGGCCTCCCGGGTTGACGAGGAGCGAGCCCAGACGCTTGGCCTGGTCACGGGCCTTGACCCGCGCGACCTTGATCGTGAGGTCCTTGGAGGGGTCGGGTGCGGCATGGTCGAGCGGGACCCGGAGGTCGGCGCACTCGAGGTTGCCGCACTTCGTCCAGTCCAACTTCTGCGCGTAGTAGGGGGCGAGCGCCTGGGTGGGCGCGGCCGTGGCGGCGGGGATCCCCGCCTTCGTCGGCGGCACGACCGGGCCCTCGGTCGTCGTGCAGCCCGCAGCAGCCAGCACCAGCGCCAGGGCCGCCACGGCGGCGGTGAGGGCGCGGGAGATCGCGGCAGGGCGTGTCGTCATGCCGGAAACGGTAACCGGTCGACCTGTCCGCAGCCGCTTCCTGCTCGCGTCGTGACCGCAGGGAGCCCGTATGCCGCGTGGCCGGGCAGGACTCCCCCGCCGCCATGGTGCCGCGTCACACGCCGAGGTCGCGCGGCACGCGCAGCTGCAGGGCCATGGCCTCGAGGGCGAGGAGCGGCGGCACGTTGGCGTTGATGCGGTCCCGGGCCTCGTTGATGGCATCCATCGCGCCGAGCAGCTGCTCGGGACCGAACACCCCGGCGAGCGCTCGCACCTTGTCGACGGCGTCGGGGTTGACGAGGTCGACGTCGGAGCGCAGGCGCAGCACGAGCGCGTCACGGTAGACCGAGGTGAGGTCGACCAGGGCCCGGTCCACCACGTCACGGGCCGCGCGGGTGGCGCGGGTCTTCTGCTCACGCTCGAGCGCTGCGACCTGCGAGCGGATGTGAGGTGGCTGGGTGCGGGCCGTCGGGTCGGCGCCCAGGGTATCCATGAGGCGGGCCCGCTCTGCGGCATCGCGCTCGGCGCTGGACGCGGTGGACTCCTCGTCGGCGATCTGCGCCAGGTCGGCGGCCGCGCCGATGGCATCGCCGACGCCGAGGATCTTCGTCGCCATGGCGATGACGTCGCGGCGGCGGATCCGGGCCTGCTCGTCGCGGGCCAGCCGGCGCGCGAGGCCGACGTGCGACTGCGCGGCGCGGGCGGCATACAGCGCCATGGCGGGATCGACGCCGTCGCGACGCTGGAGCAGCTCGGCGACGGCCTCGACCGGCGGCGTGCGCAGACGCACGTGGCGAGAGCGTGAGCGGATGGTGACGATGACGTCCTCGAGGCTCGGCGCACAGAGCATCCAGACCGTGCGCGGGGTCGGCTCCTCCAGCGCCTTGAGCAAGGCGTCGGCGGGCGCGTCGGTGTAGGCGGTGAGACGGTCGGCGTCCTCGATGATGATGATCCGCCAGCGGCCCACGGAGGGGCGCAGGGCGGCCTCCTGGACGAGCGCACGGGCCTCGGCGACCTTGATCGACAGGCCCTCGGTGGCCACGACCTTGACGTCGGCGTGGCTGCCGTCGAGGGCGGTGCGGCACTCGCGGCACCGTCCGCACCCGCCGTGGGGGCACTGGAGGGCGGCCGCGAACGCGCGGGCCGCCGTCGAGCGCCCCGAGCCGGGCGGACCGGTGAAGAGCCACGCGTGCGTCATCGCCGACTCGTCGCTCACCGCGCGCGACAGCGTCTCGATGGTGGGCTCCTGACCGACGAGGTCGTCCCAGACGCTCATCGACACGCTCATCGACGCAGTGCCAGGACGCGGTCGACGCCGTCGAGCACGGCAGCCTGCAGACGCTCGACCGGCTGGCTCGCGTCGAGGACGAGGTAGCGCTCGGGGTCGGCTGCGGCCAGCTCGAGGTAGCCGCGGCGGACTGCGGAGTGGAAGGCGTCGGCCTCGGACTCGAGACGGTCGTGGACGTCGCCGCGGCGCTCGCGCCCCACCTCCGGCGTGACGTCGAGGACGATGGTGAGGTCGGGCAGCAGTCCACCGACGGCCCAGTGCTGCAGCGCGGTGATCTCGTCGCGTCCGAGCTCGCGGCCGGCGCCCTGGTAGGTGATGGAGCTGTCGACGTAGCGATCGGTGATGACGACGCTGCCACGCGCGAGCGCCGGCTTGATGAGCTGGTCGACGTGGTGCGCCTTGTCGGCCGCGAAGAGCAGCGCCTCGGCCCGGGCCGCGACGTGGTCGCCGTGCAGGACCAGCTCGCGGATCTGGCCGCCGAGCGGGGTGCCGCCCGGCTGGCGGGTCACGACGACCTCGCGGCCGCGCTGCTCGAGCACCTCGGCGAGCAGCCGCGCCTGGGTCGACTTGCCGGCCCCGTCGCCGCCTTCGAAGCACACGAAGAGCCCGGGGGCAGTGTCGACTCGGTGGGTCGCGGCCGCGAGGATCTCCGTCACCCTCCGACCCTATGCGACCCCACCGTCAGGAACCGTCCCCGCACCGTCCGAAGGTGGACGCGACGCATCGCATCAGCGACGGGCGAGCAGCTCCTCGGCGATCTGGACCGCATTGAGGGCCGCACCCTTGCGCAGGTTGTCGCCGACGACGAAGAGCACGAGGCCCTTGCCCTCGGGCGCCGCCTGGTCGGCGCGGACGCGACCCACGAAGACCTCGTCGCGGCCCGCGGCCTCGAGCGGGTTGGGCACGTCGGTGACGATGACACCGGGCGCGTTCTTGAGCAGGTCTAGCGCCTCGTCCGGCGTGATGTCGTCGGCGAACTCTGCGTGGATCGCCAGGCTGTGACCGGTGAACACGGGCACGCGCACGCACGTCCCCGAGACGCGCAGGTCGGGGGCGTGCAGGATCTTGCGCGACTCGTTGCGCAGCTTCTGCTCCTCGTCGGTCTCGAGCGAGCCGTCGTCGACGACCGACCCCGCGAGCGGGACGACGTTGAAACCGACGGGCACGGCATACAGCTCGGCCTCGGGGACGGCCACCGCGCGCCCGTCGAGCGCGAGCCCGGTGGGGTCGCCCGCGGCATACGCCCCCTTGAGCTGGCGGTCGAGCTCGCGGACGCCGACCCCGCCGGAGCCGCTCACGGCCTGGTAGCTGCTGACGTGGAGGCGCACGAGGCCGGCCTTCTCGTGAAGCGGCTTGAGCACGGGCATCGCGGCCATCGTCGTGCAGTTGGGGTTGGCGACGATGCCCTTGGGGATGTCGTCGAGGTCGGCGGCGTTGACCTCGGAGACGACGAGCGGGACCTCGGGGTCCTTGCGCCACGCGCTCGAGTTGTCGATGACGATGGCGCCGGCCGCGGCGACCTTCGGCGCCAGTTCGCGGCTCGCGGCGCCGCCGTTGGAGAACAGGGCGATGTCGATGCCGGAGAAGTCGGCCGTCGCCGAGTCCTCGACGACGACGTCCTCGCCCTTGAACGGCAACGTCGTGCCGGCCGAGCGCGCGGACGCGAAGAACCGCACCTGCGTGACCGGGAAGTCGCGCTCCTCGAGAAGAGCACGCATGACCCCGCCGACCTGACCCGTTGCACCGAAGACTCCGACTCGCATGCCGACAAGGTTACGGCGGGGGAGGTCGCCCTCCCCCGCCGCGTTCACCTGTCGGTCAGGCGCCTCCCGTGCTCAGTCGGCGGCCGCGTGGCGGTCGGCGTTGGCGTGGATCGCGTCGTGGACGTATGCCGCGAGCCCGGGCGCGATGTCCTCGTACGTCTTCGTGAAGCGCGGGTCCGCGACGTACATGTCGGCGAGGCCGCGGTGGAAGGTGTGGTCGAGGTCGTAGAAGCGGTCGTGGATGTGCAGCCGGTGCTGCTCGGCCGCGTCCATGGCCGGCCCGCTCGTCGCCGGCTCACCCGAGGACTGTGCGGCGACGAACGCCGCGTTGATCGCGTCCGCCTCGGCCTTGACCTGCGCCCAGTCGGCCTTCGTGTAGCGCTCGGTCCGGGATCGCGACTGCTTCCACGCGTCGGTCTCGCCCCAGCGCTCCTGGGCCTCCTGCTGGTACTCGTCCTCGAAGCCGTCACCGAAGAGCTCCTTGAGGTCCTCGGTCGTGGCGGGCTGTTCGCTCATCTCTCTCTCCAGTGCTCGGTCGATGGCCGCGACGAGCTCGGTGAGCTCGCCGAGCCGTTGCATGACCGTGTCGCGCTGTCGGCGCAGGTGGCCGGCCGCGTCCTCGCCGCCCTCGAGCAGGGTCGCGATCTCGTCGAGTGGCAGCTCGAGCCGCCGGTAGACCACGACCTGCTGGAGACGCGTGAGGTCCCCGCCGGTGTAGAGGCGGTAGCCCGCTCGCGAGCGCCCGCTCGGGACGAGCAGACCGATCTCGTCGTAGTGGTGCAGCGTGCGCACCGTCACGCCGAAGAGGTCGGCGACCTGCCCCACCGTCCAGGTGGTCATCTCCTGCGTCCTTCCGGTCATGGGGTCGAGACTGCTGCCTCACGTGGCGTGAGGGTCAAGTCCCTATAAGGAGAGGGGTGTCGCCCGGTGCCGATCCACCCGGGCGCTTCCACCGTATGCCGCCCCTAGAGTGAGCGCGTGCACCGTCGCCTTGCCCTCGTCCGCCGTCCGTCTCCCCGACTCGCGGACGGGATCGTGACGCACATCGAGCGCTCCGGGTCGGTCGACGGCGAGCTGGCCCTCCGGCAGTGGCAGGAGTACGTCGACGTGCTCCGCCGACGCGGCTGGTCGGTCGTCGAGGCGCCACCGGCCGACGACTGCCCTGACGGCGTCTTCATCGAGGACCAGGTCGTCGTGCACGGTGACGTGGCGGTGCTGTGCCGGTCCGGTGCGCCCGAGCGTCGCGGCGAGCGCGTCGGCGTGCGCGAGGCCGTGACGGCATACGGCTACCGCACCGTCGAGGTCGAGGACCCGGGGACGCTCGACGGTGGGGACGTGCTCAAGCACGGCCACGCCGTGTGGGTCGGCGTCGGCGGGCGGACCAACCTCTCGGGCGTGGAGCAGCTGCGCCGAGCCCTGAACGGTCATCGTGTCGAGGTCGTCCCGGTCCCGGTGTCGAAGGTGCTGCACCTCAAGTCGGCGGTCACGGCCCTTCCCGACGGGACCGTCCTCGGCTATCCGCCGCTCGTCGACAACCCCTCCGTGTGGCCCGAGTTCCTCGCTGTCCCAGAGGAGTCGGGCGCGCACGTCGTTCTGCTCGGCGGCATGTCGCTGCTCATGTCGGCGTCGGCGCCGCGCACCGCCCAGCTCCTCGCGGCCCGCGGTCACGACGTCACGACCGTCGACATCTCCGAGTTCGAGAAGCTCGAGGGCTGCGTCACCTGCCTGTCGGTGCGCCTCCGCGGCTAGGCCGACCCCGGCGGGGCGCCGGGGTCACCGCTCGTTGTTCCAACGGTGTAGGCCCACGACGGCCACGCGGGGTCTACGCTGCGACGGGGGTCGGACTCGAGCAGTGGGGGTGGTTGTTTCGTGGACGCTGACGTCGTCATCATCGGGGCTGGGCTGGCAGGGCTGAGGTGCGCGCGGCGTCTGACCGAGCTGGGTCACGAGGTCATCGTCCTCGAGTCGAGCGACGCGGTCGGCGGGCGCATCCGCACCGACGTCGTCGACGGGTTCCGCTGTGACCGCGGCTTCCAGGTGCTCAACCCGGCCTACCCGGCGGTGCGGCGGTGGGTGGACGTGTCGACGCTCGACCTCAAGCCCTTCGGGTCCGGGGTGCTGGTGCGCCGCAGCAACGGCCTGCAGGTCGTCGCCGACCCGATCCGCGAACCCCGGCTGATGGCCCAGACGATGCGCAGCGGCTACCTCCATCCCCGCGAGCTGGCCGGCGTCACGCGGTGGACCGCCCGGGTCATCGCGGACCCCAAGACTGTTCTGGCACAAAGAGATTCGACCCTCGCCGACTCCTTGGACGAGGCCGGCGTCACGGGCCGGCTGAGACACGAGGTCCTCGACCCGTTCCTCGCGGGTGTGCTCGTCGACAGCCACGGTGGGTCGTCCGCCAACTTCACGAAGCTGCTCGTGCGGATGTTCGCGCTGGGCAGGCCAGCCGTCCCGGCGACGGGGATGCAGGCCCTGCCCGAGCAGGTGGCCGGACCGCTCGGTGACCGCGTGCGGCTGCAGAGCCACGTCGAGACCATCACCCCCGTCCACGGCGGCGTCGACATCCGCGTCGACGGCCAACGCCTCTGCGCGCGCAGCGTCGTCGTCGCGACCGACCCGGCCGGTGCGGCACACCTGACGACGCTGCCCGAGCCGGTGACCAAGGGCCTGGTCACGTGGTGGTTCGAGGCGCCGGAGCCGCCCCACACGCTGCCCTTCGTCGCCGTAGACGGCCGTCGCCACGACTCGGTCCCGCCCGGTCCGGTCTGGAACACCGCCGTCCTGACCGCGGCCGCCCCCAGCTACGCCCCGCCGACGAAGCACCTCGTCGAGGCGACGTGCCTGCTCGACCGGCCGGACGGCGACGCCCCGGAGGCGGACGTCCTGCGCCACGTCGGCGAGATCTACGGCTGCGACACGTCCGGCTGGCGCGTCGTCATCCGCCACCGGGTCGACGCAGCCCTGCCGGCGATGACCCCGCCGCTCGCGGTCCGGGCTCCGGTTGCGCTCGGGGACGGCGTCTTCGTCTGCGGCGACCATCGCGACACCGCCTCGATCCAGGGCGCCCTGGTCTCGGGTCAGCGGACGGCCGAGGCGGTCGACGCGCACCTCTGACGCGGGCCCGCCACGAAGAAGTTCTCGGCGGGTGCATCCCTGACGGGGGCGTCCTCGGAAGAGGGGGCAGACGGCATACGACGCCGTCGCTCCCCCGCAGAGAGGACAGACCCGTGAAGAAGCGTCATCTCGTCCCCGTCGTCGCAGCCCTGGCCGGCGCCCTGGCCGTCCCGACCGCGGGCAGCCCGCTCAGGTCGCCCAGGTCGCCCAGGTCCCGCTGTCGACGCTCGACACCAAGCAACGCGAGGGCGAGGCCACGCTCGTCCGCGCCGCGAACGGACTCGACCTCCGAGTCGTGACGGCTCGCCCGCTCGATGCCGGCAACGGCTACCTGGAGGTCTGGCTCATCAACGCCGACGGCAAGCGCATGGTTTCCGTCGGAGTGCTGCGGCCGGGCGAGTCGGGCACGTTCCCGGTCACGCAAGCCCTGATCGACCAGGGCTACGTCATCGTCGACATCTCCAAGGAGCAGTTCGACGACAAGCCTGCCCACTCGGGCGACAGCCTGCTCCGCGGCCAGCTCCCCGCCTGACCGGCACGTCCCGTCCAGGGGTCAGGCCATCAGGTTCCTCATGGCGGCCGTCGCCCCGCGCAGGTAACGCTCGACGACCTCGCGGTCGTGCTCGTCCAGCGTCGCGTCGAGGGCGGCGAGGCTCTCGAACATCGGCGTCATCCGGGCAAGCACCTCGGCGCGGCCGCTGTCGGTGATGACCACCGCGGTGCGCCGACCGTCGTCCGGATGCGGCCGACGCTCGGCATGTCCCCGGCTCACCAGGCGGTCGACGACACCGGACGACGCGGCCGACGTCACCCCGAGCAGCTTGGCGAGGTCGACAGGGCCGACCGGTCCGCGCATGAGGTGGCGCAGCGAGTGCAGCTCGGACGTGCTGAGTCCCGCCTGACGAGCGACCACGGCAGGCACGGTCTCGGACACCTCGACGAGCTCCTGCAGCGCCGACAACGTGCCGGTCGTCCGCCACGCCGGCACGCCGGGGACGAGCCCGACGCCGGGCAGAACGTGACCGATGTGGGAGAGCTCGGGTTCGACCGTCGCGCCCCGCCGGGGACGCGCACGCCTGGGGCCCGATGGTGTCCCCGTCTTGTTCTTGCTGTTAATATCACTCACCAACTTAGTAATCTACTGAGTAACCCCGTTACTCATGCTATCTGGAGGTGTGGTGTGCACGCTGTGACCGACAGGATCACCCGCAAGTGGTGGGCCGTCGCCATCGTCGTCCTGGCCCTGGCCGGCGCCATGGGGGTGGTGAGCGCCGTGGGCGAGGCGCAGCGGACGGCGAGCTCGACCGACGCCCTGCCCATCGGCTCCGACAGCGCGGCCGCGCTCCAGCTGCGGGACCGGCTGCCCGAGGCCGAGGGATCCACGGCCGTGGTGCTCTTCAGCAAGGCCTCGGGCGCCCTGAGCCCGGCCGACCTCACCACCATCGAGGGGCGCCTGTCGCAGCTACCCGGCGCCGGCCGAGCACCCGTCCAGCGCAGTGACGACGGCACCGCCGCGCTGGCGGTCGTCCCCGTGGACGCGACCGACGCGACGGCCACGGCCGAGCGGGTGCGTGACATCCGCACGAGCGTCAAGGCGGATCTTCCCGAGGGGGTCACCGCCCAGGTCACCGGCCCGGCAGCCGTCCAGGCGGACCTCGCCGCGGTCTTCGAGGGCGCCAACACCCGCCTGCTCATCGCCACCGCCTCCGTCGTCGCCCTGCTGCTCGTGCTGACCTATCGCAGCCCGATCCTCTGGATCTTCCCGCTCCTCGTCGTGGGCGTCGCAGACCGACTCGCTGCCGTCCTGGCGACGCACACGCTCGCGGCATTCGACATCGTCTGGGACGAGTCGACCATCGGCATCCTCTCGGTCCTCGTCTTCGGTGCGGGCACCGACTACGCGCTGCTGCTGATCTCGCGCTACCGCGACGAGCTGCGCAGCCACGCCGACCGCCGCGAGGCGATGTCGCTCGCCCTGCGCCGCACGTCGGAGGCCGTCCTCTCGAGCGCCGTCACCGTCACCATCGGCCTGCTGACGCTGCTGCTCTCGCTCTTCCCGGCGACGCGCGGCCTCGGGCTCGCGTGCGCTGTCGGTGTCGTCGTCGCCGCCGCCTTCGTCCTGCTCGTGCTGCCAGCGGCCCTCGTCATCTTCGACCGCTGGATCTTCTGGCCCAAGGTCCCGCGTGAGGGCCAGGCAGCCCTGGCCGACGGCCACTCCCTCTGGCGCCGGGTCGGCGACCGGGTGGCCGCCCACCCGAAGCGGATCATCAGTGTGACGCTCGTGGCCCTCGCCGTCATGGCCGCCGGCATCGCCGCGATCGACACGGGCCTGAAGCCCTCGGACCAGTTCCTCAAGAAGCCCGAAGCCATCGCCGCGAGCGAGCGCCTCTCCCAGTCGTTCCCGGCAGGCAGCGCGGACCCGGCAGTGATCGTGACGACAGCCGACCCGGACACCGTGGCGTCCGCCGCCAAGAACGTCCCGGGCATCGCCGGCGCGCGCCCGGTCAAGCAGGCAGACGGTGTGGCCGAGGTCGACGCCGTCATCACGGCCGCTCCCGGATCCGACGAGGCAACCGCGACCGTGCGGGCTCTTCGGGCGGCACTGGCCGCCCTATCGGAGAGCCACGTCGCGGGCACCGAGGCTGTCGCCCTCGACCAGGCCGAGGCCTCGTCCCGCGACCGGCTCGTCATCTTCCCGCTCGTGCTCGTGCTGGTCCTGCTGGCGCTCGGCCTGCTGCTCCGTTCGGTCGTCGCGCCACTCGTCCTCGTCTCGACCGTCGTCGCGACCTTCCTCGCCAGCGTCGGCGCGTCGTGGTGGATCTTCACCAAGGTCCTCGGCTTCTCCGCGCTCGACGACAGCGCGCCGCTCTTCGCCTTCGTCTTCCTCGTTGCGCTCGGCGTCGACTACAACATCTTCCTCGTCACCCGGGCACGGGAGGAGTCACGCCAGCACGGCTCACGCCAAGGCATGCTGCGCGGCCTGGCTGCCACGGGCGGCGTCATCACGAGCGCGGGCATCCTGCTCGCGGCCGTCTTCGCCGTCCTCGGCGTCCTGCCGCTCGTCGTGCTGGCCCAGATCGGCGTCATCATCTGCGTCGGCGTCCTGCTCGACACCCTCGTCGTCCGGACGTTGCTCGTGCCCGCCATCGCGGTCGTCCTCGGCGACCGGTTCTGGTGGCCGCGCCGCCCGCACCCCGCCCCCGCAGACAGCGCGGACAACGCGGGCATCGGCATCAGGGACGCATCGCCGGAGGTCCGGACGGCCTCGCTGACCCAACGTTAGACAAGCTCTTGACTGGGGCCGCTCGCGGTCTTTGACTCAGGTTCATCGACGACCTTTGCGCGCCGTGACCGACCCCCTCCCCGTCGGTCTCGGCAAGCCGTGGGCCACGCACCGGACTCCCTTCCGACGCGTGGCCCACATCGTTCGCGTCCACGTCCGGGAAGCTGAGCGGAGATCAGCCGCGCCACTCCTCGCGGAGCAGGGCCCAGGTGTTGTCGTCGAGCCAGGTGCCGTCCTTGCCCAGCGACTTGGCTCGGGTCGTCGCCTCGTGACGCATGCCGATGCGGCGCAGGACGCGGTTCGAGGCGATGTTGTCGGCATAGGCGTCCGCGGTGATCCGGCGCAGGCGCAGCTCACCGAAACCAATGACGAGCAGCTCGGCAGCGGCTTCGGCGGCGAGCCCCCGGCCCTGGACGTCCGGGTGCAGCGCGTAGCCGATCGTCCCCTCCCACTCATCGGTCGGCATCCGGGCGATGCTGTGGCTCGGCTCGATCCGCAGCATGACGTCACCGACGACGCGGCCGGTCCGCAGCTCCTCGACGGCCAGCCCGAGCAGCGGCTCGGCAGCCCCCGGCCGACCCCGCTCGATGCGCTGGGAGATCCGGTGCCGCACCTGGTCGCGGTCCAGCACGTCGTGGCTCAGGTGCACCACGACCTCGGGCAGGCAGCGGTAGGCGTGGACCGCGTCGACGTCGTCGAGGCTGAGCGGGCGCAGGGCGAGCCGTTGGGTCAGCCGCGGCCACCGGAGCCGGGAGAGGTCGCGAGCCACCTGCACTAGCGCCAGCCGCCGTCGTGCACACCACCGGGCACGTCAGCCGCGGGATCGTAGGGCGTCCGGGTGAAGCGGAACGACGCCAGGTCGAGGTGCGACGGCGCCCCGTCGGCCGAGCGCACCACCCGCAACGGCTCGCCCGTGTAGTAGCCGTCGAGCCCGACCCACTCGTCACGACCCGTCGGCGCGAAGCGCGAACCGCGTGCCTGGCCGGGCTCGCCGAGGACGAGGTGCTCGCCCACGACCCTGGCCGTCGACACCGACGGGCCCCAGTGCCAGGTGCCCACCAGCTCGAGCACGGCCGGGTCGCCGGCGGCGTGCCACGGCTCGGGGGTGCGCGGCTCCCGCTCGCCGTATGCCGTCAGCAGCTCGGGAGCGATGGCCCCCAAGCCGCTCGTGCTGTTGGTGAGGACGACGACCCCGTCACCGGACTCGACCTCGACACGCAGGCCCGCGAGGAAACCGGGCATCGAACCGCCATGACCGGCATACCTCGTTCCGTCGACGTTCCAGACCTGCCAGCCGAGCCCGTGCGCGGTGGTCCAGGGCTGCCCCGGACTGTCGTTGATCGTGTGCGGCTCGTACATCTCGGTCAGGGTGTCGGCAGACAGGACCTCGGCGGTGTCCCCGCCGGCGAAGGCGGCCCACCGAGCGAGGTCGTCCACCGTCGTCCACAGCTGACCTGCCGGAGCCATGGCCCCGGCGTCGTGCTCGGGCTCGGGCAGCAGGACGTCGGCGAACGGGTGCACCGCGAGGCCTTGGGCGGCCTTGCCGCTGGGGCGGGTCGTCGTGCGCGTCATGCCGAGCGGATCGAGCAGGTCACGACGGATCACGTCGAACCAGTCGGCGCCGTGTGCGCGGGCTACGAGCTGCCCGAGCGCTGCGAAGCCGACGTTCGTGTAGTGGAAGCGCCGGCCGGCCCGGAAACGCTGTCCCACCGGGGATCCCGCCAGCTCGTCCCAGTCGGCACCTGGCGTGCGCTCCCACCACGGACCGTTCGTCTCGGCCTGCACCCCGGCGCCGTGAGAGAGCAGCTGCGCGATGGTGGCGCCGCCGAGCTGCGAGCCGGGGACATGGTCCTCGAACCGGTCGAGCAGGTCGAGGCGTCCGGCGTCTCGCAGGCGCATGACCGCCACGGCGACGAACGTCTTCGTGATGGAGCCCATCCGGTACTGCGTGTCGGCGTCGGCGACCTCTCCCCCGGCCCTCCCGTCGAGCGTGCCCATGGCGCCAGACCAGGCGAGCGCACCGTCCCGCACGATGCCCGCAGCGACCGACGGCAGACGGCCGCGGCGCTGCTCGGTCGCGAGCAGGTGGTGCAGGTGGCGGGCGGTCGCGGGGTCGACCGTGCGGGTAAGGGTGGAGGCGTCGGCGACGCCGTGCGGATCGCTGCGCGGGTCGGTGCTCATCCGCTCCACCCTAGAGCGGGACTCTCTGGCGTGGGGCAGACCACCCCGGCAGGATGGGACGGCGGCCCCACGGACGCCGACCATCGGATATCTTGATATCAAGATTTATTCAGGATCCACGTTCTCGGATCTCGGTACGACAGCAACCCGAACGGAGCACCCGCGTTGGACTCGACAATCATCTACACGCACACGGACGAGGCGCCGGCCCTGGCCACGGCCTCGCTGCTGCCCATCGTCTCGGCCTTCGCCAAGCAGGCCGGCGTCGAGGTCGAGACGCGTGACATCTCGCTCTCGGGTCGAATCATCGCCGCGTTCCCCGACGCGCTGACGCCCGAGCAGCGCATCGGCGACGCCCTGGCCGAGCTCGGTGCCCTGGCCAAGACGCCCGAGGCGAACATCATCAAGCTGCCGAACGTCTCGGCCTCGATCCCGCAGCTCAAGGCTGCGATCGCCGAGCTCCAGGCCGCCGGCTACGCGCTGCCCGACTACCCCGACAACCCGACCACCGACGCGGAGAAGTCAGCGCGGGCGGCATACGACAAGATCAAGGGCTCGGCCGTCAACCCCGTTCTGCGCGAAGGCAACTCGGACCGCCGCGCGCCCGCGTCGGTGAAGAGCTACGCCCGCAAGCACCCGCACTCGATGGGCGCGTGGACCGCCGAGTCCAGGACCAACGTCGCGACGATGGGCGAGGACGACTTCCGCCACAACGAGAAGTCCGTCGTCATCGAAGCCGACGGCACGCTGCGCGTCGAGCTCGTCGGTGCCGACGGCTCCGCCACGGTGCTCAAGGAGTCGATCCCCGTCCTCGCCGGCGAGGTCGTCGACGCGACGTTCATGAAGGTCGCGAAGCTGCGCGACTTCCTCTCCGAGCAGGTGGCGCGCGCCAAGCAGGAGGGCGTCCTCTTCTCCGTGCACCTCAAGGCCACCATGATGAAGGTCTCCGACCCGATCATCTTCGGTCACGTCGTGCGAGCCTTCTTCCCCGACGTCTTCGAGACGTATGCCGGGGCGCTCGCCTCCGTCGGCGCGTCCCCCAACGACGGGCTCGGCGCCGTCCTCAAGGCCGTCGAGGGCCTGCCGGCCGACGAGCGCGCCGAGGTCGAGGCCGCCGTGGCGAAGGGTTTCGAGGACGGGCCGGCCATCGCGATGGTCGACTCCGACAAGGGCATCACCAACCTGCACGTCCCGAGCGACGTCATCGTCGACGCGTCGATGCCGGCGATGATCCGCACCTCGGGCCACATGTGGAACCGTGACGGCGCCGAGCAGGACACACTGGCCGTGCTGCCCGACAGCTCCTACGCCGGCATCTACCAGGTCGTCCTCGACGACTGCCGCGCCCACGGCGCCTACGACCCCTCGACGATGGGCTCTGTCCCCAACGTTGGCCTCATGGCGCAGGCGGCCGAGGAGTACGGCAGCCACGACAAGACCTTCGAGATCCCGGCCGACGGGACCGTGCGCGTGGTCGACGGCTCCGGCGAGGTGCTCATCGAGCACGCCGTGTCGGCGGGCGACATCTGGCGCGCCTGCCAGACCAAGGACGTGCCGATCCGCGACTGGGTCAAGCTCGCCGTGACGCGCGCCCGCGCCACAGGCACACCGGCCATCTTCTGGCTCGACGCCGACCGCGCCCACGACGCGAACCTCATCGCCAAGGTCAACGAGTACCTCACCGAGCACGACACCGACGGCCTGACCATCGAGATCATGAAGCCCACCGACGCGATCGCCTACTCCCTCGGGCGAATCCGCAAGGGCGAGGACACGATCTCGGTCACCGGCAACGTGCTGCGCGACTATCTCACCGACCTCTTCCCGATCCTCGAGCTCGGCACGTCGGCCAAGATGCTCTCCGTCGTCCCGCTCATCAACGGTGGCGGGCTCTTCGAGACCGGCGCCGGCGGCTCGGCTCCCAAGCACGTGCAGCAGCTCGTCAAGGAGAACTACCTCCGCTGGGACAGCCTGGGCGAGTTCCTCGCTCTCGCAGTCAGCTTCGAGCACCTGGCCGACGTCACCGACAACGCGCGGGCTCGCGTGCTCGGCCAGACGCTCGACCGGGCGACCGGCACCCTCCTCGACGAGAACAAGGGCCCGGCTCGCAAGGTCGGTCAGATCGACAACCGCGGCAGCCACGTGTGGCTCGCGCTCTACTGGGCGCAGGAGCTCGCCGCGCAGACCGACGACGCCGCCCTGGCCGAGACGTTCGCGCCGGTGGCGCAGGCGCTGTCGGACAACATCGCCACGATCTCCCAGGAGCTCGTCGACGCCCAGGGCCACCCGGTCGACATCGGGGGCTACTACCGCCCCGACGCCGCCAAGGTCGCCTCGGTGATGCGCCCGTCGCAGACCTTCAACGCGATCATCGACGCCCTCGCCTGACCCGGCTCCACCTGGTGACAGTGCCCACCCGACCATCCCGGTCCGGTGGGCACTGTCACGCCCGCCGCCCGCCGCCCCCCACCGTCGAAAGGCCACGTATGGCCGCCCCTAACACGTCGAAGGGCCACGTGTAGCCGCCTCTAAATACGTCGAAGGGCCAGTAGTTGTCGGGTCGGGGACCCAGCGCGGCCCGGCTCTGTTGCAAGGGCCCTTACTGGGGCGACCACACGTGGCCTCTCGACGTGGTCGAGGCGGCCACACGTGGCCTCTCGACGATTGAGGGGAGGCGGGGAGAGTGAGCCGCGATGCCGCCGCCAGCCGCCGCCTCAGGCCTTGGGGATGTCGAAGAAGTTCGCGATGTTGGCGGCGAGCCCGAGGTCGCCCTTCGCCTTGATCTTGCCGGTCATGAACATCATGACCGGGTTGCCGCTCTTGGTGATGACCTTGGCGAAGTCGACCGGCGTCATGGCGAGGGTGAGGGTCGAGTCCCCGTCGTGCCCGGGGAGGGTGCTGCACGTCCCGTCGGCGAAGCGCACGGTCCACTCGTCGGCGCCGCCGTCGGGTCGCCCGGTGATGCTCCAGTGCGTGGTGGCCGTGGTCGAGCCGGCACGGTCGGGGCGGAAGAGCTCGGGCATCCGCCGGAAGAGCGTCGACGATGACCTCGCGGTTGGGGCTCTCCATGACCGCTCGCACGTCCTTGTCGGACATCTCCTTGACGATGCGGATGAACTCGCCGGGCTCGACGGCGGCGATCTGCTCGGCGCTGGCGGTCGTGAAGTCGATGTCGGACATCAGGGTCCCTCCGGAGGAAACGACATTGTTACCGCGAGTAGGTTACTGGACGGTTCAGCCGTCGAGGAACCAGCCCGCCACCATCCCCTCCGGGCGCCCGGGCTCGATGTAGTGCTCCCAGGCGAAGGCGACGGCGAACATCTCCATCGGCATCTGGAGCATCCCCTGCGCGTCCGACTGGCTCGCGTGGGCCTTGAGCGCCGAGCGCTTGACCTCCAGGAACTCGCTGACGTCGCAGGCCCAGTGCAGCTCGCTCTCGAGGCTGCCGAGCGGGTTGCCGTCGTCCATCGGTGCGCTCGGGTCCCACTCCCCCACGTCGAGCCCCGCAGCCATGGCCGCCTGGTGGGAGCGGATCATGGCGTCACGGTTCATCGAGCCCTCGAGGTAGCGCCGCGTGCCGGCGATCTCGGCCGCGCGCTTCGTCACGGCGTGGACCTTGACGTGGTCGGGATGGCCGTAGCCGCCGTGCCAGTCGTAACCGACGACGACGTCGGCGTCCTCCTCGCGCAGCACGGCCGCGAGCCGCTGTGCCGCCACCTCGGTGTCGGCCCGCGCGAAGCTCTCCTCGTGGTCGTTCTGCACCCACCCGGTCATGCCGGAGTCGGCGTAGCCGAGGAACTCGACCCGGTGCGTGCCGATGACGGCGTTGGAGGCAGCCGCCTCGACCCGGCGCCGCTGCACGACGGTCTCGCCCTCCGCCAGGTCGTCGGGGGCGTCACCGTGGTCGCCGTTGGTGGCGACGACGAGGACGACGCGGTGCCCCTCGCTCACGGCGCGCGCCATCGAGCCCGCGGACTGGGACGCCTCGTCGTCAGGGTGGGCGTGGACGAAGACAACGGTTGACATGCCCTCAGCCTCTCACCGCGCGCCGACGTTCCCACCATCGACGGACGCATCCCCGACGGGCAAGGTGTAGACGACGTAGCCCTCGCAGGTCGCCACCTCGTCGTAGAGCCGGCGCGCCACGGCATTGCCCTCGTGGGTCTGCCAGTAGACGCTGCCGCAGCCCTTCTCGCGCGCCCAGTCCCGCACGGCGCCGATCAGCGCGGTGGCGACCCCGCGCCCACGGACCGCCTGGTCGGTGAAGAGGTCCTCGAGGTAGCACAGGTCCGGTTCGCTCGAGCTGGGGTGCACGAGGAAGTGCGTGATCCCCACGAGCTCTCCATCCAGCCACGCGCCGCGCCCGTGCAGCCGTGTGCCCGAGGTGATCTCGCGCCATGCCCGGTCGTATGCCGTGTGCTCGAGGGTGCGCTCGTAGAAGCTGATGTAGGCGCGGAAGAGCTCTTCCCACCGGCCTCGGTCGTCGGGCGCGAACCTCCGGATGTCGACCACCGACCCGACGCTAGCGCGACGACACGTCCGTCGGCAGGGCCACCACCCGGCATACCCAAAGCCCCAATCGAAAGAGCGATCCGTCCGGACAGGATGCGGACGGATCGCTCTCTCGATTGGGGCGGGTCTTGGGGTCGGTCTTGGGGAGGGCGGGTCAGGCCTTCTTGGCGGTGGCCTTCTTCGTCGTGCGCGCCGTCGTCTTCTTGGCAGTCTTCTTGGCCGTCTTCTTCACGGCGCGCTTGCGGGTCGTCGGGCCCTTGGCGCGCTTCTCGGCGAGCAGCTCGTAGCCGCGCTCCGGAGTGATCGCGGCCGGGTCGTCGTCCTTGCGCAGCGTCGCGTTGGTCTCGCCGTCGGTGACGTAGGGACCGAAGCGGCCGTCCTTGACGACGACGGGTTTGCTGCTGACCGGGTCGGTGCCGAGCTCCTTGAGCGGCGGGGTCGCCGCCGCACGCCCGCGCTGCTTCGGCTGCGCGTAGATCGCGAGCGCCTCCTCGAGCGTGATGTCGAAGAGCTGCTGCTCGGTGGTGAGCGAGCGCGAGTCCGTGCCCTTCTTGAGGTACGGGCCGTAGCGGCCGTTCTGCGCGGTGATCGGGGCGCCCTCTGCGTCGGTGCCGACGACGCGCGGCAGCGACAGCAGCTTGAGCGCGTCGTCGAGCGTCAGGGTCGAGAGCTCCATGTCCTTGAAGAGCGAGGCGGTGCGGGGCTTGACCTTGGCGGCTTTCTTGCCCTTCGGCTTGTCGGCAGCCTCGTCGTCCTCGATGACCTCGGTGACGTAGGGCCCGTAGCGGCCGGCGCGCGCGACGATCTCGCGTCCGGTCTCGGGGTCCTTGCCGAGCACCTTGCCGTCGTCGGCCGCGACCTCGAGCAGCTCGCGCGCCATCTCCGGCGTCATCTCGTCGGGGGCGATGTCGTCGGTGATCGTCGCGCGACGCGGCGTGGCGGGGACCTCGGCGCCCTCGGCGACCTCCCCCGTCGCGAGGTCGACGCCCGCGGGCACGAGCTCCTCGACGTACGGGCCGTAGCGACCCACGCGCACGACCATGCCGTCGCCGATGGGGATCGTCGAGATCTCCTTGGCGTCGATCTCGCCGAGGTCCTCGACGAGGCTGCGCAGCCCGGCGGCCGAGGTCGCCTCCTCACCGAAGTAGAAGCGCTTCAGCCACTCGACGCGGCCCTCGTCGCCGTTGGCGATGCGGTCGAGGTCCTCCTCCATCGAGGCGGTGAACTCGTAGTCGACGAGGTTGCCGAAGTGCTCCTCGAGCAGGCGGGTCACCGCGAACGCGAGCCACGTCGGCACGAGCGCCTGGCCCTTGGTGAAGACGTAGCCGCGGTCCTGGATCGTGCCGATGGTCGCGGCATACGTCGACGGGCGGCCGATGCCGCGCTCCTCCATGGCCTTGACGAGCGTGGCCTCGGTGAAGCGGGCGGGCGGGCTCGTCTCGTGGCCGTCGGCCTCGGCGCGCACGACCTCGAGCGGGACCCCGGCCGAGAGCTTCGGCAGGCGGCGCTCCTCGGCCGCTGCGTCGGCGCGCGCGGCGGCCTCGTCGTCACGGCCCTCCTCGTAGGCGGCGAGGAAGCCCTTGAACGTGATGACGGTGCCGCTCGCGCTGAACTCGACCGACTGGGCGCCCTCGATCGCCGTGTCGACGGCCAGCTTGACGGTGGCGGTCGAGCCGCGGGCGTCGGCCATCTGCGAGGCGACGGTGCGCTTCCAGATCAGCTCGTAGAGCGCGAACTCCTCGCCGCGGAGCGACCCCGCGACCTGGGCCGGCGAGCGGAAGCGGTCACCGGCGGGACGGATGGCCTCGTGGGCCTCCTGCGCGTTCTTGACCTTCTTCTCGTAGCGGCGCGGGCTGTCCGGGACGTACTCGGCCCCGTACAGGTCGCGGGCCTGGCTGCGCGCGGCGGTCGTGGCAGCGTCCGACAGCGTCGTGCTGTCGGTACGCATGTAGGTGATGTAGCCGTTCTCGTAGAGCCGCTGCGCCACGCGCATCGCGTTCTTGGACGACATCCGCAGCTTGCGCGACGCCTCCTGCTGGAGGGTCGAGGTCGTGAACGGCGCCGACGGGCGGCGCGTGTAGGGCTTCTCCTGGACGTCGGTGACGCGCGCGGTGAGAGGCAGGCAGGCTTCGGCGATCCGGGTCGCGAGCGCCTCGTCGAGGTGGACGACGCCCTTGCCCGTCAGGCGGCCGTCGTCGGCGAAGTCGCGGCCGGTGGCCACGCGCGTCCCGTCCACGGACGACAGGCGGGCGGTGAACTGCTGGCTCGCCGCCTCGGGCGTGAAGTCGCCCTCGACGTCCCAGTACGAGGAGCGGACGAACGCCATGCGCTCGCGCTCGCGCTCGACGACCATCCGGGTCGCGACGGACTGGACGCGGCCGGCCGACAGGCCCTGGCGGACCTTGCGCCACAGGACCGGGCTGACCTCGTAGCCGTAGAGGCGGTCGAGGATGCGGCGGGTCTCCTGGGCGTCGACCATCGCGGTGTCGATCTCGCGGGTGTCGTTGACGGCGCGCTGGATCGCCTCGCGGGTGATCTCGTGGAACACCATCCGCTTGACGGGGACCCGCGGCTTGAGCGCCTCGAGCAGGTGCCACGCGATGGCCTCGCCCTCGCGGTCCTCATCGGTGGCGAGGTAGAGCTCGCTGGCGTCCTTGAGCAGCCGCTTGAGCTCCGCGACCTTCTTCTTCTTGTCCGGGTCGACGACGTAGTACGGCTCGAAGCCGTTGTCGACGTCGACGGCGAACTTGCCGAACGGGCCCTTCTTCATGTCGGCGGGCAGCTCGGACGGGTTGGGCAGGTCACGGATGTGACCGACGGACGCCTCGACCTCGAAGTCCCCTCCGAGGTAGCCGGCGATGGTCTTCGCCTTGGCGGGCGACTCCACGATGACGAGCTTGCGGCCCTTGCCTGCGGCCATGGTGCACCTTCAACTTCCCGCATCTCACGTGCAGCGGATTCGTCGCTGCCCCGACGTGGACGCGGACCGACCGTAACAGCCCGCGCCGGGTGCGGCCTCACGGCATCCGCCGTGGAGGGCGTATGCCGTCCCGCCCGGCGAGCTCGGGACGCGCCGTCCCGAGGGCTGCCGGGACCCACCCTCGGCCCACCGCTGGTGCAGGGCTCAGGACACGGACCAGTGGACCACCGTGCGCCACGTGGCCGGGTCGGGCTCCCGCTCGGGGTCGCTGAGGTAGCTCTCCCAGACGACCTTGCCTGGCACCAGCCGCTGGCCGACCATCCACTGCTCGACCTGGCCGTACGTCTCGCCCATGGTGTCGTAGGGCCCGATGTGCACGGCCTCGACGGCGCGTCCGCCCGGAAGGGTGCTCGGCACCACGTCGCCGGTGGGCTCGACCGGGGTCGAGACGGGGAAGCCGGCCTCGACGTCGACGACCGTCGTCGGCATGCCGCGGTAGAGCCCGAAGGGCGGGCCTGCGGGCGCGTGGCCCTGCTTCGCCAGTGCGGCCGCGGTGGCGGCGAAGGCCCGGGCGAAGAAGGTGGGCAGCTCATCCATCGGCACCGTGGCCCGCAGGACGGCCGTGGGTTGCTCGGCGGCCTCGACCGTGCGTATCTCGTTCATCGCTCCAGCGTCGCCCGCCGGACGCGGCATCGACAGGGCCGAAGGACCCGGGCCCTCGACGTGGCGAGACGTGAGGTGACGTGACACGGCGTGACGTGACCGCACTTTCATGGAAGGGCACCGGACGGCATACGCCCTCGGGAATGATGAGGACCAAGGTCACGTTCCCCTGATAGTTTAGAGTTCAACAACTGCGGAAGGAACTGCCATGTCTGCCCCCGTCCTCTACCTCAGCCACGGCGCGCCGCCGCTCGCCGACGACGAGCGCTGGACGGACGAGCTGGCCCGGTGGTCCGCCGACCTGCCCAAGCCCCACGGCGTCCTCATGGTCTCCGCGCACTGGGAGGACGCCCCGACGACGCTGGGCTCGACGACCGGCGCACCGCTGACCTACGACTTCTGGGGCTTCCCGCAGAAGTACTACGAGGTCACCTACGACGCCCCCGCCGCGCCCGCGCTCGCCGACGAGGTGACCAAGCTGCTCACCTGGCCCGGCCACCAGGTGCACCGGGACGAGGCGCGCGGGCTCGACCACGGGGCCTACGTCCCTCTCAAGGAGATGTTCCCGGACGCGGACGTCCCGGTGCTCCAGATGTCGATGCCGACGCTCGACCCGAGGGGCCTGTTCGAGATCGGCCGACGCCTCGCACCGCTGCGCGAGCAGGGCACGATGATCGTCGGATCCGGCTTCACGACCCACAACCTGCGCTGGTTCAACCCACGGGCCGGCTCCGACGCGCTGCCCCCCGCGGCCAGCGCTGAGTTCGACCACTGGGCCCAGGAGGCGATGAAGGCGCAGGACGTCGACAGCCTGCTCGACTTCCTCGACAAGGCCCCGGCCGCTCACGAGGCCCACCCGCGCACGGAGCACTTCGCCCCGCTCTTCGTCACCCTCGGAGCCGCCTACGAGTCCGGCGGTCTCGACAACAAGAGCGTCATCGACGGCTTCTGGTTCGGCCTGAGCAAGCGGTCCTGGCAGTTCGGCTGAGCCCTCGCCGCGGGCCACGGCCACACCACGGCCACACCACGGCCACCGACCCGGCGGACCCGGGAACCGGCGGGTAACCCCACCCGTTCGACAGGTGTGGGTGCCCCACGAACGCGACCGCGGCTCGGAACCTCCCCTGACTCCGAGCCGCGGTCGCTCTCCTCGCCGGGGTCACGAGCGGTCCGAAGGGGTCCGCTGGGCGACGGAACCCACGCGTTCGCCCACCCGTCGCAGGCGCACGGCACGTAGAGTGGCCGTACGCCCGACGAGCGCGCTGCAGGCGTGTGTCGTGCGCCATCGCGGTGCACCTCCCACGGCCCGCGGCTCGTCTCGTGCCGACGGGCGAGGGACTTCGGTCGCGTCGCCGACGCGGCCGGCACGTGAGGGAAGGACCCGCTCCACATGACTGACCAGCCCGCCGCCCAGGCAGCCGCACCCGCGCAGGTCGCTCCCCTCGAGCCGCCGCCCGGCGACGCGTTCATCCTCACGGCTCCCGCCCCGACCGCACCGGTCGCCGAGACCTCGGCCCCGAAGATGGCCCCGGCGGTCCCCGAGGCCGCGCTGCCGGGGCTCGATGCCAAGGTCGACACCTACCTCAACTCGTTGATGAAGGCCGCGGCCCGCTCCCCCGAGTGGGAGACCAAGGCCGCCGACGTGCGCAGCATGGGCAACGACGAGGTGCGCTTCGCCGCCGAGAGCAGCAACCGCATGCTGCAGATGCCGGTCAAGGCGCTCAACGAGGGCGGCCTGTCGGGCAACTCCAAGGTCGGCAAGACCCTGCTCGACCTGCGCCGCACCGTCGAGGACCTCGATCCCGGCCAGGCCGCCGGCGCCAAGAAGTTCCTCGGCATGATCCCGATGGGTGACCGGGTCAACGACTACTTCCGCAAGTACCAGTCGGCGCAGAGCCACCTCAACGGCATCCTCCACTCGCTCCAGTCCGGCCAGGACGAGCTCGTCAAGGACAACGTCGCCCTCAACCTCGAGAAGAAGAACCTCTGGGAGTCGATGGGCCGGCTCAACCAGTACGTCTACGTCGCCGAGCGCCTCGACGCCCGGCTGGCCGCGCAGGTCGCCACTCTCGAGGCCACCGACCCGGAGAAGGCCAAGGCGCTTCGCGAGGACGTCCTCTTCTACGTCCGCCAGAAGCACCAGGACCTGCTGACCCAGCTCGCCGTGTCGATCCAGAACTACCTCGCCATCGACATCATCATCAAGAACAACATCGAGCTCATCAAGGGCGTCGACCGGGCGACCACGACGACGGTCTCGGCGCTGCGCACCGCGGTCATCGTGGCCCAGGCCCTCAACAACCAGCAGCTCGTGCTCGACCAGATCACCGCCCTCAACACGACCACCTCGAGCATCATCGAGCGCACGTCCGAGGCCCTCAAGCAGAACTCGGCCCGCATCCAGGAGCAGTCGGCCAGCTCGACGCTCTCGATCGAGTCGCTGCAGAAGGCGTTCGCCAACATCTACGAGACGATGGACACCATCGACCAGTTCAAGGTCCGCGCGCTCGACAACATGGCCGCGACGATCGGGACGCTCGAGACCGAGGTCGCCAAGTCACGGTCCTACCTCGACCGTGTCTCGAAGCAGGACGCCCGCCGCGCCGAGAACTCCGCGCCCGGCCTGCTCGACCTCGGCTCGGGGCGGTGAGCTCAGGTCGGTGAGTGCTGCCGAGGTCCGAGAGCCGTGAAGCAGGAGTGGCGTGGCCGGTCGACAGCCGGTCGCGCGAACACCAGAGGGGAACAACGCAGTGGGAATCCGGTCGTGGTTCGGGTTGGACCGGCCCGAGGCACCTGAGCCGGTGCGCTCGGGACCACCGACCACCGAGCAGCTGCTCGGGGCGCTCGACGCCATCGAGCTGCAGGCCCGCGAGGGCCGCGTGCCCGGGGTCGTCCTCTCCCGCCTGCTCCGCGTCACGCGCATCGTCCGGCAGACGCTGCCCCGCCTGGCCAACCTGGGGCTCGGCAGCAGCCAGGGCTACAGCGTCATGGCCACGGCCACCGACTACCTCCCGGTGGCCATCGGCAACTACCTCCGCCTCCCGCGCGACTGGGCCGACACGCGTCCCATCGAGGCGGGCAAGAGCTCGGTCATGCTCCTCGTCGACCAGCTCGACCTGCTCGGCACGACGATGGACAAGGTCTACGACGCCGTATGCCGTGCCGACGCCGAGGCGATCATCGTGCACGGGGCGTTCCTCGAGCAGAAGTTCGGACAGGCCTCGTCAGGGGGCGCCCTCGGGCTCGGCCCCGATCCGGTCCAGGTCTCCCCTCCCCCCGCGGGACGTGCAGCAGGAGACCTCCCGGACCAGCCCGGCCTGGCTGCCGCCTCGCCCGCCTCGCCCGCGTCCCCCGCACCGCCCCACCCGTTGGCCCCGCCGGAATGAGCCGGAGTGACGCATGAGCCGCCCCACTGAGTCCCGTCTGGCCGAGAGCCTGGAGCAGCTCACCGACATCGCGGCGGAAGCCGGCCTCGACCCGGCCGCCGCTCGCGACGAGGGCCTGCGCGTCGCCGCGGCCCTCGCCGAGTCGGTGCCCGGCGCCGCCGCCCACTGGGCCCGGGTCGCCGACCCCGGCCTGACCGAGCTCGGCCGCATCAACGAGGCCTTCTTCGACGCCGCGTCCCGCGGCCGTCGCTGGCGCGGCGCCCCGACCGACCTGCTCGAGGCCCTCATCGTCTCCCGGCACACCCTCGCCGCCGAGTACGCCGAGGCGCTGACGGAGGTCGCGTCGTCCGCCGTCATGCTCGGCACGGCCCCGATCGACGCCATCGCCAAGGCCACGGCGACCTCCGCCACCTACCTCGCCGCCGTGCGACCGGGCGCGCCAGGCACCCTGGTCCAGGACGGACCGGACGGCGCCGGGTCGGGCCCGTCGTGGTCGGGGTCGTGGTCGGGCATCCTCCCACCGCTCCCCGAGGGGCCGGGCACCGATGCCGTGCTCCGCTCGTGGGGACTGAGCCGCGTGCCGTCGGCGCCGGGTGGCCCGCCCGCCCCACAGGGTGGTGCCGCGCCCGAGGTCGGTGACGGCATACGCCAGCAGCAGGCCGGGCCCACCGCGACACCCACCGCGGCACAATCCGATCCGAGCCAGGCCACAGAGCCGCCCGCGGAGCCGGCCGAGCCCGAGAAGTCGGTCGAGGAGCTGCTCGCCGAGCTCGACGCGATGATCGGACTGGCGCGGGTCAAGAGGGAGATCCACCGGCAGGTCGCGCTGCTGTCCGTCGAGAGGATGCGCACCGAGGCAGGCCTCAGGGCCCCCAAGATGAGCCGCCACCTCATCTTCGTCGGCAACCCCGGCACCGGGAAGACCACCGTGGCCCGGCTCGTCGGCGGCATCTACCGAGCCCTCGGCCTGCTCCCGAAGGGCCAGCTCGTCGAGGTCGACCGCAGCGAGCTCGTCGCCGGCTACGTCGGCCAGACGGCGATGAAGACGGCCGACGTCGTCGCCAACGCCGTCGGCGGAGTGCTCTTCATCGACGAGGCGTACGGCTTGACCGGCGACCAGTACGCCCAGGAGGCCGTCAACACCCTCGTCAAGGAGATGGAGGACCACCGCGAGGACCTCGTCGTCATCGTCGCGGGCTACCCCGAGCCCATGGTCGGCTTCATCGCCCAGAACCCGGGTCTCGCCAGCCGGTTCACGACGACGATCGAGTTCGACGACTACAGCGACGACGAGCTGCTCGCCATCCTCGACTCCATCGCGACGGGGAGCGACTACGAGCTGACCGACGACGCCCGTCGCCGCGTCCGGCACCAGCTCGAGGCGACGCCGCGCACGCCCGCCTTCGGCAACGGCCGCTTCTCGCGCAACCTCTTCGAGCACGCCGTCGGGCGCCACGCGTGGCGCCTGAAGGACGCGAAGGAGCCGAGTCGCGACGACCTGCGTCTACTCACCGGAGACGACTTCACCGAGCAGCCCGACGAGCCCGAGCAGCCCGACCACCTCGACGCCCCCGACGAGGACGCCTCGGGCCAGCCGCAGGATCCGGCGGATGTCAGGGGGGATGTCAGGGCAGAGGTCAGGGCGGACCCTGATGGTTCGGCAGGCACCGATGAGGCAGTCTCTGACGCACAGGACGAGCCGCACGACCCCAGCGCGAACGAGCACGAGGACACCGCATGAGCGCACCGACGACGAACATCCCCGTCGCCATCCCGGCGGGCGCGTCGTCCGGCGCGGGCCGGACCGGCCAGCAGCCGCGCACCATCGCGGGCAGCATCCCCGGGGCGCGCGGCATGGTGGACCGGCTGCTGCACGGCACCCCCGGACGGATGCGGCTCTTCGGCCTCCTCGGGGTCATCGCCGCCGTGGTGCTCGGCGCGGTGAGCGTCAACGCGCTGCTCGCCTCGCAGGCGGCGGTCGAGCGGGCCGCCAACAACACGGCGCAGGTGATCCGCGCCCAGTCGATCCACGTCGACCTGCTCCGCGCCGACGCCGTGGCCACCAACGCCTTCCTCGTCGGCGGCCTCGAGTCCGCCGACTCCCGCGCCAGCTACGAGGGCGCCATGGCCCGGGTCGCCCGCGGCATCGCCGAGGCGGCGGCCGCCCAGCCTGCCGACGGCAAGGCGCTCGGCGTGCTCGCCGAGCGGGTGCAGACGTATGCCGCCCTCGTCGAGCAGGCCCGCTCCAACAACCGCCTCGGCCTCCCGGTGGGCGCGCAGTACCTCACCCAGGCCAGCGCCGGGCTGCGCTCCGACGCGATCCCGATCGTGACGCAGGTCGTCCAGACCAACGAGGACCGCTCCCAGAAGGAGTTCGACCGCAGCAACTCGAGCCTCCAGCTGCTCGTGGGCGTCGCCGCCCTCATCGGCCTCGTCGCCCTCGCGGTCTGGCTGGCCCGGCGGACGCACCGCTACCTCAACCCGTCACTGACGGGCGCCATCGCGCTGCTCCTCATTGCTCTCTTCGTGACGGCGACCATCATCACCGGCATCGGGAGTGCGACCCGCGGGGTATCCCAGGGCGACTACCAGCGGGCCGTCGCCCTCGCCGACGTCACGACGGCCGCCAACGACGCCCGCGCCAACGAGAGCCTGACGCTCATCCGCCGGGGCTCGGGAGCCACCAACGAGGCGGCGTGGAAGACGAACGAGACCGCCGTCAGCAACACCCTCGAGGGGATCGACCAGTCCACGACCCTGAGCATCCTCTGGACCGACTACGTGACCGCGCACCAGAAGGTGCGCTCGCTCGACGACGGCGGCAAGTGGGACGACGCCGTCAAGCTGTCGACGAGCACATCCGCCGGAGGGGCGGCGAAGACGTTCGGCGACTTCGACACGGCCGTGACGCAGGCCCGCGACGACGCCGCGAGGACCACCGTCTCCAGCCTCCAGGGCCTCGGTGGCAGCGCCCCGCTCATCGCCCTCGTCGTCGCCCTCGCGGCACTCGTCGCGTCGTGGCTCGTGGTCCGAGGTATCGGCCAGCGGATCGAGGAGTACCGATGAGCGTCCTCATGTCAGTGGTGCGCCGTCGGCTGTCCGCCCTCGTCGCCGTGGCGGGCCTCGGTGTGCTCGCCGGCTGCTCGGGTGTCACGTACGCCGAGACGCCGTTGCCGCAGACCACCGCGCCCAAGCCGTCGAGCAGCGCCCCCGCCGTCGCAGCGCCGACGTGCACCAACGCGACGCAGTCCTACGACCCGCTCCCCACGCTCCCCAGCCGCGGCGAGATCACCGACGCGGCGATGCGCAAGATCATCGACAAGGGCTACCTCACCGTCGGGGTCTCCGCCGACACCTACCTCTTCGGGGCCCGCAACGCCTTCACCGGCGGCATCGAGGGCTTCGACATCGACATGGCCCGCGCCGTCGCCAAGGCGATCTTCGGCGACCCCGGCAAGCTCCAGCTGCGCGTCATCACGGCAGCGGATCGCATCCCGCTGCTCCAGGACGGCTCGGTCGACATGGTCGCCCGCAACCTGTCGATGACGTGCGGCCGCTGGAACGACATCGCCTTCTCCGCGGAGTACTACCGCTCCGGTCAGAAGGTCCTCGTCAGCAAGGCGCTTCCGGGTGCCAAGGACCTCAGCCTCACCGACCTCACGGGCAAGCGGGTGTGCGCGCCCACCGGGACCACGTCGCTGACGAAGCTGCAGCAGGTGAAAGGTCCTGTCGTCGTCACCGCCGGCACGCACACCGGCTGCCTCGTGCTCCTCCAGCAGGGCAAGGCCGACGCCATCACCGGTGACGACACCGTGCTCGCAGGGCTCGCCGCGCAGGACCCCAACACCGTGGTCACGAGCGCCAAGGCCATCACCGTCGAGCCCTACGGCCTCGGGCTCAACAAGGCCGACACCTACCTCGCCCGCTACGTCAACCGCGTCATCGCCGACCTCGAGGCCGACGGGCAGTGGAAGGCGATCTACAACCGCTGGCTCGCAGCACCGCTCGGGCCCGCCCCGGCTCCCCCGACCCCGGTGTACGGACGATGACGGCCGTGCCGCAGAGCCACCCCGACCCGGGCACCGTCGCGCCGACGGCGCCCGGACGCCTCGGCGTGCCCGTCCAGGCGCCCGAGGCCCAGACCTACCTGAATGCCCTGCGGGAGTGGGTGGCCCAGCGTCGAGCCGACCTCGGCGAGGTCGACCGTGCCGTCCTCAAGCTGTCCCAGGCCGAGCAGGTCGCCATCACCAACGACCTGACCGTGGCGCTGACGTTCTGGAAGGCCGTCAGTGACCGCCTGACCCTGCTCGAGACGACGTTCGACGGTGGCCGGGTCGGGCCCGTCGAGGCCGAACGGCTCTCGACCCTCATCCACGGTCGCCTCGACTCCAACACCACCGAGCACCTGTCGCTGCCGTCGAGCGGCTCGCTCGCCGTCAGCCTGCCCGAGGCGTGCCGACTGCTCGACTCGCTGACGCGCACCCTGCAGGCACGCGCCTCCCTCGCGCCCGGAGCGGCCGAGGCGACCCAGCGAATCACTCTGGTGCGCGCCGGGATCGAGCGCACTCGCGACCAGATCCCGCTCGTCCCGGCCGGAGCCCAGCGCGACGAGGCCACGGAGAAGATCATGCGGCTCGACCGGCGCATGGACGACCTCGTCGAGCGCGCCCGTCGCGGCGCCGACGTCGGCGGCATCATCGGCCCGCTCGAGATCGATGTCGCCGTGCTCGAGCGAGACCTCATCGTCGCCGCCGCCGAACGCGCCTCGGCCGCCCGCAGCCGCGTGCGCACCCAGCAACAGGTCGAGGAGCTCGACGCCCGCGCCGCCGCCATCCGAGCCCTCGAACGCGCCTGCCTCGAGGCGATCACCCCCGCTCCGCACCTCGCCATCCCCAACGTCCGCGCGCTGGGACCGGTGCCGCAGGCGGCAGCCGAGCTCACGGCATACCGCAGCAAGCTCGAGCGCGTCTCGCGTGCCCTCGACCTCGCCCACGAGACGTATGCCGCCGGGCTGGCCGAGCGCGACGAGGTCGTCGGGCTCGTCGGCGCCGTGGGGGCCATGGCCTCGTCCGCGATGCTGGCGCCCGAAGGGGCCGATGACGTGTCCGAGCTGCGACGTCGGCTCGACGAGACCCTCGCGGCGCGGCCGCTGCCCATCGCCAGGGCCCGGGCCCTGGCGGCCGCGTTCGCGGCCTACGTCGACGCGGCGACCCGGCCCGCTCCGCGCACCGGACGCACCGCTCCCCGTCCTCCTGCACCCCGACCCCAGAGGCCCCGCCCATGACCTGCACGCAGCCGGGCTGCACCGGAACGATCGTCGACGGCTACTGCGACGTGTGTGGCATGGCCGCAGGGTCCAACCCGGTCCCGGTGGCAGTGGGGGCCGCAGCGGGCCGTGGCGCGGCTCCTGCGCCCACCCCGGCACCGGCTGTCGGACCGTCGATCCCGGAGGGCGGCGCCTGCCAGCAACCCGGGTGCAGCGGCACGATCGAGGCCGGCTACTGCAACGTCTGCGGCACCCCTGCCGACCAGCTGAGCGTCGCCGGGTATGCCGCGCCCGCCGAGCCCCCGAGCCCTGACGGCCAGGGCGCCGAGGCGGCAGGGACGGCGGGGTCCGCGGGCACGGCCGGGGTCGGTCCGGAGATGTCGACGCGATCGGCCGCCTCGAGCAACCTCGCGTCGGCCGCCCTGGGCTCCAAGCGAGCCCGGGAGGCCGGATCCATCGCGACCCGGCGCACCGGGGGGTCACAGCGGCTCCGGTCGGCACGGCTCGGTGGCGGCATCACGACGGTGCGTCCGGCTCCCGAGATCGACGCCGCCAAGGCTCTCCTGACGAACCCGACGGTGCCCGAGAACAAGCGCTACTGCCCCAAGTGCGGTGAGCCCGTCGGGCGCGGCCGCGACGGCAAGACCGGGCGCACCACGGGCTTCTGCCCCAAGTGCCGCCACCCGTTCTCCTTCGACCCCAAGCTCAAGGCGGGTGACCTCGTGGCCGGGCAGTACGAGGTCGCTGGCTGCCTCGCCCACGGCGGCCTCGGCTGGATCTACCTCGCCCGCGACAAGAACGTGTCGGACCGTTGGGTCGTGCTCAAGGGCCTGCTCAACTCCGCCGACCCCGACGCCCTCGCGGCGGCGATCGCCGAGCAGCGTTTCCTCGCACAGGTCTCGCACCCGAGCATCGTCGAGATCTACAACTTCGTGACCCACGACGACGCCGGCTACATCGTCATGGAGTACGTCGGCGGGACCTCGCTCAAGTCCATCCTCAAGCAGCGCCTGCAGGCTGCCGGGAAGTACGATCCGCTGCCCGTCGACCAGGCCCTCGCCTACATCCTCGAGATCCTGCCGGCGTTCCAGTACCTCCACGACCTGGGCCTCGTCTTCTGCGACTTCAAGCCGGACAACATCATCCAGGTCGGCGACGAGGTCAAGCTCATCGACCTCGGCGGCGTGCGCCGCGCCGACGACGAGGACTCCGCGATCTTCGGGACCGTCGGCTACCAGGCTCCCGAGGTGGCCGAGCTCGGCGTCTCCGCCGCCTCTGACATCTACACGATCGGGCGCACCCTGGTGGTGTTGACGATGGAGTTCCGCGGCTACCAAACGACCTACCTCAACACGCTGCCCGCACAGGACACCGTGCCGGTCTTCCAGCGCTACGACTCGTTCTACCGGCTCGTGGCCAAGGCGTGCGCCCCCAACCGGGACGACCGCTTCGTCTCCGCCGACGAGCTGCGCTCGCAGATGGTCGGGGTGCTGCGCGAGGTGGTCGCCCTCGACCGCGGGTCGGGCGCCGCGACGACCACGGTCGGCTCGCTCCTCTTCGACGTGCCCACGCCGGGCGTCGAGCCCGACGACTGGCGCAACCTGCCGGCCCTGCGCCGAGACCCGCACGACCCGCAGGCCGGGTGGCTGACGACGGTCACCGGCCCACCGGAGGAACGACTGGCGACGCTCAAGCGAGCTGCCGTGCGCACGACCGAAGTGCTGCTCGAGCAGGCGCGCACGGCCCTCGACGCGAACAAGCCCGACGTCGCCGAGTCCACGGCGGCCGAGCTGCTGAGCGCCGACCCGTGGGAGTGGCGCGCCGTCTGGATCCAGGGGCTGGCCGCGCTCGAGCGGGGCGACTCACGTGCTGCCCAAGCCGCGTTCAACGCCGTCTACGGCCAGGTCCCGGGCGAGCTCGCACCCAAGCTCGCCCTCGCCCAGGCCTCCGAGCAGGCCGGGGACGACGCGGTCGCCGAGAACCTCTACGTCGCGTGCGCCCGGACCGACGCGACCTACGTCCCGATGGCAGCCTTCGGCGTGGCCCGCATCCGGGCCGCGCGCAAGGACGTCGACGGCGCGGTCGCGGCATACCGCCTCGTGCCGGTGCAGTCGAGCGCCTACCGCACGGCTCGGGCAGGTCTCGCCGAGCTGCTCGCCCGGGCCAACCGCGGCCTGCCCGACCTCGCCGAGGCGCTGCGCACCCTCGACGACACGTCGCTGTCGGCGCGGCGGCGGGCCGAGCTGACCACGCTGATCTACCGTGAGGCGCTCGTGACGGTGGAGAAGAGTGGCAACAAGGCCGATGTCCGCCTGGGCGAGCACAAGGGCACCCCCAACGGCCTGCGACTCGGGCTCGAGGAGGCCCTGCGCGAGCTGGCCAAGCGCACCCCCGACCTGTCCGAACGCGTTCCCCTCGTCGACGAGGCCAACGCCATCCGACCCTGGAGCCTCTGGTGACCTACATCCCGACGACGGGAGCGGCCCACCCCGCTCCGGTCCCCACTCCCGACCCCAGTCCCGGCCTCGCTCCCGACCCCGCGACCAGCGCGCCGGCGACCAGCGAACCGGAGGCGAGCGCGCAGGCGGCGCAGGCGCCTGAGGCTTCCCGCGAGTGCCCCGCCTGCGGAACGGCCAACCCGGCCGAGTCGAGCTTCTGCGAGGCCTGCGGCGCCGACCTCGTCGTCGCGGCTCGCGCCGCCACCGGCACGCCGCCAGCGGCCCCGCCGTCGGACGGCACCGTGCTCGCCTCGGCGACGCCGCAGACCGCGCCCGCCGGTGAGGAGTCGCCGCTCGACGTCGGCTGGACCGGCGCCGTGCCCTCGTCCGCCGTCGCGCCGGCCGACGACGAGCTGACCTGCCACGCCTGCGGTCAGGGACGCATCGTCGACGGCTACTGCGACCACTGCGGCACGCCCCCGCCAAACCCGCGCGACCATCTCGTCGAGTCACCGACGGCCTGGGTCGGCGGCGTCTGCGACATCGGCAGGCGCCACGCCCGCAACGAGGACGCCATGTCGCTCAGTGCCACCGAGCCACCGGGGTCGCGCGCGGTCCTCGTGGTCTGTGACGGCGTGTCGATGGCGACCGACTCGCACATCGCGTCGCTCGCCGCCGCCAAGGCCGCGCGTGCCGTGCTCGACCAGCCCTTCCCTCGCGGGGTGGGCACCCCGGACGCGTGGGCGGCCGGAGCCGCGCGGGCGTTGACGAGCGCCGTCGCCCGGGCCAACGAGGCCGTGGCCGCTGCCGTGGTCGAGGACGTCCCCAACCCGCCGTCGTGCACCTTCGCTGCCGCGGTCGTGGAGGACGACGTCATCGTCGCGGGCAACGTCGGGGACAGTCGCGTCTACTGGCTGCCCGACGCCGCGGAGGAACCGGCGAACCAGCTGGGACGCGACGACTCGTTCGCCCAGGAGCAGATGGCGGCGGGCGTCCCGCGGCTCGAGGCCGAGACCGGCCCGCACGCGCACTCGATCACGCGTTGGCTCGGGCGGGACGCTCCGGACGACCTCACGCCGCACCTGACGACCGTGACGGCGACGTCAGGCTGGCTCATGGTTTGCTCGGACGGCCTCTGGAACTACTGCTCCGAGGCCGAGGCCCTGCGCAGCCTGCTGCACGACACCGCGGCGCGGCTCGACGACGTGACGCCGACCACGGTGGCGCAGGCGCTCGTCGACTTCGCCAACGAGCAGGGCGGACGCGACAACATCACGGTTGCCCTCGCCCGACTGGCTGGGCGAGGATCGAGCACGACGACGGAGGCGACCGCATCGGCGGCGCCGGTGGAAGGGGACTCGACGGATGGCTGACTTCACCGCAGAGGTGTTCCAGAACGAGTTCCTGCCCGACGGTGGCACCGACGTCCACGCGATCGTGCGGGTGACGTCGAGCGGCGCGTCCGCCGCGACTGCCTCGGCGGCCTCGGCGGGTCTGACCGACCCGGGATCGGCCGCCGAGGTCATCCTCATCGACACGTCCGGCTCGATGGGGCGCCGTGGCGTCCAGGCGGCCGGTGAGGCTGCCAAGGCGGCCCTGTCCGAGATCGTCGACGGCACGCTCTTCTCGATCGTCTCCGGCAACGGCACGGCCCAGATCGTCTACCCCTACAGCCACCAGGGCGCGCTCGTGCCGATGTCGGCACACACCCGGGGCGAGGCCAACCGCGCCATCGAGGGGCTGCGCGCCAACGGCGGCACGGCTATGGGTACGTGGCTCACTCTCGCCCGTCAGATCTTCGAGACCGTGCCGTACGTGACCAAGCGACACGCGATCCTGCTCACCGACGGCGTCAACGAGGGCGAGACGCCGGCCTCGCTGCAGACCGCGGTCGCCAGCTGCGTCGGCGCGTTCCAGTGCGACTGCCGCGGCGTCGGCGACCAGTGGCGCGTGGACGAGGTGCGCGGCATCGCCTCGGCGCTGCTCGGCACCGTCGACCTCATCCCCGCCCCGGAGGAGATGGCGGCCGAGTTCGAGGCGATGATGCGCGCGTCGATGTCGCGCGGCGTCGCCAACTCCGAGCTGCGCGTGTGGGTCCCGCAGGGGGCCGAGCTGCTCTTCGTCAAGCAGGTCTCGCCGACCCTCGAGGACCTCACCTCGCGGCGCACCGTCGTCAACCCGCTCACCGGCGCCTACCCGACCGGCGCCTGGTCCGACGAGAGTCGCGACTACCACGTGGCCGTGCGCCTCCCCGCCCGCACGCTCGGCCAGGAGCAGCTTGCGGCCCGCGTGCAGTTCTCGCTCGGTGGTGACCCCGTGGCGCAGGCGCTCGTCAAGGCCAAGTGGAGCAACGACGACTCACTGACCACGCGCATCGACCCCGCCGTCGCCGCCTACACGGGGCAGGCCGAGCTGGCCACGGTCATCCAGGAGGGTCTCGCGGCCAAGGCTGCCGGTCAGGATGACGTCGCGACCGCCAAGCTCGGGCGCGCGGTGCAGCTCGCCGACGCCACCGGCAACGACGAGATGACGACCCGCCTGAAGAAGGTCGTCGACATCGACGACGCCGACACCGGCACCGTGCGGCTCAAGAAGGGGGCGTCGAAGATCGACGAGATGTCGCTCGACACGGCGTCGACGAAGACGAGCCGGGTGCGCCGATGAGCGCGGTCTGCCCCAACGGACACACGTCCGAGGCCGAGGACTACTGCGACACCTGCGGATCCCCCATCGTGGCGAGCGCCGAGCCAACGCCCGCTGGCGCCGCCGCCGGTGCCAGCGCCACACCCTCGTCGGCCGGCTCCTCGCTCGACCTGTCCCCGTCCGTTGCCCCTGCCGAGCCCGGTGGCTCTGGCGCCTCGGGCGTCCCTGAGTCCGTTGGTTCCCCGGGGGCTCCCGGGGGGCCGGCGGTGCTCGAGTGCCCCAACTGCGCGACCGAGAACCCCGACGGCGCGCTCTTCTGCGAGGCGTGCGGCTACGACTTCACGACCGGCGCCATGCCACGTGACCCGGCCGCGGGGCCGAGCGACCTCGCCGACACCGAGCCCGACGCCGAGGCCGTGCCTCCGGTCGGTGGGGGCGGCGTAGGCGCCGCCCCCACCTCCGGCGCTCCGGCTGCGGGGGCGTCCGACTCCTCCGAGGCGCCCGAGTCCTTCGACTGGCTGGCGGAGGTGTGGGTCGATCCCGACTGGTACCAGACCCAGGAGGCCGAGGACCCCTGTCCCTCTCCGGGGCTCCCGACGATCATGCCCCTGCGCCACCGCAGCGTCCTGCTCGGCCGGGTGTCCACGAGCAGGAACACGAGACCCGAGATCGACCTCTCGTCCGATCCCGGCGTCAGCCGACGGCACGCCCAGCTGACCACCGACGGCACGCGCTGGTTCGTCGAGGACCTCGGCAGCTCCAACGGCACGTTCGTCGGGCCCGCGGCCGGACCGTTGCCCGCGACGTCCATCGCCGTGGGACCCAAGACCGAGCTCAGCGACGACGACCGGCTCTACGTCGGGGCGTGGACCCGCGTCGTCGTTCGTCGTGCCACTCCCGACGAGGTCGAGGCCTACGCCTGACGTAGGGAAGTGGGCAGTCGACGACGGAGGTCGGCTGCGCGTGCCTCTCACGTGTCCCTTTGCGCGCGTGAGGAACTGGGCGGTCGAGGGAGGTCGGGTCGAGTGCCCACCTCCCAGCCGAATACGTGAACGTCACTTGAACGCTGGCGACATTTGCCACGGCGCCCCCTAGGGTGGTGCGACGTGAGCGACTGGGCACTCCCCTCCACCGTCGACAACCCGCAGGTCATCGTCGTCACCGGCGTCATGGCGGCGGGCAAGTCGACCGTCTCCCAGCTCCTTGCGGAGCGCTTCACGCGCGCCGTGCACCTGCGCGGCGACGAGTTCCGACGGGTCGTCGTGCGTGGTCGCGCCGACATGTCGCCGCAGGGCGACCCCGAGGCTGAGCGGCAGCTGGTGCTGCGCCACCGCATCACCGCCCGCACCGCCGACACGTATGCCGACGCCGGGTTCACCGTCGTCGTCCAGGATCTCTTCGTCGGCACGAGCCTCGCGCCCTTCCTCGAGCAGGTGACGACCCGACCGCTCAGCCTCGTCATGCTCGCACCCGACGTCAGCACCGTCATGCAGCGCGAGTCCGAGCGGGTCAAGGTCGGCTACGGGGACCTCTGGTCGATCCGAGACTTCGACCACAAGGTGCGCACCGAGACGCCCCACATCGGGCTCTGGCTCGACAGCTCGCAGCAGACGCCCGACGAGACCGTCGAGGAGATCGTCGCGCGGCTGGCGGAAGCGCGGATCGCCTAGATGTCCGCGCTGTCGATCGGTCAGGTGGCCGAGCGCACCGGCGCGGCGACCTCGGCGCTGCGCTACTGGGAGGACCTCGGCCTCATCCACTCGGTCCGCACGACCGGCAACCAGCGGCGCTACGAGCGGGCCACCATCCGGCGCGTCTCCTTCATCCGTGCCGCCCAGCGGGTCGGTCTCTCGCTCGACGAGATCGGCGCCGCCCTCGCCACGCTCCCCGAGGGACGCACGCCCACGGCCGGCGACTGGGCTCGACTCTCACGGGGCTGGCGCCGGCGGCTCGACGAGCAGATCCGGCGTATCGAGAAGCTGCGCGACCAGCTCGACGCGTGCATCGGCTGCGGCTGCCTCAGTCTGCGCACCTGTGCGCTCAACAACCCGTCCGACCGGTTGGCCGACCAGGGCCCCGGAGCCGTCCTCCTCGAGCCCTGAGACCACCGACCCGAGGGCGTATGCCGTCCGGCTCCGAAGGCCCCGCCGTCCACGTCGGACGGCGGGGCCCTCGTCGTGCGGGTCGCTCAGTCGGTCGGGTCGGCCGGTACGGCCGCGTCCGGGGTCGGGACGCCCGGACCGCCGGCCGGGCCGGGCGAGCCCGCACCGACCGTCGCCATCTCGGGGAGGCCGTCGGGCAGACCCGGGGCGCCCGTCGACTCGTCGAGGTCGGCCGCGGCACCCGCGAACTGGGCGGCGTAGAGCGTGGCGTAGGCGCCACCGGACGCGAGCAGCTCGGCGTGCGAGCCCTTCTCGACGATGCGGCCGTCCTCCATGACGAGGATGAGGTCGGCGTCGCGGATCGTCGACAGACGGTGCGCGATGACGAAGCTCGTCCGGTCGGACCGCAACGCCGCCATGGCGTGCTGCACGAGCACCTCGGTGCGCGTGTCGACCGAGCTCGTCGCCTCGTCGAGGATGAGCAGCGCCGGGTCGGAGAGGAACGCGCGAGCGATCGTGACGAGCTGCTTCTCGCCCGCCGAGATGTTGGACGCCTCGTCGTCGAGCACCGTGTCGTAGCCGCCGGGGAGCGAGTGCACGAAGCGGTCGACGTAGGTCGCCCTGGCAGCGGCGACGACCTCCTCGCCGGTGGCACCCGGGCGGCCGTACGCGATGTTGTCGCGGATCGTGCCCCCGAAGAGCCACGTGTCCTGAAGCACCATGCCGATGCGGGACCGGAGGTCGTGCCGGGTGAGCTCGCGGATGTCGACGCCGTCGAGAGTGATGCGGCCGCCGTCGAGCTCGTAGAAACGCATGATGAGGTTGACGAGGGTCGTCTTGCCGGCGCCGGTGGGTCCGACGATGGCAACGGTCTGGCCGGGGCGCACCGACAGGTCGAGGTCCTCGATGAGCGGCTTGTCGGACGAGTAGGAGAAGGACACGCCCTCGAACGTCACGGCACCGTGCGGGTCCTCGATGCGGTCCGGCTCGACGGGGTCGGACTCCTGCTCGTCGGCGTCGAGGACCTCGAAGACGCGCTCGGCCGAGGCGACGCCCGACTGCAGCACGTTGGCCATCGAGGCGACCTGCGTCAGCGGTTGCGTGAACTGCCGGGAGTACTGGATGAACGCCTGGACGTCACCGAGGCTCATGGCGCCGGACGTCACCCGGAGGCCGCCGACGACGGCGATGAGGACGTAGTTGAGGTTCCCGACGAACATCATGACCGGCATGATGATGCCGCTGATGAACTGGGCTCCGAACGACGCTTCGTACAGCTCGCCGTTCTTCTCCTTGAACGCCTGCTCGGTCTCCTTCTGGCGGCCGTAGACCTTGACGAGGCCGTGGCCGGTGAAGGTCTCCTCGACGATGCCGTTGAGCTCGCCGGTGTTGCGCCACTGCTGGATGAACAGCTTCTGCGACCGCTTCGCGATGAGACTCGTGACGACGATCGAGATCGGGATGCTCACGAGCGAGATGAGGGCGAGCGTCCACGAGATCCAGAACATCATCCCGAGCACGGCGACGACCGTGAGCAGGGAGTTGAGCAGCTGCGAGAGCGTCTGCTGCAGGGACTGGCCGACGTTGTCGATGTCATTGGTGACGCGGCTGAGGATCTCACCGCGCGGCTGGTTGTCGAAGTAGGGCAGCGGCAGCCGGTTGAGCTTCGCCTCGACCTCCTGGCGCAGGTCGTACATCGTGCGGGCGAGCACGCCCTGCAGGATCCAGCCCTGGACCCACATGAGCAGCGAGGCCACGGCGAAGAGCGCGATGACGAGGAGGAGCACATTGGCGAGGGCGTGGAAGTCGATGCCCCGGCCCGGGGTGAAGTCGACGTTGCCCAGCAGGTCGGCATACGTCGTCTGGCCCCGGGCGCGCAAGGTCGCGATGACCTGCTCCTTCGTCGTGCCCGGCGGCGCCTTGATGGCGCCCCCGATGACGCCGGAGAAGATGAGGTCGGTCGCCCGGCCGAGGATCTTCGGCCCGACGGAGCTGAACGTCACACTGACGACGGCCAGCCCGAGCACGACGATCACCTTGGCCCGGTGCGGACGGAGCCTGCCGAGCAGGCGCTTGGCCGACGGGCCGAAGTTCAGCGACTTCTCCCCCGGCTGGCCGATCTGCATGTGCGGCGGGCCGCCCCGTCGGGCCGGGCCGCGTCGAGCCTCTGCGGCCTTCTCCTCCGTGGTCTTGACTCCCTCGGCCATCAGGCCGCCTCCTCCGCGCTGCGCTGGGACTCGACGATCTCCCGGTAGGTCTCACAGGTGTCGACGAGCTGGTCGTGCGTGCCCTGGCCGACGATGCGGCCGTCCTCGAGCACGAGGATCTGGTCGGCGTCGACGATCGTCGACACGCGCTGGGCCACGATGACGACGGTGCTCTGTGCCGTGGCCGGGCGCAGGGCCCGACGCAACCGGGCATCGGTCGACAGATCGAGCGCCGAGAACGAGTCGTCGAAGAGGTAGATGTCGGGCCGCTTGACGATGGCACGGGCGATGGCCAGCCGTTGCCGCTGGCCACCCGAGACGTTGGTGCCGCCCTGGGCGATCGCCGCGTCGAGGCCGCCCATGGCCTGGACGAAGTCCTGCCCCTGGGCGATGCGCAGGGCGTCCCACAGCTCGTCGTCCGTGGCCTCAGGGTTGCCGTAGCGCAGGTTCGTCGCCACCGTGCCGCTGAAGAGGTACGGCTTCTGCGGGACGAGCCCGATCTTGCTCCACAGGTCGTCGAGCGCGAGGTCGCGCACGTCCACGCCACCGACGCGCACCTTGCCGCCCGAGGCGTCGAAGAGGCGCGGCACGAGACCGAGCAGGGTCGTCTTGCCCGAGCCGGTCGACCCGATGATGGCCGTCGTGCGACCCGGCTGCGCCCGGAAGGACACGTCGTGGAGCACGGCGGCCTCGGCGCCCGGGTAGTGGAAGTCGACGCCCGACACCTCGAGCCCCGCGGCGCCGACCGGCAACGGCAGCGGCTGCACCGACTCGACCACGGACGACTCGGTGCCGAGGACCTCCTCGATGCGGCCGGCCGAGACCGACGCGCGCGGGATCATCGTGGCCATGAAGGTCGCCATCATGACGGCCATGAGGATCTGCACGAGGTAGCTGAGGAACGCCGTCAGCTCGCCGATCTGCATGTCGCCGGACGCGATCCGGTGGGCGCCGAACCACATGACGGCCACCGTGGAGAGGTTGAAGATCAGCATGACGATCGGGAAGACGAGCGCCATGAGCCGCCCGACGTGGAGGCCGGCGTCGGTGAGCCGCTCGTTGGCCTCGGCGAAGCGCGACTCCTCGTGGTCCTCACGCACGAAGGCGCGGACGACGCGGATGCCGGTGATCTGCTCGCGCATGACGCGGTTGACGCCGTCGAGCGAGGTCTGCATGCGGCCGAACCACGGCACCATCCGCGAGATGACGAGGCCGACGACGAGACCGAGGAGCGGCACGGCCACGGCGACGAGCCACGAGAGCCCGACGTCCTCGCGGAGCGCCATGATGATGCCGCCGACCATCATGATCGGGGTCGTCACGAGCAGCGCGAAGCCCATGAAGACGACCATCTGGACCTGGGTCACGTCGTTGGTGTTGCGGGAGATGAGGGTCGGCGCCCCGAAGCGGGTGACCTCCTGCGCGGAGAACTCGACGACCTTGCCGAAGACCCGGCCGCGCACGTCGCGACCCATCGCCATGGCGACCCGGGCGGCGAGGAAGGTGCCGGCCACGGCAGCCGTGATCTGCACGACGCTGACGCCGAGCATGAGGGCGCCGTGGCTGAGGATGAAGCTGGTGTCGCCCTTGGCGACGCCTTCGTCGATGATCTCGCCGTTGAGGCTGGGCAGGTAGAGCGAGGCCATGGTGCTGACGAGCTGGGCCAGCACGATGAGCGTGATCTGCCCCGAGTACGGGCGCAGGTGACTGCGGAGCAGTCGGATCAGCATGGGGGTGCCTTTCGGTGCGTGGTGTCGCTCAGGAACGGTAGGGACTCACGTGGGGTGAGGGTCAACTGGTTTGTCACGGCCGCGACCCCTCGCCGTGCTGATCGTGCTCACTGTCCTCGGCGCAGCCACCGCGGCGCACGAGCCCGAACAGCACGGTGTCGACGATCTCCTCGGGGGTCAGCACCCGACCGTCCGCGATGCCGGGATGGCTGCCGGAGAAGGTGAGCAGCCGGATGCGGTGGACGACGTCGGCGCCGGGGACGACGAGCTGGTCCTCGTCGTGGACGAGCAGCTCGTGGACCGCCTCGAGCAGCGGCTGGTGCGCGGCCTCGTGCTCCTCGTCGTCGGCGTGCCCGCGCAGGTGGCGGCCCGCCTCGAAGCAGCTCTGGTGCGGGCCGCGGTTGGGCGGCTCGGTCAGGCCGAGCGCGCCCATCAGCCCGAAGACCTCGGTGAAGCGCGTCTGCATGATGCGGGTGAAGTCGACGAGCCGGTCGCGCAGCGAGCCCTCGGGGTCGATGGCGGCGATGCGTCGCCGGACGGGGGCCGGACAGAAGGCGGTCTGGACGACCTCCTTCTCGAGCACCTCCTTGGTCGGGAAGACCCGGAAGATCGTGCCCTCCGCGACACCGGCCTCCTGGGCGATCTCGCTCGTCGTCGGCTTGCGGCCCTCCCGGTGGGCGAGCCGCACGAACACCTCGATGAGGGCGTCACGCCGGTCGTCGGGGTCCATCGGGGCCGCCCTGCGCTGGGCCGGTCGCGCGGCCCCCTCAACTCGTGTCGACACCAGACCATCATGAATGAGTGAGCACTCACTCACAACTGGTTTGACGGGAAACCCCCATCGAAAGGGCGATCCGTCCGCTTCCCGGGTGCCCCCCGGTGTCACTGAGCGGTGTCACTGACCGGACGGATTGCTCTCTCGATTGGAGAGGTCGGCTCAGACGAGCAGGCCGTCGGCGACGAGGTCGCGCAGCTGCGGGACGAGCTCGGAGCGCACATCGGCGGCGTCGAGGCCGAGCACCGTGGCGATGGCATCGAGCGCCGCCCGAGCCGTCAGCTCCCCGTCGGCCACGCCGAGGTATGCCGCCAGCAGCGTCCCGGCACGCACGACGCGTCCCAGGCCGCCGCCCTGACGGACGAGGATGACGGTCGGGTCCTCGGCGCCGGGCGTGCCGTGTCGCTCTTCCGTGACGTCAGGCGCACAGGACCACGCGACGTCGAGGAGGTCGTCGTCGGAGTGCTCGGAGAGCCAGGTGCGGGCGCGCAGGCCGGCGTCGACCGTCGGGCCCATGGGGGCCGCGACCGGACCGTGGGCCTCGTCGAGGGAGCGCCAGGTCGGACGGTCGGTGGCCGGCCGCTGCAGGGTGACGACCCCGAACCCGACCCTCTCGACGTCGCGCGCGGCGAAGTCGCGCAACCACGCGGCATACAGCTGCGAGTGAGCCTCGCTGCCGGGCTGGGCACCGCCGTCGCGCGCCCACAGCTCGGCGTACTCGGCCGGGTCCTGCGAGTCGCGTTGGACGACCCACGCGTCGAGGGCGACACCCTCGCGGGCCTGCTCGTCGAGCCACTCGGTCCACACGTCGCGCCACGAGCGACCGGCCGGGACCTCCCAGTTGCCGAGGAACTGCGCCACGCCACCGGGCTCGAGCACCGTGCCGACCTGGCGGACGAGCGACCGGACGAGGGCGTCACCGGCACGGCCGCCGTCGCGGTACTCGTAGAGCGGGAGGCTCTCGTCGCGCGGCGTGATGACGAACGGCGGGTTGCTGACGACGAGCGAGAACTCCTGTGCTGCGACGGGGTCGAGCAGGTCACCCGCGACGAGCTCGACCTCGGGGACGGCGCCCGCACCTGCCGACGCGGCGAGCGCGAGGTTGAAGGCGGCATACGCCAGCGCTCGTTCGGAGATGTCGGTGGCCACGATCGAGCGAGCGTGCCCGAGGAGGTGCAGGGTCTGCACGCCGCACCCCGTGCCGAGGTCGAGCGCCCGCCCCACCGGTCGACGCACGGTCCACGACGCGAGCGTCGTCGAGGCACCCCCGATGCCGAGCACGTGGTCGACCCGCAAGGGGCCCCCCACGACGAGCTCGGAGAGGTCGGAGGCCACCCACCAGTCGTGGGAGTCGTCGCCGTAGGGGCGCAGGTCGCACGTGGCGAGGACGGCACGGTCGGCGGCGGCCTCGCGCCCGGTGCCGAAACCCGCTCGCCCGCCCTCGCGACGAACGAGGCGCAGGCGCACCGCCCCGTCGACGCCGAGCGACGGCAGGGCAGCAGCCAGGGCCGACTCGCGGACCGGACGACCGAGGGTGAACAGGCGCACGAGGACGCCGCACGCGTCCACCGAAGACGTCGCCTCCGACGGCTCAGACAACTCTGAGGCGTCGGTCGCGAGGAGCGCGGGCAGCGGCTGCTCCCGGTGCAGCGCCGCGGAGGCCACGGGACCGAGCCGCTCGGCGACGCCGTCGACCGTGAAACGGGCCGCCGCGAGGTCCGCGCGGAGCAGCGCGACCAGGGCCTCGTCGGCGACGGGTGTGTCGTTCAGGACCCCTCGCCCGTCGCGCGCACCCCACCGTCGGTCGCAGCCAGCGCCGCGTCGAGCGTGGGGTGGATCTCGAAGACCTTGTCGAGGCCGGTGATGGCAAAGACCTTGAGCACGCGGTCGTCCGTCCCGACGAGCCGCATCGAGCCGCCGCGCGTGCGCGTGAGCTTGAGCCGCCCGACGAGGACACCGAGGCCGGTCGAGTCGAGGAACGTCACATCCGTCAGGTCGACGACGAGCCGCGTGCGGCCGCCCTGGATCTGCTCGTCGAGCTTCTCGCGCACGAGCGGCGCGGTGTAGACGTCGATCTCACCGCCGAGGTGCACCACGGTCTGGTCGCCATGGTCGGCTCGGGTGATCGAGAGATCCACCTGTGTCCCCTCCTGTGCCCGCACGTGCAGAACTTCTGTTGCGCCACGATCGGGTGTGAATGTCTGCGCAGCAACCTGCCCCGCACGACGGTTACCGTACCCCCACGGCATACGGTTACTCCACATGAACGGGGAGCCAGCGCTCACGGGACCCGTGCCGGAGGACCTCCTGCGCACGCTCGTCGGCGACCACCCCGAACGGCTCGTGCACGTCCACGAGGTGCCCGCCCGGCGCGCCGTCCACGGCGAGTGGCCGGAGTGGGTCGACCCGACGCTCCTCGGGGCCCTGCTCGCATCGGGCATCGAGGCGCCGTGGTCGCACCAGGTCGAGGTGGCGCAGGCCGCCCACTCGGGTCGCCATGTCGTCGTCAGCACCGGCACGGCCTCGGGCAAGAGCCTCGGCTACCACCTGCCGATCCTCAGCGACCTCGTCGCAGGGGCGAGCGCCCCCAACGGTCGCGGCGCGACCGCCCTCTACCTCTCCCCCACCAAGGCGCTCGCCGCCGACCAGCTGAGCCGCATCGACCGGCTCGCACTACCTGCCGTGCGGCCCGCGACCTATGACGGCGACACCCCGACCGACGAGCGCCGGTGGATCCGCGACCACGCCAACCTCGTGCTCACCAACCCGGACCTGCTCCACCACTCGCTGCTGCCGGGGCACGAGCGCTGGAGCTCGTTCCTCCGTGCGCTGCGCTACGTCGTCGTCGACGAGTGCCACGTCTACAAGGGCGTCTTCGGAGCGCACATGGCGGCGGTGCTGCGGCGGCTCCGGCGGGTCGCCGCGCGCTACCGCTCGGAGCCCACCTTTATCTTCGCGTCCGCCACGGTGGCCGACCCCGAGGAGCACGCCTCCCGCCTGCTCGGTATGCCGGTGACCCCGGTGACGCGTGACGGGTCACCCCGGGCGTCGATGACGTTCGCGCTGTGGGAGCCGCCGCTCCTCGTCGACGAGGCCGGGCAGCCGCAGCGCGTCAGCACCATCACCGAGACGGGCGAGCTGCTCGCCGGGTGCGTGCGCGAACACGTGCAGACCGTCGCCTTCGCGCGGTCGCGCGCCGGGGTGGAGGTCGTGGCGCGCATCGCGAAGGAGCGGGTCTCCGTCGCCGACGAGGGGCGCGTGGCCGCCTACCGCGGCGGCTTCCTGCCCGAGGAGCGTCGCGAGCTTGAGCGCTCGCTGCGTTCCAAGGAGCTGCTGGGGCTCGCGGCGACGAACGCACTCGAGCTGGGGGTGGACGTGAGCGGCCTCGACGCCGTCCTGCTCGCCGGCTGGCCGGGGACCCTGTCGTCGCTCTGGCAGCAGGCGGGGCGGGCCGGCCGGTCCGGCGCCCGCTCGCTCGCCGTGCTCGTCGCCGCCGACGACCCGCTCGACACCTTCGTCGTGCACCACCCCGAGGCGATCTTCGGTCGGGGCATCGAGGCGACCGTCGTCGACCCCGACAACCCGCACGTGCTGGCGCCGCACCTCGCGGCGGCGGCCGCCGAGCTGCCGGTCACCGAGGCGGACATCGACGTCTTCGGCCCGCAGACGCGGGTGCTGCTCGACGCGCTCGTCGCCCGCGGCATCCTCAAGAAGCGGCCGCGTGGCTGGTTCTGGGGGCGTGAGGACCGCCCGGCCGACCACCTCTCCCTGCGCGGCGCGGGCGAGCCCGTCCGCATCATCGAGACCCGGACCGGGCGCGTCGTCGGCACCGTCGACGACGCCGCCGCGCACTCGCAGGTGCACACGGGGGCGGTGCACCTGCACCAGGGCCAGACGTGGGTCATCACCGAGCTCGACCTCGACGACCACGCGGCCTTCGCGGTGCGCGGAGACCCGGGATGGACGACGCAGGCGCAGTCGGTGAGCGACTTCCAGATCGTCCACGAGGTCGAGCACGAGGACTGGGGTCCGCTGCGCTGCTCCTTCGGACACGTGACGGTGCGCCATCAGGTGACCTCGTTCCTGCGCCGCCTCCCCGGCGGCGAGGTGCTCGGCGAGCACCCGCTCGACCTGCCGCCCCGCACGCTCGCGACGAAGGCCGTGTGGTGGACGATGCCCGTCGAGGACCTCGCCGGCGCCGGGGTGGCCGAGGACGGCATACCCGGGGCGGCCCACGCCGCCGAGCACGCGGCGATCGGGATGCTCCCGCTCTTCGCCACCGCCGACCGGTGGGACATCGGCGGCGTGTCCACGGCCCTGCACCCGGACACCGGACTGCCGACGATCCTCATCTACGACGGGCACCCCGGTGGGGCCGGCTTCGCTGAGCGCGGCTATCGCCGAGTCCGCCCGTGGCTCAAGGCGACCCGCGAAGCGATCGCCTCGTGCGAGTGCACCTCCGGATGCCCCTCGTGCATCCAGTCGCCGAAGTGCGGCAACGGCAACGAGCCGCTCGACAAGGTCGGGGCCGTGGCGCTGCTCGATCTGAGCCTGCGATGCGCCGGGACCGTGCACTGACGCGTGCCGTGGCCGCCGCCGGGTGACCCCGGTCCCGACCAGAGTCTGAGACGGATCCCTGACCGGTTGACACCCGTCGTCCCAATTTCTCAAACTCCCATATGTGAAGTAGGAAACACTCCTATCCTCCCAGTAGGAAAGCAGCCGCTCTCCAGGGCCTGTCGCTCGATGCGCGCCCGTCCGTCCTCACGTGTCAGGAGCCCGTCGATGCGACGCTCACCAATTCTTCTCGCCACCCTCGCCGTGACCGGGACGCTCAGCCTGGCGGCGTGCGCCGGCGGGGCCAGCGACGTCGTGGCCCAGCCCGGGTCCACCGCTGCCCGTGCCGCGACGAGCACCATCAACCTCTACGCCTACTCCGTCCCGAAGGTCGCCTTCGACGTCCTCATCCCGGCCTTCCAGAAGACCGCCGCCGGGGCAGGCGTCCAGTTCCAGCAGAGCTACGGCGCTTCGGGCGACCAGAGCCGCAAGGTCGCCGCCGGCGCCGAGGCCGACTTCGTCAACTTCTCGGTCGAGCCCGACGTGACCCGTCTCGTGGACGCAGGACTCGTCGACTCGAGCTGGAACGCCAATGAGCACAAGGGAATCCCCTTCGGTTCCGTCGTGACCATCGTCGTCCGCAAGGGCAACCCCAAGGGCATCAAGGACTGGGACGACCTGCTCAAGCCCGGCGTCGAGGTCGTCACGCCCAACCCGTTCTCGTCGGGCTCGGCCAAGTGGAACCTGCTCGCGCCCTACGCCGCCAAGAGCGACGGCGGCACGAACAAGGCCGCCGGGCTGGCCTACATCAAGTCCCTCGTGAGCCAGCACGTGAAGATCCAGCCGAAGTCGGGGCGAGAGGCGACCGAGGCGTTCCTGCAGGGCAGCGGCGACGTGCTCCTCGGCTACGAGAACGAGGCGCTCTTCATCGAGAAGAACGGCGACCCCGTCCAGCACGTCACGCCCCCGTCGACCTTCAAGATCGAGAACCCGACGGCCGTGCTCAAGGGCAGCAAGAACTTCGCCAAGGCGACGGCATTCAACGACTTCCTCTACACGACCGAGGGACAGAAGCTGCTCGCCGAGGCGGGGTTCCGCCCGGTCGACCCGACGGTCGCAGCGGCCTACACCGCGAAGTTCCCCGCGCCGACGAAGCTGTGGACCATCGCCGACCTCGGTGGCTGGAAGACCGTCGACGGCACGCTCTTCAAGAAGGACGTGGGTGACATCGCGGTCATCTACGACAAGGCCTCGCGGTGACGTCCGGCCTGGTGTCGCGACGGACTCCGAGACCGACGTCGACTTCAAGACCGACTCTGACTTCAAGACCGACGTCCAGATGGAGACGGCGATGACCGCACACACCGACGAGCGCCGGGGCGGCTCCGACCCGACGGCCCTGCTGCCGCCTCGGTCGGACGGTTCGCATCAGTCCGAATCCGGTGGGCCGACGCGCTCTCAACAGCCACCGGACTCCACGCCGAGTGCCGGGCCAGACGTCCCAGCGGCGTCCCACCCACGGAGGCGCCTCCGCCTGGCCCGGCCACTTGGCGTCGGGATGGTGACGCTGTGGCTCAGCGTCATCGTCCTGCTCCCCCTCGCCGCGCTGACGGTGGCGGCATTCGACGAGGGCCTTTCGGGTTTCTGGGAGGCGATCACGTCGCCGGCCGCGCTGGCGGCCCTGGCGGTCACGGTCGTCGTCTCTGCGGTCGTCGCCCTCGTCAACGCCGTTCTCGGCACGCTCGTGGCGTGGGTGCTCGTGCGCGACGACTTCCGCGGCAAGCGGATCGTCAACGCGCTCATCGACCTGCCGTTCGCCCTCCCGACGATCGTCGCCAGCATCGTGCTGCTCTCGCTCTACGGGCCGCACAGCCCGATCGGCGTGCAGCTCAACGCGACCCGCTGGGGGCTGGTCGTGGCGCTGCTCTTCGTGACGCTGCCCTTCGTCGTCCGATCGGTGCAGCCGGTGCTCATCGAGACCGACCGCGAGGTGGAGGAAGCGGCTGCCTCGCTCGGGGCGACCGGATGGACCACCTTCCGCCGGATCGTGCTGCCATCGTTGGCCCCGGCGATCATCAGTGGCACCGGCCTCGCGTTCGCGCGTGCCATCGGGGAGTACGGATCGGTCGTGCTCATCGGCGGCAACATCCCCCACGAGACGCAGGTGGCCTCGCAGTACATCCAGCAGCAGATCGAGATCGACCGCCCGCAGGCGGCAGCCGCGGTGTCGGTGGCTCTGCTGGCCATCGCCTTCGTGACCCTGCTCGTGCTGCGGGTCCTGTCGAGCCGGACCCAGCGACGTGAGGAGAGTGACTCATGAAGGTCTCCCGCGGCACCCGCCTGTCGCTGCGTGTGGTCGCCCTCGGCTACCTCTTCGCGCTGGTCGGCGTCCCGATCGCAGTCATCCTGTGGCGCACCTTCTCGCCCGGCCTGTCGGAGTTCCTCGCGTCGATCTCCACCCCGGCCGCCCAGTCGGCCCTCAACCTGTCGCTGCTCATCGTCGCCATCACGGTCCCGGTCAACGTCGTCTTCGGTGTGGCCACGGCCCTGGCGCTGGTGCGCGGCGGCCGGTTCCGGGGCCGCGGACTCCTCCAGGCCGTCGTCGACCTCCCGTTCGCGGTGTCGCCCATCGTCGTCGGGGTCTCGCTCATCATGCTGTGGGGCGCGGGCGGCTGGTTCGGCGCCCTCGACCGCGCCGGCTTCAAGGTGATCTTCGGCCTGCCGGGCATGATCCTCGCGACGATCTTCGTGACACTGCCGTTCGTGGTGCGTGAGGTCGAGCCGGTGCTCCACGAGATCGGACTCGACCAGGAGCAGGCCGCCTCGACGCTCGGGGCCAACCCGTGGCAGACCTTCTGGCGGATCACGCTGCCGGCCATCCGGTGGGGGCTGACCTACGGCGTCGTGCTCACGGTCGCCCGGGCGCTCGGCGAGTTCGGCGCGGTCATCATGGTCTCCTCCGGTTTCGCGGGGGTCTCCCAGACGCTGACGCTCCTCGTTCACTCGCGCTACATCGACGACCACAACACCTACGGCGCGTATGCCGCCGCCACCCTCCTCATGGGCATTGCGCTCGTCGTGCTGCTGCTCATGACCGTGCTCGACCGCAAGAGGAGCGACCGATGATCACCGTGACCAACGCCCGGAAGAACTACGGCAGCTTCGCCGCCCTCGACGACATCAGCCTCGAGATCCCCAAGGGCTCGCTGACCGCGCTGCTCGGCCCGAGCGGTTCCGGGAAGTCGACCCTGCTGCGCTCCATCGCCGGCCTCGAGGGGCTCGACTCGGGCTCGGTGACGATCCAGGGACGCGACGTGACGAGCGAGCCGCCCCAGCGACGTGGGATCGGCTTCGTGTTCCAGCACTACGCCGCGTTCAAGCACATGACGGTGCGCGACAACGTGGCCTTCGGCCTCGCGATCCGCAAGCGGCCCAAGGCCGAGATCGACAAGAAGGTCGGCGACCTGCTCGAGATCGTCGGCCTCGAGGGCTTCCGCAACCGGTACCCCGCCCAGCTCTCGGGCGGTCAGCGCCAGCGCATGGCCCTGGCCCGCGCGCTGGCCGTGGACCCGCAGGTGCTGCTGCTCGACGAGCCGTTCGGCGCCCTCGACGCGAAGGTCCGCACCGACCTCCGCCAGTGGCTCCGCCGCCTCCACGACGAGGTCCACGTGACGACCGTGCTCGTGACGCACGACCAGGAGGAGGCGCTCGACGTCGCCGACCGCATCGCGGTGCTCAACAAGGGGCGCATCGAGCAGGCCGGCGACCCGGTGACGCTCTACGAGCGCCCCGCCAACGACTTCGTCATGGGCTTCCTCGGGTCGGTGGCGCGGCTGGGAGACCAGCTGGTGCGCCCCCATGACATCGTCCTCGAGCGCGACCGCGCGACGGCCCTGGCGCTCGACGCCGTCGTTCCCGACTCGGCCGGTGTCGTGGCAGCCGTCGTCGAACGGGTCGTACCGCTGGGCTTCGAGGTGCGCGTCGACCTACGGACCGACGACGGTGGGCGCTTCGCGGCGCAGATCACGCGCCGAGAAGCCGCCCAGCTGCAGCTCCGCGAGGGCGAGAGGGTCCATGCACGCTCCGTCGGCCGGTCGAGCGTCGTCGACGCGGCACTCGCGGTCTGATCCTCACTCGTCCAGTTCGGACACGTCTTGGTGAGACGGAGCGCGTGTCCACTCATGGCACGGCCTGCCGTATGCCGTGAGGTTCCTCTCGCTACCGCCCAACGAGAGCGGGTGGCTAGGGACACGGGTGATTCGGGGGTGGACCTGAGGCGGCGAGGGGACGACACCTCGCGGTCTCAGTTCCACCGCGCGGAGGTGCCACCACATCGAGACCGGGGCGGGGGCGACCGTGGTCGGCGCCTTGAACGAGCCGCCCCACTGCAGGAGCGGGAGACCGGGGCCGTCGCGCAGTCGTTCAGCCTGGTGCGGCAGACTGCACGCGTGGACATCTCGGCACGAGTCGATTACGCGGTCCGGGCGATGCTCATCCTCGCGGAGGCGGACGCGGAGGGCTCGGGCCCGATCAGCATCGACATCCTCTCGACCCGGCAGGAGCTTCCGCGCAAGTTCCTCGAGGCGATCTTCGCCGACCTGCGCCGCGGCAGCCTCGTGCTGAGCCGTCGGGGGGCGCTCGGTGGCTACGTCCTGGGTCGCCCGGCCACGGAGATCAGCGTGGGAGACATCTTCCGCGCCGTCGACGGCCCGCTCGCCGAGGTGCGCGGCCTGCGTCCCCACGAGACGGAGTACGGAGGCGTCGCCACCCACCTGCCGAGCCTCTGGGTGGCAGTCCGCGTGAGCCTGCGCGAGGTGCTCGACGAGACCTCGATCGAGGACCTGCGCACGGGAGACCTGCCTGATCGGGTGCGCCAGCTGCTCACCGCGCCCGACGCCTGGCAGAACCGCTAGGCACCGCGCTGGGCCCGTGGCGGCGGAAAGGCCCGACACCGAAAGAGCCGGTCCGTGCGAAGCCCTCGTCACGTCCGACCCGCGTCATGGGTGAGCGTCATGGGTGAGCGTCATGGGTGAGCGTCATGGGTGAGCGCCCGGGTGAGCGTCACCGTTCGGGACCAGCTCGAGCGTGAGCGACCGCGGGGTCGGGCCACAGAGCGGCGGCCACCACGACTCGCAGGTCGACGACGGAGTCGACCGACGAACAGCTCTGTGTCGCAGCCCCGTTGGCGCGGACCACCTGTTGCGCGGCGGCGCAGGCGCCCGCCGCTGAGGCTCCGTCCTGGATGGCCGATGCCCCCGCCAAGGACCCGAGATCGGCCGCGAGGCGAGCCCGCTGGCTGGCCACGACGACCGACGCGAGGACGAGACCACTGACGGTGAGTGCCAGGACCACGCCCACGAGCGCCAGGACCAGGACGCTTGCCGCCCCGCGATCCGGGAGCGCGCTCGCTCGCCTGGTCACGATGCGGACTCGACCGGCGTCACGGCTGACGCGCTCAGCTCCCATCCGGGCAGGGCGCCCCATCCGCCGGTGCGCGCCGACACGGTGACGCGCACTCCCCCGCCGGCACCCTCGACCTGCACGTGCGCACCTGTCGGCGCGGAGTCGAGCGCGAGCGCCCGCACTCGCGCCGGGTCGTCGCCGCGGGCCGCGGCTCGACTCGCGACACGCGCGGCGTCGACGCACCGGATCTGGTCGACCGCCGCCTTGACCGCCACGAGGCAGAGGGCCAGCACGAGCACGACGGACGGGATGGCAACGGCGAGCTCGGCCGTCACCATCCCGCGCTCTGTCCCGCGCTCTGTCCCGCGCTCTGTCCCGCGCTCTGTCCCGCGCTCTGTCCCGCGCTCTGTCCCGCGCTCTCGACCCCGTGAGAACCGAGCGCGTCGCGGCCTCACCCCGCGATCCCCAGGGCGCTCTGGACGATCCCGGCCAGGGCGCTGCGCACCGCGTCGGACTTGACGACGCCGAGGAGCACGAGGGCGAACGTGCAGGCGGCCATGATGCCGACGGCATACTCCGCGGTCGTCATCCCCGAGTCTCGGCGCAGCTGCCGCGTCCTGGGGCGAGTGAGCTGCCGGGTGAGTGTGTGAGTCAATCTGTGGGTCAGTGCGTGAGTCATGCTTCTGCTTCTCCTTCTTCTGGCCCGGGCGGGAGTGCCCGGGACGTCGTGGTCCTCACCGGTTCGTGGGACGAGGCCACCTGCACGCGGTTGTCGTGCATGTGCAAGCACGTCGATCACCGGCGGGTGGTCCGCGGCGGTCTTCACCCGCTCAGGAGGTCGCCCGCCAGGGCGATGACCAGGGGCGCGACCGTCGTGAGACAGAACGCCGGCAGGAGCACGAGACCGAGCGGAGCGACGAGCCGCACCCCGACCTTGGCCGCGGAGACCTCGAGCCGCTCGAGCTCGGCGCTGCGCAGGTCGTCGGAGGCGGCGAGCAACATCGCGCCCGGCGGCACGCCGGCCTGGTGCGCGATGGCGACGGCCCGCGCGGCCGGCGCCCACGCGGGGCCGACCGACGCCCAGGCCTCGGCGTCGGTCGCTCCCCACCGGAGAGCGGTTGCGACCTGGCGCAGGTCCGTCGACGCCCCGCCTCTCGAGCCTGCCGCGACCGCCTCGAGGACGTCCCACGTGGGCAGGCCCGAACGGTAGGCCAGCGCCAGCAGGGCCAGTGCTGAGGAGACCTGGGCGTCGCCGTCGTCGGCCGAGTCGTGCCTGGGCCTGCGTCCGCGGCTCCGTCGCGATGTGGGCCGCGCGTGCCCAGCAGCCGACGCCGCAGGGTCGGGTAGGGCATCCAGGTCCTGGGGGCCGTTTCCGTCGGAGGTGCCAGCCCCGTCGTCACCCTCGCGAGCGCCGTGGAGCACGAGCACCGCAGCCGCTGCCGAGCCGGCGGCCACGAAGGCCTGCCACGGTCCAGCACTCAGGTGCTCGACAAGGGGAAGGGTCATGGTCGCACCGCCCGCCGGACCATCCGGGTGCACCACACCCGCCCCGCCCACGAGAGGACGAGACCAAGCGCCGCGCAGGCCGTGGCGATCGGTGACCCGAGGTAGAGCGTGGTCGGGTCGATGCCGCAGGCCAGCCCGAAGAGCGGCCCGGTCAGCGGGAGCAGGGTGAGCACCGTGACCGTCGCGCGCGGCCCAGCCACCGCAACAGCCACCTTGCCGCGTCGCGCTCTGGCGTCGAGGAGACCACGGACGGCCCGGTCGACGGCCGACGCCAGCGGGGCGCCGGTGGTCTCGGAGAGACGCCAGGCCGCAGCCACGAAGGCGAGCTCCGCGGACGCGCTGCGCTCGGCCCAGGCCGCCCAGACGGGAGACGTGGGCTCGGCACGGTCACTGGCATCGAGCAGGACACCGACGAGCCGGTCGATGTCGGCTCGCGGCGGGGCGAGGTCCGCGTCCACTGCCGACACAGCGGATGCCGGGTCGGCTGCGGGGCGCCAGGGTGTCCAGCCGCGTGGGCGACGAAAGTGGCGTGGCGGGCGGGCAGTCCGTCGACTCCGCTGCCGGGTCGCCTCCCGGGCGTGGCGCACCCGGTCGACGCCGAGGGTGGAGGTGGCGGCCAGCTCGATGGCTCGAGTGGGGGTCAGCCCGGCACTCAGTGCCGGGCCGATGCCACGCAACAGGTCGAGCACGTCGTCAACGAGCTCCCCGGGACGGCACCGCAGGCGCCATTGGCGGTACAGGTCGACCGGGTCCCGCTGCCAGATGCTCGGGAGCACCTCGCCAGACCCGTCACCGGCACCGAGCGCCGACGTCGGGCGCGGTGCGGAGGCGCCCCCGGCCCGAAGCCCGGCAAGAGGCGACCGCCCTGCTGCTCGCCCCGGCCAGAGCAGCACCGCGACTCCCAGCAGCAGCGCCGCCGACACACCTGCCGTGCCGACCGTCATGACGCCGCCGTGAGCGTCGGCCCGTCGTCCACGAGGCGTCCGCCCTCCGTGGCCGTTCCCGTGAGCTCGGTGCCCAACCCGAGGCGGGCCGCCAGGGCGGGCCATCCGGCGGCGCACCGGGGCGCATGCCTCGGTCCGTCCCACTCGAGCGCCGGCACGATGCACGGGTCGCCGTCGCGACGAAAGAGCACCGCCACCGAGGCGATCCGGCGCAGCCCGTGATCACGCGTCACGTGGACGACGACGTCGATGGCCGCGGACAGCTGGGCCCGGACCGCCTCGGGCGTCAGCCCGGCCAGCGCGCCCAGCGCCTCGAATCGGGCCACGACGTCCGCCGGGGCGTTCGCATGCACGGTGCCGCACCCACCCTCGTGCCCGGTATTGAGTGCGGCCAGGAGCTCTCGCACCTCCGCACCGCGGACCTCTCCCACGACGATCCGATCGGGACGCATCCGCAGCGCCTGCCGCACCAGCGTCGTCAGGGTGACCTCGCCCGTGCCCTCGACGTTGGCCGGTCTGGCCTCGAGCCGCACGAGGTGCGGGTGGTCCACCGTCAGCTCACGGACGTCCTCGACGACGAGGAGCCGTTCCACCGGGTCGATGCACCCGAGCAGGGCGGCGAGGAGGGTGGTCTTGCCCGCGCCCGTGCCACCGGAGACGACGAAGGCGAGCCGTTGCTCGACCAGTGCACGCAGCACGGGCTCCCACTCGGGCGGAAGCATGTCCCGCTCCCGCAGCTCGGACAACGAGACGGGTTCTCTCGGTGGCACGCGGATGGTGATGTGTGGGCCGCCCTCGACGAGCGGAGGCAGCATCGCGTGCAGCCGGGCGCCGGACGGAAGCTGCCCGTCCACCCACGGACTCGCCTCGTCGAGGCGTCGGCCGGCGATGCCGGCGAGTCGGACAGCGAGTCCACGGGCGTCGGCGGCGTCGAGCCGCTCCCCCACCGGCTCCATGCCGCGGCCGCGGTCGACCCAGATGCGGCCGTCGCCGTTGACCGCGACGTCGGTCACTCCCGGCTCGGCGAGCCACGGGTCGAGGGGCCCGGCGCCCAGCACCCGAGATGCCAGTGCTGACCTGCTCTCGGCCACGCGATGGGCCCCGAGGGCGCCGCGCTCCTGCTCGGCCACAGCGTTGACCGCGGCGCCATCGGGTCCGACGCCGGCGCGAACCCGCTGCCAGACAGCGGGGGTGAGGGTGCCGCCCGGCCGCGGCTCGACACTCATGCCGCGACATTCATGCGGCGAGGGCCTGGTCGGTGAGGCGCAGCAGCAGTTCGTCAGCCGCGCGCACGACCTCTCCTCGTCCGCGGGCGCCGGGTGGCAGCCCCTCGCATGCCTCCGCGACAGTGCGCCGATCGTCTCGGACGGTGGCGACGAGCGGCACGTCGAGCTCGTCCATGACGAGGTCCTCGAGGTCGGCCTCGACGCGCTGGCCGCGCAGCACCACCCAGGGCTCGATGGGCAGGAGTGGCTCGTCGTCCCACGACCTGTCGGCATCTCGGAGATGGTGGAGCAGTCCCCGGACGCCCGCCACGACAGCGGAGGCGGCCGCGAGCTGGGGCACCTGCGTGCCGACGACCACCACGACGGCATCGACGAGCAGCCCGACGGCGTCGAGCACGGCGGGGTCGCGGGGCAGGTCGAGGACCGTCAGGGCGTGCGCGTCGGCGAGTCCGGCCACGACATCGGGCAGGGTGTCCAGCCAGCCGGCGGCCATACCGCCGGCCTCCCCGGGCCCGTCGCCACCCCCGGCCGCACCCACCCCGGGCGAGGCCCAGCTCGCGCCGCTGCGCCCCGACAGCACCGGCACCCCGCAGGAGACCGGCAGCTCGTCGGCGAGCCCCAGACCGTCGACGACGCCAGCGACCTCGGTGAGCTCGCGCCAACGCCACCCGCGCTCCTGCTCCAGCCCGAACAGGACGTCCAGACACCCGGCCACGTGATCGAGGTCGACTGCGACGACCGTCCGCCCTGTTGCGGCGGCGCGGACCGCGACGGCGGCTGCGAGCGTGGAGGAGCCGACCCCACCTGAGGCCGGCATGAAGGCGATGACGTTTCCCATGCGCCAACCGTCGTCCAGACGCCCGACCGCGCCCACCGGCATACGCCCACCGGTGGACAGACGGGCTCGGCCCCGAGGAGGTGTGGACAACTCGCCGGCCGCGAAACCGCCTCGAACAGCCCCGGACATAATGGTGGCCCTCGTCCGGGGGGAGACGAAGGCCACCTCACGAGACTGGCGCCGGGGGGGAGGAGCCAGACCGCGTCGGCGCTCGACCCGTGAGGGGAGCACCACCATCAATGGTGGCCGTTGGACCTCCCGATTGCAAACCGAGATGTCACGACACGCGGTGATTTCTCACCCGATGTCACGACACGAGAAATTCGCGCTGTTTGGGCGCCAGAACCGGAGATTTTCGCACAAGAAGGAGGCCCTCCGACCATCGGTCGCAGGGCCTCCAGAGAAGTTCCGGGCTACCAGGCGTGCATTCTCATAGTGTCGCCCCGGTTGTGCGCCCGGGGGTGGACGGTTCCAAGTGAACTGCTCTCGCGTGGGTACTCGGCATCTTCTCGAGACTGCTGACTTGCGTGGATCCGGTCTACGCCTCCCGGCGATGTGGTTCCTGAGTCCGTTCTACTCCAGACCGTCGGCGTGGCGACACCCCCCACCGCCCCCGAGGGCCGAGAAAGTGTCCACCCCGCTGGACATCTCGCACGAATCGCCCCGAACGAGCTGCCAGCAAGGCTCAGCTCAACCGTCCCGCACGCACCGCGTCGCTGATCCGCGTCCCCTCCGCAGCCCCGCGGACCATCGCCTCGCCTGCCTGCGAGAGCCACAGTCCGACGCCGGCGGCCCCTCCGTGGGCGTATGCCGTGAGCGCGCCGAGGTAGGCCGGCCCGCCGTTGCTGACGTGGCCGGCTTCCGGGACCGCGACGCCGGTCGGATCGAGCCCGAGGGCCTGGACGAGGGCCCGCTCCATGGCGCGGGCGACGAGGCCGTTGCCGTGGACGAAGGGGCGCACCGCGGTGATCTCGGCGTGGACGAGGGCTGCGACGACGGCGGCCGGGACCCGGTTGCTGCCCGCCGCAGCGACGATGACGTCCGACAGGGAGGCCAGCCGGGCGGCGACGACCGTGGGCGGCGGGGCCGGACCGAGGTCGACGAGCTCGGAGCAACCCTCGTCGCCGATGCGCGGGCGACCCAGCGCGTCGCCGCTGACGACGGGCGAGGCGGCCGCGACGTGGAGGCGGGCCAGCGCCTGGAGCGGAGCGGTGCGCACGAGTGAGACGACGCGCTCGCTCTCGGCAGTCGCCGCGATGGCGCCCTTGAGCGTGAGCAGTCCTGGATCGAGGTCCGCCGGCCAGTCGCGGGCGCCGCTCATCAGCTCGCGCACGACGTCGACGGGGAACTCCGCACCGTCGAGGGCCGCGCTCGCCTGGGCGCCGCGGACGCGTGACTCGGCCGAGGCCTCCGGGATGCGCCGGCGCAGCGCCTCGTGGAAGCGCAGCTTCGTGCATGCTTCCCGCGCGGCGTCGGCACGCTCGCGCACGTCGGGCAGGTCGGTCAGGGCGGCCAGCTGGTCGAGCAGGGCCGCCTGCTGGGCCGCCTGCTGGGTCGCCTGATGGGTCGGCTGTTGGGACGTCGTACGGGTCGGGTCGGGCACGCCCTTCAGCCTAGGCTCGCCCGCGCGGCATCCCGCCCTGCCCATGGTGAGATCGTGGCCACGTGGGAGGGGTCACGTCGGAGAGGTTCTGAGCGTGCCGGGACACCGGGACCGGTGGTCAGCGCCCGCTGGCCACCGGCCGCGAAGGCGATCCCCCGAAAGACGCGCATCCTCCCGTCGCGGATTCCCGGTGCGATCTCGCGCGTCTCGCGTCTACCGACTGGGAACGGCCGCCGGCGCGTGCGTCACCGACGGAGAGGGCTTCGCTCCCACCGCTGTCTTTCCGGTGGTCGCGGTGGCCCCAGGGGTGCGCCCGTACGGCACTCCTTGATTGGCACTGGTGGGGTAGGCGAGGGCGAGTACGACGGCGATGCCTGTCGTGACCAACCACGCGGTGTTTCGGACCATGGGTGTCGCCTCCAGGACGTCGTCGTTCAGAACGCGAAGCGTTCGAGATGGATGTGTGTGGCCGGAACGCCCGCGCGACGGGCAGCGTCGGCAGCGGACCGCGCCCAGGCGTCGGGACCGCAGACGTAGATGTCGTGCTCACGGATGTCCGGCACCAGCCGCTGGAGGGCAATGTGGTCGTCCTCCACGGCGGGCCCCGCCTGCCACGACGAGCGTCCGTTCGGTCGGTGCCCCGGCAGGTAGACGACGCGAACGCCCCTCAGCTGAGCCAGCTCGTCGAGCTCAGGTCGGAAGACGAAGTCCTTCTCGCTGGATCCTCGATAGAGCAGGACGGCCTCACCCGGTGCGTAGTCCAGGTCTTCCATCAGCGCACGCACCGGAGTGCTCCCGATGCCGGATGCCATGGCAAGGACCTTGCGTCCGTGCCGGGACTCGCCGGTGAACCGGCCGTAGGGGCCTTCGAAGAGCACTTTGGTGCCCGGCTGGAGGGCCCGCAGGCGGCGGCTGTTGACCCCGACCTCTTTGGCGGTGATGCGAAGCGTGTCTCCTCCCGGAGCGGCCGAGAGTGCGTAGGGATTGCCTCGCGTCCACCCCCGGCCGTCGCGGAAGCGCCAGATGAAGAACTGGCCGGCTTGCGGCCGGAGCCTGGCCAGGCCGACACCGCGCAGATGGACGGAGACGTTGCCGGGGACGTCCTCGACCACGCGCTCGACGACCACCTGGTGCCGCACGGAGTGCAACAGGGGCATGGCCAGACGGAAGACGAGAAGGGCACAGACAGCAGCTGCGTAGAGAGCGACCAGCATCATCTGGGCCCAGTGCGGCCTGAACTCGCTCCCCGTCCAGATCATGTGCGGCACCACGAGTGCGATGCCGAGCAACGTGTAGAGGTGAAGCAGATGCCAGGTGTGGTACCGCAGACGTCTACGGGCGGCTCGGCCCGAGGTGACTCCCACCATGATCAGCAGCACGGTGCCGAGGGTCGCCAGCATCATTCCTCGCCAGTCCGCGATCATCCACCACAGCGATCCGAGGACGGTGCGCTCATCGCGGACCATGTAGCCGAGCGTGAGGAGCAGGATGTGCGCCAGCATCAGGTTCAGCGAGGTGAAGCCGGTCAAGCGGTGGATGCGCACGAGTCCGTCCCGACCGAACGCGCGCTCGACCCACGGGACACGCGCCATCAGGACGACCTGCACGATCATCAGATAGGCCGATATGAGCCCGGCGAGCTTGCCGGGGTAGGTCAGGGGTCCTTCGGTCTTGGTCGTCATGAGCCTCAGGGAGCCGTCGTGGGCCCACAGGTAGACGAAGAACACCAGGCCGGCGCAGAAGACCACGCTGCACACTCGGCGAACCACGGTCGCGCTGACCACTGGCCCGCTCGGGTGCGAGCGCGGGGGCGGCGCTTCTGGAACGAGGCGGGGTTCGGGCGGTGAGAGGGTGGGCAGGGAATCAGGCATGCGGAGTCTCCTCGGAAGTTCAGCGATGGGGGGCGATGACGCGACCGTCGTCGTCTCTTGGACGGAAAGGGCGCGTCATCCAGAGCTGACGCTGCAGGCGTGTCGCCCGGCGCGTCAACGGTTGAGCTCGCGCGGGTGCGACCGGAGCGCATCGATCGAGAAGCAGGAGGAGGACCGCCGACGCCAAGTCGGATGCGTGGCAGCTGAGAACTTCGAGCCTCTGCCGGATCCGACCGCGGAAGGACATATCGTCATTGATAGTTCCACCTCACTGTGATGCGACCCGGAACACTCCGTGGCCGTGCAGACACCGTCCTGCGCGCTCGATGACTGCGTCGACGTTCTGTTCATAGAGTTTTCGCCCCGCTCCTCGTTGTCACACCGAGCCACATCCAACGCGGGCGGAACCCTTCGGCGGAGATGGAGGCCAACATCATCCGTAGGCTCAATTCCGCTGCTGCCGTGCCGATTTCGTCATGTGGGCGCATCGACGACAGCACTCCCCGCGCACAGATCGATGGCTGCAGTCGCCAGACACGTGCCTGCCGCGTAGTCTGAGTGACATGAGTTCGACCGTCGCACCGATCCGCGCGTGGTGGCTGCCCAGCTGAGGCGGCCCGTCGAACCAACCCGATATCCGGAGCCGCCCACGGGCGGCTCCTCGCGTTTCTCCTGGCGACAGGGCATGCGGTCGGTCCCTCTCGTGGGTCTCCACCACGACAGGAGAGACCATGTCCACCAGCCCCACCCTCACCAGCACCGCCCTCACCAGCACCGCCACTGCACCGACGCAAGCAAGCGCGTACGACGAGAGCGCGACGTACGCCGCGGCCCGCGACCGCAGCGCGGTCCTTGACGCCCTCATCGACGAGCACGCCGCCGAGGACCCCGCGCGCTTCCGGATGCTCACGGGCGACCGACCCACCGGACCGCTCCACATCGGTCACTACCTCGCCAGCCTGCGCAACCGGGTCCGCCTGCAGGACAAGGGAGTCGAGACATTCGTCGTCATCGCTGACTACCAGGTCATCACCGACCGCGACTCGGTCGGCGAGATGGGGGCCAACGTTCAAGGTCTCGTCCTGGACTACCTCGCCGCCGGCCTCGATCCTGCGCGCACGACGATCTTCACGCACAGCGCAGTCCCGCCCCTCAACCAGCTGATGCTGCCGTTCCTGTCGCTCGTCACGGATGCCGAGCTGCGGCGCAATCCGACCGTCAAGGACGAGCTCGCCCTGTCAGACGGTCGTCCGCTGTCGGGGTTGCTCCTGACCTACCCGGTGCACCAGGCCGCTGACATCCTCTTCTGCCACAGCCGGATCGTGCCGGTCGGCCGCGACCAGCTGCCGCACCTCGAGCAGACCCGCGCCATCGCCCGCCGTTTCAACACGAGGTATGCCGCAGGGCACAGCGTCTTCCCCGAGCCCGAGGCTCTGCTCAGTGAGGTCCCGCTCCTCCTCGGCACGGACGGCACGAAGATGAGCAAGAGCAAGGGCAACGTCATCAACCTGCGCGACAGCGCTGACGAGACCGCTGCCCGGATTCGCACGGCCCGTACCGACTCGGAACGGCGGATCACGTTCGACCCCAACGGTCGTCCCGCCGTCGCCAACCTCCTGACGATCGCAGGGCTCTTCCTCGACGAGTCACCCGAGTCGGTGGCCGAGCGCATCGGCGACGGCGGCGCCCAGGGCCTCAAGGCGGTCGTCACCGAGGCTGTCAACGAGTCCCTGGCCGGGCATCGGGCCCGCCGTGCCGACCTCGCCCGCGACCCGGCATACGTGACGTCGGTGCTCCACGATGGGAACGCACGCGCGGGCGAGGTGGCCGAGCGGACGCTCGCGACGGTGCGGGCGGTGATGGGGATGAGCTACTGAGGCGGCAGCCCGGGGACGGCCGAGCGACGGACCCGAGAACCTCTGCGAGAGCGCAGGATTCGCGCCTCCGCAGCGAGATCGGCTCTGCGCATGCTTTCCTCGTCGAGCCGAAGCCCCTCGTCGCGGGCAGGTGCAGTGCCGCCGCGCGAGGCAGGCAGCCACCAGCGGTCCGCCTCGTCACGCGGCCGGTCGGGGTGGGTGTCGATCGCCTCGGAGAGCAGGCTGTCGACGCGGGCGCGGAGCTGCTCGGTGACGACATACGGGTCGGCATCGGGAGACGGCTGCAGCGGTTCGCCGACAAGGATCGTGACGGCGGTGCCGCGCCGCAGGCTGAGACGACCGTCCACGGTGTGGATGCGTTGGCTGCCCCACACCGCGACCGGCAGCAGCGGCACCCCGCACCACGTCGCGACAGCAGCCGCCCCCGGGCGGAACGGCCGCAGCTCCCACGAGCGCGAGATCGTCCCTTCGGGGAAGATCCCGACGACCTCCCCGGCGCGGGCCCGGGCGACGGCGTGGCGGAGGGCGACCGCACCGTTCGCACGGTCGACGGCGACGTGGCCCATGGCCCGCATGGCACGGCCGACGACCGGAGGGGTGAAGACGCCGTGCTTGGCGAGGAACCGCACGAAGCGGCCCCGCCTGCGCCCGATGAGCCCGACGAAGAGGAAGTCGAGGAAACCGACGTGGTTGCTGGCGAGGACGGCGCCGCCCTCTCGCGGGAGGTACTCCGAGCCGCGCACGTCGACGCGCAGGCCGAGGACCGCGAAGACCGCGAGGGCCGCGCGGACGACGAGGCGGTAGGTCCGGTCGGTCACACCTCATCTTCGTTCCCCGAGCGCGCGCGGATGGCCTCTGGCACGCTGGGAGGCCAGACCGCTCGTCCGCGGAGCGGGACCGCTCGCCGGGCTACTCGCGGGTAGCGATGAGACCCGCCTCACTCCACCCTTGAAGCGCGAACTAGCCTGCGTTTGAGTTGTGCCAACCACGTTGCCCGGCCGCCGAGTGCGCGGGTGGCGCGACCGCACCACCGTCGATGCGAAAGGGTGACACCGTGAGCGAAGAGCCGCTCCAGAACCTCGTCCACGAGGGACAGACCTTCCCGCCCCTGCCCGACTTCGCCGCGCAGGCGAACGGCACGGCCGACCTCTACGAGCAGGCCGAGGCCGACCACGAGGGCTTCTGGGCCGAGCAGGCCCGGACGTACCTCACGTGGAGCACGCCGTTCACGCAGTCGCTCGACTGGAGCAACCCGCCCTTCGCGAAGTGGTTCGCCGACGGCGAGCTCAACGCGTGCGTCAACGCCGTCGACCGCCACGTCGAGGCCGGTCGCGGCGACAAGGTGGCGATCCACTTCGTCGGTGAGCCCGAGGGCGACACCCGAGACATCACGTACGCCGACCTGCACGCCGAGGTCCAGCGCGCCGCGAACGCCCTCGCCGACCTCGGCGTCGGCAAGGGCGACACCGTCGCCATCTACCTGCCGATGATCCCGGAGGCCGCTGTCGCGATGCTCGCGTGCGCCCGTCTCGGCGCCCCGCACTCCGTCGTCTTCGGCGGCTTCTCCGCCGAGGCGCTCCACTCGCGGATCAACGACGCCGAGGCGAAGGTCGTCATCACCTCCGACGGTGGCTACCGACGCGGCGCGCCCTCGGCCCTCAAGCCGGCCGTCGACGCGGCCCTCGACCACGGCGACACGTCGGTCGAGCACGTGCTCGTCGTCAGGCGCACCGGCCAGGACACGGCGTGGAACGACCGCGACGTCTGGTGGCACGAGGCCCTCGAGAAGGCGGCCCCGACCCACGAGGCGCAGGCGTTCGAGGCCGAGCACCCGCTCTTCATCCTCTACACCTCGGGAACCACGGGGAAGCCGAAGGGCATCTTCCACACGACCGGTGGTTACCTGACCCAGGCGGCCTACACGAACGCCGTCGTCCACGACGTGCACCGCGACACCGACGTCTACTGGTGCACCGCCGACATCGGCTGGGTCACCGGTCACTCGTACATCGTCTACGGGCCGCTCACCAACGGCGTCACGCAGGTGATGTACGAGGGCACCCCCGACACCCCGCACCAGGGCCGCTGGTGGGAGATCATCCAGGACTACAAGGTCTCGATCCTCTACACGGCCCCGACCGCCGTGCGCACCTTCATGAAGTGGGGCGCCGACATCCCGGCGAAGTTCGACATGAGCTCGCTGCGACTGCTCGGATCGGTCGGCGAGCCGATCAACCCCGAGGCGTGGCTCTGGTACCACAAGCACATCGGCGGCGGCCGGGCCCCGATCGTCGACACGTGGTGGCAGACCGAGACCGGCGCGATCATGATCAGCCCGCTGCCCGGCGTCACGACGCTCGAGCCCGGCTCGGCGCAGAAGCCGATCCCCGGCATCAGCGCCGAGATCCTCGACGACGAGGGGCAGCCGTTCACGACGCCCGAGCAGGTCGGCTACCTCGTGCTGACGAAGCCGTGGCCGTCGATGCTGCGCGGCATCTGGGGCGACCCGGAGCGCTACAAGGAGACGTACTGGTCGCGGTTCGGCGAGAAGTACTACTTCGCCGGCGACGGTGCGAAGTACGACGCCGGCGGCAACATCTGGCTGCTCGGCCGCGTCGACGACGTCATGAACGTCTCGGGCCACCGCCTCTCGACCGCCGAGATCGAGTCGGCGCTCGTCTCGCACCCGAAGGTCGCCGAGGCCGCGGTCGTCGGAGCGAACGACGAGACGACCGGTCAGGCCGTGTGCGCCTTCGTCATCCTGCGCCAGGAGTTCGTCGAGGAGGCCGACGAGCCGGGCGAGGGCAAGGACCTCGTCCAGGAGCTGCGCAACCACGTGGCCAAGGAGATCGGCCCGATCGCAAAGCCCCGCTCGATCATGATCGTCAGCGAGCTGCCGAAGACCCGCTCCGGCAAGATCATGCGCCGCCTGCTGCGCGACGTCGCCGAGGGCCGCGAGGTCGGCGACGTGACGACCCTCGCCGACAGCTCGGTCATGGACCTCATCAAGACGGGCATGTCGGCCAGCTGATCATGTGACCTTCCCGCGCGGTCCCCACCGCCCGACCACGTATGCCGCCCGCCTCCCTCTCGTGGGGAGGCGGGCGGAGTGCATGCCGGCCAGCTCCCGACGCCGGCCTGCCGTGCGAGCCGAGGTGGCGGCCGCCGACGTCGCAGTGGGGCGCTTGCTTGCGTTTCCTACGGTTTAGTCGGTTTGACCCATTCGGTCGTCGTCCGTCGGCCATCATGAGTGTCGGGCCTCCTAAAGGGGTGGCGCCGGCCAGTTGGGAGGCACGAAGGCATGGCTATCAAGCGCCATCTGCGGGGACGAAAATCCGACCGGGGCGCGTCGGCGGTCGAGTTCGCCCTGATCGCGCCGATCCTGGTCCTCGTCCTTGGCGGGATTCTCGACTTCGGCTTCGTCTTCTCCCAACAGATCGCCCTCAACAACGCCGCCCGCGACGCTGCCCGAGCCGGGGTCGTGCCGAACCTCGCAGGAGCCGGTCTGTCTTGCAGCGCCATCTCGACCAGGCTGACCACCGCCATCACCAACGGGGCTGTCGGCCTGAACAGCGGGTCGGTCGTGGTGACCGTGACGGCGCCCACAAGCGATCCGGCCGCCACGTGCGCAACGAGCACGAACACGCCGTGTACGAAATCCTCGGCGACCCAGCAACTGACGGTGGTCGCCTCGTACGTGTCATCACCGCCATTCCCACTGCCCTACCTGAGTCCCATCACCCTCACCGGTAAGGGGGTGTTCCAGTGCGAGTACAGCTGAGAAACTGGCCCCTACGCGGTGAGCGCGGAGCCGTGGCCGTCGTGGTCACGCTCCTGACCATCCCGATCTTGACGTTGGCCGCCTTCACTGCGGATTTCGGCAACGCCTACTCACAGGCGATGGCGTTCAGCGCTGGAGCCGACAGCGCAGCCCTGGCGATCGTCGACGCGAAGCGCAACGCCATCGACGCCGCGCCGACGGTACCGAACACCTGTCGGACCATCGTCAACAACGACAATGGCCAAGCGTTGACCATCGCCAAGTCAATGGTCAACGTCAACGGTCCCTTCGGCCTCAGCACGGACACCGGCATCAACGTGACCGTCACGCTCGCATGTCTGGACGCGGCAGGGCTTCCCAGTGACACCGGGATGCTGAAGGCGACGGTCACCGTCACCCGGGCGGTCCCCACGAGCTTGGGCCAGATCGTCGGAATTCCGTCCGTGACTGCATCGCGCGACGGCAGCGCGGCGCTTGGCGTGGCTAACAGGGTCAATGGCGTGTTTCCCTTCGCAATCTGCAACATGCAGGCACAGGCCATCGCCAGCGACGCGACCTCAGACGCAGCCAACGGTCTCCCGTACCGAACGGAAACCATCGCGTCGGACAAGGTGTGGAACGCAGCATGCAGCACCGGGAACGGCTCCGGAAACTGGGGGTGGCTGGCCTGCGGGAACGGGGTCAGCGTCCCCGACATCGCCAAGTCCATCTCCCAAGGCTGTCTGAGCGACCTCACCCTGGCGGGAACGCCTCCCCATGTAGCAGCCGACGGAGCCCCAGGCAACAAGATCAACTCGAACAACATCACCAGTGCCCTGGACGCAGCCCTTGGCCGGGTATTCGCCTACCCCGTCTACGACGCCATCGATGGTCATGGCGCCAACACCACGTACAACATCATGGGGTTCATCGAGCTGAAGCTCCTCGGGTACACCAAGGACGGGGACTTTCAAATGCAGTACGTCGCCTACAGCCCGGGCGGCAACATCAACGACCTGTGTGGCATCGGGATCGTGCAGTGCACCGCATACAACGCCTGGGCCACCGGCCTGCGCAAGTGACGCTCGGGTCTGCCCCCGCGCGGTGGTGGCAGCTGGATACCGTCGTCCCGACGAGCAGCCCTCGGAGCTGATACGTGCCAGTCCCACCTCCGTGACTTTCGCCATACGGCGAAGGGGCGGCGGGGGGAATGCCCGGCCGCCCGTGATAGTTGGTTGAAGCGTGAAGCAACTTCGTATCGTCGTCTCCAGCACCCGCCCCGGCCGCATCGGCCCCAAGGTCGCCGAGTGGGTCGCCTCTCAAGCGCCCTCGAGCGAGTGGGAGGTCGAGCTGCTCGACCTGTCTTCTCTGCCGTTCTTCGACGAGGAGGACATGCCGCGCAACGGCAACTACGCCAAGCCGCACACCAAGGACTGGGCCTCGAAGGTCTTCGAGTCCGACGCGATCGTCGTCGTGACGCCGCAGTACAACCGCAGCTTCCCGGCCCCGATCAAGAACGCCATCGACTACCTCTTCGCCGAGTGGGACGCGAAGCCCATCGCCCTCGTCGGCTACGGCTGGAGCGGCGCGAGCGACGCCACCGCCGACCTCACGAAGGTCCTCCAGCACGTCAAGGCCGACGTCGTCGGCGCGACCGGTCTCGTCTTCACCCAGGACGTCTCCCCCGTGGGTGAGCTCGACGTCACCGACGAGCGCCGCGCCGAGCTGAGCGCTCTCCTCGACGCACTGGCCGCCAAGGTCGACGAGCCCGTCGGCGCCACCGCCTGACCCTGCCCGGGCAGAGGAATGTCGCGCACCCCGCCTGACGCACTACCGTCAGGGGGGTGAGTGAGCAGAGCATGCAGTCCGAAGCACCCGATTCCGTCGCGGACGCCGCGGACGCAACCCAGCCGGACCAGGTGAGCTTCGCCGACCTCGGTCTCGACGACAAGGTGCTCAAGGCGCTGCGCGACGTCGGCTACGAGTACCCGTCGCCGATCCAGGCCGCGACGATCCCGGCGCTGCTCGAAGGACGCCACGTCGTCGGGCTCGCGCAGACCGGCACCGGCAAGACAGCCGCCTTCGCCCTGCCCATCCTCAGCCAGCTCGACCTCAGGCAAAAGAAGCCGCAGGCGCTCGTCCTCGCCCCCACGCGTGAGCTCGCCCTGCAGGTGTGCGAGGCCTTCGAGCGGTATGCCGCCCACCTCAAGGGCGTGCACGTGCTGCCCGTCTACGGCGGGCAGGCGTACGGCGTGCAGCTGAGTGCGCTGCGCCGCGGAGTCCACATCGTCGTGGGCACACCGGGCCGCATCATGGACCACCTCGAGAAGGGCACGCTGGACCTCAGCGAGCTGCGCTTCCTCGTGCTCGACGAGGCCGACGAGATGCTCAAGATGGGCTTCGCCGACGACGTGGAGACGATCCTCGCCGACACCCCGGACGACAAGCACGTCGCGCTCTTCTCAGCGACGATGCCGTCGCAGATCCGCCGCATCTCGAAGAAGTACCTCCAGGACCCCGTCGAGATCACCGTCAAGTCCAAGACCTCGACGGCGCCGAACATCACGCAGCGCTACCTGACGGTCAGCTACCCGCAGAAGGTCGATGCCCTGACACGCATCCTCGAGGTGGAGAACTTCGAGGGGATGATCGTCTTCGTCCGCACCAAGAACGAGACCGAGACCCTTGCGGAGAAGCTGCGGGCGCGGGGCTTCTCGGCGATGGCGATCAACGGCGACATCGCGCAGAACCAGCGCGAGCGCACCGTCGACCAGCTGAAGTCGGGCAAGCTCGACATCCTCGTCGCCACCGACGTCGCCGCGCGCGGGCTCGACGTCGAGCGGATCAGCCACGTCGTCAACTACGACATCCCGACCGACACCGAGTCCTACGTGCACCGCATCGGCCGCACCGGTCGCGCGGGGCGCAGCGGTGACGCGATCTCCTTCGTGACGCCGCGAGAGCGCCACCTGCTCAAGGCGATCGAGAAGGCCACGCGCCAATCGCTCGTCCCCATGACGATGCCGAGCGTCGAGGACATCAACGCCACGCGCCTGACCCGCTTCGACGACGCCATCACGGCGGCTCTGACGACCGACCGGATCGAGGCCTTCCGCGACGTCGTGGCGCACTACGTCAACGAGTACAACGTGCCCGAGGTCGACGTGGCTGCGGCGCTGGCGGTCGTGATGCAGGGCGACGAGCCGATGTTGCTCGACCCTGAACAGGTCCGGCCGGCAAGGACGTTCGACGACCGCGGCCCGCGCGATCGTCGTGACGACCGGGGCCCGCGGTCGGGGCGCGGAGACCGCGCCGACCGAGGCGATCGCGGCGAGCGCGGTGACCGGGGGCCACGGCGTGGCGCCTCGGGCCCCATGGCGACGTACCGGATCGCCGTGGGGCGTCGCCACCGGGTCGAGCCGCGACAGATCGTCGGCGCCCTCGCCAACGAGGGCGGCCTCGGTCGGCAGGACTTCGGCCACATCGACATCCGCGCCGACCACTCATTGGTCGAGCTGCCCGCGACGCTCCCGCCGGGCACCTGGGACAAGCTGCGGTCGACCCGCATCTCCGGCCAGCTCATCGAGCTGAGCGAGTCGCACGAGCGGGGCAGCCGTTCCGGCCCGGCCAAGCCCCACCGCAAGGGCCCGCGCGACTGACGGCGCCAGTCGACCCCCAGCCCGTCAGGCACCCTCACGCGAGGGTGCCTGACGGGCTGCTGCCCCTATCCCGGCGACATGTCCCGCGGCGTGGCAACCGCTCGGCCTCCCACCGCCGAACGTCGCCATTTCCGCCACGGATGTCCCCCTTCGTGCCATTGTGAAGAACGGCTCCACACGGCACGAGTGTCTCTTCCGACACCTTGACACCTGTCGTGGCCGAGCCGATCAAGACGACGGCTGATGTTCAGGCGCGGGCACCGCGGGGGGAGAACGGATGGCGGACCTGCGACGAGTGGCGGCGGCCGCCACTGCGCGCGACCTCGCCGTCGCCGCGGCTCGCGGTGAGCCGTTGTCGCCGCTGCTGGCCGACGTCATGGCCGTGCTGCGCGCGGACGCCGGCGTGGGACTGACGCGGCTGAACCTCGGCCGCAGCGGCATCGACGTGTCCGTCGACGTGCACGGGTCGCGGCCCGTCACCGCCGAGATGGGCCGTCTCGCAGCCGAGGTCGCCGACCAGCACCCGGCGATCCTCACGCTCTCGACCGACCACGCGACGCGGGTCAGTGATCTCCTGTCGATTCGGGAGTTCTGGCACACCGACGTCTACGAGCGTATGCATGGACATGCCGACGGCCGCTACCCGATCGCCGCCATGCTGCACCAGTCACCAACGGCCGTCACGTTCCTCGGAGCCCACCGCACGCATACGGACTTCCGAGCGGACGACGTCGAGATCATCGAGCAGATCCAGCGGCCGCTCGTGGCGGCGCTGACCTTCCGGGCGGCTCTCGAGGCCACCACGGCGCTGCTTCGCACCGAGCACCCCGACCCAACCGCCGGAATCGTCGACAAGGCGCTGCTGCCCGCGGCGGCGCTGAGCGCCGGCTACCGCCCCACCCAACGCGAGGCCGAGGTGCTCACTCTCGCTGCGGCCGGCTGGACCAATGTTCGCATCGCCCGTCGGCTGGGCATCACGGAGCGCACCGTGCGCAAGCACCTCGGCTCCGTCTACGAGCAGTCGGGCCATCGCGGCCGCGCCGCCGCGGCGGCGTGGTGGACTGAGCTGCGCGACCGGAACTGAACCAGCCCAAGGACATCAGCCGGATTGGTGTGATCGGGCTCAGCAGTTGTTGCTCTGGGACAACGCGGGTCCCGTCCACGTGCCCACTCGTGCCACGATCGTCAGCGTCCATGTGCCCTTGTTCGGGAAGCGGTCGACCACCAGACTCTGCGGGGAGGATCCCGTCGCCGTCGTTGTCGCCGTGGGGCCGGCTGGCGTTGTCAGCAGGATCACGTAGCTCGTGGCGCCCGTGACCTCGGCCCAGCCGGTGATCGAGACGCCGCCGATGCTCTTGTTCGCGTTGTTCTTTGGGCAGGTGAACGTGACGTCGGCGGTGGCCGGGGCCTGCAGCGTCAGGGTCGCAGCGCTCGCGGTGCCGGATGCCTTGGCCGTAAAGGCTGCCCATGCGGCTGCCGGCGCACCGATCCCGAGGAGAAGCAGGAGAGACGCCGCGAGGAGTCGACGCGGGAGGCGCACGTCAGGCCTCCACCTTGGTGCTGACCCCCGGGGTGAGCACGGACGTCGGGACCTGCACATCACGGAGCACGGCGTCCAGGGCCCTGGCCGTCGGCGCCGCAGCTCGGCGCAGGGAGCGCAGGGCGCGTCGGGCACGCCGGCGGTTGCCGGCCTCGACAGCGGAGGTGACAGCGTGGCTGCACTCCGAGAGACGCACGGCCCCCACCGTGGCGGCCGTGACCTCGAGACTGAATCCGGCCTCCACCACGTCTTTCGTGTCGTCGGCGGCGACGGCCTCCACGATCCGTTGCACCCGGATGTCGATGAGGTCCTTGAACGTGCGGGCGAACGCGTGCGCGGCGTCGACACTGCCCAGCTCGTCAGCGAGCTCGTCGAGCACCTCGACATCGAATGCCGGCGACGGCGACCAGATGCGGCGCAGCGCGACGACCATGAGCAGTCCCAGCGCGCCCCAGAGCACGTAGGTCTGGACGAACGGCTCACGCAGCACGCGGATCACGCTACCGGCGTGCGGGACGACGGCGCGGGTCTCCCACACCGTGTCGCCCTCGAGCGTGGCGACCCAGGGGTCTGCCTTGGCGTTCGCGTCACCCTTCGTGACGATCGCCAGGCGTCCGTTGGCGTCCTTCGTGACCTTGACGACCCGGTGGGTCTCGACGCGGTGGTCCTCGACCGGGATGTAGTAGCTGAGGACGTCACCGACCTTCACCTCGCTCGCCGGCTTCGGCGTGCTGACGATGACGTCACCCGGGTTGATCATCGGGGACATCGAGCCGGTGAGCATCGTGGCGGTGCGATAGCCCAGGACCCGCGGCCCCAAGGCGACCACGAGGAACGACAGGACGGCAGCGAGGAGGAGCAGCCTTGTCGCCAGACGCCACAGGAACCGCCCTGCCACCGCCAGGTTCGTCGACATCGGTCTCCTCTGAGTTGTCTACAGTTCTCTGCACCCAGCGCTCGTGCGGCGGGAGCCGGTGCGCTCCGCTGGTGTCAGCGGTTGGTGGCGGCGCGCTGGGTGCCGGTGAAGTCGAAGTTGATGACGCTGGACTGGCCCTGGAAGGTGTTGTCCGCGGCAACCGGGAAGGCGAGGTTGACGCGCAGGTTGTCGGTCTGGCCGTTGGTGAGTGCGGCAAGGTTGGCCAGCGCGACGTTGGCGCCGATGACCTTCTGCGAGGACAGCACGGTCTTGGTGGTGCCCGAGCAGGTGTAGGTGTAGGCCGGTGCGGTGCCTGCCTCGGTCCAGGCGCTGGAGCAGGAGTCGATGCTCAGCTGCAGGCCGTTCGTGGCGTCGGTGTCGAGCTTGCTCGAGGTCGTCGGCGCCGAGGTGGTCAGGCTCAGCGAGGCCAGGCTCTGGTTGCCGGTGTTGCTCAAGGTGACGGCGCGCTGGATCGTGTCACCGGGGACGAGGCCGGTCGCGGCGACCGAGAACCGGTTGGTCGTCCCGTCCGGGCCGAGCGCGACCTTGACGGTGCCGGCGGTGACCGAGGCGCTGGCCGAGGTCGTCGAGGTGAACGAGCCGTAGGTGCCCAGGCCGGCGACTCCCGCCGCGGCGGCCACGAGCGCCACCGAGGCCAGGACCTTGCCCGAGGTGGTCTTCTTGCCGTGCTTCTTCGAGGTGGCGACGCCCATGGTGACTGCTCCTGGTGTGAGTCCGGCCCGAGTCGGGCCGGGAGGCTGCGGGTCGGGGTTTCC